>NZ_CAMCWY010000005.1 GCF_945882965.1 Sphingorhabdus sp. EL138
GGACGGATAGTCCGCCAACAGATTTTCAGCCTGCTGAACCAGTTCATCGAAGAACCCCTCATCGTAGGCCGTGACCAAAAGGTCGAGCTTATCTTTAGGTGGCACTTTAAGCGCCTCTCTGACGGAAGTTTGTGAAGCGATTTTGGCCATGCGCTTTATCGCCTGTGATCGCGGAGGCAGATGTGCGTTATAATCCTCGCATTATCATACTGCATCAAGCGCAGCCACGCCTAGGAACGGACAGTCCGCTTTGTCTGTAAAGCATGTAGGACTGGCCAGCCTGCCAACGCCAATTTGGCACCCCAATGATGGACCAGTGCTAGATCTTCTTCGCTCGCTGCCTGCGGGGGGGCATAACTCAGCATGCCGATTGGGTTTGTCGTGGTTCGCCTTTTGGTGTTGAAGTGGTACCGTTCTCGACACTGTCAAACCAACGATCACTAAAAATAGTGGGGCAGAAAATTGTTTTTTGAATCACCGCACGGTGCGCGCGACTGGCATCAAACCTTGCGCCAGTGCAGCGAGAGCCAAAGCAATCACCACATGATAGGCATGCCAAGCCACGGACTCATCGAGCCACGCCGCACGCCGGATGAATAGCGTATTTGCAAGCATCACGGCGCAGGCAACGGGCACAAGCCAACAAGACCGCGCTGGGATAGGTCGCGCGATGGAAACAACGAATGCAATCGCGAGGGCCAATATGAAAAAAGGGCCAATAAGTGGTCGCGCGAACAACAGAGTCGTTGTGGCAACACACAATATTACTGCGATTGTCCATATCCTGTGCCTATCGTTGGGACGGAACAGATAGGTGCAAAATATTGCCAAGGCGCCGGCAAGGCCTAGGCCTTGAGAAGCGCCCGCATGCAGCGCCGCAAGTTCGACCTGCAAACCACCCCCAAAACGCACCACGCCGATAAAGGCCGCCACCCCGAAGCACGCCATGGCAAAGGCCGGTAATATCCGGTCGTTTCGCCAAAGCATGTTTCCAGCAAAGATCGTGACGAGTACAATGGCCGCATCGGATAGCGCGTAATGGGCAGGCATCACGCTCTCGGCAATGGCGCTGCTACATTATCATTGGGCAGCAAACCGGCCTCGCGTTTGATGTCTGCGGATGTCAAACGCGACCCATCATGGCTCCAGCCGGGCGGGGCAAAAATATAACATAATCTCTGCCATATACTCAGTCCGCGCTGCGTCGCATCTTGCGCTATGCCGACATATTCATGCGTTAAGATGGTGAACGGATTAAATGTCTCTAGGTTTTTGACCAGACCATAATCAACGGGCACGGCGCGGTCCTCCTCGACAAAGGTGCCAAACATGCGATCCCAGATGATCAGCGTGCCAGCAAAGTTCGCATCCAGATATTCTGGATTTCGACCATGGTGCACGCGGTGATGGCTTGGCGTGTTGAAAATATACTCAAACCACCGTGGCAAACGGTCGATCGTCTCGGTGTGGAGAAAGAATTGGAAAGTTGCATTAAGGACCCCACAAAAAACAACCAATACAGGATCAAAGCCGATTAAAATGAGTGGAACTTTAAGCATCATTGTGCCCGTAAAGTGTTTCATCCAACTTTGGCGGAGCGCAATGGGCATATTAAAATTGGTGGAAGAATGATGGACCACATGCATGGCCCAACCCCAACGGACGCGGTGGCATATGCGGTGGTGCAAGTAGAACCGCAAATCGTCGAGAACAAAGCACAACAGGAACGATCCCCAAGTGATTGGGATTTCGCCAATAGCAAAGGGTACCGCCGCAAATAAAGCGGCGGTGGTGATAAAGGCAAATATTGCATTTACAGGATCACTTGCGAGCCCAAGAAAAATCGAGAGCAGCGAGTCTTTCAACGGCACATCACCCTTGCGCTTGAGAAAGCGAATAGCACCCAGTTCAAGCAGTATGCCCAGTGCAAAAGCAGTAAGCGCTATGACGAACCAATTTTGGTTGATGAACTGCCCTATGGTCACACATTTCTCTCCCACGATTGAGGATGAAAATAGACGGGCTAAAAATTTAAAAAATTGAATAATAAATGCATATTATGTAATTATTGGAACATGAATATAAATCTGAAAAGACTATCTCGGTTCGTCGCCGTGTATCGCAACAAAAGTTTCAGCCGAGCCGCCAATGATCTTGGCATGACGCATTCCGCACTGACCAAATCGTTGCAACTGCTTGAACAAGAACTGGGCACAGAATTGTTTAACAGGACCACACGCAGTGTCGTCCCGACCGATGCCGGCAACCGCCTTGCGCATCGGGCTGAGGAGCTGTTGGCATTAGCAGACCAAATCGGCGATGAGGTGTTATCCGGCACACGACATTTGCGGCTCATTGCAGGACCAGCAGTGATGGAAGCATCCTTAGCGCCAGCCCTCACGTCATTTTACAAGGCATATCCCGACATTCGCGTGACGGCAGAAACCCTTCCCCTGGATATCGCAGCAGGCCGGTTGCGCCAACGGGAAGCGGACATGTTGCTTTTTCATTCCACGAGCGTGAGCGCTATTCCCGAACAGCGGCTGTTTCACATCAATAAGATAATCGACGAAGCCTATGTTGCCGTGATGCGCAAAGACCATCCGGTATTGCAACGCGCCTTTGGTTCGGATGAGATGCTACAGTATAAATGGGCCATTCCCGGCTATGATCGAAACTACCGCTCGGCCATTCCGTCCGACATAGAAGAAAAATATCGCCGCTCCGGCTTCCCGCATTACCGGGTTCTCAGTCTCGTGTCCTGCCTTGCTCTGGTGGCGGAAAGCGACATGATTACCTTATTGCCTGCCTCCTTCGCAAACAGGGAAGCACGTGCGCTCGACCTGACGGTCATGCCCATGCCCTTAAGCGATGGTGCACGGTATGACGTCAGCGCAATCACACTCAAAAATGATAATCCTGACCCTATGTTGCATGCGTTGAAAAACGCCTTTGCGATACAAAAGGATGCTAGCTAGATTTCCGCCTTCATCAGCTGACCATGGCCCAGCCCGATGCGCAAATGCCGGCAAACACCGCGCCTTATCAAATACAGAAGGTCGTCCCTAGAAGCCGTCTTTAAAACACGGCTTCCCGCTAACTTGGCACGCCGTTTACGACCGATGCATCTACACCCAAGTCGCGGGCGATCTCGCGGGCGGTCATCTTTGCCGACATCATCACCGACGGGGTACCACCACCCGGTTGCGTGCCTTGGCCGACCAGATAGAGATTATGCACATCTTCCGACTTATTATGCGGGCGGAAAAAGGCTGTCTGGGTCAGGACAGGTTCCACGCCAAACCCATTGCCCAGATAGGAACCCAAAGTTTCGGAAAAATAATCCGGCGTGATGAAACTCATATGTTTCAACCGCGCCGCAAGATCGGGAATATAGCCGCGCTCTTCCAAGAAGGTCAGCACCCGCGCGCTCAGCTTTGGCCCTTCGACGTCCCAATCGATGCCGCTGGCATTATTGGGCACGGGGATCAGCGTATATGCCGCATGATGACCCGCAGGCGCCATGGCCGGATCGGTCAGCGTCGGAATATGCAGATATTGCGAGAAGTCGGGGCTCATCACCTTCTGCTCGAAAATCTCATCGAGCAATGCTTCGTACCGTGGGCCCAATATGATGTTATGATGGCGCAAATCTGGGTCATTGTCGCGGCATTCATAGCCGAAATAAATTACCATCAACGACATGGATTGCTTGCGGAATTTTACCAAGGCATCGCGGTTGATGCGCCGATGCGCCTTGTCGACCAGCTTGAGATAAGTCGTTGCGTAATCGGCGTTCGACACCACAACATCGGCAAATATCGTCTCACCGCTTGCAAGCTCGACGCCCTTGGCAACGCCGTCTTCCACCAATATGCGCTGCACCGGTGCATTGACCCGCAACTGGCCGCCCATGTCTTCAAATTTTTTGACTAAAGCTGCCACCAGTGCGCCCGTCCCGCCCTTGGCATAATGAATGCCCCAGGTTTTTTCGACAAAATGGATCATCGCATAAATCGCTGGCACCTTCATCGGGTTGCCGCCGACCAGCAAGGGTTCAAAGCTGAACACCTGACGCATTTTGTCCGACTTGAAATATTTGCTGACCATGCCGAACAGCGAGCGCACCGCGCCAAGCTTCAGCAAATCGGGCAGCACGCGCAGCATCGACCCAAGGCTGCCGAAATAGGTATAGCCGAGCGTCAAAAATCCGCGTTGGAATATCGCGCGGGCTTGTTCGTGAAAGGCCTCATATCCGGCAAGATCCTCGGGCGCCAAGCGCTGTATCTGTGCGCGCGTGCTGATGGGATCACCATCATAATCGAAAAATGTGCCGTCATCGAAATAGATACGGTAAAAGGGGAGTATCGGAATAATTTCGACATATTTGCTGGTATTCGGACCGCCCGATATGCCTTCGCGGACGCGGACATTTTCGTCCAGAACATGGGCTGGAAAGTCCGGCTCGCTTAGCATGGCATGGTCTTGCTGCAGGCTAAACAATTCCTCAATGAAATGTGGGACGGTGAGGACCGTCGGCCCCATGTCAAAGACAAAGCCATCCACCTTGCGGACATAAGCACGGCCACCTGGGGCATCCAATGCCTCAACGATTTCGGTATCAAAGCCAAGGCTTTGTAACCGCATGGCGCATGCTATGCCGCCAATACCTGCACCAATGACAACTGCTTTACGTCGCAACATTTTGTGGAACACCCCTTATGGCAACGCTGCTACTGCCTAAAGCGCCGCGCAACAACCTAGATGTTATCCTAGGTTATGTTGGAGGCTATTGTCAGCGGCATCAGCAAAAAACCCCGTCGCACCAGCGGAGGCTGGTGCCTATGTCGTGTGTCTAGGGAGATCGACAGGCGCGATAGACCCCAGCCTGCGCTGGGGCGACGGACGATGGGTTGATTGAATATACAGCCCCCGCCCCTTAACCCTTGACGCCGCCATCGGTTTCCCGTCATGCGGACGCTAATGCGTTTCTTTTCTGACAATGCCGCCCCGGTGCATCCTGCTGTCATGCAAGACATGGCCGATGCGAACCATATCGACACCGCTTATGACGGTGACCAATATAGCGCGCGGTTGGATGCGGCGTTTTCTGAACTCTTTGGCCGCGATGCCGCGGTTCTGTGGGTGGCAACTGGCACTAGTGCGAACTGCCTTGCGCTGGCCTCACTCGTGCAGCCGCATCAGGGCGTCATTTGCCATAAAGAGGCACATATTGAGGTTGATGAATGCGGCGCACCGGGTTTCTACACCGCTGGCGCGAAGTTGATGTTGGTCGATGGCGACGGAGCCAAGATAACGCCCGCGACCGTCACCTCTACGCTCGACGCCATTCGCAAGGATGTGCATCAGGTGCAGGCCGCCGCTGTGTCGATTACCAACGCCACCGAATATGGCATGGTCTACACCCCAGCCGAGGTCGCGGCGCTGGGGGCCCTGTGCCGCGAACGCGGGCTTGGCCTGCATATGGACGGCGCGCGCTTTGCCAATGCGGTGGCGCATGTGGGATGCGCGCCAGCCGATATCACGGTCAATGCAGGCGTCGGTGTCTTAAGCTTCGGCTTTGTCAAAAATGGCGGCATGGGGGCCGAGGCCTTGGTCTATTTTGATCCTGCATTTGCCGATGCCGCGCGCTATCGCCGCAAACGCGCGGGGCATTTGCAATCAAAGGGCCGGTTCTTGGCGGTGCAATTGCTGGCCATGCTGAAGGATGATCTATGGCTGCACAATGCGCGGTCCGCCAATACAGCGGCGATGGTCATTGCGCAGGCCGCGGGTGAACGCTTGTTATACCCTGTGCAAGCCAATGAAGTGTTCCTGCGGCTCACGCCCGCCGAAGCGGCGGCGTTACGGGCGCAGGGCTTTGACTTTTATGACTGGGGCGTGGTGGACGATCATTGGGGCGCGGCGCGTTTGGTAACCAGTTGGCAGCATAAAGAAACCGACGTCGCCCCTCTGGCAAAGGCAATATCAGCCCTATGAGCATGGCAAAAACTGAACCCGCCGAAGAGCTCAGCTTTCTGGAGCCACGGGTGTGGATACCCTTCATGGTGACGTCGTTGATCTGGGGGTCGACCTGGCTGGTGATCCGCGATCAATTGGGCACGGTGCCGACGACATGGTCAGTGACCTATCGTTTCATCGTCGCTGCGATCGGCATGTTCATCCTCGCCCTTGTGATGCGGCAATCGCTAAAAATTGACCGGTCAATGCTTGGTTGGACGATGCTGCTTGGCCTGTTGCAATTCGGGCTGAACTTTAACTTTGTTTATACCGCCGAACATTATGTGACATCGGGCCTTGTCGCGGTGGTGTTCGCCTTGTTGATTGTACCCAACGCCGTGTTGGCCAAATATTGGTTGGGACGCCCCATCAGCGGGGCGTTCAAATGGGGCTCCGCAATTGCCAGCGTCGGGGTCGGGTTGTTGATGTTGCAGGAATATCGCGCTGCGCCAATGGGCGGGGCGGACGTACTGCTTGGGCTATTTCTTGTATTATGTGCGGTGGCGACGGCGTCTGTGTCTAACGTGCTGCAGGTCACGCCAAAGATTGCGCGTTTTCCAACGATCACGATATTGGCATGGTCGATGTTGTGGGGCAGCATTGGCAATAGCATATATGCGCTTATCACGGCGGGTCCGCCTGTGATCGACATGCGTCCCAGCTATGTTGGCGGCGTCCTATATCTCAGCATCATTGGCACGGTCGTCACCTTCCCGATGTATTTCCGCCTGATCCGCGACATTGGGCCCGGCAAGGCGGCCTATACGGGTGTCGTCATTCCCGTGGTCGCAATGATCCTGTCGACAATATTCGAAGGCTATGTCTGGTCCACGTTGGCGCTGGCGGGCGGCGCGTTGGCGATGCTTGGCTTGGTCGTCGCGATGCAGACGCCTAAGCCCAGCCGGTAATCGGCATATCGCGGTAACCAGTTTAGTAGGCGCTTCGCCTTTATATTCGCTACGCGGCGGTTTTCGGCATAAAATCCGCGCGCCATAGGTGACAGTCCAGCCGCCTCGAGTGACAATAAAGGCGGCCAATCGCGATGCAGCAGGTCGCAGGCATATTCGATCACGTCATTTTGCGGCGCGGGCATGTCATCGGCGATATTGTAAACACCCGCGGGGCCATTGAAGGCGGCCATGACCGCATCGACAATGTCGTCCACATGCACACGGCTAAAAATCTGATCGGGCATATCGATGCGATGTGCCTTACCTTCTGCCACCCGCTCCAGCGCCGATCTGCCGGGGCCGTAAATACCGGGCAAGCGGAAGACATGGACATCTTGGCGCAAGGCCTGCCACGCAAGGTCGGCTTCGGCCCGCGCGGTCCGGCGTCCCTCACCCACCGCGGCGCTTTCGTCGACCCACGCGCCGCCCGTATCGCCATAGACCCCGGTGGAGGACAGATAGCCAATCCATAAATCTGCGCGCGCCGCAATGGCCGCACCATATTTTAAAAGCACCGGATCGCCGCCCTCGCTCATGGGCGGGACGCTCGACAAAATATGCGTCGCGGTCTCCATCGCGGTCAGCACCGCCATTTCATCGTCAAAGGCAATGGCATCGCCGCCGCTCATCCGCTTTGTGCCCGTGACCAACCAGCCATCAGCGCGCAAGGTGTCGGCAAGGCGAGTGGCGGTGTAGCCCATTCCAAATATCAGCATGTGTCTCTGCATATATTCTGGTTCGCAATCTAATGGCTTGCCGTCAAGCGCCGCAGTTGCGAATAGAGGCGGCGGGAGGAGGCGCAAGGCATGGCAGTTGAGGTCATCCAATCAGGCGTGCTGCGCACAGTCGCCCATGGCTTTTTGGGACGAAAGGGCGGGATTTCGACGGGAATCTATGCCGGACTAAACGTCGGGCTGGGTTCTGAAGATACGCGGGAATCCGTCATTGAAAATCGCTTACTGGGCGTGCAGTCGGTCCTGCCTGGCGCTATGCTTGCGCGCGTCCATCAGTTTCATTCTGCCGATGTTGTGCAGGTCGACAATGCTATTTCGCAAGATGATCCGCCGTGCGGTGACGCTATGGTGACGGATCAACCCAATGTGCTTTTGGGCATAGTAACCGCCGATTGTGTCCCCGTATTATTTGCAGACACCGAGGCCGGAGTCATCGGCGCGGCGCATGCAGGCTGGAAAGGCGCGATAAATGGCGTGCTGGAAAACACCATAGCTGCGATGGAGAAACTTGGCGCTCAGGCAAATCGCATAAGCTGCGCCATTGGCCCCTGCATTGCGCAAAAAAGCTATGAAGTGGATGAAGGATTTTTCCGTAACTTCGTCGCGCAGGCCGCGCAAAATGAACGATACTTTGCAGATGGTAAAGCAGGCCATTATCAATTTGATATTGAAGGCTATGTGGCGGCGCGATTGGCGGCGGCGGGTATCCGGACGGTCGCATGTCTAGGTGAAGACACCTATAGTCAGCCCGACCGCTTTTTCAGTTACCGGCGCAGCTACCATTTAGGTGAGCCCGGATATGGCCGCCAACTTTCCCTGATTGGACTGCACCCATGAAGGTGGAAAGGATTGGTTTTTGGGGCGGTCTTATGGTCTTTGCCGTCATGCTGTTTTTGCCTGCGCCAACAGGTATGGAACCATCTGCATGGCACGTTGCCGCGCTCACTATCTTGATGGCGACATATTGGATGACGCAAGCCTTGCCGTTAACGGTGACGGCATTGCTGCCGTTTCTGGCGCTACCGCTGATGAATATTATGACCGCGCAGGATGTCGCGAAGGAATATTATTCACCTATCCTGTTTCTCATTCTTGGTGGCGCATTTCTGGCGCTAACCATTGAACGTACGGGCATGCACCGCCGCGTCGCACTCGCCATATTGGGAAAATCAGGACATAGTGTCACGGGCCTGATGATCGCGTTCATGGGTTCAACCGCATTGCTCAGCATGATGATGTCTAACACGTCCATCGCGCTCATCATGGTGCCGATCGCAGTCGCAGTGCTTGCCGCAGGCGGAACCAAGCCCGGAGAAACAGACGGCCTTGCAGGCGCGTTGATCATGGGCGTGGCCTTTGCCGCGTCGATTGGTGGACTTGGGACGCTTGTTGGTTCGCCGACCAACGCGATTGCAGCCGCGCTTGTGGAAAAGCAATTGGGCATCGAGATCAACTTTCTGACATGGATGCTCTACGGCCTGCCCGTGGTGATTATCGGTGTGCCGTTATGCGCGATTATCCTTATGCGGGTTCAGAACGTAACCGCTGGCAGTTTTGACGTCGATGCCGCGCGCGCGGCCATTGGCAAGGCGCGGCCTATGTCCGTTGCGGAAAAACGGCTCGTTCCAATATTTCTTTTGGTCATCTTTATGTGGATTGGCCAACCTTTGTTGGAACCGCTTTTGCCCAAGGGCGGGATTACCGACGGCAGCATTGCGATTGCAGGTTCACTGTTATTGTTCCTGATACCCGATGGCACAGGTCGTCCGTTGCTGACCTGGCAGGAGGCGGACAGAGCGCCTTGGGGTGTCATCATGATGTTTGGTGGTGGCTTGGCGCTCGCTGCCGGCATCACGCAGTCAGGGCTGGCAGCGTGGCTTGGTGAGGCATTAGAGCCTTTGTCAGTCGTACATCCCATCATCATCGCATTGGCGCTGACTGCTTTAGTCATATTAATCACTGAGTTTGCGAGCAACGTCGCAACCGCCAGCGGTGTGCTGCCCGTGGTGGCTGGCCTCGTGTCAGCAACGGGCGCGGATCCATGGTTGATGGCGATGGCTGCCTCCATGGCGGCAAGCTGGGGCTTTATGATGCCGTCAGGCACGGGGCCAAATGCCATTGCATGGGCCAGCGGGCATATTGCCTTGCCCAAAATGGTGAAGGCCGGATTTTTTCTTGACCTTGCGGGAATTCCCCTGCTTGTCGGGGCGGTCTGGCTGGCTGGTGCGCTGCGGGCGCTATAAGTTTAGGATTAGGGTCAGGACCCTAGGTTTCCGCCACGCGCCAATCGAGAATACGCCAGCCCTTCTTCTCAGCCAATCGCGCCAGCGGACCATGCGGGTTTGTGGCGAAGGGTTCGTCGGCATAATTAAGCAATGGCGCGTCGGAGACATGGTCGGAATACGCGCGGATATGACAAGTGCCGCGCTCAAGGCCGTGTCGTTCCATCCACCGCTTCACCAGTTCCAGCTTTGCCGCGTCGTAGCAATTATGCCCGTCAATCCGCGCCAGCACATGGCCGCTGCTGTCGGTCGATAGGTCTGTCGCAATGACATCATCAAAGCCAAGCCGCTTGGCAATCGCCTCCACATATAAACGGTACGAAGCCGTTGCCATAACATGACGATAGCCAGCCGCTTTCTCCTGCGCCACGCGCGCCAGCAATTGCGGATAGACGTTTTTGCCAACGACCATATCCGCATGGCTTTCCAGATATTTGGCAAACTGCGCCTTTGGCACGCGTCTGCCGATCAGCAAAATTTGTGAAAACTGCTTAAGCTGCGCGCGGTCCCAAATCTTCAACGCATATAGCGCCAAACCAACCGGCAAAAACGGCGCCAGCAACAATCTCCACGGTGACTTATGCAACGCCATATGCAGGAGGAACCCATTATAGGTGGCACGCCGCGTGACGGTCTTGTCCATATCATATATGGCTAGCAGGGTCGTTTGGGGCTTATTCATGATGACCTTAAAGGCATAACTTTACCTAAGAAGTCTACAGACTTGTTATAGTTCCCAGAATAGGCCAGTGATAGGGTCATGGCCAACTCTGCCGAATTCACTGTTGAAGATCTGCCAAGCGGGCAAATTCTCCGGCTGTCCGGTACCTTCGTCATTGCATCAATTGGTGATGTAGACCGCGGTTTGCGGGACATTAGCGGCCCCGTTTGTGAAATCGACATTTCGGGTGTCACCCATATGGACACCGTCGGCGCTTGGCTGGTCCATCGGACCGCTAAGGAACATGATGCGCAGATTACCGGCGGGCCACATGACGCGGGCCGCTTGATTGATGCTGTTCGCGGCGTCGATCAAGTCGAAGTCGCCGCCAAACCGCCTATTTCGTCTCTGTATCGCTTTTTGGCCGAAGTTGGCGGCGGTGTTGTCGTCGGCATAACGACTCTTTTGCAATTCCTTGGCTTTGTCGGGCAAGTGGTCAAAGCGTTCTTCGCTTTGCTGATAAGCCCGTACCGCTTTCGCTGGCACGCGGTGGTTCAGCATTTCGACATGGTCGGCGTGCGGGCGCTTGGCATTGTCGGCCTGATGAGCTTCCTCATCGGCATTGTGATTGCACAACAAGGCGCGGTGCAGCTTCGCCAATTTGGTGCAGAAGTGCTTACCATCAACCTGATCGGGCGGCTTACGCTGCGTGAACTTGGCATATTAATGACCGCGATCATGGTCGCGGGCCGGTCCGGATCTGCCTTTGCCGCACAGATCGGGACGATGAAGATTACCGAAGAAATTGACGCCATGCGCACGATCGGCGTTGTCCCCGCAGAAGCATTGGTCGTGCCGCGCGTGATCGCCGCAGTGATCATGATGCCATTATTGGGTATTTTCGCCTCGTTAATGTCCATCATCGGCGGCGGGCTATTGTGCTGGATTGTCCTCGACATCCCGCCTGCAACCTTTGTTCAGCGCCTGCGCGAGGTAACGCCGATGACCGATTTCTGGATTGGCATGATCAAGGCCCCGGTCTTCGGCGCAATCATAGCAATGGCGGGTTGTTTTCAAGGGATGCAGGTCCAAGGAAATGCCGAGCAAGTAGGGCTAAGAACAACTGCTGCCGTCGTGCAGGCCATTTTCCTTGTTATCGTCCTCGACGCATTTTTTGCAGTGTTCTTTAGCGAAATTGGTTGGGATTAAGCGATGAACCCACCCAACATCATTTCGGTAACTGGCCTGTGCAACAGTTTTGGCGACCAAGTCGTACATCAGGATCTCGACATCGAAGTCCGCCGTGGCGAGATACTGGGCGTCGTTGGCGGTTCGGGAACGGGCAAATCGGTGCTCATGCGCTCGATCGTCGGTTTGCAAAAACCAGATTCAGGGGAAATCCGCGTCTTTGGCGAAGGCATGATTGGCAAGGAAGAAGACGAGGTAACCGACGTCCGTCGTCGCTGGGGCGTCTTGTTTCAGGGCGGCGCATTATTTTCGACCTTAACTGTCGCGGAAAATGTGCAGGTGCCCTTGCGCGAGTTTTACCCGGATTTTAGCACAGAATTGCTCGATGAAATCGCGCGCTACAAAATCTTTTTAAGCGGCCTTCCACCAGAAGCTGCGTATAAATATCCATCCGAGCTTTCGGGCGGTATGCGCAAGCGTGCCGGTGTGGCGCGGGCATTGGCGATGGATCCCGAATTGTTGTTTCTGGATGAACCGACCGCTGGACTTGACCCCATCGGCGCTGCCAAATTCGACAGTTTAACCCGCGATCTGAAAGAGACGCTTGGACTAACCGTCTTTTTGATTACGCATGATCTCGATACGCTATATTCTATTTGTGACCGAGTGGCCGTTTTGGCCGATCAGAAAGTTATAGCCATAGGTGCGATTGAAGAATTACTGGCCATCGATCACCCGTGGATCAACGAATATTTCAGCGGTCCACGCGGTCGCGCGGCGCGGCGCGGTCATAACGACCAAAGCGAAACCGCACGTGCAAAGACGCAGCAGCTAGGAAGGTGATAGGGCAGTACGATGGAAACCAAATCCAACTATGTGATGGTGGGCGCTATCACGCTTTTACTTCTGGCGCTGCTGGCGGCCTTCACCGTTTGGCTTTCGCGGACAAGTGACGGAGACAAGAAAGAATATGACATATTCTTTCAACAATCGGTCAATGGCTTGGCAAAGGGCTCGGGCGTGTCCTTTTCTGGCGTTCCAGTGGGCCAAATTGAAAGCATCGAATTATGGGAGCCCGATCCGGAATTCGTTCGGGTGCGCATCAGTATCAAGGATACGGTGCCCATATTTTTGGGTACGACTGCGACAATCAATGGTGTTGGTTTCACCGGTGTCTCGGAGATTCAGCTGGATGGTGCGGTTAAAGACGCACCTGCATTGGATTGCCCTAAAGTGAATCCGCAGACCGCATGCCCGACAGGCGTGCCTGTCATTCCGACAAAGCCTGGCGCTTTGGGTGAGCTGCTCAATAACGCGCCTTTGCTTTTGGAACGGCTGTCGACTTTGACTGAACGGCTCACCAGCATATTGTCCGACAAGAATCAACAGTCCGTTGAACAGATTTTGGACAATGTGGAGAGCATTTCAGGAACATTAGCAGCGCACGGACCAGACCTGGGTGCAGCCATTCAGGAATCGCGCATTGCATTGCAAAAGGCAGGTTTTGCTGCGGATGAGATCACCAAAATGGCAGGCGCGACCAATAAGCTGCTCGACAGCGAAGGTCGCCCGATGCTGGATGAATTGCGCAAGACACTGCGGTCTGCAAATGGCAGTCTGGCTGCGTTGGAAACGACCTTGAACAACGCGAGCCCAGCGATTGAAACTTTGAATACCCAGACTTTGCCCGAAGTGACCCAACTGGCGCGCGACTTGAGAGACTTGTCGGGTTCGTTAAAATCCGTGACCGAGAAAGTGGACCAAGGCGGCATAAGCAGCGTCGTCGGCGCGCCCGCCTTACCCGATTATAAACCCGGCAGCAGGAACCCAAAATGATGTTCAGCAAAATCTCCGGCCCACGCTTATCTGCGTTACCTCTCATCATGGCGCTTGGCGCGTGCGTAAGCTTCGGCGGCAAGGCACCCGTCTCGATGCTGGTCCTGACGGCCGACAATGTCGTGGCTGCCGGTGCTGCGCGTACAGCGACTGTTGCCGAAGCTCTGGTTATCCAGGTCCCGCAAGTCCCGCGCAAGCTGGATAATAATCGCGTGCCGGTCCAAATTGATGGCAGCAGCATTGCCTATCTCAAAGACGCGATTTGGGCCGATAAACCCGCCCGTTTGATGCAGATGTTACTCGCAGAAACCGTGTCGGCGAAGAGCGGCAATCTTGTGCTCAATGAAGTCGACGCAGGCGGCAAGGCAGTCCGGATTTTATCGGGAAGCCTGTTGGAATTTGGCATTGATGCCGAAACTAATGAAGCCGTTATTGTCTATGACGTGGTCAAAATCACACGCGGAGGTGCAACCGAAAAGCGCCGGTTTGAAGCGCGGCGGCCCGTTACAGCCATTGCACCTGCGCCGGCAGGCGCGGCTTTAAATGCCGCCGCGAACGATGTTGCGGGTCAGATAGCAGACTGGGCGGGCTAAAGACCGAACCCCTCCGGCTGCGGCCAACCTTGGGCATAAACTGCCAATATCTTGAATAATGCGCCCATGGCGTCAGGCTCCACCAACCGGTTATGTGCGGCGGTGATATCCGCGGCCCTGTCGGGATTGGACGCAGCCAAATGCTGCGCGCGCTGGTCAATTCCAAGACCCGAAAGCCACGCGCCTTGGTCGCTGGGTCCGGCCAACATAAGACCACAATTTTTCGCGCAGTTGGACAATTCAGAAAAGTCGACATGCGCCGTCAAATCAACTTGGCCCGGATTGCGGAAGGGGTCAGCATATTTGTGGCTTTGGACGGCTTGTAAAGTGCGGCCCAACGCGGGCTGGGTATAGCCATAATCGATGATCAACATCACCCCGCCTTGCTTTGCCAGCCGGTCCGAAAGCTGATCCATCATCGAAGATGCATCAGGACAGATTTCGTAAATACTGCCCACCGCAGCAGCACAAAATTGTTCGGGCACGAGGTCATCAGTCACGCAAGCGCCGGGCGTTGCGGCAAAGCCCGAGCCACCATCCTGCACAACGACCAGCTCGCGCCAGCCAACTTTCGTTGAAACCATCTGCCGGACCGGCAAAGCGTCAAAAAACTCGTTTGCCACAACGCACAAAGGCGCATCGGTCGGGAGGCTTTCCAGATTGTCGTGGAACGTGGCGTCCGGCACTGCCTGCAACTGCTTGGCGCGCATGGCCGGACTGTTTTCTACAAAATGGACCGATGGTTCCCACCCAAAACGCTTCATTGTTCTCAGCGCGTCTGCAGCCAAAGTCCCACGGCCCGGGCCAAGCTCTACATAATGGCAGGTAGCCGGACGCTGGCGTAACCACATGTCGCTCAGCCAAATGCCCACCATCTCGCCAAACATCTGGCTGATTTCGGGTGCGGTGATGAAATCGCCTTCTGCGCCCAGCGGGTCAGTGCGACCATAATATGCGGTGTTGGCGACCCGCATATATTCGGCAACGCTGATGGGTCCTGATGCCGCTATCTGTTGCGTAAGGCAGACTGCAACTTGTTGTGTGTCAGACGGCACTGTTACTGTCGGCCATGGCCTGGGCGCGCTGCTTGCGCGCACCTGCTGTGAACAACAGGAACAGGCCCAATAATATCATCGGAATAGTTAGCCACTGCCCCATGCTCAGGCCGCTTGTTTCCACCAACCACTGAAGCTGCTGGTCCGGCTCCCTAACAAACTCGATAGAAAACCGGGCTGTGCCGTAAATGATTGCGGCCATACCCGTCAGGAAACCGGGCCTATACCGCGCATTGGTTTTCCAGAATAATGGCCACAAAATTGCGGCCATCAACAGCCCTTCAAGCACAGCTTCGTAAAGCTGGCTCGGGTGCCGGGGCAAATCGCCGCCATTGGGAAAGACGACGGCCCATGGCACATCCGTGACGCGGCCCCAAAGCTCATCATTCACAAAGTTCGCCAAGCGTACGAGGAATATCCCAAAGGGTACGACGCAGGCGACATAATCACAGACACGCAAGAAGGAGAGCTTATGCTTGCGCGCCAAAAGCCAAATCGAAAATATGATGCCAATCGCGCCGCCATGAAACGACATTCCGCCTTCCCAAAGTTTAAGGACATCCATAGGATTCTGTAAAATGGACGGTTGGTAGAATAAGATATAGCCAATCCGCCCACCCAAAATAATGCCCAAGGTGGTGTACAGGATTATGTCATCGGCTTGCGCACGTGACATTGGCGCACCGGGACGGGCGAGCATCGTCAGCAGCAACCGATAGCCAAGAAATATGCCAACCAGATAGCCGAGTGAATACCAACGGATTTGGAAGAAGCCCAAATCGAGCGCAACGGGACTTAAGCCAAGATCTGTAAACTGGATATAACCAGCGGCGGTTGTAATAATCTCGAATGACACAATATTTCCTCAGGATGCTTTGACATTCCTATAGAGCCAAATAGAAGACGCACAAAGAGTTTAGGAGAGAATCACATGCCGTCGCAGTTGGACCTTGCAATCGACGCCACCATTAACCGGCTCATGGCCGATGATGGCCCCTTGGCCGTTACCTATGCCGAGAAAAACGGCGTCCAAATGCCCGTTTTCGCCAAAGCGCCAGGTAACATGGCCGACTATTTTGCATTTTTCTGCGCAACCCACGCCGACAAGGAATTTTTGGTTGATGGGGATATCCGTTTAAGTTTCGCCGAAACTTATGGAGCGGCCCGCGCCTTGGCAGGTGGTCTTGTCGAAGGCCACAGACTGCAAAAGGGTGAGCGCGTTGGCATTGCCGCGCGCAATTCAGCCAATTGGATTATTGCCTATATGGCGATTGTGATGGCGGGTGGCGTTGCCACTTTGCTCAATGGCTGGTGGCAAGGCGGGGAGCTGGCCGACGGCATTCGCATGGTCGGCTGCCGCTTTGTTCTCGCCGATGAACAGCGTGCTGCGCGGATGGCCGGTCAGGATATTGGCAGTTGCGAAATCCTCATCATCAACCATGATTCCCTGCCCTTGGATGGTTTATCGGTTTTGACCGCACAGGGTGGCGGCGCGGCAACAGCGCTGCCAACGCTGGATCCGCTGGATAACGCGACGATATTATACACTTCCGGCTCAACCGGACAGTCAAAGGGTGCGGTGTCAGACCACCGCGCTGTTGTCCAAGGCGCAATGAGCTATGTGGGTCAAACGCTTGTTTTCTTTGAACTTATGTCCGCCAGCGGCCAATCAATGCCAGCGCAGCCCTCGGCGCTCGTCAATGTGCCCTTGTTCCACGTCACCGCGTCGATACCTTTGGTGCTGCAAAGCTTCGCCATTGGCCGCAAGCTTGTGTTGATGCCCAAATGGGACGCCGAAGAGGCGATGCGGATTATTGAAAAAGAACGCATCACCTATTTCGTGGGCGTTCCGTTGATGAGCATTGAGCTTGCAACGCATCCTGCCCGGCACAAATATGATTTAACAAGCTGCACCGCATTTGCCGCCGGCGGCGCGCCGCGCCCTGTCGAGCATGTCAAGAAAATCCGCAAGGAAATGAGCTGGGGTTATCCATTATTGGGCTATGGCCTCACGGAAACCAATGGCGTTGGCTGCGGCAACTTCACGGACAATTATCTGGAAAAGCCAACCAGCACTGGTCCTGCGACCAAGCCACTGGTCGAGGTCCAAATGCTGGACGATGAAGGCAATGTCTTGCCGCAGGGTGAACGCGGTGAAGTCGGCATTCGAACGATTGCCAATTTCAACGGCTATTGGAATAACGAAGATGCCACGCACGACGCCTTCACCGCCGATGGATTTTTCCGGACCGGCGACATCGGTTATCTCGACGAAGACAACTATTTATTCATCGTCGACCGCAAGAAAGATATTATCATCCGAGGCGGCGAGAATATCAGTTGCCCTGAGGTTGAAGCGGCGGCTTATGAGCATGACTCGATTGTCGAATTGTCGGTATTTGGTATCGCTGATGACAAATATGGTGAGGTTCCTGGCATCGTCTATCATACAAAGGACGGCGTCACGCTGACCGAGGATGAGTTGAAAGCGTTTTTGGCGCCTCGTCTTGCACCCTTCAAGATCCCTGCGCATTATTGGCAAGTTGCCGAACCCCTCCCCCGTCTCGGGACGCAGAAAATCGACCGGGTGACGCTGCGACGTGAGTATAATGCCAAAATATCTGCTTGATGCTGACACGATGCTTGATCGCGACTAAGGTTGCCTGATGGCATCAGCAGCAGAACGGATATTCAAGCAGCGCGACATTATCGACCGGAACGCGCTTGCCGAACAAATTGAAGGCATCGTGCGCGAATGCGGCGCGCAGGAGCGCCGTCCACGCGTCGTTGAGATATTGCAATCGGCTTTGGCCAGCGGTCGGGCCGAGATTCAGCAACGCCTAAATGCGGTGCCGTCTCAAGGCTATCGCGCGTCGGCGGAGCAAGCATTTCTTGTCGATCAAATCGTGCGGCTCATCTACGACTATGTCACTGTGCATGCATATCCCGCTGCGAACCGCTCCTCATCCGAAAGGATCGCGGTTTTGGCGGTCGGTGGATATGGCCGCGGTGAAATGGCCCCGCACAGCGACCTAGATATTGGCTTCGTAACGCCCTTCAAGCGCAGTTCGTGGACCGAGCAGGTCGTAGAAGCGATCCTCTATTTGCTCTGGGACCTTGGGTTGAAGGTTGGCCAATCGAGCAGGTCCCTCGATGAAACCGTAAAGATGGCGCAAGAGGATCTGACCATTCGCACCGCTTTGCTTGAAAGCAGGTTTGTTTGGGGCGACCGCGGTGTTTACGAAGAGGCTTCGCTGCGTTTCTGGAACGAAGTCGTTGCCAATACAGCATCTGACTTTGTGCGCCTAAAAATGGTTGAACGCGATGACCGGCATCGGCGCATGGGTGACAGCCGATATGTGGTCGAACCGAATATCAAGGATGGCAAAGGCGGGCTGCGCGACCTCCATACCCTCTACTGGATTGGAAAATATATACATAAAGTGTCAGCCGCGTCCGAACTTGTCGACGTTGGTCTGCTGACAATTGATGAATATAATCGGTTTAGAAAAGCCGAGAATTTCTTGTGGGCGGTGCGCTGCCATATGCACAATATCACCGGACGCGCAGAAGAGCGTCTGACATTTGATCTACAACGCGACGTTGCGGAGCTTATGCAATTTGCCGATCGCCCCGGACGCTCGGCGGTTGAACGGTTCATGCATTTTTATTTTTTGAACGCAAAAACGGTTGGCGACGTGACGGGGCTTTTCCTTGCGCATTTGGATGAAGCTATGGCCAAAAAAGGCCGTCGGTTCTTGCCCAGTTTTATCCGGAAACCCCGAAAGCTAAACGGCTTTCAACTGGACCGCGGTCGCTTGGCACTCCCCGATGACGGGTTTTTTGCGCAAGACCCAGTGCGCTTGCTCGAAATATTTCATTTGGCAGATGTGCATGAATTGGAAATCCACCCGCTGGCCATGCGCGCCGCCCAAAGGGATGCCCGGCTGATCGACAAAGTATTGCGACGAGACCCCAGAGCCAACGCGCTTTTCCTCGAAATTCTGACGTCTCCGCGCGACCCGGAAACGGTATTGCGTTGGATGAATGAATCTACCGTCTTTGGCAGGTTTATTCCTGATTTCCGCCGTGTCGTCGCGCAAATGCAGTTCGACATGTACCACCATTACACAGTCGATGAACATTCGATCCGCGCCATCGGTTTGCTGGCCGATATCAACAGGGGCAAGTTAAAACAGGATCACCCGCTGTCTACAGCGATGATGCAACAGCTCGGAAGCAAGCGGGTATTGTTTGTTGCAACATTGCTCCACGACATTGCGAAGGGGCGTGGCGGTGACCATAGTGTGTTAGGCGCCGAGATTGCAGAAACCTTATGCCCACGGCTTGGTCTTTCACCAGCCGAGACGGAAACCGTTGCTTGGCTCGTTCGTTATCATCTATTGATGTCGGCCACTGCTTTCAAACGGGACTTGGCGGATTTCAAGACCATCCTGGATTTTGCCCAAGCCGTCCAGTCACCTGAGCGGTTGAAGCTGTTATTGGTCTTGACCGTTGTTGACATCCGCGCGGTTGGACCGGGCGTTTGGAATAGTTGGAAACGACAGCTTTTATCGGACCTGTTTGAAGCCACTGAAGAAGTGCTGCGTTTGGGTCACAAGCAACGCGGCCGGGACGAACGGATTACCTCGAAAAAAGCAAGGCTGGAATCCGCGTTGCGACTACCCGCCGATACATTCGCGGCTTTTGCCAAAACGCTTCCTGACGCCTATTGGATCGCGGAACCAGATGACATCATTGAGCGCAACGCCCGGCATCTTCTTTCCAACGCAGGCACTGAACTTGCCATTGATGCGTGTTTCTATCCCGATCGTGGCGCGACGCTCGTGACGGTTTTTGCCGCCGACCATCCAGGGTTATTTTACCGTATAGCGGGCGCCATTCATCTGGCGGGCGGTAACATTATCGATGCGCGAATTCACACCAGCAGTGACGGCATGGCAGTTGACAATTTCCTGATCCAAGACCCGCTTGGTCGTCCTTTTCAGGAGCAAAGCCAGTTAAACCGACTCACGCGCAATATTGAAGATGCGCTTACCAACCGCGCGCGCTTGATGACTCAACTAGATGCGAAACCAAACGCGCTCCGCCGGGCCGACGCCTTTAAAATCGCGCCATCGGTGTTGATAGATAATCAAGCTTCCAACCGGTTTACAGTGATCGAAGTGAACGCGCTGGATCGGCCTGCCTTGCTCAACAATTTAGCGCTGGCGCTGTTTGAATCCAAAGTGACATTGCACAGTGCGCATATCGCAACGTACGGAGAACGCGCCGTCGACACATTTTATGTGACGGATTTGTTCGGCGGCAAAGCCGAAAACAAAAATAAGTTAAAAGCACTTGAAACCCGGCTATTGGAAGCCGCGACAGTGAAGGCGCGCGTGAAGGCACAGGCTGCGGCCTAGAATCTGCACCCAATTATATGATCCGGCGCATGCCGACCGCACAAAAAAAAGGCCGGTCTTTCGACCAGCCTTTCTTTTAACCTGAAATCAGATTGGGAATTACATTCCCGAACCTGGACCGTAGGACACTTCCACGCGACGGTTTTGCGGTTCACGCTCACCATCTGCAGTTTGTACCAATGGTGCGGTTTCACCGAATGCTTCAGTGGCGATTGCGCCAGCTGTTACGCCCTTGGTCTCAAGATACGCACGAACGGTGTCGTTACGACGCTCTGAGAGGCCAACGTTATACTTTGCAGTACCCGACTTATCGGCGTGGCCTGCAAGCATAACCTTCGCACTGCCACAGTTCGAATATTGCGCAGCCGCATTATCGAGAACCGAAGCTGCGTCTGGACGCAGGTTCGATTTATCCCAATCGAAGAATACGATGTAAGGACCTGTGTTGCATACCGGCGCAGGTGGCGGCGGTGGTGGCGGTGGTGGCGGTGGTGCCACATAAGGTGGCGGTGGTGGCGGTGGTGCCACTTCGACAGGCGCAGGTGCACCGCCGAAGTTATAAATCAGGCTGGCCATCAAGCTGTGCGAACGGAAACGTGTGTCCACTGCACGGCCGAGACGGTCAACAAGACCGACATTGTCCGCGTTGAAGAAACGATACTTCAGTCCCACATCCCAGCTATTGCTCAAAGGCGCGCGAACGCCAGCGAGTGCCTGCCACGCAAAACCTGTATCGGAATCGTCAAGGAGGGGAGGCAATGCATAAACGGTCTGCACGTCTACACGTGCAACACCAACGCCGCCGCCGATAAAGCCCTGAATGCCGTCATCGTCACCGAAATCGAACAATCCGTTGACCATGAAGCTCAGCGCAGTTGTATTACCACCCACTTTGTATGAGCCACCCGGGGCCAAGGTCGAGCCCGAACCGCTAGGAATTTGTGGTGTTTGGCTATTGAAGCCAGACACATCGGCATTGCGATAGGAGACTTCTGATTCAAGACGGAAACCGCCAAAATCATAACCAACAACACCGCCAATATCAAAGGCCTTTTTTGTATCCAACGAAGCAGCGTCTTCTTGCACCGCAATATCCAAAGCAATGTCTTCTACTATCATGGCACCGCCATCAACTCCGACATACCACTGGTTGTCGCGGGCCAAAGCCGGCGACGCCAGAGCAGTGGAAGCGAGCGCCAAACTTATGGCTAACTTACGCATCAACTTTTCCCTTATTTATCTTAGGAACGGAAATTCGAGAACGCAGATCTACCCATTCTGTTCCATTGATGCAAGTCGCTATGTATCTATACTGTTGCCAAAATGTCGCCATTTTTGACAATTGGTCATAATATATGCAGCGTTTTCCGGCGTGCTCGGCTCATGTTGCTAATATGCCTATCAACCTGAAATAATGTAAAATCGCCGCAAGTGCTGCGCGCGCTTCGCTGTCGACGAAAGCGCCACCGGTTGGATTAGGCACCAAAGGCGCGATCGTCCATTGGCCCGATATGTATAGGCTGTGGTAATGTGTAAATTTGTTCCAAACCCCCATTCCTTCATGAGGAACGACAAAGCGCCAACTGCCGCTAATCCAATAGGCGATCTGATCGGCTTTGTTCGCCCATGCACCAGTTGGCACCCCACTTATCAGCCAACATTTCCCAATATCATCATCGGTTGTAAGGTTGACGTAAACCAACCTTTTATGGTTACGATATCAATATTTTTTAGCCTATTTGGTTATTATAAAAAAACTCCCATGACCAACTATCCCCCCACACACACAACATCATTTCGCATCTCCCCCGCTTTCGCTACAGCACCTCCATGTCCCGCATCATTCTGTTCAACAAACCTTATGGCGTCTTGCCGCAATTTACGGACAAGGGGACGGAGGGCTCGCCGCGGCCGACCTTGTCGCAATTTGTCGATGTGCCCGGTGTCTATCCGGCTGGGCGGTTGGATATGGACAGTGAGGGGTTGATGCTGCTGACCGATGATGGCCGGTTGCAGGCGCAGATATCGGACCCGAAGTATAAAATGGCCAAAAGCTATCTGGTGCAGGTGGAGGGCGAGGTGTCCGACGATGCGCTGGTGCAGTTGCGGCGCGGCGTATCGTTGAAGGATGGCTTGACCCTGCCCTGCGAGGCCGAACGGATTGCCGATCCCATGCTGTGGCCGCGCGATCCGCCGATCCGCGTGCGGCTGTCGGTACCCGATAGCTGGATCATACTGACCATCCGTGAAGGCCGCAACCGTCAGGTCCGGCGCATGACGGCTGCGGTCGGGCATCCGACATTGCGGCTGGTCCGCCGCGCGATTGGCGAATGGAAGCTTGATGGCCTTGCGCCGGGCACTTGGCGCGAAGTCGAAGGCTAAGCCGCCGCCCTCAATCCGTTACTGGCCGCGCGATGCGCTTGCCTTTGGTCCGGCTGGTCAGATGAAATTGCCCACAACGGTCGCAGGCATAATGCCGCAGCGTGATTGTCGCCTTTGCCGCCGCCGATAGCGCTTCCGCCTCCGACACATACCGCGCTTTCTTTGCGCAGATGCTTAGCCGCGTGCGCAGATCAATCCTCGCTGTCGAACGCGATGCAGCCCTGATTACACAGCTGCGTGAGGAGATCGATGGCCGCTGGCTTTGCCGCCAATGCGACGTCGAGAACCACGCTGTCGTGCGCGCACAAATCTCTCGCCAACGCCGCCGTCTCGCCACCACAGTCGAAACAGACACCATCGGCAAACAGCATCAATGCGTCTGTGTCCGTGGCGCTGGCGATAAACGCCAATCGGCTCGCCGGATTACGCGACAGCGGCACTTGCGCGGTGATGGCCTCGCGCACTTCCTCCGGCGCAACCGGCACTTCGGGCCGCCAGTCCATATCGGGATATTTGGTCGTGCTGTTAAAGGTGCCGAACCAGCGGGCGAAATGGGCGGGGTCGGACAGCGATTCAAGCATCATCTGCTGCAAGCGCTCCAGCGCCTCAGGCAAAATCTCGCCTGCATTGGCTTGGGCCTTCAAATCCGGGTCGCGGTAGAGTTCGTCATCGGGAATGCCATCCAGAACATCATCGACATAATGCCCCAAAAGGTCAGCGCGGGATGGTGCGCGAAACCCGACCGAGTAAGTCATGCAATCGGACCCAACCGCAACGCCATTATGCGCGATGCCGGGGGGGACATAGAGGATATCGCCGGGCTCCAACACCCATTCCTCCGTCGCCGCAAATGCGCTGAGCAATTTCAAATCATCATGCGGCAGCAACAAAGTATCGGCGTCGCAGTGCGCCCCGATCTGCCAACGGCGGCGGCCAAGCCCTTGGATTAGGAAAACATCATATTGGTCGAAATGCGGTCCAACGCCGCCTTGGTCAGCAGCGAGGCTGACCATCACATCGTCAATGCGCCAATTGGGGATGAAACGGAACGGCGCGATCAGGTCGGCAACGGCGGGCACATGATGGTCGACCGCTTGCACCAACAACGTCCAATGGCTTTCACCAAGGCCAGCCAGCCGTTCTTCGGCCAGCGGGCCTTGCTCCATCTCCCAACCAGATTCGGTCTGACAAATCAGCCGCGATTCCATTTCCTCTTCACACGCCAGCCCCGCCAGCTCATTGGGCTCAAGCGGGTTTTGCCAGTCGCGAAACGCATTGCGGATCAGCAGCGGTTTTTTCTGCCAATGTTCGCGCAAGAATTGGTCGATGTCGAAATTTTGAAAATCCATGACTTTGCGCTGTGGCCTAAAGCGGCAAAATGCAAGCGTCAGCGCGCAAACAAATTCGCGTCATCGGCAAAGGCCTTGAACTCCAACGCATTGCCGCTTGGGTCGGTGAAGAACATGGTGGCTTGCTCACCCACTTGCCCCTTGAACCGGACATGCGGTTCGATGCCGAACTGGATGCCAGCCGCCTGCACGCGTTTGGCCAATGCCTCCCATTGGTCCATGTCCAAGACAACGCCGAAATGGGGGACGGGCACGTCATGGCCATCCACCGGATTATGTGTCGATATGCTGCGCGCCGACGGGTCCAAATGCGCGACCAGCTGATGCCCGAAAAAGTTGAAATCGATACATTGGTCGGATGACCGCCCTTCCGCACAGCCCATGATGACGCCGAAAAAATGGCGCGCTTCGGCAAGGTCGTGGACGGGAAAAGCGAGATGGAAGGGACGTAAGCTCATTTTGATGTCACCGGTCTGGGTAAAGCTGTGTCGATGCTGTCGGCACGCGCAAGCTCCGCCGTCATTTGCACGGCGCAAGCGTTGGTCCGCGCAAGATCGCTTGGCCGCTGAAACTCGGCTTTGGCG
The DNA here is from genome assembly GCF_945882965.1 of Sphingorhabdus sp. EL138. Taxonomy (GTDB): domain Bacteria; phylum Pseudomonadota; class Alphaproteobacteria; order Sphingomonadales; family Sphingomonadaceae; genus Sphingorhabdus_B. Next base: position 25,062 of record NZ_CAMCWY010000005.1, read on the forward strand.
GCTTCGGCCATGGCGACCGCGATCAATTCGCGCGGTTGCCCACTTTGCGTGGTGACGCGATTGCCGACAATGCCCGCCCATCTCTTGCCCGATTGGCGCACGTCGGGTGCTTCGGCTGGCGCGATGCCTGTCCGCTGTTTTTCCGCCAAGGTCGCCAGCACGGCCACACAGGCGATATCGCCTTGATGGACATCGGTGAGCGCAGAAAGGGTAAAGGCGGCAAGCGCGATTGCGAAAAACATCATACCGATGAATTAGCAGGCCAGTTGTGAAGCGCAAGCAACGACGATGTTTGCGCGATTGCATTTGTCACATATGAACGGCAAAGGCGCAAGCGTGCAGAAAATCTCCGCCCTGCTTCACCGTTTTCCGCGCTGGGCCGCTATTGGCGCTGGTGCCTTGTCGGCATACGGTTTTGCTCCATGGAGCGTTTGGCCGCTCACGCTTGTTTGTTTTGCATTGCTTATCCACCTGATCGCGCATGCCCAAAATACAAAGTGGGCATTCATTCTTGGTTGGCTGTTTGGGGTCGGGCATTTCACCTTTGGCAATCAATGGATTGCGGTCGCCTTCACCTTTCAGGCGGCGATGCCGATCTGGCTTGGCTATATCGCGGTGGTCGTGCTGGCGCTGTATTTGGCGGTTTACCCTGCCTTGGCGGCGGCGGGGGCTTGGCTACTTTCAAATCCTCCCCGTTTACGGGGAGGTGGCGCGCGCGTAGCGCGTGACGGAGGGGGCCAAGCAGCAGACGCAGCGCCCGACTCCACGCCCCCTCCACCACCTTCGGCGGTCCCGCTGTTGCTCCGCAACGCCTACGGCTCCCCCGTGCCGGGGAGGAATACCCTCCCCCTCATCCTCGCTTTTGCTGGCCTGTGGATCATCACCGAATGGCTGCGGAGTTGGGTATTCACAGGCTATGCTTGGAACCCGTTGAGCGTGATCACTTTATACATGCCTTATGTGGCACAACCCGCTAGCGCCATTGGTACATATGGCATGTCTGGCGTCATCATTTTGGCTGTCGGCGGCGTCTACAGTTTCGTATCGTTGTGGAACCGCGCATCCAGTGACGCACGCAGTAGCGGCGGATGGACAGTCTATTTCGTCGGTGGATTGTTGCTCTTTGTGTTGGCGACGATGGGAATTATCGCGCGTGTTTCCCTGTGGGGAGGATTTTTCAGCAGCGGTGCTGTTGCCCAAACACAACCCATTGCCGTCACTGTGGTGCAACCTAATATCTCCCAAGCCGACAAAAATGCGCCTGGCTATGACGTACTGAGCTTTGCCAAGCTGGCGATGAACAGCCGCCCTTTGCCGGGTCAAGCGCCGCGCCTGATCCTTTGGCCAGAGGCGGCGATTCCGGAGTATCTAGAGGACGGATATCCCTACCCCTATTATCAGGGGCAGGCTGGCGAAAGCGCCGCCGGTGCACGCGCGCGGCTAACCACGTTGATGGCCGATAATGATGTGCTGTTGACGGGTGTAAACCGGCTTATATTCGAAAAACGTCAGTTGGTCGCCGCGCGCAACAGCGTGTCGGCCATGGACGCCTATGGCCGTGTCCTTGGCCATTATGACAAGGCTCATCTGGTACCTTATGGTGAATATCTGCCCTTACCGTGGTTGCTAAAGCCGCTTGGGCTATCGCGATTGGTGCCGGGCAGCCTCGATTTCTGGCCCGGGCCCGGCGCGCAAACCATGCCAGTGACTGTCAACGGCAAGCCCATCAAAATCGGCATGCAGGTCTGTTATGAGATTATTTTTTCCGGCCAGACAGTTGATCGCAAGAACCGTCCGGATTTCATCTTCAACCCATCGAACGACGCTTGGTTCGGCAATATTGGCCCGCCGCAGCATTTGGCGCAGGCCCGGCTGCGCGCGATTGAAGAAGGCCTGCCCGTCATCCGTTCCACGCCTTCGGGGATCAGCGCGATCATCGACGCCAATGGCCAGATCGTGCAAAGCCTGCCCTTGGGCACCGATGGCCGCATCGATGCCGTGATACCCCGCGCCAAAGCGCCTACGCTGTTCGCGCGATTTGGCAACGCCATTCCGCTGGCTCTGGCTGGCCTGCTGATCCTGTTGGCGTTGTTACCGCTTGCCCGCCGTCGCGGTTGAGGCTAAAGGCGCATCACGATATAAAGAATTCTTTATACGCAGACACAGTAATAGACTGGAAAAACCATGCGCTCAAATTACCTTTTTACTTCCGAATCCGTGTCCGAAGGACATCCGGACAAGGTTGCCGACCAGATTTCCGACGCCATTGTCGATCTGCTTTTATCCAAAGACCGCGAAGCGCGCATCGCATGCGAAACATTGACCACGACGCAGTTGGTTGTGCTTGCGGGCGAAATTCGCTGCAAGGGCGTGTTTGAGAACGACGCGTGGGTGCCCGGTGCCAAGGAAGAAATCGAAGCCACCGTCCGCCGTACAGTCAAGGAAATCGGCTACGAACAGGCGGGCTTCCATTGGGAAACCTTCCGCTTCGAAAACAACCTCCACGGCCAGTCGGCGGAAATCGCGCAAGGGGTGGACGCGGGCGACAACAAGGATGAAGGCGCTGGCGACCAAGGCATCATGTTCGGCTATGCCACTGACGAAACCCCCGACCTGATGCCCGCGACGCTGTATTACAGCCACAAGATACTTGAGCGGATGGCGGCTGATCGCCATTCCGGCGCTGCCCCATTCCTTGAACCCGATGCCAAGAGTCAGGTGACGCTGCGCTACGAAGAATCGCTCCCGGTCGCCGCGACCGCGGTGGTGGTCTCGACCCAGCATAAGCAAGGCTATTGCCTCACCGGTGATAATGCCGATCCGGCCAAATATGCCGAGCTTGAAGCTTATGTGAAGCGTGTCGTTTCCGAAGTGATCCCGCCAGTGCTGCTGCGCGATACGGTTTATTACATCAACCCCACCGGCGCGTTCGAAATCGGCGGGCCAGATGGCGATGCAGGGGTCACGGGCCGCAAGATTATCGTCGATACATATGGCGGCGCGGCCCCGCATGGCGGCGGCGCGTTTAGCGGCAAGGACCCGACCAAGGTTGACCGCTCGGCTGCCTACATCACCCGCTACCTCGCCAAGAATGTGGTGGCCGCTGGCCTTGCCACGCGCTGCACCATCCAGATCGCTTATGCCATCGGCGTGTCCGAGCCGCTGTCGCTCTATGTCGACACGCATGAAACTGGCACGATCGGCGACGACGTGATCGAGAAGGCGATCCTGGCGATCCCGCGTCTGGGAGGCCTGACGCCGCGCGCTATTCGCACGCATCTTGGCCTGAACAAGCCGATTTACCGCAAGACCGCCGCTTATGGCCATTTCGGCCGCAAGCCCGATGGCGACTTCTTCCCATGGGAACGCATGGACTTGGTCGCAGATTTGAAAGCCGCTTTGGCGTGATTAGGCTTGCAGGGTGGCGGCCGAAAGTTTAGCCGCCACCCGCATGACTGCGAACAAGATCGGTGACCCAACGACGCTGAACCGCCTATATGGCCGTTCAAAGGGCAAGAAGCTGCATTCGGTGCAGGTTGACTTAGTCGACAATCTGCTGCTGCAAATTGCGGTGCCGGACGAAGGCCCGCTTAGCAGCACGCAATTGTTCGGCGACGACCGCGCGATGCATTTCGAAATCGGCTTTGGCGGCGGGGAGCATTTGGCGTTTCGCGCCGACCTGCTGCCCGATCATGGCTTTATCGGTTGCGAGCCGTTTTTGAACGGCGTTGCGCAAGCTTTGTCACATATAAAAGAAGGCGGCTTGCACAATGTGCGCCTCCATATGGGCGATGCACTCGAAATATTGCGCCGTGTTCCCGACGGGTCATTGTCCTTCGTCTATCTGTTGCATCCCGACCCTTGGCCAAAGGCGCGGCATATAAAGCGCCGGATGATGAATGACGGGCCAGTCGATTTGATTGCGGCAAAACTAAAACCCGGCGGCGAATTCCGCTTTGGCACGGACCATCCTGTCTATGTCCGCCACGCGCTGATGATCATGCAGCGGCATCGGCCACAATTTGATTGGTTGTGCAACACCGCGTCCGATTTTCAGAATCGCCCCGGTGGATGGCCAGAAACCCGCTATGCGGCAAAGGCGCGCCGCCTTGGGCATGAAGTATGGTATTTCCGCTATCGGCGCAAAGAGGCCTAAGCCGAAGATAAACATTCGACGAAATTGGCGAAGCTTTCGACGAGGGACGACGCACGTGGTGCAGGCTTCGAAAAATGCGGTATGACAGGATATGGAGAGAGCTTCGTCCCCGCATCCGCTCATTGGCCACCAGATGGCATTGCTAACCATCATTGGCTTTTGGGCTTTTTATGCGCTGATCTTGTCGCTGCGCGCCGCATTGCTGGACTTTCCTGCGCAAGCTGTCTTGTTCGAACGGCGCTTGATAGTGGCTTTGGTCGGCGTGCTTGTGACCTGGATACTCTATGTCGGTTTGCGCATGGCCGACCGCCGCTCGCTTGGCTTTCGGATCAGTCTGGCCTTCATTGGGGCCATTCCGTGCGCCGTGCTTCTGGCATCCGCCAATTTCTATATCTTTAACCTTTATGACCCCGTCAGCCTGTTTAAAGACCCAAGCATTGGCCGCAGTGTTGAAGATTTGAAAGAACAGCTCGGCCTGTCATCTTGGCAGGAAATTGCCGACATTTCGGTTACGCATTATTTTTTCCTGATCGCATGGGGCTCGCTCTACGTCGCCATTGGCTACGCCCGTGAAGTGCGCGAAGCCGAGCGCAAAACGTCCCGCTTTGCCCAAGCGGCCCAAGATGCCGAGCTGCGTTCCTTGCGCTATCAGGTCAATCCACATTTCCTGTTCAATACGCTGAATTCGCTCTCCAGCCTTGTCCTGAACGGAAAGCCAAAAGAGGCCGAAGCGATGATCCAGAATCTGTCCAATTTTTACCGGACAAGCCTGTCATCCGACCCGCTGGAGGATGTGACGCTTGCAGAGGAGGTCGAGCTGCAACGGCTATATCTCGAAATTGAAAGCGTGCGGTATCCCAAAAGGCTGCGCGTCAAAATCGACATTCCCGATGCATTGATGGGGCAGCATGTCCCGGCATTGATCCTGCAACCTTTGGTCGAAAACGCGATTAAATACGGTGTGTCGCGCACCACCCGTCCTGTAGAACTCACTATCAGCGCCAAAATTGAGGGCGATGTCCTTATCCTCAGCGTCTTGGATGATGGCGAAGCCGTCGATCCAGACCATGTTGGCGGAAACGGCATTGGCTTGGCCAACGTCCGCGACCGATTGGAGGCACGTTATAAGTCTGCCGCGCGCCTCGATACGCACGCGATACCTGGCGGGGGTTTTGTCGCCAATCTGACATTGCCGCTAAGCCGAAGGATAGCGGCATGAAGCGGCTGCGGACGTTGATTGTCGATGATGAGCCGCTGGCCATTGAGCGCCTGCAAATATTGAGCGCGGATCATCCCATTATCGAAATCGTGGGCACGGCAAATGATGGTGTGGAGGCGCTGCGCATTGCCCAGGCATTGACGCCTGACCTGATTTTTCTCGATAACGGCATGCCCAAAATGGACGGCATCAACGCCGCCCGCGCCTTGGGACTGATGCCGAAAAAACCCGCGATCATCCTGATCACCGCTTATGATAATTTCGCGGTTGAGGCGTTTGACCTCGACGTGGTGGACTATGTGCTGAAACCTGTGTCGAGCGAACGTCTTGGCCGCGCGATCACGCGCGCAATTGGCGCACCAGAGGCCGAGATGCATGTGCCAGAACTTTCGGCAAAAACGAACTGTCGATACGCGCATGAATTTTGGGTGTCCCACCGCGCAGAGCTTATTCGTATCGCCGCTGTGGATATTGAACGGATTGAGGCCGAGCGGGATTATATGCGGCTATATACCAATGGCCGGAGCTATTTGCTGCACCAGACGATTTCTGCGCTGGAACAAAGGTTGGACCCCGAACGATTTCAGCGCATTCACCGCAGCCATATTGTGCGCCGCGATCTCATCACCGGACTGCGGCATGAAGGTGGCGGGGTCTGGCATGCCCTGCTGGGCGAGGATCACGCCATGCGCATAGGACGAAAATATCTCGCCGATGTCAAACGGCTTGCCGGAAAATAAAAACTCGGTTTTAAATCAGGCCAGCCAGCGGGCTGGATGGATCGGCATACATACGCCGCCCCATTCTACCCGCCAGATAGGCCATGCGGCCCGACTCGACCGCCAATTTCATCGCGGTTGCCATCGCGATAGGATTCTTGGCCTCGGCAATCGCGGTGTTCATCAACACGCCGTCGCAGCCCAGCTCCATCGCCACGGCGGCATCCGACGCGGTTCCGACACCCGCATCGACCAGAACCGGAACCTTAGCGCCTTCGACAATCAAGCGGATGGTCACGCGGTTTTGAATACCAAGCCCCGAACCAATGGGCGCGCCAAGCGGCATCACCGCCACTGCGCCTGCGTCTTCCAATTGTTTGGCCGCGATGGGATCATCGACGCAATAGACCATCGGCAAGAAACCTTCCTTGGCCAAAACCTCGGTCGCCTTTAGCGTTTCGCGCATATCGGGATACAATGTCTTGGCCTCACCCAGCACCTCAAGCTTCACCAAATCCCAGCCGCCCGCCTCGCGCGCCAGCCGCAAGGTGCGTATCGCGTCATCGGCGGTGAAGCACCCGGCGGTGTTGGGCAAATAGGTGTATTTTTTGGGGTCGATATAATCGGTCAACATCGGTGCCTTGGGGTCCGACACATTCACGCGGCGCACGGCCACGGTGATAATCTCCGCACCCGACGCCACAAGCGCGGCGGCGTTTTGTTCAAAATCCTTATATTTGCCGGTCCCGACAATCAGCCGCGAATGAAAATTGCGCCCCGCCACTGTCCAGCTATCGTTCGGGGCGCTGTCCTGCCCGCCGCCGACAAAATGGACGATCTCCAACCTATCACCATCGGCCAGCACAACATCTTCCAACGTGGATCGGGCAACGATCTCCAGATTACGTTCCACCGCGACCTTGGCCGGATCAAGGCCGATGTCGCGGACCAGATCGGCGACTGTAGCATGGATGCGAAAACGGCGCAGTTCGCCATTGAGCGTCAGGGCAATGGAATCGGAGGACAGATTAGAGGTCATTTCATCTCGCAATTTTTAATCACCAGCATATAGTGACGGGCGGACAGTGAGCGCAACCGCTGCTTTGATATTATCTGGGGAATATACTTTGGCTGACCAGCCGATAATCTTTGTTCTAAACGGACCAAATCTCAATTTGCTTGGCACAAGAGAGCCCGAAATTTACGGCACAGATACGCTGGATGATATCGCCGGCCATTTGGACGACCGTGCGCGCGCCGCAGGGGCAGTCATTGATTTTCGGCAGTCCAACCATGAAGGCCATTTGATTGATTGGCTGCATGAAGCGCAAGCCGTCGGTGCAAAGGCGGTGTTGCTCAACGCTGCCGGTTTTACCCACACGTCCATCGCGATCTTGGACGCGATCAAGGCGATCACCGTCCCTGTGTTTGAAGTGCATCTATCCGACCCGCATAAAAGGGAAGCTTTCCGACATTTGAGCTATGTTGGCATGGCTGCAAAAGCAGTATTTGCCGGACATGGCGCAAAGTCGTACGAACTGGCGCTGGACGTAGCGTTACAACTTTGACATTAGGCGCGCCAAAGCACATTCAGGGGCGCAAGGAGTTTTACATGGCGGCAAAGACAGGAACCACTGGCAGCATGCAAGTCGACACGGACCTTGTCCGCGAACTGGCGGCGATGCTCAACGACACGGGACTGAGTGAAATTGAGGTTGAGGACAGCGAACGCAAAATTCGCGTATCGCGCATGATGACCGCCGTTTCAGCGCCGATGATGGCCGCACCCGCCGCCGCGCCCGCCAATGCGCCAGACGCAGCCGCGCCAAGCGCAATTGCCATATCCGCCAACGCCATGAAATCCCCTATGGTCGGCACGGCCTATCTGTCCCCTGAACCCGATGCGGCACCCTTTGTCAGCGTGGGTCAGCAAGTGAAGGCAGGCGATACCGTTTTGATCATCGAAGCGATGAAGGTCATGAACCCGATTGTCGCCGCCACGTCTGGCACCGTCACCCAAATCTTGGTCGAAAGCGGCCAGCCGGTTGAATTTGACCAGCCCCTGTTGGTGATTGCGTAAACATGACGATTGAGAAAATCCTTATCGCCAACCGTGGCGAAATTGCGCTGCGCATTCACCGTGCGGCGCATGAAATGGGGATCAAGACGGTTGCCGTCCATTCAACCGCTGATGCCGACGCCATGCATGTGCGGCTGGCGGATGAGGCCATTTGCATCGGACCGCCCTCTGCGACTGACAGCTATCTGAACATTCCGGCGATTATTTCCGCCGCAGAAATCAGCCATGCCGATGCGATCCATCCCGGCTATGGCTTTTTGTCGGAAAACGCACAATTTGCCGAAATCGTCGAAAGCCATAATATCACGTGGATTGGCCCCAAGCCCGAACATATCCGCACGATGGGCGACAAGGTGGAGGCGAAGCGGACCGCAGGCGCATTGGGCTTGCCGCTTGTTCCCGGCTCCGATGGCGCGATTGAGGATGTCAATGAAGCCAAAGCGATAGCGCGCGAGATCGGCTATCCGGTCATCATCAAGGCGGCGTCTGGCGGCGGCGGACGCGGCATGAAGGTCGTGAATAGCGAAGAAGAGCTGGAGACCCAGATTCAGCAAGCAGGGTCCGAAGCCAAAGCGGCCTTTGGCGATGCGACGGTCTATCTTGAAAAATATCTGGGTAACCCGCGCCATATCGAATTTCAGATCTTCGGCGATGGCAATGGCCATGCCGTCCATTTGGGGGAGCGCGATTGTTCCTTGCAGCGGCGTCACCAGAAGGTTTTGGAAGAAGCGCCCTCGCCCTTGCTTGCAACGGCGGAGCGTGATCGGATGGGCAATATCTGCGCGAAGGCGATGGCCGATATGGGCTATCGCGGGGCGGGCACCATCGAATTTTTGTGGGAAAATGGTGAATTCTATTTCATCGAAATGAACACGCGGTTGCAGGTCGAACATCCTGTCACCGAAATGATCACTGGCATTGATCTGGTGCGCGAACAAATCCGCGTGGCGGAGGGCAAGCCGCTGTCGTTTCGCCAAGAGGATGTTACTTTCACGGGCCATGCGGTTGAATGCCGGATCAACGCCGAGGACCCGCGCACGTTCATGCCGTCACCTGGCACCGTGACCTGGTACCACCCGCCCGGCGGCCTGTATGTCCGCGTCGATAGCGGACTATATCATGGTTATAAGGTCCCGCCTTATTATGACAGCATGATTGCCAAGCTTATTGTCTATGGTCAGACGCGTGAAGGTTGCCTGATGCGCTTGCGCCGTGCGTTGGGCGAATTTGTGATTGAGGGTATGAAGACCACTATCCCGTTGCATCAACGCTTGTTGGAAGAACCGGATTTTCAGAACGGCAATTACACCATCAAATGGCTTGAAGAATGGCTGGCGAAGGACGCGGAATAAGTCTTTCGCGCCGTGCGGTCGCGCGTGGGTTGGCGGCCTGTTCAGCAAAGCCCCTCCTTTCATGAACATGAATATATAGTTCAGCTTCGCTTCAGCAGAATCGGTGCAGACAGGTCTTCACGCAGACGCATTGTGCCTCTGCCATGAGGACCTACCATGAAAAATTATATTCTGATGACTTTGGTGACCGCGACGGCGCTTTCGCCAGTTGCGGCTTATGCTGCCCCGGTCGCACCGGTTCGCGCCGACGTCATGGTCGAAGACTTTACTGATTTTCAGCGTGAAGAGAGACGTGCCAATCGGCAACAGGCCCGTCCCAACCCTAATCCGGAACAACGCGCAGAGCGCCAGCAAAACCGGCCGGAACCCGCACGAGCGGTTGAAGTTGCGGCCCCACAACAGCAAGTAAATCGTGCCGAGCGCCAACGCGATAATGTCCGCGTTGAACGCCAACGTGATACCGTCCGCACCGAACGCCGCGCGGCTAGCCAAGACGGCCGATATTATGATCGCAACCGCGATGGTGACCTCGACCGCCGCTGGGACCGCAATCGCGATGGCAATCTGGACCGGAATTGGGATCGTAACCGCGATGGCCGTTTGGACCTCCGTTTCGACCGCAATGATGATGAACGCCTTGACCGTCGCTATGACCAAAACCGCGACGGCAAATTGGACCGGACACAGTTTGGCCGTTGGACCAACAACTGGCGCAATGACAACCGCTATAACTGGCGCCGCTATCGCGAGCGGAACGGCAATTATTTCCGCCTTGGCCGTTATAATGCCCCGTACCGTGGCCGCAATTACAGCCGCATATCCAAAGGCTTCTCCTTGGGCTCGGGCTATTACGGGTCGCGCTACTGGATCAACGACCCGTGGCAATACCGCCTGCCCGCCGCTTATGGCAGCTACCGCTGGGTGCGTTATTATGACGATGTCCTTTTGGTAGACCTGCGCAACGGCCGTGTCGTCGACGTCATTCGCGCCTTCTTTTGGTAGTATTCTAAATAATTAAGCCTGGACTTCACCGTCCGGGCTTTTTTGCTTGTAACCTTGACCCAAGCTGACCAATCTCCCGCAGATACATCGGAGAGTTTTTGATGGTACGTTATCTGTTACTTGCGAGCGCCGCTTTATCGTTGGCAACGCCCGCATCCGCTGCGACTCAAGCCATTATCGTTGGTAACCTCATCCCCGATGCCGCGACCGGCCCCACTGGGCCAGCCATTATCTTGGTCGAAGACGGGCGGATTAAAGACATCGCCAAGGGCATAGATAATCCGTTTCAGGCGGACAGCGTCGTTGACCTGTCGACCAAGACCTTGCTCCCCGGCCTCATTGACCTGCATGTACATTTAACCGGCGACCCCGGCGATGATTTTCGCGACGAGGCGGTGAACCCCGATGAATGGGGTGTGGTCATGGGTGTCAAGAACGCGGCGTTGACGGTCAAGGCTGGCTTTACCACCGTGCGTGAGGCTGGCTCTGCACAAAATACCGCTTTTGTCCTGCGGCGCGGCACGGCGGAAGGCCGCATCATTGGCCCGCGCATTATCGCCGCTGGACCAGCTTTGTCGATTGTCGGCGGGCATGGCGATGTTTCCGGGTTCCGCAACGACGTCATCGCGACATTGGAATCAGGCTACACCTGCACAGGCCCAATTGAATGTGCGGAAAAAGTGCGCAAATCGTCGCGCGCTGGCGCGGACGTTATCAAGATTACTGCGACGGGCGGCGTCTTGTCGCAACAGGGCCGGGGACTGGAGGCGCATTTCACCAGTGAAGAAATGCTTGCCATCACCAACACCGCCCATTCACTTGGGCTAAAGGTCATGGCGCATGCCCATGGTGCGCGCGGTATCGAAGCTGCATCAGCCGCGGGAATTGACTCCATCGAACATGGCACATTTGCCGATGAGGCAGCGTTGAAGGTCATGAAGGCAAAGGGCACGGCCTTAGTGCCGACATTAATGGCGCTGGAGGGCGTGCGCGCGCGTCTGGGCAAGGGCATTTACACCCCAACGGTTGAAGTGAAGGCAAAGCAAGCGGTAGAGGCCGCTGGCCGTCAGGTCCGGCGCGCAAAGGCCATGGGCGTTACGATTGCCTTTGGCACGGATGCGGGCGTATTTGAACATGGCAGCAATGGCGGCGAATTGGCCTTATTGGTGAACGCAGGCATGACCCCTGCCGAAGCCCTTGCCAGCGCAACCAATGTTGCCGCCAAAACGCTTGGGCTTGAAAATGAAATCGGCCGTATTGCGGTTGGCTATTCCGCTGATCTGGTTGCGGTGAATGAAAATCCACTCAATAACATCCGCACGCTCGAAAAGGCCGAATGGGTCATGGTAAGAGGACGCATCGTTCCGTGATTCGGTGGACTTATGCAAACAGATACGCAAGCCAAAGAGTTCGACCCCAATAATGATCCCGCCAAGCTGGCGCGGATTGGGGCGCATGTCACCAAAAGGTTGAATGCCAATCCGCTTGTCCAGCAAGTCGAACATGAAGACGCGCAATTATATGTCTATCAAGGGTTTTTGAGCGCTAAAGACTGTAAGACATTGATTGCAAAAATTGATGCCGATGCCGTGCCCTCCACCTTATATGCAGGCACAGAGCAAGAGGGCTTTCGCACCAGTTACAGTTGCCATCTCAACCGTTGGGATGCGTTCATTGCCAAAGTCGAGGCGCGGATGAGCGACGTTTTGGGCATCGACAATGATTATGCCGAAACCATGCAGGGGCAGCGGTACCATGTCGGCCAAGAATTCAAGGCGCATCACGACTTTTTCCACCCAAGCCAAAGCTATTGGGCGCAGGAAGGCCCGGGCGGCGGGCAGCGCAGTTGGACCGCAATGATCTTCTTGAACGAACCCAAAGAGGGCGGCGCGACGGAATTTCCGCATCTTGGCCTTGGCGTGCGTCCGCAGGCCGGAATGATGCTGATATGGAATAATATAAAGCCGGACGGGACGCTCAACTATAAAACATTGCATAGCGGTACGCCTGTTATTCGGGGCGTGAAGCATATCATCACCAAATGGTACCGGCAAAATGACTGGCTGGAGATTACGACTGCAAAGACGTCTTAAACGGCATCGCAGTTCGCTGGCGGCGCAATCACTGTCGTCTGTCGAAACCCTATTGCGCTTGGCCGATAGGACGCCGACAGCAAGCGCCAAAGCCCCATCATACCCTTTTGATAGATTTGAAATAATGTCGGAGAACATCGCATGAAAATGAAGCGCCATATCTTATTGCTTAGCTGCGCTGCGTTACTGTCACCTGTTGCCGCGCAGGCCCAAACCACTGCGACAGAAACCGCCGCGACCGAAAGCCAGCGGCTGACGGCGTTGTTCGCCGCCGATGATGCGGCAAGCCTTGAGCGTAACCCATTAAACGCCATGTTCCGTGGCGACGTGCGCTATGCCGACCGTTTTGGCGATTTCATCAGCGATGCGTATTTCGCCAATGAACGCAAAGCTGCCGAGGCCAATGTGGAGGCCCTGAAAAGCATTGACCGTGACCAGCTGAACGCGACCGACAAGATCGCCTATGACGTGTTCAAGCAAAACCAGACCGATGCGCTCAAAGGCTTGTCCAAAGAGATTATGGACCTGACCGTTGTCCGTCCGCTTAATCACTTTTTTGGCTTTCACACATTCTACCCGACCTTTGCCAGCGGACAGGGTGCGGCGCCGTTCAAGACAGTGCTGGATTATGACAACAACCTGAAACGGCATAAGGAGTTTATCGTGCTTATGGATCGGTCGATTGACCGTTTCCGTCAGGGCATGGCCACCGGCGTGTTCGAAACGCAGATGACGATCACCAACGTCGTCGATCAATTGAATACGCAGCTTGCGCAAAAGACCGAAGAATCGCCCTATTATGGTCCGATCCTGAAATTCCCGGAAGGTTTTAGCGATGCCGACAAGGCGCGGCTCACTGCCGAATATCGCGACATCATCGAAACCGGCCTTTACCCCGCCAATGCCCGCCTGCGCGATTTTCTGCGGGACAGCTATTTGCCCTTGGCGCGCGAACAGGTCGGCCTATCGGCGATGAAGGGCGGCGAAGCTTTGTATCAATATTTGATCGAGCAAACGACGACTTTGCCATTGAAGGCCGACGACATCCACAATCTTGGATTGTCCGAAGTCGCGCGAATCACATCGGGCATGGAGGCGATCCGCCAGGAAGTCGGCTTCAAAGGCACTTTGCCCGAATTTTTTGACCATTTGCGCTCGGATCCAAAGTTCAAACTCGCCAGCCGTGACGCCTTAACTCAAGGCTATTATGACATCGGCAAGATTGTTGATGCAAAGATTTCGACGCAGTTCAAATATCTTCCCAAGGCACCGCTAGAGATCAAGCCCTATGAAGAATTCCGCGAGAAATATGAAGCTGGCGGTAGCTATCAGTCCGGCACGCCAGACGGTTCGCGCGCCGGTATATTTTATTTCAACGCTTATGACCTGCCAAGCCGCACGACCCCTGGCATGACCACGCTCTATCTTCATGAAGGTGCGCCGGGGCACCATTTCCAGATCAGCATCGCGCAGGAAAATGAAAAACTGCCTGCCTTCATGCGCTTTGGCGGCAACACCGCTTATGTCGAGGGCTGGGCGCTATATTCGGAAACCTTGGGCTATGACATGGGCCTGTTCAGCGACCCGTATCAGCGCTTCGGCACATTGTCGGACGAAATGCTTCGCGCCATGCGCCTTGTGGTTGACACTGGCCTGCACAGCAAGGGTTGGACGCGCGAACAGGCTATCGACTATATGCTCGCCAACAGCGACATGGGCAAAACCGATGCAACCGCTGAGGTGGAACGCTATATCGCCATTCCAACACAGGCCTTGGCCTATAAAATCGGTACGCTCACAATTCTGCGCCTAAAGGACAAGGCCAAAACGCAATTGGGCAAAAAATTCGACGTGCGCGAATTCCATAATCAGGTTCTGAACACCGGCGCCTTGCCGCTGACTGTCCTTGAAAAGAAAATTGACGATTGGATTGCAGCGTCGAAATAAGCGAAGCGCTTGATTGGTTTGGCATGTTGATATAGCTCGCTTGGCAGGGGGGAGTTATTTATGCCAAGTTTTGCCGCCAGCCTTGCTGGTTTTGTCCTGCGCAGCACAGGCTATTATCGCCGGATGTTTTCGGGCGGGCCGCAATTTGAAAAGAATATTGCAAAGGTCCGTTCCGGGCACTTGCCATCGCCCAAAGCGCATGTTGACGTCGATATTCGGCAAAGCGAATTTCAGGGCCGTCCTGTTTGGCACCTTGCGCCCAAGGGCCGAGCGCCGTCGGCGCATGTCCTGTTCTGGCATGGCGGCGGCTATGTCTATCCGGCAACCGACATCCATTGGAAATTTCTATCCCGCATGGCGTCGCAGCATGGCTGGTCCGTCACCGCGCCGCTTTATCCGCTCGCGCCGGAACATACGGCGGGACAAGTTACCGCTTGGGCGATGGACTATTATGCAAGCTATCAGGCGGAGATGGGCGAAAAAGCGTTTGTCATGGGCGGCGACTCTGCAGGTGGCGGCCTGACCGCTGCGTTGGCGCACACGGCGCGCGATACAGGCCAAGCTTTACCTGCCAGCCTGTTGCTCATTTGCCCATGGTTGAACCTTGACCCCGCGCATCCCGACCAGTTGAAAACGGAACCACGCGACGGAATCCTGACCATCAGCGGTATTTCCGCAGGCGGCACGCTCTATGCGGGCGACTTGCCGCGCAATGACCCAAGATGCAGCCCTATCTTCGGCGATTGGGAGGGGTTGCCGCCGATTCTGGCCTTTGCTGGCGGCGACGACATATTGGTAACGGACTCGCGGGCCTTAAAGGCCAAGCTGCCATCGGTGGAGCTCATTGAGCTTGCGGGCATGCTGCATGATTGGCCGATCTTCAGTTTCAGTGAATCGCGCAAGGCGCAAGCAAAAATGGCCACCTTTGTCGCACCGGCGGTGAAGTAACGCATTTGCGCGCGGGCCAATGGAACGCTATGTTTTGTGCAATGAATAGGGACGCAGCATGCCAGCGGTAAAGGCCGCCAACCCGCGTGCGGTTTTTGCCGCTAATGATTGGCGCGCAATCACCACATTGTCGCGTTGGCGCGGTATCTGGCTTGTGCTGCATGGTTGGATGGTTGTCGCGCTGGCGGCCTTTGGCGGCGCTGCGGCATGGGACTATCATTGGTTGGTCGGGCTGTTGGTGACGCCTTTCGTGCTTGCGATACTAAGCGGGCGGCAATTGGGGCTTTCGATCCTGATGCATGATGGCGCGCATGGTTTGCTGCACCCCAACCGCAAGACCAACAATTGGCTTGGGCAATGGCCGACGGGCGCGGCGACGGGCAGCGATTTGTTCGCCTATCGCGCCTATCATTTGACGCACCACAAATTCACGCAGCAGCCCGAAGACCCCGACCTTTCTTTGTCCGCCCCCTTCCCCACCAGCCGCGATAGCCTGCGCCGCAAATTCATCCGCGACCTGACGGGGCAGACTTTTTACAAGCAACGCCGCGCGCAATTTGCGGTCGCTTTGCGCGGGGCAAAGGCCATGCTGACCCGCGAAAGCAGCAACGACAAAGCCGACACACTAGCTGGCCGCGCACTCAACATGCAGAGCCGCGCTGGCGTTGCCGCGCCCGTTATGAATGTCGATGGCGCAAAAACCACAGCGCGCACTGTGGGCCGCTTCTTGGCGGTGCAGGCCATATTGCTGACGATATCTTTGCTCGTCTGGGGCTGGACGCCGTTTCTGCTTTGGCTGGCGGCGCTGGCCACGAGTTTTCAATTATTCCTGCGCATCCGCAACATCGCCGAACATGCATGCACACCCACGGGTAGCGGCGACCCTTTCACGCATGCGCGGACCACTTATGCCGGCCTTATCGCCCGTGCGACGGTCGCGCCTTATTGGGTCAATTATCACAGCGAGCATCATCTGTTCATGGGTGTGCCCTGCTACCATCTGGCGGCGACCCATCGCCTGCTCGGAACGGGCGGCTTCCATCCGAAGATGACATTATCGCCTAATTATCGCGACGTTCTGGCGCAAGCGGTCAACTGACCGATGGCGCGCGGGCGCTTTGGCGCTCGATGATGTCCAAAAGCGCGTCGATTTTTGCATGCAAGCGCAGGATTTCTAACTCAGCGCGCAAATTGACTTCATAATCATGCGCGGCGGCAATGCGGTCTTTGGCCGACTGACGATTTTGGCTCATCATGATGATGGGCGCCTGAATCGCCGCAACCGTTGACAGCATCAGGTTTAAGAAGATGAACGGATAGGGGTCAAAGGCTTTGCCCAATGTGCCCAATATCTGCGAGTTCAAAAGCATCCAGCCAAGCAGGACGGCGGCAAAGACCATGATGAGTTTCCATGATCCGCCAATCGCCGCAACCCTGTCCGACAAATGCTCGCCAAAAGTCGCCTGTTCGTCGACAATATCGCCAACGTCGCGGCTGGTGTGCTGCACATGGTGAATATGGTGCAGCACCTTGGCCTCTTCGGCCTCCAACTGGTCCAGCGACTTTCCAAGCAGGTCAATCGCGAGTTTTTCGACGGAAGGCAGTTCTTTCATGTCAATACTCCTGCAATATTCCAACCGAAGGGCGCTCGCCTTAGCTATGCCAGCGCCTCTGCGATGAGCTGGCGCGAATTTTTGATGCCATAAAGCGCGATGAAGCTGCCCATGCGCGGACCAGCGCTTGAACCCAGCAGCGTTTCATACAAGGACTTGAACCAGTCGCGCAGATTTTCGAAACCGCCCTCTTTGCCGATGGCATAGACGATGTTTTGAATATCCTCGGCGCTGGCATCCGCCGGCAATTCCGCCAATTGCGCATCCAGCATCTGCAAGGCGGCAATCTCTAAACCTTCGGGCTTGCGCTTGTGCAAGGTCGGCGCAACAAAATCGCGGTTATAGGCAAGTGCAATCGGGATAAGCTCGGCCAGTTCCGGCGCGTTTTCCGGCGAGACATTATCCGCATAATTGCCAAGATAGGCCCAAACCTGCGCCGCGGTGGCACCTGCACCCATCACGCCGACAAGGTTCAGCAACAGGCCGAACGTCACTGGCGGCTGCCCCGTCGGCACTTGGCCATTGTGGACATGGTGCACTGGGTTGCCCAACCGCTTTTCAGGGGGTTGTTCATGCCATTGCGCGCGGAACTGAAAATATTCGTCCACGGCCTTTGGCACGACGCCCAAATGCAGTTGCTTGGCGCTTTTGGGTTCGCGAAAAGCGTAAAAGGCAACGCTGTTTTCGGTGCCATATTTCAACCAATCCTCAAGCGCGAGGCCATTGCCCTTGGACTTGGAAATCTTCTCGCCTTTTTCATCGAGGAACATTTCGTAAATGAGGCTTTCTGGCGGACGCCCGCCAAGCACGCGCGCGATCTTGCCCGATTGCACACCACTGTCGGTCAAATCCTTGCCATACATTTCATAATCGACGCCCAAAGCGACCCAGCGCATGGCCCAGTCGACTTTCCATTGCAGCTTTGCCTTGCCGCCCAAGACCGATTGCGTGACCATGTCGCCATTGTCATAAAAACGGACAAGGCCAGCCTCGGCATCGACGACTTCAACCGGCACCTGAAGCACAACGCCCGTCTTCTCGCTGATCGGCAATATCGGCGAATAGGTCGCGGCGCGTTCCTTGCGCAACGTGGGCAGCATGATGTCCAATATGCCCTGATAGTTGTGCAGCACATTTTTCAGGGCGTCATCAAACGCGCCGCTTTCATATTGCGACGAGGATGAGATAAATTCATATTCAAAACCGAACTGGTCAAGAAAAGCGCGCAGCATCGCATTATTATGCGCGGCAAAGCTGTCGAATTTTTCAAACGGATCGGGAATGCGCGACAAGGGCTTGCCCAAATGTTCGGCGAGCATCGCTTGGTTCGGCACATTGTCCGGCACCTTGCGCAGGCCGTCCATATCGTCCGAAAATTCGATCAATCGCGTTGGCGCATCAGACAGCGTCCGGAACGCATTGCGCACCATCGTCGTGCGCAGCACTTCGTTAAAGGTGCCGATGTGGGGCAAGCCCGATGGACCATAGCCACATTCGAAAATAATCGCCTGACCATCGGCCTTGCCATGGGGATAGCGTTTCAGCAAACGCCGCGCCTCTTCATAAGGCCAGGCTTTTGATGCCAATGCTATGTCGCGAAGGTCAGTCACATGTTGCTCTTTCGTTCCAAATACGCCTATCAAGGCTTATGGAAACTCCACTAGCCTTTCCTGCGCTTCACGCAAGCCATGCCGGTATTTGGATGGGCAGCAATGGCGGCCATGTGCAAACCATTGGCAAGGGCGAGGCGGCTGGCCGTGCGGCCGAAACGCCGATGGTCATGCTGAACGCGCCATTAGTGGCACAAAGGCTTGGCTATCCCGATTTGTCGGGGCTTGACCTTCTGGAGCTATATGCCTTTGTCTACCCTGCGCGCTTTGCCGTTCCAACGCCCAAGGGTTTGGCAAAGAACTTGAACTTACACGCCCCTGCGACGGATCAAGAGGTTCCCTTATTCTTGCTGCGTGCCGCGCATTATTTGCTGTCGGTTCTGGGCGACGCAGATTGGGCCGAACGTGAAGGGGCTTGGGATTCGGCACAAGCACTGATGCGGCTGCGTTGGCCATGGGCAAATCTGGTGCTGGCAGTCCTTAAAAAGCCCGAACGCCCCGAACGCTGGTTGTTCAGCCGCTTACCCGAATGGGAGGAGGCCCCGATGCGCACCCCGCCACGCGTCGTCACGTTGCAGGCCGATGCCGTGCAAGAACGCTTGGCTTCACTTGTCGGCGGCTCTGCGGAAACGCGGCAAGGGCAGCGCGATTTTGCCCAAGCCGCAGCCGCCATTTTCGCACCGCGCACGCGCAAGGGCGAACCGCATATGCTGCTGGCGGAGGCTGGTACAGGTATTGGCAAGACGCTTGGCTATTTGGCCCCTGCCAGCCTGTGGGCGAGCACTGCCGATGGCACAGTGTGGATTTCCACCTTTACCAAAGCGTTGCAACGGCAATTGGTACGCGAGGCGAAGCGTATTTACCCCGACCATGAAACGTTCAAGTCCAAGGTCGTAGTGCGCAAGGGTCGCGAAAATTATTTGTGCCTCTTGAACCTGGAGGACGCGTTGCAAGGCGGTTTTGCCGGACGGGCGGCGACCCTTGCGCATTTGGTGGCGCGATGGGCGGCCTATTCGCATGATGGCGACATGATTGGCGGCGATTTGCCCGGATGGTTGCCGACCTTGTTCCGGCGCAATGGCTCGACCGCTTTGACCGACAGGCGCGGCGAATGCATTTATGCCGGATGCCCGCATTATAAAAAATGCTTCATTGAGCGCGCGGCGCGGTCGTCGGTGCAGGCCGAAATTGTCATCGCCAATCACGCGCTGATGATGGTCAATGCCGCGCGCGGGCGGGACGAACAGAACCGGCCAAGCCGGATTATTTTTGATGAGGGCCATCATCTATTTGATGCCGCAGATTCGATGTTCGCCGCCGCCCTTACGGGGCAGGAAACGATTGAGCTGCGCCGCTGGGTCATTGGCCCCGAAGGCAAGGCACGCGGACGACGGCGCGGGCTTTCGGCGCGACTGGCCGATGTTGCGTCTTATGATGAAGAAGGCAGCCTTGCCATTGAAATGGCGCGCGTCGCCGCTGAGGCTTTGCCCGGCGAGGGCTGGCTTGCGCGTTTGGCCGAAGGCACGCCATCGGGACCAATTGAACGATTACTGTCCGCGATTCGGACGATGGTGTTCGCCCGCGACGAAACCAATGCGACCGAAAGCGGCTATGGTTTGGAGACTGAGCTTGCCGATCCCGACCCCAAGGTCATAGACGCCGCCGCCGATGCCGCCATCGCGATGGAGGCTCTGGCAAGGCCGCTGACAGTGCTTGGGCAGCGTTTGGAGGCGATGATAGCCGACCCGCCCGATTGGCTCGACGGCAGCGCGCGCGCGCGCGTTGAGGGGGCAATGGCCAGCCTAAGCTGGCGCATCGATACATTGCGCGCATGGATATCGATGTTGGCGCGCGCCGTCGGCCCCGTTGACCCCGAATATATCGACTGGCTGGCGATTGACCGGTTTGAAGGCCGCGAAATGGACATTGGCATGCATCGCCGTTGGCTTGACCCCATGAAGCCCGTGGCGGAGATCGTGCTGAAGCCAAGCCATGGCGTGCTGGCCACATCCGCCACCTTGCGCAGCGGTGGCGACTGGCAAAATGCCGAGGCGCGGACCGGGGCAAGTCATCTGGATAAGCCAGCGACGCATTTTTCGGCGATCAGCCCATTTGACTATAAAGCGCAGGCCGAAGTCCTGATCGTCACCGATATCAAAAAGGGCGACCCTGCCGCCTTGGCGGGTGCCTATGCCGCGTTGATCACCGCATCAGGCGGCGGCGTTCTGGGCGTGTTCACCGCGATACGGCGGTTGCGATCAACCTATGCGCGCATCGCCGACCGCTTGGCGCGAGATGGCCTGCCTTTATATGCGCAACATGTGGACCCCATTGATACCGGGACACTTGTCGACATATTCCGGAATGACCCCCATGCAAGCTTGCTTGGTACTGACGCATTGCGCGACGGGGTGGATGTGCCTGGCCATTCGCTGCGGCTGGTCATCATGGAGCAAACTCCGTGGCCCCGCCCCGACATCTTGCACCGCGCGCGGCGGTTGAAACATGGGGGCATGGAATATGATGATCGCATCATCCGCGCAAAAATGGCGCAGGCCTTTGGCCGCCTGATCCGGACTGCCGGCGACAAAGGCCATTTTGTGTTGCTGTCATCCGCAGTGCCAAGCCGCCTTTTGTCTGCATTTCCACCGGGCACGCCGATCCGCCGGGTGACGCTGGAACAGGCGGTTAATTCGGTGAAATCAGGTCTTTCGTCTGACACAAATTTGCGGCAGGACGTTGCAGACACGTTGGAAGCGAGCAACCCTATTTGACCTTCACCCTTACCTTGTTTCGCCATGCCAAATCGAGTTGGGATGACGCCGTCCCGCGGGACTTTGACCGTCCGCTCAATACGCGCGGGGAAAAAGCGGCGGTTATTATGGGCATCTGGGCAAAACGTAACGGATTGACCTTTGACCATGTCGTCGCCAGCCCCGCCGTGCGGGTGATCGAGACCATTGATCAATTTGTGAAGGGCACTGGCGAACGGATCGAACCCAATTGGGACCGCCGGATTTATCTGGCGTCCTCGGCGACGTTGATGGACGTGCTGCGCGATCAATCCGATGCACATAAAAACCTGCTGATGGTCGGCCATAATCCCGGGCTTGAGGATCTTGTCTTCGACATCTGCCCCGATGATGGCACCTCGCCTTTGCGTGATTTGGTTTGGGAGAAATATCCGACCGCCGCCATTGCACGGATGGAATTGAACGTCGCGCGCTGGGCCGAACTGGATCGCAAATGCGGGCGATTGACGCACTTCATCCGGCCGCGTGATCTTGACCCCGATCTTGGACCCGAGACCGAATGACACCCATTATCTGGCGCAAGGCTGTTGCGGCGGATGCCGAAGCGCTCAGCTATCTTGGCGCAGCGACTTTCCTTGCAAGCTTTGCCTTTGACCATCCCGGCGGGCCGTTAATCGACCATCTGCGTGACCAGCATGGCGTCGCCTATTATGCCGCCGCGCTTGGCGACCCGGCTGTCGATATCATAATTGGCGAAACCCCGCTTGGCGCGCCTGTCGGCTATGCCATGGTCACAACGCCTGCGCATCCGACGCTTCAGCAGTCGGGCGATATCGAGTTAAAGCGCATCTATTTGCTTGGCCCATGGCAAGGCGCAGGCAATGGTAGAGACCTGCTACATCATGTTTTCGATGTGGCGAACACACATGGTGCCAAACGCCTATTGCTCGCGGTCTACGAACAGAATGTCCGCGCTGTCGCCTTTTATGAACGGGCCGGGTTTGCGCCACTTGGCGAAACGGTTTTCATGGTGGGCCAAGTGCCCTTTCGCGATTTGGTCTACGCGCGGATCATGAATTAGGCCGCAGCCAAAGCGGTTGCCAGCCTTTCGCGTACTGCCTGCAAAGCACCAAAGTCGAACGCAGCAACAGATGATATCTCGGGCATAGGCGCATGAGGCCGCGTATCCTGTGCCTCGCCTTCCGTCAGAAAGCGACGCGCACCCTTCACGGTGTAGCCTTCTGCATATAATAAACGATGGATCGTGTGCAGCAGGACGACATCGTCGGGTCGATACAAGCGCCGACCACCCGCCCGCGTCAGTGGCCGCAGCATGGGGAATTGTTCTTCCCAATACCGCAATATGTGCGTTCTTACGCCCAACGCCTCGGCCATTTCACCAATATTGCGGAAGGCGTCAGCGGATTTTTCGGGCATAAAAGTTATTTTACCTTTTGGCGCATGCCTTGGCTTGCACGGAACGTCAGAACCCGGCGCGGCGTAATTGGTACTTCTACGCCTGTTTTCGGGTTGCGCCCGATACGTTCGGCCTTGTCCCGCAAAACAAAGGTGCCAAAACCAGAAATTTTGACATTGTCACCATTCAGTAAAACAGCGGTCATATGTTCAAGTATCGATTCGACCATTGCCGCTGCGTCTGCACGCGACAAACCGATTTGTCGGTTAAGCATCTCCGCCAAATCGGCGCGCGTTAATGTTCCTGCATCAGCCATATTCGTCTCCGGACCCTGACTTAAAATGGTAAACCAAGAGCATACAATAGAAATTTAATTTGTAAAATAGCGATAATGTATAAATTTACATCCGTCCGGAAATTACATTCGTACGATTGATGCGCCCCAGGTGAATCCGCCACCCATCGCTTCCAGAACGACAATGTCCCCTGTTTTGATCCGGCCATCGCGCACCGCGACATCCAAGGCCAAGGGAACGGACGCCGCAGAGGTATTTGCGTGCTGGTCAACGGTGAGGATAACTTTATTCGGGTCAAGCGCCAGTTTCTTGGCCGTTGCCTCAATAATCCGGGCATTAGCCTGATGCGGAACGACCCAGTCGATGTCGGCTGGCGTCAATTCTGTCGCATCCAGCACCTCGTGCAATACATTGGTGAGATTGGTCACGGCATGGCGGAACACCTCCCTACCCTTCATCCGCAATTTGCCGACGGTGCCCGTGGTGGATGGGCCGCCATCGACATATAATAATGCATTATGTTGACCATCGGCATGCAATTTGGTCACCAGCGCGCCGCGAATGCCAACTTCGCCTGACAAGACGACCGCGCCAGCGCCGTCACCAAACAATACGCATGTCGTGCGGTCTTCCCAGTCCAATATGCGGCTAAATGTTTCGGCCCCGATGACTAATGCATTATGCGCTGACCCTGCGCGGATCATGCTTTCCGCGACGGAAAAGGCATAGAGAAAGCCCGAGCAAACCGCAGCCACATCAAAGGCAACGCCGCCATTGCAGCCAAGCGCATGTTGCACAATGGTGGCAGAAGCAGGGAATGTCTGGTCGGGCGTTGCCGTTGCCAAGATGATCAGATCAATGTCACAGGCAGACATGCCAGCCGCGTCAAGCGCTCGGCGCGATGCTTCGATCGCAAGGCTGGATGTTGTTTCATCGGTCTCGGCAATATGGCGGAACTTTATACCCGTCCGCTCTGTAATCCATTCGTCGGTCGTATCGACTCTGCTGGCCAGTTCAGCGTTGGAAACGCGGTTGCGTGGAAGCGCCGACCCAGTTCCTTTGATAACGGCACGAAGGGCGACTTGGGTCACTTCGGCTGTATCCGTGCCAGATCTTGCGTGATGCGCGCGGTAATGTCTTCTTCGACCAATCGCGCTGCAACCTCGACAGCATGGGCCACGCCCTTGATATTGGCGCCGCCATGGCTTTTAACGACCACGCCGTTCAGTCCCAGAAACACAGCGCCATTATGATTATTGGGATCAAGATGGTGCCGCAGCAACTCGGTGGCTGGACGCGAAACCAGAAAACCGAATTTCGAACGGATGGAGCTGGTGAAGGCCCGGCGCAAAAGATCCGTGACGAAACGGGCCGTGCCTTCCATGGACTTCAACGCGATGTTGCCAGTAAAGCCATCGCACACAACGACATCACATTCGCCGCGGTTGATCTTGTCGGCCTCAACAAAGCCTTGAAAATCCATGTGCAGGCCAGTCGCGTTACGCAAATGCTGCGCCGCGTCGCGAAGTTCATCGGTGCCTTTCATTTCCTCGGTACCGATATTCAGCAAGCGAACACGCGGACGGTCAAAGCCGAAAATGATACGCGAATAGGCCGCACCCATGACGGCAAACTGGA
Source organism: Sphingorhabdus sp. EL138 (assembly GCF_945882965.1). Lineage (GTDB taxonomy): Bacteria > Pseudomonadota > Alphaproteobacteria > Sphingomonadales > Sphingomonadaceae > Sphingorhabdus_B. Next base: position 49,905 of record NZ_CAMCWY010000005.1, read on the forward strand.
CCAGGTTTTTGGTCTCACACTCGGTGTTGGCCCCCAGATCCAACATCACCACATCGGTATCTTCCAACGTGGGCAGCAAAGCAGAAAGGGCTGGCCGGTCAATGCCGGGCATCGTGCGCAGGGCAAGTTTTGCGGTAGCCATTAATGCTCCGGTATTGCCACCGCTGACGGCGGCACTGGCATGGCCGGATTTTACGGCGTTGATCGCCATGCCCATGGAGCTGGTCTTGGCCTTGCGCAAAGCGGCGCTGACCTTTTCACCAGGCGTAACGACGAATTCGCTATGGAGGATTTCGGAGGCAGCGCGCAAATTGGGGTGCTTATCAAGCGCAGACTTAATCTGCGTTTCGTCCCCCACCAATAAAAACGCGAAGTTTTCATGCCGTTGCCGTGCCAAAGCCGCGCCTGCGATCATCACAGGAACGCCTTCGTCGCCGCCCATCGCGTCAATGGCGATACGCGGTTTCATCGACACCAGCTATTCTCCTTAAACAGGATTAGGCGACTGCAACCACTTCGCGGCCATTATAATGGCCACAGGCATCGCACAGATGATGTGGACGCTTTAGTTCGCCACAATTAGCGCATTCTTGATACGCGGCAACCTTAAGCGAATCATGGCTACGACGCATGCCGCGCTTCGAAGGGGATGTTTTTCTTTTGGGGACAGCCATTTCGGCACCTGTTCCATTTCAAAATCAATAAGTTCTAGGTCATGCTAGGCGAAAGAGATGGTCGTGGCAAGCAATCGCCAGAATCGGCCTCATTCATCCGCACATGTCTGTGTGAGCGGCGCGCTATACTTGTTTTTCGGTGCTTTGCAAGCCGAGAGATAGCAGTTAAGCACGCCAGTACAAACAGGGAGAGAAGATATGTTAAGTTTACCCGTTACCCTTACAATAGCCGCAGGCGCGGCATTGGTGAATATCTGGCTGATGATCCGTTGCGGCCAAGCGCGGACAAAAGAAAGCGTATCGATTGGCGATGGCGGCAATGAATTCGTCATTCGCCGGATGCGCGCGCACGCAAACTTCGTGGAAAGCGCACCGTTCATTTTGATCCTGATTGCCGCGCTCGAAGCGGCGGGTGGAACCAACAATATGCTTTGGGGCCTGGGCATCGTCTACATCGTCGGGCGGCTTGCCCATGGTCTGGGCATGGATGGCGGATCACTTGGCAAGGGCCGGATGGTCGGCACGCTGACCACGATGATTACTTTGCTTGGCCTTGCTGGCTGGGCCTTGTGGAAAGTCTACGCAGCGGTTCTTTGATGTAACCTTATTTATCTGGCCGCAAGTACATCGTCTGCGACAAAGGCGTTGTGCTTGCGTTCATAGCCAAATTGGCTGGTTGGGCCATGGCCGGGGATGAAGGTCACGTCATCCCCCAATGGCCAAAGCTTCGTCGTGATGGCGTTAATCAGGTCGGCATGATTGCCGCGCGGGAAATCGGTGCGGCCGATTGACCCTTGAAACAACACATCGCCAACAATCGCCAGACGGCTGGGTTGATGATGGAAAATGATATGCCCAGGCGTGTGACCGGGGCAGTGAATGACATCCAGCGTGAGATTGCCGACGGTCACGGTGTCGCCATCGACCAACCAACGGTCGGGCTCAAAACTATGCGCCTCCATGCCATAGCGCGCGCCGTCATCGTCCAGCTTCTCGATCCAGAAACGGTCGTCCTCATGCGGGCCTTCAATCTTTAGCCCAAGCTCTTGCGCCAGCATTCCGGCTTGCCCGCAATGGTCGAGATGGCCATGCGTCACCAATAATTTTTCAAGCTCGACGCCCGTTTGCGCGACCGCAGCTTTTAATTTGTCGAGATCACCGCCGGGGTCAACCAGCGCGCCCTTGTTCGTTTGCGTGCACCAAAACAGCGTGCAATTCTGCTGCAACGGCGTGACGGGAATGATCGCGGCCTTAAGCGGCGGGGTCATATTGGGCGTGGATGTATGTTGTGACATAAATATTGATGTGCCGCACTGATGCGACCGAGGCAAGTGTTCAGAGTCGCCGGGCTGCCCAAACAACCCTGCCGATGATAGCGACGGTTGCGCCGTCAACATCTGGCCAACCGGGATAGGCCGGATTGTCCGACAACACCGACAAGCGCCCGCCCGGTCCGCTGGCGAGCCGTTTGACCATCAGCGCATCATCCAGCCGAATGACATGAATGCCGTCCCGCAACAGGCCAGCCGCCGCGCGGTTGTCCACCATGATGTCATCGCCATCCACCTGAATCAATGAGAGCTTTGCCGGATCCAGCCCCTGCTTACGCAACCATTTTTCGTCAAAACCGATTTTGCCGGGCGGCGTCTCGCGCGCCGGAATCGCACCGGGACCAGCCGACGCGCCAACCGCAAGCTTTGGAATAAGCCGAATGCCCGTTCTGGTCGCGCCCGCGTCCGGCCCACCCAGCACGCTTTCGTCCACACCAAAATATCGTGCCAATATCCCGCGCTCTGTCTCTGGCAGTTTTTTGGGCGATCCGCGTTTGATAAATTGTTGAATGTACGTGGAATTACGACCGACCAGCTTCGACAGGCCAGCAAAATCCTCTGCATTTTCCGCAATCAAGCGCTCCAAAGCAGCCCTTGGGTCTTCTCCCATGTTGTTCCCTCCGGTTCGGTTGGAAATTTCCTAGACTTGTAGGATTTATCCTATCACTTTTGTTCTATATTTGTTCTTTCTGATTCGGGCAAGCCAATCCGGGTCGATCATGGAGGAGACATCATGCATATCACGCGCCTTATTGAGCGGTTTCTTCGGGAACAGGACCTGCCACCGACCAAATTCGGCCGCTTGGCTGCGGGTGATCCGCGGCTTGTGCTGGACATACGCATGGGCTGGGAAATTAGACCCGAAATGGAGGTAAAACTCCGGCGCTTCATGTCCAACTATGGCCAACACGCCCAGTTCCAAGGCAGAAAAGGGTTATGAGCATGCGGACACCATCACATGCGCCTTGCAACGCCTTGCGCGCAATGTTCCCTGCTGCCGACATCAGCATATTGCACGAACGGCCCTGGCACGGCCTCACCTTTTGCGGGACGCAAACATGCCTGTCGGTGCACATGCAGGATGGAACATGGTATGGCGACGTGGAGGCATTATCGCAGCTTTTGTCAGAACATGAATTTGATTTGCCGCGTCAGATCGTCGCCGACATTGCGGTAACAGGGGCGGTAACAGGGGCGGTAACAGGGCCGTTAACGCAGGCGGTTATGGCCAAAGGCGCAGCGTGCCTGATCATTGATGCGTTGTTGCTCGACAGCTGATGGCACCGCAAAACTTGTGCCACGTCGCCATCGACCGTAAACAGGGGGCATGACCACACAACATGCACCGAACTTACCGCGCCTCGCTCCCGAATCGATTGGCCCTCGCCTTCAGTCTTATTGGGATCCGCTGACGGTTTGGGTGCAGAATAATTACGTCGAACTGGGCATTGCCGTGGTGGCGGCCATCATCGTGTTCGTTGCGCTTAGCTGGCTGAAAAGAATCGCCGCAAACATCGCGCGCGCCAGCGAGCACCGCGCGCATCTGAAATCCATCGTCGCCCGCACATTGGCGCGGACGAGCAGATTTTTCCGCGTCATGGTGTCGATTGAACTGGTCAACCAGATTGCCAATGCGCCAGCGGCACTGGCTCAGGCCGTCGATATCTTGTTCACCATCGCGATTGTCATTCAAGTCGCCATCTGGCTGCGCGAAATCATCTTGGGCTTGATCGAACGGCGCGCAGGTGAAGGCGTTCATGAACATGATACCTTACAAAGCGCGATGGTGCTGATCCGGCTGCTCGTCAGCTTTGTCTTATTTGCCATCGCTGCCATTGTAGTGCTCGATAATCTGGGTGTTAACGTCACGGGCCTTGTTGCGGGTCTTGGCGTTGGCGGCATCGCGATTGGCCTTGCCGCGCAAGGTATTTTCTCCGACCTGTTTGCGGCAATCTCGATCATTTTCGACAAGCCGTTCCGGCGCGGCGACACGGTGTCTTATGACAACACCATCGCGCGGGTTGAAGTTATCGGCATGAAAAGCACAAGACTGCGCGCGCTGACGGGTGAAGAGAAGATTATTTCAAACAGCAAATTGCTGGAAAAAGAAATCACCAACAACACGCTGACCTTGTATCGGCGGGTCACTTTTGTCCTGACGCTTGTGTACCAGACACCCCCTGCCCTTGCCCGGCGTGTGCCCGATATTTTGCGTGCAGTGGTTGAGGCCAATGGCGCGCAATTCATCCGCGCCGGGTTCAACAATTTTGCCGCAAGCGCGCTTGATTTCCATCTGGTGTTCGACATTGAAAGCGATGATGTCGAAGAAATGTTTCAGGCACGCCACGATATTGGCATTGCCATTATCGATAGCTTCGCGCGTGAGGGGATTTGTTTTGCCTATCCCACGCAGACGACGTTTACAGCCTCGCCCGATGGCAACTTAGTGATGCCTTATGCCGCGCCGCCCAGTGCCAAGACGCGTTCAAAAAGCTGATTCGCAGTCTATGGGTCAAACAGCCGCTAGCATGCCGTAACGGCAAATAAGCGGGGCTTGTATTGCGCGTTTGAAACCGCCACGATGCGACCAAATTAGGAAGCAGGAGACTCCGTATGACCGCAATTACACCCGCTGAACTCGCGACTAAGGTTGGCGAAAACATCGGCGTATCGGAATGGATTTTGGTGGATCAGGACATGATCAACAAATTTGCCGATGCAACAGGCGACCATCAATTCATTCACATCAACGAAGAAATGGCGAAGCAAACGCCGTTCGGCGGCACCATTGCCCATGGCTTTCTGACCTTGTCTTTGTTCCCGGTGATGAGCGCCAAGTCCGATTGCCCCAAGGTTGCGGGCGTCAAAATGGGTGTGAATTATGGTGGCAACAAAACCCGCTTTCTCGCCCCTGTCCGTTCAGGCAAGCGCGTACGCGGCCATTTCAAACTGCTTGAACTTGCCGAAAAGCGCCCCGGCCAATGGCAGCAAACGCTTGAGTTCACTGTCGAGATTGAGGGCGAGGAAAAGCCAGCACTTCAGGCTGAATGGATCAGCCAGTTTTTCGTATAATTTTCACTTTAAGGAATCACTCACATGCGTGACGCAGTAATTATATCCACCGCCCGTACCGCCATTGGCAAAGCCTATCGCGGCGGGTTCAACGCAACCTCCGGACCAACGCTCGGCAGCTATGCGTTGAAGGCAGCTGTTGCGAGCGCTGGCATAGAAGGCGGCGAAATCGACGATGTTCTCTGGGGCTCTGCGCTTCAACAGGGCACGCAAGGCGGCAATCTTGCCCGCCAAGTTGCGCTGCGCGCTGGCCTGCCCGTTTCGGTATCGGGCATGACCATGGATCGTCAATGTTCATCGGGCCTGATGTCAATTTCGACTGCGGCAAAGCAGATCATTGTCGACAATGTCGATGTCATGGCCGCTGGCGGACAAGAATCCATCTCTTTGGTGCAAACCAAGGAAATGCGCGTTCAGCCAGACCGTGAACTGGTAGAAATGCACAATGCCATTTATATGCCGATGTTGCAGACCGCCGAAGTGGTCGCCAAGCGTTACAACATCAGCCGCGATGCGATGGACGAATATGCCCTGCAATCGCAGCAGCGCACCGCCGCCGCGCAGGCCGCTGGCTATTTTGATGCCGAAATCGTGCCCGTGACCACAGTCATGAACGTCGTGAACAAGGAAACCGGCGAAGTCAGCCAGAAAGACGTGACCATTGCCAAGGATGAAGGCAATCGCGCCGATACGCAGCTTGCTGGTCTGCAAGCGCTTCAGCCTGTACTTGGCCCTGACATGACCATCACCGCCGGCAACGCAAGCCAGCTTTCCGACGGTGCATCCGCCTCCATCCTGATGGAAGCAAAACTGGCCGAGAAAAAGGGTCTCAACCCGCTTGGCCGTTATGTCGGCATGGCGGTTGCAGGTACAGAGCCTGACGAAATGGGCATTGGTCCGGTATTCGCAATCCCCAAATTGCTTCAGCGTTTTGGCCTTAAGATGGACGATATCGGCATTTGGGAACTGAACGAAGCCTTTGCCGTGCAGGTCCTGTATTGCCGGGACAAATTGGGCATTCCAAACGAGTTGCTGAACGTCAATGGCGGATCGATTTCCATTGGCCATCCTTATGGCATGACGGGCGCACGCTGCACGGGCCATGCCTTGATCGAAGGCAAGCGTCGCGGTGCGAAATATGGTGTTGTCACCATGTGCGTCGGCGGCGGAATGGGTGCCGCTGGCCTGTTCGAAATCTTTTAATCGCACATAAGAAAACTAAGGAGCAGCCGCATGTCCGCCATTGGTGTAATCGCAACGTTGACCGTTGCCGAAGGCAAGAACGAAGATTTTGAGGCTGTTTTTGGAGAACTGGCTGCGGCGGTTCGGGCCAATGAACCGGGGAACGTATTTTATACGCTCACCCGGTCACGGTCCAACCCGCAAGTGTACAAAGTGCTTGAGCAATATGTCGATCAGGACGCCCTGACCGCACATGGCGCCAGCGACTATTTCAAGGCGGCTGGACCAAAGCTTGGCCCATGCCTCGCCGGCGCACCCGATATCGAGTATCTTGACGTGTTGTAAGATGCGCCTGCTGCTTTGATCCGCTTTTGGGCGGAACATGGCTCGCTATCGCTCGTTTGCTTCACTTCCAACAAGGAGTGCAAACATGACGAGCGATACGGACATCAAAGAAAAATTCTGGAAGTCACTCAAATCGGACAGGACAATGTTCTTGGGGCTAGCCCAAGGCAATGATGGCCATGCGCGTCCAATGACTGCGCAATTGGAGGACGCCAACTTCAAAGATGACCATTATAACGGCCCAATCTGGTTCTTCACCGCACGCTCAGGCAGCCTGTATCAGGACGTGGGTTCCGGTGCCCGTGCGATGGTGCACTTCGCCTCCAAGGGGCGTGATATTTGGGCCACGGTGCACGGCAATTTGTCGCAATCAACCGATCAGGCAACCATTGACCGGTTGTGGAACCGCTTCGTTGCCGCTTGGTATAACGGCGGCAAGGACGACCCAGAAGTCGCGCTCATCCGGTTTGACCCCGAAAATGCCGAAATCTGGATTAATGCATCCAGCATGGTCGCCGGCATAAAGATGCTGATGGGTATCGACCCGAAGCAGGACGCCAAAGACAAGGTCGCGCACGTCACCTTGTAAGTGGTTAGAGGACCTAGGCCGTTGACAGGTATCCCAATTACCGTGACAGTACACTGAATCATGGAGTTCCAGCGATAGGTGCTTTGCCCCGCGCGCGATGGTGAAATGGCCATCCACTGGCCAGCGTTCGGTACTGGCTTTATTGTGCAGGGTCATCGCTGAAAACCCGCAGGAAACGGTGCTACGCAAAACGCTATTACGCAGGTCTAAATAGCAAGCGACATTGCGCCGCTCAATTGTGGCTGGATATCCAGTCTTCGACAATCGGCGCAATTTTTTCGCGCCATTTGCTGCCGTTGAAAATGCCATAATGGCCGACTTCGGGCGCCATATGATATTTCTTAAACGCCGCAGGCAAGCCCGTTGCGATGTTCAACGCGGCCTTTGTCTGACCCAAACCGCTGATATCATCGCGCTCACCCTCAATCGCTAGCAAGCCAATATCGGTGATAGAGGCAGGATCAACAAGCTTCCCGCGATAGTTGAATTCACCCTTAGGCAGCAAATGACGCTGGAACACCGTATCAACGGTTTGCAGATAGAATTCCGCCGTCATGTCGCAGACCGCGCGATATTCATCGTAAAATTCCTTATGCCGATCCGCACTTTCACCATCGCCTTTAACCAAGTCGGAGAACATCGACCAATGGCTCATCATATGGTTGCCCAAGTTCATCGACATGAAGCCTGAAAGCTGCAGAAATCCGGGATAAACGCGGCGGCCCGAGCCTTTGTAATAAGACGGAACGGTTGCAATCACATTTTGCACAAACCATTCATGCGGACGCTGAGTCGCGTGATTATTGACCGCCGTTGGCGCTTCGCGCGTATCGATCGGGCCGCCCATCATCGTCAATGTGCGCGGACGCAGCGGGTGATCCTTCGCGGCCATAACGGCCGCAGCGGCATAAGCAGGAACCGACGGCTGGCAGACCGCAAGCATATGCGCGCCGCGCCCGCCTGCGTCGGGCCCAAGGAATTCGAGCCACTCGATCAGATAATCAACATAGGTTTCAAGGTCGAACCCGCCACCTGTCAACGGCACATCACGCGCGTCTTTCCAGTCGGTGATATAGACGTCATGCGTGACCATCATGCGCTCAACCGTGCCGCGCAAAAGCGTCGCAAAATGCCCGGACATCGGCGCGCAAATGAGAAGCCGTGGCTTTTCGCTGCTGCCTTCGTAGACGAAACGCTTCAACTGGCCGAATGGCTTACGCGCAATATTTTCTTCCTGAACCACCAAGGTTTTGCCGTCGATGACAACGTCATTCAATCCGAACGCTGGCTTTCCACGCAGCAAAACCGAATGGGCAAAAACCTCCAATGCCGAGGCAGCTATGGGAGCCATTCCGCCATAATTAAATGGCGAAGGCAGCGCGCTGAGCCACTCCGACTGCTTTTGCGCAACCCAGCCTGTGCCCGCAAGCAAGCCGCGTTGAAGGTCATATCCGGTGTACAGCATATTCAGGCCTTTAATATTGGCGGGGGGAATATTTTGCCGCAATTGGATGTGGCTTTACGCATTTATTGTGCATTGCACCATAGGAAAAGCGTAGACATTCGCCATGGCGGATTGTTACCGGTACGGCGCACTGCTAGGCGAGCGCGATGACACACGAAATTTCTGAAACGCAAACCACGGCTACATCCGAGACAGCCGAAGCAGCCCCAGCCAAACCCAAGCTTAATTTTGGCAGCTTGCGCATGATCGGGCATTTCACGGTCCGCTATCCCCGCCAGATCACCTATGCCCTGCTCGCGCTGATTTCATCAGCAGCGTCGACACTTGCCATCCCCTATGGCCTGCGCCTGATCATCGATGAAGGCTTTGTCAAAAATGGCGGCGATCCTGCGCCATATTTCTATTTACTGTTGGGCATCGTGGTTGTCATCGGCATTTCGACGGCGTTCCGCTTTTACTTCGTAAGCTGGCTCGGTGAACGTGTGGTTGGTGATATCCGTGTTGCGGTGCAGCAAAATTTGTTGCGCTTGGCCCCGCGCTTTTTCGAAGAAAATCGTCCTGGAGAAATCGCCAGCAGAATGACCGCCGACACCGCGATTATCGAACAAATTGTCGGCACCACCGTGTCCGTTGCATTGCGTAATATCTTTATTGGCATAGGCGGCGTTACCTTGCTCTTCGGGCTCGCTCCAAGCCTGACGATATGGTTGCTCGCAGGCATTCCCGTCGTTGTTTTACCAATCGTCTTTCTTGGACGGCGGTTGGAAAAGGCGTCGCGTAATAGCCAGGACAATGTCGCCAGCGTCGGCACAATCATTTCAGAAGCGCTTGGCGCTATCAAAATTGTTCAGGCTTTTGGGCAAGAAAGCCGCGAATGCATGCGTTTTGCCGATGCCGTAGAAGGCACGTTCAACGCCGCGAAAAAACGTATCCGGTTGCGGGCATTTCTTACCGCACTTGTCATGGCGTTGATATTCGGCGGAATCACCTTGCTTGTTTGGGAAGGCACGGACCAAGTTAAGGAAGGCGTCATATCCTCCGGAACCTTGTTCGCGGTCGTCTTGTACGGGGCATTGGTCGCAGGGTCCTTTGGCGCGCTGACCGAAGTATATGGTGACCTTGTGCGCGCCTCGGGCGCGGCATCGCGGCTCGCCGAATTGCTGAACGAAGTGCCTGAGATTGCCCCGCCTGCTAACCCGGTTGTTATGCCGCCAGCACGCGGGCAATTGGAATTCCAACATGTTCGCTTCCGCTACCCGACACGGCCCGAGGTCGCGGCGCTTGACGATTTCAGCCTGAAAGTATCACCGGGAGAAACGGTTGCTGTTGTGGGGCCGTCAGGCGCAGGCAAGTCGACCCTATTCCAACTGGCGGAACGTTTCTACGACCCTGAAATCGGCACCGTGCGCATTGACGGTGTCGCGCTGACCAGCGCGGACCCCCCCGAATTCCGACGCCGTATATCGTTAGTGCCGCAAGACACGGTTTTGTTCGCGGCCTCCGCGCGCGATAATCTTCGTTACGGCCAATGGGACGCGAGCGACGATGCGATCTGGGCGGCAGCGGAAAAAGCAAACGCAGCGGGTTTCCTAAATGAACTACCCGAGGGACTGGAAACCTATTTGGGTGAGGGCGGCGCGCGGCTTTCCGGCGGCCAGCGGCAACGGCTGGCCATTGCCCGCGCCTTGTTGCGCGATTCGCCAATCTTGTTGCTTGATGAAGCCACGAGCGCATTGGACGCCGAAAGCGAGAAGCTGGTGCAAGACGCGCTGGAGCGCCTGATGGTTGGGCGCACAACAATCGTGATCGCACACCGACTGGCAACAGTACGTTCTGCCGACCGCATCATCGTGATGGACCAAGGCAGGATTGTTGAAGAGGGTGACCATGTAACGCTGAGCGCTGCGGGCGGATTATATGCCCGTCTCGCCAGTCTGCAATTTGACGCTTAAAGGGCGAAATTACCCTTTGCTTCAGCTTAGGCGATAATATCAGGCACCAATTGGTCTTCCAGACGCATGATACGGTCCTTCAAAGTCAGCTTTTTCTTTTTCAGTCGCGCGATTTGAAGTTGGTCGATCAACGTCTGGGCGGAGAGCGCGCGGATAGAATCGTCGAGATCCCGATGCTCAATCTTTAGTTGTTCCAGTTGCTGCTGATAGCCATCATCGTTCATGCCCCTTTCTAAACAGACTGCGGCGAACAAGTCATCGTTAAAAAAAGGGCGCTTGGCCCAGATATGGGTTTGGCCCAAGCCCTGACGATAATTATCGGCAAGACTCCAATCACAATTCGTGATTTACTCGGTGGTTCAGAACGCCGAGTCTTAGACTGAAGGAGAATGATGTGCATAATAATCATCTGTCCGCGCTTCGTAACAAGCATGCCGAACTCGAACAAAAACTGGAGCGCGAAGAAAACAGGCCGTTGCCCGACAGCAGAACCGTTCTCGATCTGAAAAAACAAAAGCTCCATCTTAAAGACGTTATACTGCAGGAATCGGCATCAACTGGTTGACTACAAATAATTTGATACGGGGTATCGCTTGCCCTCTCGGTCTCTGCTAGGTCCGGTGCTATGGAAAGCGCTACCCGTTCTGCCCGTAATATCCTGACTGGTCTGCACGAGGTGATGGCCTCGAAAAACCATGCGCAGGGTAAGCTGAATCATGTGGTCAACATTATCGGCGAAGCGCTTTCGAGCGAAGTGTGTTCGATTTACTTATTGCGCGATGGCGCACTTGAGCTGTTTGCAACGCGCGGGTTGAACCAAGCTGCTGTGCATATTACGCGCTTGGGTCTGGGCGAAGGTCTCGTTGGGACAATTGCTGAAAATGTCGAAACACTGAACTTGGATGAAGCGGCAGCGCATCCGAATTTTCGGTATGTCCCCGAAACGGGTGAAGAACGTTTTCACAGTTTTGCCGGCGTGCCAATTGTCCGTTCCGAACGGGCCGTCGGCGTGCTCGCGGTCCAGCATGTCGAGCCGCGTAAATATGAAGAGATCGAGATTGAGGCGCTTCAAACCGTCGCCATGGTGTTGTCGGAACTCATTGCCAACGCCGACCTAATCGACGAGCCAACGGCCCGGGGCGGCAATGAGACTGGCACGATTAGCCTCACAGGATTGCCACTTGTTAAAGGCGCAGCCGCTGGCGTCGCTATTTTTCACCAGCCAAATGTGCGTATTGAGCACACGGTTGCCGAGGATGTCGAAGCCGAGCGCCAGCGTGTCTATTCCGCCTTCGATAAAATGCGTGAGCAAATCGACCGCATGACGAGCCAAATAGATTTTGGCACAGGCGGAGAACATGAAGAGGTCATCGCGACTTACAAAATGTTCGCCTATGATGAGGGCTGGAGCCGCCGGATAAACGAAGCCATTGACAGCGGCCTAACCGCAGAAGCCGCAATTGAACGCGTTCAGCAACGCACGCGTATGCGCATGCGGCAGATTGACGATGCGCTGCTGGCCGATCGCATGCACGATCTGGAGGACCTGTCGAACCGTTTGCTGCGCATCGTTTCTGGGCAAATGAGCACCGCGGCGCAACTCGGGCTGAAGAAGGATTCCATCCTGATCGCGCGCAATTTGGGTCCCGCAGAATTGCTGGAATATGACAAAAGGCGCCTGCGCGGTGTGGTCCTAGAGGAAGGTTCGCTTACCGCACATGTGGTGATCGTGGCGCGTGCCATGGGCATTCCGGTCCTTGGCCGGGTGCGGGGCATTCGCCACAAGGTGCGCGACGGTGACATGCTGTTGCTGAACGCTGACGATAAAAGCGTTATCGTGCGCCCTTCCTCTGCGGCAGAAGAAATATTCCAACATGATCTTGTTGATCGGCAGAAGAAAAAAGCCCGCTATGCCGCGATGCGCGATGAAGCATCCGTCACAAAAGACGGGTTGCCGGTTACGCTGATGATTAACGCGGGCTTGCGCGATGACATGTCGGCTTTGGCGACAACCGGCGCGGAAGGCGTTGGCCTTTTCCGGACCGAGTTTCAGTTTCTGATTTCGGCGACATTACCCCAACGCGAGCGGCAGCAGCGCTTCTACCGCGACGTTTTAGACGCGGCTGGCGACAAGCCAGTCATTTTCCGTACGCTTGATATCGGCGGAGACAAGGCGCTTCCCTACCTCAAGGATGAAAGGCGCGAAGAGGAAAATCCCGCGCTGGGTTGGCGTGCGCTGCGGCTGTCGCTTGATCACGCCGGATTGATGAAAGCGCAGGCGCGCGCGTTGATTGAGGCAGCGGCCGGTCGCACGCTGAACGTCATGTTCCCGATGGTCTCTGAGCCGTGGGAATTTGATGCGGCCAAGGCCATTTTCGACGGCCAGATTGAATTTCTGGGGCGGCAGAAAAAGATATTACCCAACAAAATCCGTTATGGCGCGATGCTTGAGGTCCCCGCTCTGGCCGAGACGCTCGACATACTGCTGCCCAAGATTAACTTTCTGTCCATTGGCACTAACGATTTGACTCAGTTCCTTTTTGCTGCAGACCGAGCTGATCCCCGTTTGGCAGAGCGCTATGACTGGCTAAGCCCCGCTATCCTGCGTTTCATACGGCGGGTCGTCAAAGCTACCGAGGGCCATGACGTCGACGTCGCGGTGTGTGGCGAAATGGGTGGACGGACGCTTGAGGCGCTTGCCCTCATTGGCATTGGCATTCGTCGATTGTCGATCACGCCAGCCGCCGTTGGGCCTATCAAGGCCATGATTCGCTCTACCATCCATTCTGATGTCTGCGCAAAAATGGAGGAGTTGTTAAACAGCCCTACCGAGAATGTGCGTGAGGAATTGACTAACTGGGCAATTGGTCAAGGCATCGAAATCGGTTAAATGAATTAGTCACAAAATTCAACTATCCGCAATCCACGTTGACATTATTTTTTTGATGCTCATTGTCCCCCCAACTGCACGCAGAGGCGGGGGAGCGGGTCATGGAGATTGCAGTGGACGAAATTCTTCGTGTGGAAGCGGAACCTATGACTGTAGGCGAAGAACTGAAGGCCGCGCGCGCGCGGTTGGATATGAGCCTGTCTGACATCGCCGCCGAGACACGCGTACCGATACGACATTTGGAATCTATTGAGCGATCCGAATTCAGCGCGTTGCCAGGACAGACATATACTGTTGGTTTTGTTCGGTCTTACGCCCGCGCAGTTGCACTAGACGATATTGCGATAGTGAATGCGCTACGCGCCGAATTATCTAGCGGCGGACATGAAAGATATGAGGCCCCACTCCAGAATTACGAGCCAGCGGACCCTGCGCGTGTTCCTTCCAAGACCTTGGCATGGACCGCTGCGGCAGTTGCGGCGCTCGTTCTGGCCGCTTATTTGATTTTCAGAAGCTACGCATTAGCGCCCACGGCGGCAGCGCCCGAGCCGGTCGCGACCGTGAATGATTATGAAATCGTTCCGGATGTCGACATGGACGAACAAGTCCTTCCGCCCAGCGAACCTGTGGCAGCCACCCCAAATCAGTAAGTCCATTCATTACGGCCCGAAATTTCGATAAATTTCTATTTTTTTGTTCCGAAATGCAGCGTTGGCCTTTATCGCGGGTTGGCAGTACGGTATCGCCGTCACTCCAGTTTGGTAAAGGGAAGCAACTCAATGTATTTTCGGCGCGTTATCCTTATCGGCGCAGCTTTAGCGCTCAGCGCACCGGCGGCAGCGCAGGATGCGAACATTGACGGGCGCGTTGGCAAACTCGAGAAGGAGATGCGGGCGGTTCAGCGCCAAGTATTCCCCAATGGTGCCGGCAAATTTGTCGAACCTGATATACAGTCACCCACTGCGCCAAGCGCGACGAACAGTTCAACCACTGCAACGGTCGATCTAACCGCGCGTGTGGATGCGTTAGAGGCACAGCTTGCGACTCTGACCGGTCAGGTCGAACTGCAAGGCAATAATATGCGCGGACTTGAAAATAGGCTCAAGGCCCTCGAAACACAAACGGCTACCCAGCCAGCATTGCCAGTTGAAACGGTGGTGCCAACGGCAACGCCCCCAGCGGCAGCGCCGAAAACTAAAGCCGGCGTAGTGCCGACAAAGCCCGTGACCGCCGCTAAGCCAAATCCGGCCCGCGTCAGCGCGGTCGCCGCGATCGAACGTCCCGCCACTGGCGATGTCTTCGAAGATGGCTACAATTATGGCTATCGCTTATGGGAAGCCAAATTCTATCCGGAATCGCAAGCAACGCTTGAAGAAACCTTGGCCAAATTTCCCAAACACAAACGCGCAAGCTATGCACGCAATTTGCTTGGCCGGGCATGGTTGGATGACAGAAAACCAGCGACCGCAGTGAAGGTTTTCTACGACAATTATAAGGCTGATCCACGTGGTGACCGCGCGCCTGACAGCTTGTTTTTCTTGGGATCGGCTTTGACTGACCTTGGGAAGACGGCGGAGGCATGCGAAGCTTTTGGTGAACTGGCAAGGGCGTATCCAGATGCGGCGACTGGTCGTTTGGCCGAACGCCTCACATCCGGCAAAACAAGGGCAAAGTGCAAATAACGCTGGAGCCGGACTTACTTGGCCGTTTTAGGGCAGCACTTTGCAAGCTGGATAGTGCTGATGATCGCTTGTTATGCGCGGTGTCGGGTGGACCCGATAGCCTTGCGCTGTTGGTGTTGACGCAGCAGGTTTTGCCCGGCAGATTGGTTGCCGCAACAGTAGACCATCAATTGCGGACCGAGTCCGCTGACGAGGCGCAGATTGTTACCGAAATCTGCCGTAATCTTGGTATTCCGCATTTCATTTTAACACCTGACGAAAAAATATCCGGCAATCTCCAGTCATCCGCGCGCGCGGCCCGGTACGCGTTGCTGGAACGTGCGGCAGATGCGCAAAATTGCCAACATATTGCCACCGCGCATCATGCCAATGACCAATTGGAAACACTGCTCATGAGGCTGGCGCGGGGCAGTGGCGTCGATGGGTTGTCCGGCATTCGCGCCCGCAATGGCCGCGTGGTCCGACCACTTTTGGAATTCACAAAAGCGGAGCTTATCAACATCTGCGCCAGCGCTGGCATTGAATGGGTCAACGACCCCAGCAACGCAAACATCGATTTTGACCGGGTCGCGATGCGGAACTGGTTGGTCAGCACGCAGCATCCATTTCAGGCAAGCCGCGCGCTGCGCACGGCAAGCGCATTGGCCGACGCATCAGATGCATTGGTCTGGATGACGGACACGCTGGCCGCGCAGCGTATAGCCCAAGAAAATGACGTCATCATCTTTAATGCGAGCGGCCTTCCCAGTGAATTGAAGCGGCGGCTGTTAATCCGCTGCCTTAGCACGATGGACGTCAATCTTGCTCCACGTGGCGACGCAATCGACCGCTTGTTAACTGAACTCGAAAATGCGCGGACTGCCATGATTGGCAATATCAAATGCGTAGGCGCCGCAAATTGGCGGTTTTCCAAAGCGCCGCCCCGGCGCGGGTAAGAAAAAACAGGCTGTAATTTTGCCAATCGCTATATTGTCATTCACGCATTCGCCCTTACATTAGCTGTGTAGCTCCACGTATTTAGCGCGGGCACAGAACAAGGCAGTGATGATGAACGACGAACAAGGACCCAAAAGCAACCCGATGCTCCGCAACTTGGCCATTTGGTCGGCGATCATTGTCGCGCTTTTGCTTGTGGCTTCTATGTTCAGCGGGTCATCCACCCAGACCAACGGCATCACCTATTCGTCGTTCCGCGATAAGGTTGAGTCTGGCGAGGTTAAGGCCGTAGCCATCGCGCCAGAGCGCATCAGCGGCAAGCTGCAGAATGATGAAACGTTCGTCACAATCCCGCTGCCAAATGACAGCAGCCTTGTCCCCCTGCTGCGGGAAAAAGGCGTGGTGATTGAAGTCAAAACTCCAGAACAGCCAAGCCTGCTGCTCCTTCTGGTTTATCAGGCCCTGCCATTCTTACTCATCCTTGGCATCGCATTCTTTGTCTTGCGGCAAATGCAAAAGGGCGGCGGCGCGGGCGGTGCCATGGGCTTTGGCAAGTCAAAGGCGAAATTGCTGACTGAAAAGCATGGCAAGGTGACGTTTGACGACGTGGCCGGCATTGATGAGGCCCGTGAAGAGCTTCAGGAAATTGTCGAGTTTTTGAAAGATCCGCTTAAGTTCAGCCGCCTTGGTGGCAAGATCCCTAAGGGCGCTTTGCTGGTTGGCTCGCCAGGTACTGGCAAGACGTTGCTCGCCCGCGCAATTGCTGGTGAGGCTGGCGTGCCTTTCTTCTCCATCTCCGGTTCTGACTTTGTCGAAATGTTTGTCGGCGTTGGTGCAAGCCGCGTACGCGACATGTTTGAACAGGCAAAGAAAAACGCACCCTGCATCGTCTTTATTGATGAAATTGACGCGGTGGGTCGCAGCCGTGGTGCTGGCCTTGGCAATCAGAATGATGAGCGCGAACAGACTTTGAACCAGTTGCTGGTCGAAATGGACGGTTTTGAAGCCAATGAAGGCATCATCATCGTTGCCGCAACCAACCGTCCTGACGTCCTTGACCCGGCCCTGTTGCGTCCTGGCCGATTCGACCGTCAGGTAGTTGTGCCGCGTCCGGATATTGATGGGCGTGTCAAAATCCTTGCCGTACATATGAAAAAGGTTCCGTTGGCACCTGATGTCGATGGCCGCGTGATCGCCCGCGGTACGCCGGGTTTCTCCGGCGCTGACCTTGCCAACCTTGTGAACGAAGCTGCCTTGCTTGCCGCACGTCGTGGCAAGCGGTTGGTCGCTATGCAAGAATTTGAGGATGCCAAAGACAAGGTAATGATGGGCACCGAACGCAAGTCGATGGTCATGACCGAAGATGAAAAGAAAATGACTGCCTATCATGAGGCCGGCCACGCAATAGTGTCGATACATGAGGCCGCATCTGACCCGATCCACAAGGCAACTATCATCCCGCGTGGCCGTGCCTTGGGTATGGTCATGCGCCTGCCCGAGCGGGACAATTACAGCTATCATCGCGATAAAATGCACGCCAACCTGTCTGTATCCATGGGCGGACGCGTGGCGGAAGAGTTAATCTTCGGCTATGACAAGGTCAGTTCAGGCGCATCCAGCGACATCCAATATGCAACCAGCCTTGCGCGCGACATGGTCACCCAATGGGGCATGTCGGATGCGATGGGCCCGCTGCAATATGAAGAGCGTCAAGAAGGCTATCTCGGCTATGGCATGTCGCAACGGTCCGCTATGTCGGATGAGACCGCACGAAAGATTGATGCCGAAATCCGCAAGCTAGTTGAGGGCGGGCATCAACGGGCGACCGAGTTGCTGACGTCGCATAACGAACAATTGCACCTGCTGGCCAACGCACTTCTGGAATTTGAAACGCTCTCGGGCGACGAAATCAAACAGCTTTTGGAAACGGGCAAATTTGAACGTGACGATGGCAAGATCGTCAAGCCGTCGTCCATTCCAACGGTGGGCACAGCCATACCAAAGGCGGGACGCGGCAAATCTGCACCAGTCGGAGGCGCAGCGCCACAGGGTGCCTAGTTTTAAGCTTTTTATTGCGGCCTCAACGCCTTACCCTCCCCAGGGGGAGAGAGAGTTGAGGTCGCAAAATGAAATATGCTGTGCTTGTGGTCATGGGTGCTCTGTTGTGCGCCGTCCCTGCAAACGCTATGGACGTTGAAACCTTTTTTGCGAAAGCTGTGACATTGCAGAAAAAGGGGCTTGGCTCAGTCTTTGCAAAAGACCTGAAGCCCATGATCCGCGTTATTGAAGAAGCGGCGAAGTTGGTCAAAGCTGAGAGTGAAACCGCGCGCGCCGCAGGGCTCCCCTTGTTCTGCGCGCCCAAGAAATACCCACTGAACGCAGAGCAGTTCATTGGCGAATTCAGCCGGAATCCCAAAGAACGCCGACAGCTTCAGTCAGTCCGCGATGCGTGGCGCGAAATAGTCATCCGCCGTTTTCCCTGCTAAAAATGCGCTAAAGATGAAGCGCAGTCCGCATACCTCCGCCGACGCCGGAAGGCGTGGAACGTCGCGCGATGTTTGGGTGGCGCAAGATCTCTCAAGCGATCTTGGGCGGACCTAGGGTCAGGACCTATTAAATCCACCTTCGCGGCGTCAAAATGGCAAAGATATCGAAGTAAAATGTCCGCCGCAGGCAATTATTCTGCCTGAAAGGGCATTTTGCTTTGAGATCGAAGCCATTTTGACGTCCTTCGGATTTGACCCATTTTGTCCATTGCCACGTTGGCAAGCTTGGACTCAGAACCACTAAGTCCTGCGCTTACCGCCTTGCACTGAACAAAATGGCCTCAAACCGCGAAGGTGGATTTAATAGGTCCTGACCCTAAAGCCTCAAAAGAAAAGGCCCGGACGAGCCGGGCATGTTTCATTCAATACGGATATTGAAAACTACCGGTCGTAATCGCGCTGCATACCTGCGCCGCGTGCTGGCGCAGCGGCGGTCAAACGCAGAGCTTCGGCGGACAGGCTGATCGAGCCGACTTCATCGGCTTCTTCATCCTCATCAACCTGAACCTTCTGAAGCGACTGCACGAGGCCTTCTTTCAATTGGTCCGGACGAACGGTTTCCTCAGCGATTTCGCGCAAAGCAACGACCGGATTTTTATCGCGATCACGGTCAACGGTCAGTTCAGCGCCACCAGAGATTTCACGCGCACGTTCGGCGGCGAGTAATACAAGGTCAAACCGGTTGGTGATCTTGTCGATGCAATCTTCAACAGTAACGCGTGCCATATTGGCTCCTGATTCTTCGTAAATTCGAGAAGATACCAGAGCTTAGAGATAACAGGCCAAAATGTCAATGAAAAGGGCGGGTCGCTTGCCGTGCGCTGCGCAAAGCGGTATCGCTAGCAACATGACAGTGCAATCAGGCATGCTCGGATTCCCCGGAACGCACTTTCAGGTCGCGGGCCATGACTTGCACTTGGTTCATCAGCCGCAAGATCGACTCAACGCCGTTTTGCAGCTTATCGCGATAGCGCAAAAATCGATTCACATGTTTTTTTACATGTTTTGTGCCTATGAAACTGGCCGGGAAGTGCGCGACGCGCTCGTTGCTGCAGCGACACGCGGTGTGCACGTGCAATTGATTATAGACAGCTTTGGATCACCACAGGTGAGCAATCGATTTTTCGACTCTTTGGTTGACGCCGGTGGCAACTATCACAGTTTCAGCGCCCGCAAGGGCCTTGGTTACCTCATCCGCAATCACCAAAAGATACTGATCATTGACGGCGCACACGCGCTTGTGGGAGGCTTCAATATCGCCGACTCCTATTTCGGGCGTGCCGGTGACGATAGCTGGGAAGATCTCGGCATAATCGTGTCTGGCCCGCAGGCGCAACGGCTAAGCGATTATTTCGAAGATGTGGCGCAGGCGTCGAACGGCGGCCACGTAAGCTTCCGGCAGATCCGCAATATCATTCGACAATGGCGCCCCGGAATTGGTCAAGTGCAATGGCTGTTGGGCGGGCCAACCAACCGCATTTCGCCTTGGGCACTCACGTTCAAGCGATCATTGGATACGGGCAAGAGATTTGACATCGTTTCCGCCTATTTTTCGCCGTCCCAAACCATATTGCGACGCCTTGCCAAGACCGCAAGGCGCAACAAAGGGTCGCGCCTCGTCATGGCCGGAAAAACCGATAATGGCGCAACGATTCCCGCTGCGCGTGGGCTTTACCGCTATTTGTTGCGGCGTAAGACCCGGATATTCGAATATCAACCGCGCCCACTCCATATGAAGCTGATGGTCATTGATGACACGGTCTATATTGGTTCGCCCAATTTAGATGTCCGAAGCATGTTTATCAATCTGGAGATTATGGTGCGCATCAAGGACGCTGGCCTTGCGTTGCATATGCGCACACTGATTGACGGGCTTGTCTCCCAATCGGAAGAGCAGACACGGATTTTGTTACGGCGACGGGACACTATTTGGAGCCGGTTTTGGTCCGGCCTTGCCTATTTTTTAGTCAATTCGGTTGATTACACGATTGGCCGTCGGATTAAACTCGGTTTGATCCGCAACAGTTAAGGTCAGGACCTTAATCATTCTTTCCAGCCCCAGAACAGATGGCAAGGCAGCACATTCCATATGGCATAACCATTGTCGATCTTGCGGAAATGCGGAGCCATGAAATCACGTGCACGGGCGCGGAATTGATAGACCAGAAATGCGCCGCCAGGCCGGATCGCCTTTGCTGTTTGCTCCGCGATTACCGGGCCAAGATTATTGGGGAGCGTCGAAAATGCCAGGCCGGAGAGAATATAGTCGGCATGTGCAAACCCGAAATTGTTAATGATTGCCTTCACATCCGCTGCCGAGCCATGGACAGCGATGAAGCGGCTGTCGCGCACAATATGACGCATATATGAGACAAAATCTTCTTTAAGATCAATGACCAGCAACGTCGCATCGGGGCGCATGCGGTCCAAAATGGGCAAACAGAACGTACCGATGCCCGGGCCATATTCCACGAACAATTTGGTGTTGTCCCAATCAACCGGGGCAAGCGTTTTTCCCACGGTGAAGGATGATGACCGGATGATTGACCCGACCATCACCGGATGTTTGATAAAGCCTTTAAAGAAGATAGCCCGAGGGCCAAAAAGGCGGCTTGCACGGCTTTTCATGCGGGTCAGCGCCGTCGTTTTAGCCAAGCTTGAAGATATCATAAGATGGATCCGGGGGAATTTATCACGAAACAGTCACACGCGTAAATTGATGCAGGACGGGTAACTGCGTTTAGCAACTAACTGTTCCACTTAGGGTCAGGACCACTTAAATTCACCTTCGCGGCGTCAAAATGGCAAAGATATCGAAGTAAAATGGCCCCAAAACGCGAAGGTGAATTTAAGTGGTCCTGACCCGAGCTTGCATTGCAGATCAAATCAGTCTTATGCCGCAGCCATGGCAAAGCTAAACTGCAGCACTGTATCGGTTATATTTGTGGCGCAGCGCACGGAGTTGGACGCCGATGGCTACGGGAGGGCTGCCGCGATGATGGATGAACTCGCCGCACGACAAGAGGGCTATGTTGGCGTGGATTCGGTGCGTGGCGCAGATGGCCTTGGTATAACGGTCAGCTATTGGACCGACGAGGCCAGTGCAAAAGCATGGTGCGATCATCCTGATCACGCTGCAATTCGCGATGCTGGCCGGGACCGATGGTATTCGGATTACAGCCTGCATGTCGCGCAGGTGACGCGAAGTTATGATTGGAAAAAGCCATGAGCGCGGTTCAATCTATCCCCAATAGCCGCATTGTCGTGCTGTTCCTCGTCATGCTTGTAGCGGCGGCTGGCAATACCGCGATGCAGTCCGCCCTTCCCGCAATCGCCAGCGAATTGGATATGCCCGACGTGTGGGTCAGCTTAGCCTTTAGCTGGTCTGCGTTGTTATGGGTTATCACTGCACCCAAATGGGCGCGCCTGTCGGATCGCCGGGGCCGCAAGCAATTGATGAGTGTCGGCATCATCGGCTTTGTTGCCTCGATGGGCATGTGCGGGCTGGTGCTGTGGCTTGGGCTGGCTGGCCTGATTGGTCCAGTGGTTACCTTCATCCTGTTTGCCTTGTTCAGAAGCCTCTATGGCGGTTTTGGTTCAGCTGCCCCACCTGCTGTTCAGGCCTATGTCGCCGCACGCACTGAACGCGCCGAGCGCACCAAGGCGCTATCGATGCTTGCATCATCTTTTGGCGTTGGCACCGTTATTGGCCCTGCCACCGCGCATTATTTTCTGTTCCCACCTTTCGGCCTGGCTGGACCGCTCATTATGTTTGCCGCCTTTGGTGTGGCCGTGTTGATTGCGTTGCATGTTCAATTGCCCAATGACACCCCGCGTTTTGAGGCGCGCGGTGCCGTTGCGACTTACCCCAATTCAGCTTCGATGAATTCGCCGGATGATGAAGATGTCCACGGTGATGCCTTGGGGTCCGCGTTGCCCACCCACAGAATCCGCCTGCCATGGCGGGATAGCCGAATGGCATCCTGGCTCATTGCAGGTTTGATCGGTGGCCATGCACAGGCAATCATTTTGGGCGTGGTGGGTTTTCTGGTGCGCAACCGGCTGGGATTGCAGGATCGTCCGTGGGAGGCTGTGCAAGCCAGCGGCTCAGTTATGCTCATTGGCGCAATGGCGACCTTGTTGGCACAATGGGGCCTCATCCCCATGCTATCACTTGCCGCGAGAAGTTCCGTACTCGTGGGCGCGATCCTCGCGTTAGTAGGCACGATCTTGACAGGCATCAGCTTTGATTTTTATGGCATTAGCACTGGCTTTGCCATTGCCTCGCTTGGTTTTGGCCTGTTCCGGCCGGGCTTTATGGCGGGTGCATCTCTAGCAGTCCATCGGCATGAACAAGGCGACGTTGCGGGCAAGATCGCCTCGATCAATGGTGCGGCCTATATTTTCGCGCCTGCGGTTGGCGTTGCATTGTTCAATTATTGGGAACCTGCCACATTCATCCTGATTTCTGCGTCTTTGCTGTTCCTGATCATTTGGGGGCGGCGCGCGTTGGTGGTACCGGAAACCTAGGCCATGGACTGCCTTCATCATTTCGGGTGTGTTAAGGGCCATGCCGAATTTGGACAAAAAAAGGGCCGACCGGAGCCGACCCTTCAAAAGTCTTTAGGAGAGGATGCCTATAAGGCTTTTCCCGTATGGCTAGGTTTCATTTATTGTGCAAGTGCGAACAGTGCAATTACTGTTGCAAATGATGCAACTGCAATTTATAGGTTTATGGTGATTTTCGTGGCATTTGCACGATCGCGAAAGCAGAAATGTTTTGTTGCAGCGCGACAAAATTAGGAGATGATATGCGCAGATTGCCACCCCTACGCTCGCTGGAAGCCTTTTTGCGCGTCGCTAAGCTGGGTTCGGCGAAAGCTGCCGCGAGCGAACTCGCATTATCTCCACCCGCGCTCAGCCGTCGTATCAAGGCTCTGGAAGACTTCATCGGCAAGTCCCTGTTTGATCGCCGCGCACAAGCGATGGTCATTAATGCGGATGGCGAGACACTTCTGGCGGCCGTTGAACCCGCGATGGACGCAATGGCAGAGGCGGTTGACGAGTTGGCCGGTCGTGGCGGAGAATATCGCCTGCGTCTGGGACTCTTGCCCCTCTTCGGTTCGCAAAGACTGATTCCGCGCTTGCCTGAACTGCGTAAGGCGTTCCCGAAGCTTCATATCGATGTGGACACATCAGGCCATGCCGAAAATCTGCTGGGAGATGTCGTCGACGCAGCCATCATTATCGCAGCAGACGTCGACCCCAAGCTTTACAGTGTCCGCTTGGACCGCAATCTTGTTTACGCCATCGCCTCTGAAAAATGGGCAAAGGAGCATAAGGTCGAAAAGCCTGAGGACCTCGCAAAGTACACAGTCATGGTCCACAGTGACATGCCTTTGATATTTGACGCATGGCGGCAGGCCATGGGGGCCCCCCGCCTGAAGCCGGCTGCGATCGATAGCCTTGATAGCGGCGCATTGATGCTGGAGGCCGCCGCAAACGGTCTTGGCGTTGCCATCATGCACGGAAGCCACTTCTCCGACGCGCGCGACCCGCGCCTGACACGGCTTTTCAGTGCAGAAGTCGAAAGCCCCTACAGCTATTACTTTGTGTGCCGCCCCCGCGCGCTAAAGCAGAGAGCCGTGAAAATCTTTCACGACTGGTTGTTGAAGGCAGGCGTATAAACGCACACGTTCCATTAACGCCTGTTCGTGACGCGAAGCGCATTTTGGCCTTGCCTGTCCGTTTAACGCTGATCTGATTTGCACTTCCGCGCTGGCAACCTGTGTCATCAACCGATGGCGATGGAGCGAAGCACTTGACCCAGTCGGCGACGGACGTCATTGCAGGTTAATGACTCAAGACGTAGCCGACATGAATTTTGAAACTGCGCTGCGTGCGCTTGAAGACATCGTCCATAAGTTGGAAAGCGGTGAGGCTCCGCTCGATGAATCCATCGCCTTGTACGAGCGCGGCAATGCGTTGCGGGCCTTGTGCCAACAACGGCTTGATACGGCGAAGGCGCGTATTGAGGCCATCGTACAAGGGCCAGATGGATCGCCAACGGGTACAACAACATTCGATGCCGGATGAGCATTATGGCTACGCAAATACCATTATTACAGGACTCACTCGCGCAAATTGCAGCGGACATTGATCACGAATTTGATACGCTTCTGACGCTACCCGGCGACGCGCGGGACCGCCTATATGCCGCCATGCGCCATGCCGCGATTGGCGGCGGCAAGCGCCTGCGTCCATTGCTTGTGACCGCGACTGCGGCTCTGTTCCATGTGGACCGTGCGGTGGCTTTGCGCGTTGGCACGGCTGTCGAAGCCATTCATGTTTACTCTTTGGTGCATGACGACTTGCCCTGCATGGATGACGACGACCTGCGGCGTGGCAAGCCGACAGTGCACCGCGCGTTTGATGACGCGACGGCGGTTCTGGCGGGCGATTCTCTCCACGCCTTGGCATTCGAGATACTCGCGAGCCCGCAAACGCATGGCGACCCGTTCGTGCGCGGTGAGTTGGTATCTACCCTAGCATTGGCAAGCGGTCCGGAAGGCATGGCTGGCGGGCAAATGATGGACATCGAAGCCGAGAAATCTGCGTTTGATCTCCAAACCATCATGCGCCTGCAAGCGCTTAAGACTGGCGCTCTGATTGCCGCCAGCGTCGAAATGGGCGCGATATTAGGACATATCCCGACAGAAGGCCGAACGCATTTGCGGGGATATGCCCGAGACATTGGCCTTGCCTTTCAGATTGCCGATGACATCATGGATGTCGAAGGTGATCCTGAACTGGCCGGCAAAGCGCTTCAAAAAGACGCGGCGGCCAATAAAGGCACTTTTGTATCTCTCATGGGACTCGAACGCGCCAAGCAGCAGGCGGAAATGCTTGTGCAGCAGGCCAATGACCATCTGGCGACTTATGGTGCCGAAGCCGATCTTCTGCGCGCCATTGCCAATTATATTACCGAAAGGGACCGCTAAATGACACACCGGATTGGCGTATATCCCGGCACATTTGACCCAATCACCTTGGGCCATATGGACATCATCCGGCGCGGCGCAAAATTGGTAGATGAATTGATCATCGGCGTAACCACAAACGCGGCCAAATCCCCGATGTTTTCGGATGATGAACGGATTGCAATGGTCGAGCGCGAAGTTGCCAGCATCGGTTCGGCGCATATTCGCGTTGTTGGGTTCAACTCATTGCTTATGGATTTTGCCGAAGCGCAAGGTGCCAGCACCGTCATTCGTGGTATTCGCGGCGTCACGGATTTCGAATATGAATATCAACTCACGGGCATGAACCGCCAATTGAACGATCGCGTCGAAACGCTGTTTTTAATGGCCGACGTGTCATTACAACCCATTGCCTCTCGGCTGGTGAAGGAAATTGCGATTTACGGCGGCGAAATCGGGAAGTTTGTGACCCCCAATATTCGCAACGAAGTCGTTGCGCGCGTGCAAAAGCTGGGCAAAAAAGGCGTTAAGCGCTAAACCGGCTTGTGTCGCTTGCGTTCCTTAGGTTTTGGGGGCGGTGGTAACTCGAGATACTCCTCCGGTACATAGATAGCATAGGTCGCCAGCCGGATTTCACCGACGAACTGGAACAGGCAGGCCGATAATAACGCCAAGGCCAGCATGAACAATGCCACGGCGACCCAAGCAGCGTGCGTATTGGTCAGTCCGAGCACAAACAGCGCGACTATCATGACGCACACCGAAATGGCCGACAGCACCGCAAACAATATGGACGAACCCACGACGCGCATGCGCTTTTCGATGATCCGCAATTCACGCACGACACGCTCGTGCGCTATGCCTTCAGTGTTGGGATATTGGCGCTGCAAATCGCGTGAGCGGTCTACAATGCGCGCCAGTCGGCCAGTAAGCACATTGAGAAGGCTGCCTACTGCGACGAGCAGGAACGCTGGTGTAAGTGCCGTCTGCAGAACAGAAATGACGGCAGCAAGATCCGGGCCGAATTCACCTTCCATTTTGCTTCTCTGCCGCCAAAGCGCGCAAGTCGGTTTTCAGCAATTTGCCAATATGACTGCGCGGCATTTCGTCGATGGTGTAGAGCACTGAAATCCGCTGCGTCTTGCCAAGCTGCCCGTTCACACGCGCAAGAATGGAGTCAGGCGATGCCGCCGCGTCCGTCAACCGCACAAAGCCAACGGGCGTTTCGCCCCACGCTTCCGAAGGCATGCCAACCACCGCAGCCTCGGCCACTTCGGGCTGCGCCTCCAACAATTCCTCAAGGTCTTTCGGGTAAATGTTGAAGCCACCGGAAATGATCATGTCCTTGGCACGGCCCACAATCGAGACGAAGCCATCCTCGTCAACAATGCCAATATCTCCCGTTTTCAGCCAAATGTTTCCATCCGCGTCACGCCACTCCATCTCGCGTGTTTTTTCTGGTTGGTTTTTGTAACCGGACATCATGGTGGGCGACCGACCGGTCAGCACGCCTTTGGCACCGGCGGGCAGGCGATTGTCATCCTCGTCCAATACGATCAGTTCATGGCCCGTAACTGGCTGCCCTACGGTGTGCAGCTTGTTGGGATAGTGATGGGCCTGCAACATGCACACAACGCCCCCTTCAGTCATACCGTAAATCTCGACAAGGCCGCCCGGCCAACGCTGAAGCACATCGGCCTTCAACTCCGCGGCAAAAGGCGCGCTGGTGCAGAATTTTACGATGAAGCTGCTGAGATCGTAATTATCAAATTCCACATGCGTCATCAGCCGGGAATATTGCACTGGCACAAGCATGGTGTGCGTGGTCTGATCGGTCTGCGCATGGTCAAGATAGGCCAGAGCATCAAATTTCTCCATGATCCGCGCAAAACCACCATGACAGATCGTTGGCAGAAATACCGCCAATGTCGTGTTCGAGTATAAAGGCGTCGAGACCAACGACCGCGTGTCGCTGTTGTAGATTGACTTGAATCCACCTGCCATCTGGCGCCAGCGCATGCCATGCGAATGGATAATGCCCTTGGGCGTTCCCGTGGTGCCACTCGAATAAATGATGTTGAACGGGTCAGTCGCAGCGGGCGGCGGCGCGTCAAAACGCGCGCCTTCCTCTGCCATCCAGTCGGTCAGTGCCGGATGGTCACCAACGGCATTTTCAAGCATGACAATTTTGACATTGCCCAGATCGACGCCTTCAATATCAGCCAGTTTCGCAGCATCGACGAACAAATGCATCGCGCCGGAATCTTTGAACATCGCGGCCAACTGCGCGGGCGTTGCCGATGTCGTCAATGGTGCAGCGCAACCCCCTGCGCGCACGACGGCAAGATACACCAACGCATAGGGAATATTGCTGGTCCCCAATATGGCAACCGCTTGCCCCCGCTGTAGCCCGTCGCGCTTTAGCACTGCGGCTATCCGCGCTGTTGCTTGCGCAAGTTCGCGCCACGTCAGTTCGGAACTGCTATCGGCAAGCGCACGCGCATGAGGCTTTTCCTCGCCCCAAGCGCGAATGAGCGCGCCGAAATCACCAAATGATTTTTCCAATTCAGTATCGATCAACATCTAAATTCCCGTCTCCGGTTCGCCAGTTTGTCTGCAGGCTTAGCGCGATATACAAAAGTTGCATCGCCTAATTTTCAACAGCAATGCCGGGGTTAAAACTGCCGGTATCGTCAACCATAAAAGACTGTGGAAAAAAGGCGAATTTTGGGGGCTTTTCCTTGGGT
Source organism: Sphingorhabdus sp. EL138 (assembly GCF_945882965.1). Taxonomy (GTDB): domain Bacteria; phylum Pseudomonadota; class Alphaproteobacteria; order Sphingomonadales; family Sphingomonadaceae; genus Sphingorhabdus_B. The sequence goes on from NZ_CAMCWY010000005.1 coordinate 78,296, forward strand.
TTCTTGGGCTTTGGGCCTACAGTGCGCGGATGACTGAAGAAACAGCGGAAACCCCGCCATTTAACCTCTCTGCGGATAGCGCAGCCAACCCCAATCAGAATGAATATGGTGCAGACAGCATCAAGGTTCTGAAGGGCCTCGACGCAGTTCGCAAGCGCCCTGGCATGTATATTGGCGACACGGATGACGGTAGCGGCCTGCACCACATGGTGTTCGAAGTTTCCGACAATGCCATCGACGAGGCGCTGGCCGGACATTGCGACCTTGTGCTGATCGAACTGAACCCCGATGGTTCGGTTTCGGTCGAAGATAATGGTCGCGGCATTCCAACCGGCATGCATAAGGAAGAGGGCGTTTCCGCCGCAGAAGTCATCATGACTCAACTGCACGCGGGCGGCAAGTTCGAGAACACTTCTGACGATAATGCTTACAAGGTTTCCGGCGGATTGCATGGCGTTGGTGTGTCGGTGGTGAACGCACTATCCGAGTTTTTGGAACTCGTAATCTGGCGTGAGGGTAAAGAGCACTGGATGCGTTTTGAGCATGGAGATGCCGTAGGCCCCTTGATCGTGCGCGGTGACGCGCCTATGGTCGATGGCAAGCCCAAAAAGGGCACACGCGTGACCTTCATGGCGTCCACCAACACGTTCAAAAACGTGCTGGAATTTGACTTTGATAAGCTTGAGCATCGCTACCGCGAACTGGCGTTCTTGAACTCCGGCGTGCGCATATTGCTGCGCGACAACCGGCATTCCGATGTCAAAGAACATGATCTGTATTATGAAGGCGGCATTGGCGCGTTCGTAAAATATCTGGACCGCAACAAGGCGGCATTGCTCGCCGACCCCATCACGATCACGTCGAACCGCGACGGCATTGGTATTGACGTCGCTTTGGAGTGGAACGACAGCTATTACGAAAACGTATTATGCTTCACCAATAACATTCCGCAACGTGACGGCGGCACCCATTTGGCGGCCTTCCGTTCAGCGCTTACGCGCACCTTGAATAACTATGCCGAGAAATCGGGCGTGTTAAAGAAAGAGAAAGTCACGCTGACCGGCGATGACATGCGTGAAGGGTTGACGGCCATTGTCTCGGTCAAGCTGCCTGATCCCAAATTCTCGTCACAAACGAAGGACAAGTTGGTCTCCTCCGAAGTGCGTCAGCCGCTGGAAAGCCTTATGGCAGACCGGATGAGCGAGTGGTTAGAAGAGAATCCCGGCCATGCGCGCACTGTCATTCAAAAAGTAATCGACGCCGCCGCCGCCCGCGAAGCCGCGCGGAAGGCAAGGGAGGCAAGCCGTAAATCGGTAATGAGCGTTGCATCCCTGCCCGGTAAGCTTGCCGATTGTCAGGAGAAGGATCCCGCAAAGTCCGAACTGTTCTTGGTCGAGGGTGACTCGGCAGGCGGATCAGCCAAGCAAGGCCGCGACCGCCATTACCAAGCGATTTTGCCGCTGAAGGGTAAGATCCTGAACGTGGAACGCGCACGCTTTGACCGGATGCTGTCATCAAAGGAAGTCGGTACGCTGATTCAAGCCATGGGCACAGGCATTGGGCGCGAAGATTTCAACATTGAGAAATTGCGTTATCACAAGATCGTGATCATGACTGACGCTGACGTTGACGGTTCGCATATTCGCACGCTGTTGCTCACATTTTTCTACCGCCAGATGCCCGAAATCATCGAAAACGGGCATCTCTTCATTGCGCAGCCACCTTTATACAAGGTCGCGAAGGGCCGCAGCGATATCTATGTGAAGGATGACAAAGCACTGGATGACCATCTGGCCGAGCTTGGCCTTAACGGCGTTGTGTTAGAAGGCGCAGGCGGGCAACGCGCTGGCGCTGATCTTGGCGCATTGGTCGACCACGCACGCCGTATGCGCAGCCTGATGGCCTTTGTCCCGCGCCGTTATGACCCAACGATTGTCGAGGCCATGGCGCTCACGGGCGCGCTGGACCCCGAAGCCACCGACCGCACCGCAGCCGTTGCCAAGGGGGCGGCTTGGATGGCTGCGCAAGATGTGGAGGGCAAATGGTCCGGCCGCGTGTCCGAAGATGGCGGCTATCATTTCGAACGCCTCTGGCGCGGGGTGACCGATCATCACATCATAGAGGCCGCGTTCCTAATGTCTGCCGAAGCCCGCAAATTGCACAAGTTGGCGAGCGAAGAGACCGCCAGCTATGAAACCCCAGCGCGGCTTATCAAAGTCTCCGCTGCCGCCGCCGAGGCGATAGACAAGGTCGAGAGCGATGAAGAGGCTGGTGACGCAGTTGGCGATCAAGCGAAGCGCGCAACCACTGCGGTCAGCGTCGGTAACAAGGGCGCAATTACGCGTCCGTCAGAATTGCTGGAGGCGATATTGATTGCCGGCCGCAAAGGACTATCGATTTCGCGGTACAAGGGTCTTGGCGAAATGAATGCCGAACAATTGTGGGAAACCACACTTGATCCCGATCACCGTTCGCTGCTCCGCGTGGAGATTGATCAGGCTGACCTTGCCGACGACATTTTCACCAAGTTGATGGGCGAAGTCGTTGAACCACGGCGTGACTTTATTGTCGAAAACGCGCTCAATGTCGCGAACTTGGACGTCTAGGGCAGGATCTTAAGCTTTCGGATGACCGCAAACTTCGGGCATTATGGCGCTTGGTCGTTCGAATATTGAAATGGTTTGTTTATGTGCCTTCCCTGTTCGAAGAGGCATGATGCACAGAAGCGGTTTTTTCATAATGGCATTGCTGACATTGCCCGTCTTGGCGCAGGCCGGCGACAGTCGTGTCGAAATCGGCACTGGCATGGCCAGCTATTATGGCGTCGAACTGGGTGGAAGCCGCACGGCGAGCGGGGAACGCTTTGACCCTGCGGCCATGACCGCTGCCCATCGCACCTTGTCGTTCGGCAGCCGTGTTGCCGTTACAAACCTGGCCAATGGTCAGGAAGTCGTTGTCCGTATCAACGACCGCGGCCCTTGGGGTAAATCACGCATTGTGGACGTGTCCTATGCCGCAGCCAAGCAACTTGGCATGCACCGCACTGGCATTGCCAAAGTGAAGCTTGAACTGCTGGATTAGGGTCAGGACCACTTAAACAATCGCAGCGCGCTGCCATTCGGGCAGATTGAGCGCGTTCATATCCTCGACACGGCGTAACTCCACTGACAGCCCAAGTTCAGGATAAGCACACCGCTGGCGGTTAAGGTCGGCCTGTTCCAACGGCACGACTACCAGCCGCCGGCTGACCTTTTGCCGCCAGTTCATGCGCGCGGTGTTTTCTTGGCCCACATAGCATCCCTTGTTGAACGATACGCCGTTCAGTTCGGCAGCATTCGCCTCAAGCCATAAGGTTTGCTCGCTTCCAAGCTCAGCTACCCCTTCAGGTATGCCCAATGCCAGCCGATGTGCGCGATACTCGGCGCTGACGTCCACATCATCTGCTGCGGGGGTTCCAAGCCGCCGTTTGCCCATATCGGGATGACGCGGGTCGCCGCTGCCGTCTGCGTTCCAAAAGACCGCGCAGGACGAATCAATCGCAATCGCAATCTTGCGCCGCAACCGATAGATAGACAGCCGCCGAACGAACGCTTCTGCCTGCGCATGTTCACAATCGATGAGCACATCGTCGCCATCCGCCCATAACAGAAAATCGAACAACGCCTTGCCTTGCGGGCTCAAGAGCCCCGCCCATAAGGGCATCACAGCTGCCGTATCCTGCGTCACCAGCCCTTGCAGGAATTGACGCACATCTTCATCGGTTTCGGTGGGCGACAAACGGACGACATGACGGTCAAATAGACGGGTGTTTCGCATAGGTGACAGATAGGGCGACGAACGCTTAAAGGGAAGCCATGACCGACCAAATGATTCTATCCATCCGCCGTCCCGACGACTGGCACGTCCATTTGCGCGATAATGCCGTGATGCGCAGCGTGGTGCCTTATACCGCGGCACAATTCGCGCGCGCTATTGTCATGCCCAATCTGTCTCCGCCCATAACGACGGTCGAAGCGGGCGCGGCCTATCGCGACCGCATTTTGGCTGCTGTGCCGCACGGGGTCAGCTTCACGCCTTTGATAACGGCCTATCTGACCGACGCGACGGACGGCGAGAAACTGGCGCGGGGCTTTACCGAAGGCGTGTTTACCGCGGCAAAATTATACCCCGCTCATGCAACGACCGGAAGCGCCCATGGCGTGACCAATGTCGCCAAGATCATGCCCGCACTTGCGCATATGGCGCGCATTGGCATGCCATTGCTCATCCACGGCGAAGTGACCGATTCACATGTCGACATATTCGACCGGGAGGCCGTGTTCATCGAACGCACACTATCAAAGCTCGTGCGCGACTTGCCTGAGCTGCGCGTCGTTTTTGAACATATTACTACGGCAGATGCGGTCGCCTTTGTCAATGATGCCAGCGATAACATCGCCGCCACAATTACGCCGCAGCATTTGCACATCAATCGCAATGCCATGTTCGAAGGTGGCATCCGCCCGCATGCATATTGCCTGCCAGTGGCGAAGCGCGAAGTACACAGGCTTGCCCTGCGCAAGGCCGCGACATCAGGCAGCGCCAAATTTTTCCTTGGTACCGACAGCGCCCCGCATGACACATCCGCCAAGGAAAGCGCCTGCGGCTGCGCAGGGATATTCAACGCGCCATTTGCCATGGAAAGCTATGCCGCGGTTTTTGAAGAAGAGGGCGCGTTGAACAAGCTTGAAGCCTTCGCGTCAGAAAACGGCCCGCATTTTTATCGCCTGCCGCTGAATGAAGATCGCATAACGCTGGAGCGTGTGGACACACCGGTTCCCCAGTTGCTTGCGTTAGAAGGCGTTTCAGTCGTGCCCTTTCACGCGGGCGAAACTTTGCGCTGGTGCTATCGGGCTTAGGATCAGGGCTTAGGCCTTTGCGGCCCGATAGGTTTTGATCGCATCTGCGCAGAATATCGCGATACTGAACCAAATAAGGATGAAGCACGCCAGTTTGGTTGTGCTTAACGGTTCGTCATAGGCATAGAAACCCAATAAAAATGCTATCGACGGCGCGATATACTGAACGAAGCCAAGGCTGGCATAACTCATCCGCTGCGCCGCTGTTGCAAACATCAACAGCGGGATTGCTGTGACTGCGCCTGCAAGGATTAACAGCCCGGATGTCGTATAATCATCGCCGAACCCGCCAGTGCCAGCGTGCGCATACCAGAACACTGCGCCAAGCGATAAGGGCGCAAGCAACGTCGTTTCAATGGCGAGGCCAGGTACAGAGCCAACGGGCGTTACTTTGCGGATGAGACCGTATAGGCCAAAGCTGAGGGCCAAGGATACCGAGACCCATAATGTGTCGAGCGCATCGCCGATGAGGATAGCAACGCCAATGGCGGCGACCGCGACAGCCACCATTTGCAGCGGACGAAGCCGCTCACCCAGAAACAGCCACCCGAGAAGCACATTCACCAAGGGATTAAGATAATAACCCAGGCTGGCGGCCAATATGTGATCGGTGGAAACAGCCCAAATATATATGAGCCAATTGACAGCAATCAGCGTCGCTGTTGCCAGCAAGTTGCGTAAATGCACCTTGTGCCGGAAAATAGCGCCATATTCGTGCAACTGCTTGCGAAACGCCATGATTACCAGCAGCAATGGGATCGACCATAATATCCGCTGCGCCACGATAGCTATTGGCGGCACGTGGTTCAAAAGCTTAAAATATACGGGCATGAAGCCCCAGATCAGATAGGCTGATATCGCATAAGGCAGGCCGCTGGCCAGCTCGGTTTGTTTATCATCTGCCATGTTTTAAAGCATCCGCCCTCAATACAGGGTCAGATAATCCCGCCGCCAATCCAGAGGCGAAGTGCGCAAATCGCCATGACCACCAGACAAAAATTACGGCCGCCATTTTTATCCGAGATAAGCCCAAACACCGCGCCAGCACCGGCGATCAAGATGATGAACCAGTTCAGCCATCCCAGAAACGGGATGAACCCGATGAAAGACAGGATAAGGGCAATGAGGCCCAGAAGGATCGCGATAACATTTACCATGTGCGGACTGTGGCGCGTTTTGGGCGGCGTGGCAAGTAAAGGCAGTCGCGACATACGCAATCGCGGCAGCAAAATATGCAGATGACAAGAGGCTCAGGCTGTTGCCAACCCAAGCCCCTTTGCCTTCATGCGTTTTTAGGCATTAGCGCCATTGTTCGAGGCCCCTATAGTCGATATCCAAGACACGGCCCTGCTCAACGGTACAACTAAACCGTCCCTTGTTATATCCGCGACCGTACGCGTTGGAGTCGGAGCGATTATAGCGGTCGTTGCCATAGGCATTGTAGCCGCGACCGGCATCTTGGACGACAACATTGCCGTTCACGCGATAGCCGTAACGTGTGCGCTGAATGTCACGGATTTGCGTCACTTCCGAACGGCTATAGCCATTTGCCCGGCGTTCAACATTATGAACACATTGGTTGACCGCATCACGGCTATTTCCGCTGCGATAGGCATTGGAATTGCGCGCACGATTATAGTCATAATTGCCGCCATCATCATAACGATTATTATTGCCAGCGGAAAGCACGGCGGCCAGACCACCGAGCACAACTGCTCCAGCAATAATCTCGCCAGCGCTGATCCCGTCACGATGACGGTCATAGCGATCCTGCGCTTGAGCAGGGGCAACGGCGCTAACCAAAACTGCCGCAGCAGCTCCGGCTCCAAGCAAGCTTTTGGTCATGTATTTCATCGTCATTCTCCAGGTCGGGCGCAGTCATTTCTGGCCGATGGAGACGAAGTAGCCGATTCGGTTTGACCGGATGCTGAATTGACTTGTCAGCATCCGTTCATACAAATCAGCGTTTTTATGAACGATTATTCGGTCAGCTTCAGGCCCGTCCATTTTGCGAGGAACGCATAAATGTCCGAATATTCGTCGATCACCTTGTCAGTTGGCTTACCCGACCCGTGGCCAGCTCGGTTTTCAATACGGATGATTTTGGGTTTGCTTCCGGTCTCTGCGGCTTGAAGGGCGGATATATATTTGAAGCTATGGCCCGGGACCACGCGGTCGTCGGTGTCCGCGGTCGATACAATGACGGCGGGATATTCGACTCCTGATTTGATGTTGTGATAGGGCGAGTACGTCATCTGCATTTTGAAATCGGCTTCCCTGTTCGGATAGCCATAATCGTCGACCCAATAACGGCCGGCGGTAAACCGGTCAAAGCGAACCATGTCCATGACACCCACGGCAGCATGTCCCGCCGCAAATAGATCAGGCCGCTGGTTCAGCGATGCGCCGATCAGCAAGCCACCATTGGAGCGGCCTTCGATCGCAATCTTGCCCTTGGCCGAAATGCCACTGGCAATCAGATATTCCGCCGCCGCGGCAAAATCGTCAAAGACATTCTGCTTGTTCATCAGGCGGCCTGCATCATGCCATGGCTTGCCATATTCCCCGCCGCCACGAATGTTCGCAAGCGCAAATACGCCGCCGGACTGGAGCCAAGCCATCCGCGTTGCCGAATAAGTGGGCGTCTGCGAAATGTTGAACCCGCCATAAGAATATAACAATGTCGGCGCGCCTTGGGACAGGTCAAGGTCCTTCTTATGCACGATGAACATCGGAATCTTCGTGCCGTCCTTTGATGGGTAGAATATTTGGGACACCGAAAAATCTTGCGGGTTGAAGCTCAACCTCGGTTGCGCAAATGGTGTCGATATCCCGCTGTTGCTGTCAAATCGGTAGACGGCGCCCGGCTGATTAAAGCTAGAAAAGCCATAAAATGTCTCCGCGTCGCCCGGTGTGCCGGAAAAGCCGCTGGCAGTGCCAATCGCGTTCAGTGCGATTTCCTGAACAGGCTGCCCTGCAAGGTCCGTCATCAGCGCCATCGATCTGGCGTCCTTGATGTACGACAAGATCATACGGTTGCCGACGATTTGCACCCGAGACAGCGTTTCTGTGCGCTCAAGGATGAGGTCAGCAAACACGGGCGACTTTGCTCCAAGGTCGACGCGCACAACCTTTAGCTTTGGCGCATCCTTGTTGGTAGTGAACCACAATATATTGCCCATGCCTTCGATAAGGCCCCAGTCATTATCGAGTCCCTTGACCAAAGGCTGCGCCTTCCAATTGGGGCTTTTGCCAAGCGGCATCACGTGCAGCTCATATTTCTCATCCGTGCCTGACGAGGTGGTGATCACCGCCCATTTGCCGTCATGCGTCACTTGCGCGCTGTGCCCATATTCAGGCTTCTGGGGCGTTGCGTAAATCGCTTTGTCTTCCGACTGTGGCGTGCCGATTTTGTGATAGTAAACCGTCTGGTTATAATTCAGCTGCTGGAACGCTGCGCCTTCTTGTGGTTCGGCGAAACGCGAATAGAGAAATCCTGCATTACCCACCCAACTGATATTCGTGAATTTGGCCCATTTGATTTCGTCGGCCAAAACTTTGCCCGTCGCGGTATCCAGCACCTTGAGTGTGCGCCAGTCGGAGCCACCGTCCTGAATGGCATAAGCCAGCAGCTTGCCATTTTTCGAAGGCACCCAGCTATCCAGCGCCGTTGCGCCATCCTGTGCCCAGCCATTCGGGTCAAGCAACACGCGGTCAGCACCCGTGAGGCCTTTACGCACATATAAAATCGACTGGTTTTGCAACCCGTCATTTTTGTTAAAGAAATAATAGCCACCCGCCTTTTCAGGAAGGCCAAAGCGTTCATAATCGAACAGCTTCTTCATCCGGTCGGCAAGAATTTTCTTGCCCAGCAAAGTTGCCAGATACGCATCGGTGACGGCATTTTGTGATGCCACCCAATTTGCGACTTCGGCATTGACGCGGACATCATCCTCAAGCCAGCGATAGGGGTCAGCCACCTTTACGCCGAATTGTTCATCGACGACATTTACGGTCTTCGTTTTGGGATAGATCAGGCCGGCAGTGGCGTCGGTGGTTGCCGCGCCCTGGGCCATAGCGATAGACGAAATTGGCATCATCATGATCGTAGCCCCAAGCAAAAGTGCGCTTCGCATAAATTCATTTCCCCAACGTTCAATTCTTTATTCTGGGCGTAAAGCGTCAGTCAGATAACGCCAACCATATTGCGCTTCGTCCGGGCGTTAAAATCGCAAATTCGTCGCATTCATGGGTCAGGTGTCGGCTATGGTGGAGATGCTTAACAAGCGGCATGTCACAGTCGCAAGGTCTAGGGTCAGGACCTGAGGCAAAGAAAAAGGGCGGCACCCTTTTGGATACCGCCCGTTTGAAATTCTAACGTGCAACGCGTTTACGCGTCGTCGTCCAGCACTTCTACTGGACCGCTGTCTTGACCCTTGGCATCGACATTGCGATCAACAAGTTCAATAACGCCCATTGGCGCGGCGTCCGAACCACGGAAGCCAGCCTTAATCACGCGGCTGTAACCACCGCTACGGTCGGCATAGCGGGTTGCCAGTTCGTCAAACAATTTCGCCAACTGCGTGTCGTCCATCAAACGGCTCATCGCGAGGCGACGGTTGGAAAGGCCACCCTTTTTCGCAAGCGTTATCAGCTTTTCGATATAGGGGCGCAGTTCCTTCGCCTTTGGCAAAGTCGTCTTGATTTGTTCATGCTTGATAAGCGACGCTGCCATGTTGCGAAGCATCGCGGTACGGTGCGACGTGGTACGCTGCAGCTTACGGTGGCCAACTTTATGGCGCATATCTTTTTCCTTCGTTCGTAGGGGGGCCGTATCAGGTACCCCGATCCTGGCCAGTTAAGGGCGGCCATTTCCCTGTTTGCTGGGCCAAAGCAACGCCTTGGCCCAAATATTTTAACCGAGCAGCTCTTGTTCGAGCTTCTTGGCCATTTCTTCAATATTCTCTGGCGGCCAACCGGGAATGTCCATGCCAAGGCGCAAGCCCATCGATGACAATACTTCCTTAATCTCGTTCAGCGACTTGCGGCCGAAATTAGGTGTACGCAACATTTCAGCTTCGCTCTTTTGAACAAGGTCGCCAATGTAGATGATGTTGTCGTTCTTCAGGCAGTTTGCGCTGCGCACCGACAGTTCCAACTCGTCGACCTTCTTGAGAAGGTAACGGTTAAGCTGGTTCGCATCCGATTCTTCCGAAGAAGCCGAAGGTGCAGCCATGCCAATCATCGGCGATGACGCGGCCATCGAATCTTCGAAGTGCACGAACACTTGCAACTGGTCCTGAAGGATGCGGGCGGCATAAGCCACAGCGTCTTCTGGCGTTACGGTGCCATCGGTTTCGATGGTCAGCGAAAGCTTGTCATAGTCCAATTCTTGACCGATGCGGGCGTTGTCGACCTTATACGCAACCTGACGCACGGGCGAATACAGGCTATCAACCGGGATCAATCCGATTGGAGCATCTGCCGGGCGGTTGGCGACTGCAGGCACATAGCCCTTACCGCTGTCGGCTGTGATTTCCATGTTCAACGTAGCGCCTTCGTCAAGATGGCAGATGACGAGGTCAGGGTTCATCACTTGGATGTCGCCTGATACCGCAATGTCGCCAGCGGTTACAGCGCCAGGGCCAGTGGCGGAAAGCTGAAGACGCTTGGGGCCTTCGCCTTCCATCCTCAGGGCGACCTGTTTAATATTCAAAACGATGTCAGTGACATCTTCGCGCACGCCAGCAAGCGACGAGAATTCATGCAAAACATTCTCGATCTTGATCGACGTTATCGCTGCGCCCTGCAACGATGAAAGCAATACGCGACGCAGCGCGTTACCGAGCGTCAAGCCAAAGCCACGCTCAAGCGGCTCGGCAACAAATACTGCCTTACGCTTCGCATCGCTACCTGATTTCAGTTCAAGTGCGTTGGGCTTTTTCAGTTCCTGCCAGTTCTTGATATTGACGGACATGGATTTCCCCTTGGGTTTTGCAAAACCGGCAGTTTGGTGCACCGTGCCGGGTCGCGGGTAAAAGAAGGAACGACTGAACAGCCGCCCCTGAAACGAATGCTTAGACGCGCCGACGCTTGGAAGGACGAACGCCATTGTGCGGAATCGATGTCACGTCGCGAATCGAGGTGATGGTGAAACCCACTGCTTGCAAAGCGCGCAGCGCGGATTCACGACCCGAGCCCGGGCCCTTCACTTCGACTTCTAACGTGCGAACACCATGTTCCGCAGCTTTCTTGCCAGCATCTTCTGCGGCAACCTGCGCTGCGTAAGGGGTCGACTTGCGGCTGCCCTTGAAACCCATGGTTCCTGCGGAAGACCAGCTGATCGCGTTGCCTTGGGCATCAGTGATCGTGATCATCGTGTTGTTAAAGCTGGCATTGACGTGCGCGACGCCTGCCGAGATGTTTTTGCGCTCCCGCTTTTTAATGCGCTGTGGTTCGCGTGCCATATTGAAATCCTAATCTTACAAAAACCGTTATGTGCCTCAGGCGGAGAAATAAAATTCAGTCCCTCGGACTATTCTTATTTCTTCTTGCCCGCGATTGCCTTGGACTTGCCCTTACGGGTGCGCGCATTGGTATGCGTGCGCTGACCACGGACGGGAAGGCCCTTACGATGGCGAAGGCCACGGTAGCAGGCGAGATCCATCAAACGTTTGATGTTCATCGATGTGGTGCGGCGCAGATCGCCTTCTACGGTGTAGCCCGCATCGATGGTTTCGCGGATTTGCAGAACTTCAGCATCCGAAAGATCCTGCACACGACGGCTCTGATCAATTCCTAGCTTTGTCGCGATTTCGACGGCTTTAGTGCGGCCGATACCGTGAATGTAGGTAAGCGCAATGATCACGCGCTTGTTGGTTGGAATGTTAACTCCGGCAATACGTGCCAATTTATTTACTCCTGCTCCACAGGTGCCCCGAAAGGACAAACCCTATCTCAACGCTGATGATATCCCGAAACGCACAAAACCAGCGGACGCATAAACGCGCTGCTGGCTGCACCAGTTATTCGGGATTAGCCGCGCCATACAGTGAGTCGCGCCAACTGTCAAGGCCAGAGGCGCGCTACCCCTTGCCTTTAGTCTTGGTTTTACCATCGCTGGCGTTTTCTTCGATAAACTCGATGATCTTGCCTGCAATATCCTTACCGCTGGCTTTTTCAATACCCTCGAGCCCCGGCGAGCTGTTCACTTCCATGATCACCGGTCCATGATTGGACCGCAGCATGTCAACGCCAGCGACATTTAATCCCATCGCGCGTGCGGCGCGGACGGCGGTTGACCGCTCCTCAGGCGTAATCTTGATTGATGAAGCCGTGCCGCCGCGATGCAGGTTCGACCGGAAATCGCCCTCTGCGCCCTGACGCTGCATCGACGCAACGACCTTATTCCCAATAACGAAGCACCGGACATCAGTGGCATTCGCCTCTTTGATAAATTCCTGCACAAGGATGTTAACATTTGCACCGCGAAACGCCTCGATAACCGAACGGGCCGATTTCTCGGTCTCGCCTAAGACCACCCCGATGCCTTGCGTGCCCTCAAGCAATTTGATGACGACGGGCGCACCGCCCACCATCTGGATCACTTCGTCGGTCTGGCGCGGGTCATGGGCGAAAGCCGTCACAGGCAGGCCAAGTCCCTTACGCGCCAAAATCTGCAACGACCGCAATTTGTCGCGCGACCGGCCAATGGCCACACTTTCATTCAGTGACCACACATTCATCATCTCGAACTGGCGCAAAACGGCAAGGCCATAAAAGGTCACGGACGCACCGATACGCGGAATAACCGCGTCATATTTGCCAAGCTTTGCACCCTGATAATAAGCCTCGGGACGATGTGAGGTGATATTCATGGTCACCCGTAAGGTGTTTAAGATGTCGATCTCGTGACCGCGCGTTTGCGCAGCCTCAACAAGGCGTCGGTGAGAATAAAGGGTTGCGTTCCTTGCCAACATCGCGATTTTCATGTGCCTGTATTTCCTTGATTGTCGGGTTTTCCCAACACCCACCGTCGCCCGCTGTTGACGAGGAAGCCGCGCCGTAACGCCCGCCGACCAATTAGCAAAGGAAACGCCATGGATCGCCGGTTAGCTAAGGTGATCTGCCCGTTCCAGCAGAGCTTACCAAAACAAAATTGCGCAGAGATGACATAACGGTCTTGTCGTTCACCGTTGGATGACCGCACCATGCGGCGGTCAATGATGGGGGCTTCATAACGCTTGGGTTTTTCACCCGAATTCAGCCGGAACCAGAATTCGACATAAGGTTTGCCGTTGCGCGAAATGGGCTTGATACGCGTTGCGTGAATGGAAGATGTCGCCGCACCCGTGTCCATTTTGGCATGCACTTGTGACAGGCCAAGACTTGGCACATCAACCATCTCGCACCAGCCTATTTCGACTTTATTGCTAGATTTCGGGCTGCGTTCCCCCGTCCGCAATTAATTTTGCTCCATTCGAGGCGACTCACTTGCGGAGACATCTTCGTCAGGCTTTGCTGTGCTGCCTTCAGACGCTTCGTTAGAGGCTGCTTCTTCAATTGTCTCGATATCCAGCTTGAAGCTATCCACTTTGGGTATTTCCGTCCCTGCAGGCGCGAAAGGCGACAGCATGTTTTTAAACTGCTCGCCAAGCACCTTATCAACAGCAGGGGCGATCTCTGATACTTTGTAGCGCATATAACCGCCCACTAAATAGGAGAAGCTAACACGCGTGGTCGCATTGTCCTTAGCACGCTCCATAGCAACGGTTAGCGTGCCAATCACGGCCTCTGACTGCAGCGGACCGAGCGCACCTTGCATGCGCAATACCCTGCCCGGTTGCACAAATATAACACGCATATGCTCGACGCTACCGACGGTCTTCAGCTTGCCATTCTCGTCGGCCTCCTGAAACAGTTCGCAAAAACAACCATTGGCTTGGGCATCAATATAAAAACCCGCGCTTGAACCCGACCAGCTATGCGCCTTGTTCCAATAGTCCTTCGGTGAAAGCAGGCGTTCCCAGATTTCCTCAGGCGTCGCGTTCACGGTCGAAATATGAACCGAGTTGAAGCCTGTATCTGACGCAGCTTTGACTTCAGCGAAGGCTGGAGAAGACAGTGCCGCAAGAAGGGCGGCAGGAAAGAGGACGCTTTTCATGTGAAAGGTCTAGCCCCGATTTTACGGAAATAAAAGTCTCGTTCATTTTGGACGAAATTGTCAATTCCGACTGTACTGCGTGAACACGCGAGGCCCCTGCTTACACACAGATCACAGGGGTCAGCCTATAATAGCGTCGATGGCGTCGGTCACGTCCTCAATCGATGCCATGCCATCAACCCGGCTGACGAGGCCGCGCGCATCGTACAGAGGCAAAATGGGTTCAGTCTTTGCGCGATATTCCGCCATGCGGGTCCGCACTGTTTCCTCATTGTCATCCGGACGGCGCTTGAATTCATGCGCACCGCATTTGTCGCAGGTGTTCGCAACGACGGGTTGCTTGAACACGTCATGATAGCCGTCGCCACAATTCGCGCAGGTGTAGCGGCCAACCACGCGCGCAACCAACGCGTCTTCGTCAACGACGAGTTCGACAACATGGTTAAGCGTCCGGTTACGCGCCGAAAGCAAAACATCCAACAACGCTACTTGAGGCGCAGTGCGCGGATATCCGTCGAAGATGAGGCCCTTATCGGCGGGAATGGCGTCCATATGCTCGCCAAGGATTTCCGCCATCAATTCGTCGGGAAACAATTTCCCGGCCTTCATGATTTCATCCGCCATTTTGCCGACATCCGAACCAGCCTTAACCGCCGCACGAAGGATGTCCCCCGTCGACAATTGGACCATGCCATATTTCTCGACAAGAAACGCAGCCTGCGTGCCCTTACCTGCGCCCGGAGGCCCCAAAAGGATGATATTCATGAAACGTTTCCCCGATTCGTTTCGATGTCGCACCGTTTAGCGGGCGCGTCCACCCTTCAGCTTTGCCTTTTTCAGCAGGTCACCATATTGATGCGCGAGCAAATGGCTCTGGATCTGCGAGATGGTGTCGATGGTGACATTAACCAAAATCAGCAAGCTGGTCCCGCCAATGGCGAAAAACTGCTGCTGCCCGGTTTGTGCCATCATATAATCCGGCAACAAACAGACCAAGGTCAGATAAGCCGCACCAAGCACCGTGATACGCGTCAGCACATAATCGAGATAAGATTCGGTGTTCTTGCCGGGACGGATGCCCGGAATGAACCCACCAGCCTTCTTTAGATTCTCCGAAGTTTCCTCCGGATTAAACACGACTGCGGTGTAGAAAAAGCAGAAGAATATGATGCCAAGGCCATAGAGCAGCAGATAGACAGGCTGGCCATGCGCCAGATATTGGTTCAACGTAATGACGAAGTCACCCATCGCGCTTTCACCTGCAACATTGTTACCGCCCAATTGCGTGATCGTGATCGGCAAGAGCAACAATGAGGAAGCAAAGATCGGCGGGATAACGCCGGCTGTGTTGATTTTCAAAGGCAAGTGGCTGCGGTCGGCCTGCATCATGCCGCGCTGCGTTGCGCGCTTGGGATATTGGATCAGCACGCGGCGTTGGCCACGCTCCATGAAGCAGATCAAAAGCGTCAGGCTTACGAACATCGCGAGGAACCCGACAATGATGAACCCGCTGATCGAACCTGTGCGACCGCCCTCCAGCAACTGCGCAAACAAACGTGGCATTTGCGCGACGATACCAGCCATGATGATGAGCGATATGCCATTCCCGATACCGCGCGACGTGATTTGTTCACCCAGCCACATGAGAAACATAGTGCCGCCGATAAGGCTGATGGTTGCGACAACACGGAACATCATGCCCGGTTCGACCACAGCGCCAATGCCATTGGCGGCCGCAAGGCTTTCAAGACCAGCGGCAAGGAAATAGCCCTGAACCGCAGTGAGGAACACCGTGCCATAACGCGTATATTGGTTCAGCTTCTTGCGCCCGCTCTCGCCCTCTTTCTTGATCGCGGCAAGCGTCGGTGACAGTGATGCAGCAAGCTGCACCACAATCGAAGCGGTGATATACGGCATAACGCCAAGCGCGATGAGGCTCATCCGCTCAAGGCTGCCGCCCGAAAAGGTGTTGAAAATATCGAGAACACCACCAGCGGCATTGTTGGCATATAAGGCCGCCTGAGCGATAGGATCGACGCCAGGCAATGGCACGAAACTTAACAAACGGAATATGATGAGCGCGCCTATTGTGAACCAGATGCGGTTCTTAAGCTCTGTTGCCTGCCCGAACTTCGATAGATTGAGGTTCGAGGCCATTTGGTCGACCCTAGATGCCATGATATTCGTTCCTTGGTTCCGGATTGACGCCAAGCACAATTTGCGTGCGCATCGGCTTAACCCCAAAAATTACGCCTGACTGTATCCGGACGGCCCCCAGAAATGTCAAACCCCGCCAGCCCATATCGGGAAGCGGGGCTGGCATGACAAGAGCGAAGTCGTCGCCTTAATCTTATTTCTTAGCCGCAGCGTCTTTAGCTGCGTTCTTGACGGAAGATTTCTTTGCAGCCGCCTTTTCCGAAGCCGAAACCTTGACCAGCACCTCAACCTTACCGCCTGCCTTTTCAACAGCTTCAATCGCTGCCTTTGAAGCGCCAGCAACCGAGAAGTTTACCTTGGCGGTCAGTTCACCCTTTGCGAGCAGACGAACGCCGTCCTTGCCGCCACGCGCAAGGCCAGCGGCCTTCAATGCAGCATGGTCAACAACCGCCTTGATGTCGATTTTCTTGGCGTCGATGAACTTCTGAATCATACCAAGATTTACTTCGGCATGGTCCTTGGCAAAGATATTGTTAAAGCCGCGCTTTGGAATACGCATGTGAAGTGGCATCTGGCCGCCTTCAAATCCGTTGATTGAAACACCTGAACGGCTGGTCTGACCCTTTTGGCCGCGGCCTGAGGTTTTGCCCTTGCCTGAACCGATACCACGGCCAACGCGCATACGACGATGGCGTGCGCCTTCGTTATCTTTAATGTCATTCAATTTCATGTCGTGCACTCGCTTTCGCTTTAATTCGCGCTAATATTATCAGTCCTGAATTTGGACCATGTGACGAACTGTGCGGATCATTCCGCGCACTTCGGCAGTGTCTTCGATTTCGACAACGCGGTTCATCTTGTCAAGGCCAAGGCCTTTCAAAGTTGCGCGCTGCGAAGCGGGACGGCGGATCGGCGAACCGGTTTGTTTAATCTTAATCTTCGCCATATCGATTACTCCGCAATAGCTTCTGCGTCGGCTTCAGCAGTTTTGCTGCCACCGCGACCAAGAAGGTCAGCGATTTTCTTGCCGCGACGCTGCGCTACCGACTTGGGGCTTGTCTGTTCAGACAAGGCCGCAAAAGTAGCACGGATCATGTTATATGGGTTCGACGTGCCAACCGACTTGGTCACAACGTCCGCAACGCCAAGGCTTTCGAAGACGGCACGCATTGGGCCACCTGCGATGATCCCGGTACCTGCAGGTGCCGAACGCAATGTTACCTTGCCCGCGCCGAAATGGCCCTTGCCGTCATGGTGCAAGGTGCGGCCATCTTTCAATGCAACGCGGATCATCGATTTCTTCGCAGCGGCAGTTGCCTTGTTAATGGCTTCTGGCACTTCGCGCGCCTTGCCATGTCCAAAGCCTACGCGGCCTTGACCATCGCCAACAACGACGAGTGCTGCAAAACCAAAGCGCTTACCGCCCTTAACTGTTTTCGAAACGCGGTTGATGTGGACGAGCTTTTCGATCGTGCCATCATCTTCTTCCTGCGCTGGACGACGATCGTTGTTGTTACGACCACGGCCACCGCCGCTACCGCCACCACGATTGTCACCGCCGCCACGACCGCCACGACCGCGACGCTGGCCTTCAAGAGCGGCTGCGTCAGGTGCTGCACCATCAGTGATGGGTGCAGTGCTTTCAGTGTTTTCAGCCATCATTAAAACTCCAATCCGCCTTCGCGCGCTGCATCAGCAAGCGCTTTGACGCGACCATGGAACAGGAACCCGCCACGATCAAATACCACGCTGGAAATGCCAGCTTTCTTAGCTGCTTCGGCTACCCGCTTGCCAACATCAGCCGCAGCTTCAGTTGTCGAGCCGTTATTCGCCTTTACGCCCTTGTCGAGGGTCGAAGCGGACGCAATGGTCGCACCCTTCGAATCATCAATGACTTGCGCGTAAATATGACGGCCAGTGCGGTGCACGGAAAGACGCGGACGTCCAGCAACCTGCGCCCGCAACTTCGAGCGAACGCGCTGACGACGACGTGCAAAGAGAGACAGTTTTGCCATTATTTCTTCTTCCCTTCCTTACGGAAGATATATTCGCCGCGGTACTTGATGCCCTTGCCTTTATAAGGCTCTGGCTTCCTCCAGCGGCGAATTTCGGCAGCAACCTGCCCAACCTTCTGCTTGTCGATACCTGAAATTTCCACCGTGGTGTTATCAGGTGTCTTGATTTCGATGCCCTCAGGGATCGCGAAGTCAACATCATGGCTGTAGCCAAGCTGCAACTTCAACATCTTGCCCTGGCTGTTGGCGCGATAACCAACGCCGGTGATTTCAAGCACCTTAGTAAAGCCTTCGGTCACACCCGTTACGAGGTTCTGCACCAACGTCCGCTGCATACCCCAGAAGGCGCGCGCCGCTTTGCTGCCGTTCGCAGGCTTCACCAAGAGACCATCGTCCTGCATCTCGTACGAGATCAGTTCGCTCATAGGCATTGTCAGTTCGCCCTTCGGTCCTTTGACCGAAAGCGTGCCCGCTTCCATGCTGGCGGTAACACCTGCAGGAATGGGAACAGGTTTCTTACCAATGCGGCTCATTAGAATACCTCCGCCAGGATTTCGCCGCCGACATTCTGTGCACGCGCTTCCGCGTCCGACAGAACGCCCTTGGGCGTCGAAACGATGGTGATGCCAAGGCCGTTACGGATAACCGGAAGCTCCTGGCTTCCTGAATATACGCGGCGACCTGGCTTTGAAACACGCGCGACATGCTGGATTGCAGGCGCGCCTTCGAAATATTTCAGCTCAATGCGAATGCCCTTATGTGCACCCAATGCTTCTTCGCTGTAACCACGAATGTAGCCTTCACGCTGCAACACATCGAGAACGCGGGTACGCAGGCTGGACGCTGGCGAGACTACAGAGTCTTTCTTCGCCCGCTGGCCGTTGCGGATACGGGTGAGCATATCACCCAATGGATCGGTCATTGCCATCTATCTTATCCTTACCAGCTCGACTTCGTAACGCCCGGGATCATGCCCTTATTGGCAAGATTACGCAGTTCGATACGGTTCAGCTTGAATTTACGGTACACGCCGCGAGGACGCCCGGTTGTTTCACAACGGTTGCGCACGCGGTGCGGGTTACCATTGCGAGGAATTTCAGCCATTCTGAGGCGAGCAATCAAACGCTCGCTATCATCAAGCGATTGGTCTTTCGCCATCGCCTTGAGCTTCGCGTAGCGACCGGCATATTTCTTAGCCAGCTTCTTGCGACGCTCGTTCTTGTTTATGGAGCTCAGTTTAGCCATTATGCAGCCGCCTTTTCATCAGCTTCTTCTACTGGGAACGGGAAGCCGAACAGCTTAAGCAGTTCGCGCGCCTCGTCATCCGAGTTTGCCGAAGTCGTTACGATCACATCCATTCCGCGCACCGTATCGATGGCGTCATAGCTGATTTCTGGGAAGATGATCTGTTCCTTAAGACCCATGGCGAAATTGCCGCGACCATCAAAGCTCTTTGGGTTCAGGCCGCGGAAATCGCGAATACGTGGCATCGCGATTGTAACCAAACGGTCGAGGAATTCGTACATCTGGGCACCGCGCAGCGTTACTTTCACGCCGATTGGCATGCCTTCACGCAGCTTGAAGCCAGCGATAGACTTCTTCGCCTTGGTGATCACTGGCTTTTGACCAGCAATCAATTCCATTTCGGCCAAAGCAATCGTAACCTTCTTTTTGTCCTGCGACCCCTCGCCCACACCCATGTTGAGCGTGATCTTCTCGATCTTTGGAACGGCGAAGCGGTTTGTGTAACCGAACTTTTCAGTCAAGCCCTTTACGACGGCGTCGTCGTAAAGCTTCTTCATACGAGGCGTATATTTAGTATCAGCCACTGATCGTCTCCCCGGACTTCACGGCCACACGGACCTTCTTGCCGTCCTTGGTTTCCACGCGGACGCGTGTTGCCTTGCCGGTCTTGGGATCCGCCAAAGCCACATTTGAAATGTGCAGCGGAGCTTCGAAGCGGTCGAGACCGCCTTGCGGGTTGGCCTGTGAAGCTTTCCGGTGACGCACAGCGATGTTGACGCCAGAAACGACGACTTTGCTGTCCTTGGGCATCACGGCGGTTACTTCGCCAGATTTGCCCCTGTCTTTACCGGCAAGCACGACGACCGTGTCACCCTTTTTGATTTTTGCCAGAGCCATTATTATAGCACCTCCGGTGCCAAGCTGATGATTTTCATGTGGTTCTTGGCACGCAGTTCACGAACAACTGGTCCGAAAATACGTGTGCCAATCGGCTCCTTGTTGTTACCGATAAGCACAGCAGCGTTGGAGTCGAAGCGAATGACCGAGCCATCGGCACGGCGGATGTCTTTGCGGGTACGAACGATAACGGCCTTATGCACGTCACCCTTCTTAACCTTACCACGCGGTGCAGCTTCCTTGATCGACACCACGATGATGTCGCCAACGCCAGCCACGCGACGCTTGGAACCGCCAAGCACCTTAATGCACTGAACACGCTTTGCGCCGCTGTTGTCCGCAACATCGAGGTTGGATTGCATCTGAATCATGGGATCAATCCTCCGTTGTTGTTGCGACCGGGGCCACAGCGGCATCAGCCACCAAGCGCCAGGTCTTGTTCTTGGAAATCGGCGCGCACTCTTCGATGCGGACGACTTGCCCCTCTTTGACGACATTGTTTTCGTCATGGGCGTGATACTTTTTTGTGCGACGAATGATCTTGCCGTAAAGCGGGTGCTTCACTTTGCGCTCGACCAGAACGACAATTGTTTTGTCATTCTTGTCGGAGACCACGGTCCCTGTGAGAATACGTTTTGGCATGGGTAGCTCCTTATGCCGTCTTTGCGGCGGTGCGCTGGCGCTCACCCTGCAGGGTTTTGATGCGGGCGATGTCACGGCGCACTTCACGCACACGTGCCGGCTTTTCCATCTGCCCAGTGGCCGATTGGAAACGCAGGTTAAACGCTTCGCGCTTCAATTCGCCGAGCTGAACAGCAAGCTGATCATCGCTCTTGACGCGGAGGTCTTCGGTTTTGCTCATCTTATGATGCTCCCAGATGCGAGGTGTCGCCGAGACGCGCCACGACCTTGGTCTTGATTGGCAGTTTCATGGCTGCGCGCTGGAATGCGACAGCTGCGATTGGACCAGGAACACCGTCGAGTTCAAACATGATACGGCCAGGCTTAACCTTGGCTGCCCAATATTCGACTGAACCCTTGCCCTTACCCTGACGAACTTCGGCAGGCTTTTTCGTGACTGGCACGTCCGGGAAGATGCGGATCCACAAACGTCCCTGACGCCTGATGTGACGTGTAATCGCGCGGCGAGCCGCTTCGATCTGACGTGCAGTAATCCGTTCTGGCTCAAGCGCCTTCAGGCCGTATGAACCGAAGTTCAGGTCAGACCCGCCCTTGGCTTCGCCCTTGATACGTCCCTTGAACTGCTTGCGGAACTTTGTTTTCTTTGGTTGCAACATTTCTAGTTCCTAACCTTTAGCGGCGGTCAGACTGCGGACGGACGCCGGAAGTCTGCGCTTCCATCATCAGTCGGTCAGTTGCCATTGGGTCATGACCCAAGATTTCGCCTTTGAAGATCCAGCATTTGATGCCGATAATGCCATAAGCAGTGAGTGCTTCGGCTTCGGCATAGTCAATGTTGGCACGAAGGGTATGTGCGGGCACGCGGCCTTCGCGGTATGATTCAACGCGGGCAATTTCTGCGCCGCCCAAACGACCACCGCAGGTGATCTTGATGCCTTCTGCACCCAAACGCATCGCTGACTGCATTGCGCGCTTCATGGCACGACGGAAAGCGATACGGCGGATAAGCTGGTCAGCAATGCCTTGCGCTACGAGCTTTGCGTCGACTTCCGGCTTGCGGATTTCAACGATGTTCAAAGACACTTCAGCGGTGGTGTACTTGTTGATCAGCTTTTTCAGCTTTTCAATATCCGCACCCTTCTTGCCGATGATCACGCCAGGACGTGCTGCGTAGATTGAAACGCGGCAATTCTTGGCAGGACGCTCGATAACTACCTTTGAAATCGCTGCTTGTGGCAGCGTTTCAAAGATGAACTTGCGGATCTTGATATCTTCCAGAAGCATGCGGCCATATTCCGCACCTTCGGCGTACCAACGGCTATCCCAAGTCCGGTTGATTTGCAGGCGAAGCCCGATTGGATTTGATTTCTGACCCATGACTTATGCCTCTTCTTGCTGTTCGCGCACAACGATACGCAGACGGCTGAATGGTTTAACGATTCGGCTAGACTTGCCGCGGCCGCGGGCCATGAAACGCTTCATGGTCAGCGCCTTGCCAACACTTGCCTCAGCAACGACAAGGCTGTCGACATCAAGATTGTGGTTGTTTTCGGCGTTGGCGATGGCGGATGCCAGAACCTTGCGCACGTCATCTGCCATTCCCTTGGTAGAGAATTTCAGGATGTTAAGCGCGTCTTCGGCTTTCTTGCCACGGATCAGCGCGGCAACGAGGCCAAGCTTTTGAGCCGACCCACGAATGGTTGTGCCCACTGCCAGTGCTTCATTGTCGGCGACGCGACGGGGTGCGGATGCCTTACCCATTAGCGTTTGCCCTTCTTATCTGCGCCATGACCATGATAAGTACGCGTTGGAGCGAACTCACCAAGCTTATGACCGACCATATCCTCATTCACCGAAACGGGAATGAACTTGTGGCCATTATAGACGCTGAACGTCAGGCCAACGAACTGAGGCAGGATTGTCGAGCGACGCGACCAAGTCTTAATTGGTGCAGCCTTCGATGCTTCCTGAGCGGTTTCTGCTTTTTTCAGCAGATAGAGGTCAACAAACGGACCTTTCCAGACGGAACGAGACATGAGTTACCTCTTCTTCTTAGCATGCCGCGAACGGATAATCATCCGGTCGGTCGACTTGTTGCTGCGGGTACGAGCACCCTTTGTTGGCTTACCCCAAGGTGTAACCGGATGACGGCCACCCGATGTACGACCTTCACCACCACCATGCGGGTGATCGACTGGGTTCTTAGCAACACCACGCGTCAGCGGGCGAATGCCACGCCAGCGATTGCGGCCTGCCTTGGCAAGTGTCGTGTTCGAGTTGTCAGGGTTCGAAACCGCGCCAACTGTACCCATGCACGTGCCGAGAATGTAGCGCTGCTCGCCTGAGTTCAGGCGAACGATAACGCGGCCACCGTCACGACCGACCAGCTGCACATATGTGCCTGCCGAACGTGCGATCTGGCCACCCTTACCGGGCTTCATTTCGATGTTGTGGCAAATCGTACCAACAGGCATCTGGCTCAACAACATGGCGTTCCCAGGCTTAACGTCGGTCTTTTCACCAGCGACAATCGTGTCACCAACGGCAAGGCGCTGCGGTGCAATGATATAGGCCAATTCACCGTCTTCGTACTTTACAAGCGCGATGAAGGCAGAACGGTTGGGGTCATATTCCAGACGCTCGATCGTTGCAGGCATATCCCATTTACGACGCTTGAAGTCGATCAGGCGATACTTCTGCTTGTGACCGCCGCCGATACCGCGCGACGTCACATGACCCTTGTTGTTACGGCCGCCGGTCTTGCTCTTGCCTTCGGTCAGGCCCTTAACAGGACCGCCTTTGTACAAGCTTGACCGGTCAACCAGCACAAGGCCGCGACGGGCGGGGCTAGTTGGTTTGTAGCTTTTGAGTGCCATTATCCTGCCCTTAAATACCGGTGGTCACGTCGATACTCTGGCCTTCGGCCAAAGTTACGATCGCTTTTTTGACATCGGAGCGCTTGTAGGGCTTGCCCTTCCAACGCTTGGTTTTGCCCTTTTGCACAAGGGTATTAACGTTCGTGACCTTTACATCGAACAAGGCCTCTACGGCTGCCTTGATCTGTGGCTTGGTCGAGCTTCCCGTGACCTTGAACACAACAGCGTTATATTCCGACAGCAATGTTGCTTTTTCGGTGATGTGCGGGGCAACGATCACGTCATAATGACGCACGTCGATTGCTTTATCCTTAGCCATTAGTTGGCACCTCCCGTAAGGGCGAAGCGTGCTTCAAGCTTCTCAACCGCAGCGCGGGTCAAAACCAGAGTTTCATGCTTCAGGATGTCATAAACATTCGCGCCAACGGCTGGCATCACATTGATGCCTACCAGATTAGCCGAAGCCAGACGGAAATTGTTACTGACGGCGTCGCCATCGATAACCAATGTCGACTTGCCAAAACCGAGCTTGCCAACCTGACCCTTAAGCGCGGCAGTCTTTGCAGCGGCCAGATCGAGATTTTCAAGAACGATTAACGAACCCGACTTTGCTTTACTCGAAAGCGCCATCTTCAGACCCAATGAACGGATCTTCTTGTTCAGCGACGGGTTAAAGTCACGCAGCCGGGCACCATGGGCCTTACCACCACCGATAAAGATCGGCGCAGCGCGGTCACCGTGACGGGCAGTACCGCCACCCTTCTGGTTGCCGAATTTCTTGCCGGTGCGGGCAACATCCGAACGCTCACGGGTAGGACGAGCCGTACCGCGGGCCTTCTCACGCTGCCAAGTAACGACACGGTGCAAAATGTCTGCACGTGGCTCAATGCCAAATACGTCGTCATTCAGGTCGATGTCGCCTTTTGCTTTGGCGTCGAGGGTTTGAACCTTGAGCTTCATGGTTTAGCCCTCCTTCTTTTCTTCGCCGGCGTCTGCAGCAGGTGCTTCAACAGCAGCGGCTTCGACAGCGGGTGCAGCTTCAGCGGCAGGCGCTTCAGCTTCGACGGCTGGGGTGCCTGCAACCTCGACTTCGGTTGCGATTACGACGTCTTCAACCACGGGGGCTTCATTATCGTTCTTCAACGCGCCGGGGAACGGTGCAGCTTGAGGGGTTGGAACCTTCACGGCGTCACGAACGAGCAACCAGCCATTCTTTGCACCAGGCACAGAACCCTTCACGAAGATAAGGCCACGCGCAACATCTGTGCGGACGATTTCCAGGTTCTGCTGCGTACGCTGACGGTCGCCCATGTGGCCGGCCATCTTTTTGTTCTTGAAAACCTTGCCCGGATCCTGGCGTTGACCAGTCGAACCATGGGCACGGTGGGTAATCGAGACACCATGCGATGCACGCATACCGCCGAAGCCCCAACGCTTCATAGCGCCAGCAAAGCCCTTACCCTGCGTGTGACCAGTAATGTCGACCAACTGGCCGTCAATAAAATGGTCCGCAGAGACGGTGGCACCAACTGGCAGCAAGCCATCAGCATTATCAACGCGGAATTCAGCAACACGAGCTTTTGGCTCGACTTGTGCCTTGGCGAATTCGCCACGTTGCGGTTTGTTTACATTTTTCGCTTTACGGGCTCCTGCACCAAGGCGGACGGCAAAATAACCATCACGTTCCTCGTTACGAGCTCCGACCACTTGGCAGCCTTCCAGCGCCAATACGGTGACAGGAACGTGACGGCCGTCTTCATTGAAAAGGCGCATCATACCCATCTTTTTCGCGATCACGCCAGTGCGCATGATCCATACTCCAACTTATGTCAGAGGCCCGGCTGGCAGGATTGCCAGGAGGGCGTGACGCCTAAATCGAGCCCTGAATTTTTAAGCATTGCCCCGTCCGGGCTAGGCACCAGTGGCGCACCTTAGTGCGCAATCTGGTAAGACGGGGAACGCAGCCCGAGTAAACTCGGCGGTATTCCTATTGTCTCACTCTACTTACGTAGAGATATCGGCTTACGCCAATTTGATTTCGACATTCACACCAGCAGCAAGATCGAGCTTCATAAGCGCGTCTACGGTCTGCGGCGTGGGCTGCACAATGTCGAGCAACCTTTTATAAGTCCGAACTTCGAACTGCTCGCGCGACTTTTTGTCGACGTGCGGTCCGCGGTTTACGGTGAACTTTTCGATACGGGTAGGAAGTGGAATTGGCCCACGGATAAGTGCGCCTGTGCGGCGCGCTGTATCGGCAATATCGCCAGTCGCCTGATCGAGGACGCGATGGTCAAATGCTTTCAGGCGGATGCGAATATTTTGCGTTTCCATGGTATCACCAATTTCCAAATTCTATCAATATCAAAGAGCCGAAAAACAGCCATTCCGACTTACGCTTTCGAAGCCGGAACAACTGTTTTAAATTTCTTAAAACCGCCCCGCCCGAATCGAGGATTCAGGCGGGATGCGCGACCTATATTACTTCGTGATGGTGCTGACAACCCCGGAACCGACGGTGCGTCCGCCTTCGCGAATTGCGAAGCGAAGACCTGGGTCCATAGCGATTGGTGCAATCAACTTCACAGCGATCGTTACGTTGTCGCCTGGCATGACCATTTCAGTACCTTCTGGAAGGATCACTTCGCCGGTTACGTCAGTTGTACGGAAGTAGAACTGTGGGCGATAGTTTGCGAAGAATGGCGTGTGACGGCCGCCTTCGTCCTTTGAAAGAACATAGATTTCTGCCGAAAACTCAGTGTGCGGCGTAACCGAACCTGGCTTGCAGAGAACTTGGCCACGCTCAACTTCTTCACGGCCTACGCCACGAACCAGCGCACCGATGTTATCGCCTGCGCGACCTTCGTCGAGCAGCTTGCGGAACATTTCAACGCCAGTAACGGTCGTCTTCTTGGTATCCTTGATACCAACGATTTCAACTTCTTCGCCAACCTTGACGATACCGGTTTCAACGCGGCCCGTTACAACGGTACCACGGCCCGAGATCGAGAACACGTCTTCAACTGGCATCAGGAATGGCTTGTCGATTGGACGCTCTGGCTGAGGAATGGCTTCGTCAACAGCAGCCATGAGTGCAAGGACAGATTCCTTGCCGATGTTGTCGTCCCGGCCTTCAAGCGCAGCAAGCGCTGAACCACGAACGATTGGAATGTCGTCACCTGGGAAATCGTACTTCGAGAGAAGCTCACGGATTTCCATTTCAACCAGTTCGAGAATTTCTTCGTCGTCAACCTGGTCAACCTTGTTCATGTAAACAACGAGGGCAGGAACGCCAACCTGACGTGCAAGCAAGATGTGCTCGCGAGTCTGTGGCATCGGGCCGTCAGCCGCATTCACAACGAGGATAGCGCCGTCCATCTGCGCCGCACCGGTGATCATGTTCTTAACATAGTCAGCGTGGCCTGGGCAGTCGACGTGCGCATAGTGACGGGCAGCCGTTTCATATTCCACGTGTGCGGTCGAAATGGTGATTCCGCGCTCGCGCTCTTCTGGCGCCTTATCGATGTTGGCGAAATCAACAGCGGTACCGCCGTAAGTATCAGCCATGATCTTTGTGATCGCTGCGGTCAGCGTGGTCTTACCATGGTCAACGTGACCAATGGTACCAATGTTGCAATGCGGTTTCGTCCGCTCAAATTTAGCTTTTGCCATTTTCTCAAACCTTCTTTCGATTAGGTAATATTTTGATCAGGTGGGACGACGCCTGCTGAATCACGCGCCGCCATTAATCGGCTTTTGCCTATCAGGCAAGCTTCTCCTTGATTTCGGCTGCTACGTTCGATGGCACTTCATCATAATGGTTGAAGAACATCGAATAGTTTGCACGTCCTTGCGTGAACGAGCGGAGCTGATTCACATAGCCGAACATGTTGGCCAAAGGCACCATGGATTCAACAACCTGCGCGTTACCGCGGCTGTCAGTGCCCTGGATTTGACCACGACGTGAGTTCATGTCGCCGATCACATCGCCCAGATATTCTTCGGGAGATACCACTTCGACCTTCATGATGGGTTCAAGCAGCTTGATCCCTGACTTTTGCGCGGCTTCACGCATACCAGCACGACCAGCGATTTCGAATGCCAAGGCCGACGAATCGACATCATGATACGCGCCGTCATAAAGCGTTATTTCGAAATCGATGATTGGGAAGCCAATTAACGAGCCCGATAATGCGGTTTCGCGCATGCCCTTTTCAACCGAGGGGATATATTCCTTTGGAATGTTACCGCCCTTGACTTCATCCTTAAACACAACGCCCGTGCCGCGCTCGCCCGGCTTTACCGAGAACTTGATGCGACCGAACTGACCGGAACCACCCGACTGCTTTTTGTGGGTGTAATCGACGTCAACTTCGCGTGCCAGGTATTCGCGATACGCAACCTGCGGCGCGCCGACATTGGCTTCAACCTTAAATTCGCGACGCATACGATCGACGATGATGTCGAGGTGAAGCTCGCCCATGCCCTTAATGATCGTTTGGCCCGATTCATGGTCGGTTGACACGCGGAACGACGGATCTTCGGCGGACAGACGATTAAGCGCGATGCCCATCTTTTCTTGGTCAGCCTTGGTCTTTGGTTCCACCGACAGTTCGATAACTGGCTCAGGGAATTCCATACGCTCCAATATGATCGGGAAACGTTCGGCGCACAATGTGTCGCCAGTGGTCGTTTCCTTCATACCGGCAAGCGCGATGATGTCGCCTGCAAATGCCTCATCAACGTCCTTACGTTCGTTGGCGTGCATTTCGAGCATACGCCCAACCTTTTCCTTCTTATCCTTCACCGAGTTCAGATACGTGCCCTTTAAGAGGCTACCCGAATAAATGCGGATGAAGGTCAGCGAGCCAACGAACGGATCGTTCATGACCTTGAACGCCAGTGCCGAAAACGGCGCATCGTCCGCAGGTGGGCGACTGTCTGGTTCAAGTGTGTCCATGTGGACACCCTGCACGTCTTGGATGTCGAGCGGCGAAGGCAGATAATCGACAACGGCGTCGAGCAAAGGCTGAACGCCCTTGTTCTTAAACGCCGAGCCACAGCAGACAGGAACGAATGACTGGTTCAGCGTGCCCTTGCGAATCAGCGCCTTCAGCGTCGCAACGTCAGGCTCATTGCCCTCAAGATATGCTTCCATCGCAGTATCGTCTTGCTCAACGGCAAGTTCAATCAGGTCGCTACGGTATTTGGCTGCTTCAGCGGCCAAATCAGCGGGGATATCTTCGTAGAAGAAATCGGCACCAAGCGATTCATCTTTCCAGATGATCGCGCGGTTATGCACAAGGTCAACAAGACCCTTCAAATCCGCTTCAAGGCCAATTGGAATGTAAAGCACCGCTGGACGTGCACCCAAACGATCAATGATCGATTGCACGCAATATTTGAAGTTTGCGCCGGTCCGATCAAGCTTGTTGATGAAGCACATGCGGGGAACGCCGTATTTGTCGGCCTGACGCCATACGGTTTCGGATTGCGGCTCAACGCCTGCAACGCCGTCGAAACATGCAACTGCACCATCAAGAACGCGCAGCGAACGCTCAACTTCAATCGTGAAGTCAACGTGGCCTGGCGTATCAATGATGTTGATGCGGTGGTCATTCCAGAAGCAGGTGGTCGCAGCCGACGTAATCGTGATGCCACGCTCTTGCTCTTGCTCCATCCAATCCATGGTGGCAGCGCCATCATGAACTTCGCCGATTTTGTAAGACTTGCCGGTGTAGAAAAGGATACGCTCGGTAGTGGTGGTTTTACCGGCGTCGATATGCGCCATAATACCGATGTTGCGATACATATTGAGTGGATGGCTGCGTGCCATATTCGTTACTCCAGTGCGGGGCTGCGGTTCGCGCTGCCCTATAGGGAAAGGGGCTGGTTTATGCCAGCCCCTGATTTACGCTTTTTCAAATGCGCCATCTCAGCGAAAGCCGGGATGACGGAAAAGTTCATGCTGTTACCAGCGATAGTGTGCAAACGCGCGGTTGGCTTCTGCCATACGGTGCGTATCTTCACGCTTTTTGACCGCGTTTCCGCGGTTCGATGCGGCATCCATCAGCTCACCCGACAAACGGGCGGCCATGGTGGTTTCGCTGCGGTTACGCGCAGCGCCGATCAACCAACGGATCGCAAGCGCCTGCGCGCGCTCCGGACGCACTTCGCAAGGCACCTGATAGGTCGCACCACCCACACGGCGGCTGCGCACTTCGATACCTGGCTTCACGTTATCCAGCGCTTCATGGAAGGTCTGGATCGGATCTTTCTTGGCGCGGGCTTCAACAGTTTCCAAAGCACCATAAACAATCCGCTCTGCAGCTGACTTCTTACCGTCAAGCATCAGGTTGTTCATAAATTTCGAAAGCACGATATCACCGAATTTGGGATCGGGAAGGATGATGCGCTTTTCGGGACGACGACGACGTGACATGTTTTATTTCCTTTATCTCATGGGACCAGCGGCAGCGCAAATGCGCGCCAATCGGCCAGCCAATGGTAACGTTCGAATTACTTCGGACGCTTTGCACCATATTTGGAACGCGATTGCTTGCGGTCCTTGACACCCTGCGTATCGAGTACGCCGCGAAGCACGTGGTAACGCACACCGGGAAGGTCGCGTACGCGGCCGCCACGGATAAGCACAACGCTATGCTCTTGAAGGTTGTGGCCTTCACCTGGGATATAGGAAATAACTTCACGCTGGTTGGTCAGACGGATTTTCGCAACCTTACGCAAAGCCGAGTTCGGCTTTTTCGGGGTCGTTGTGTAAACGCGGGTGCAAACGCCGCGCTTCTGTGGGTTTTGGTCCATCGCAGGGACCTTGGACTTGACCTTCTGCGGGGTCCGGCCCTTGCGGACCAGCTGGTTAATCGTTGGCATATCTTCACCTTTGTTAAGCGGTTACTTTAGGTGGCAAGGCGTTTTTTGCGGCGGAGGCTCAGCCTTTGATCCACCCGACCTGACACATAATGTGCTGCTATTCTGTGTATTTCCCATGCGCCAAAGAGAATCAACCCTCGAGCTTCGGGAATGGGCCCATTAGCGCCCGCTGGCTATCGGGTCAAGTGGTGCTGCCACGCTCCGTCAGCACGTCATTTTCGATCCTGATCCGCCACCATAAAAGCGCAGCGTTCAGTAAAGAGAATGTGAGTGCCATGGCCGGTGCGCCGAGAAGAAGCGGCAGGACCGCAATCTCCACAACGACCAAGGCATAATTGGGGTGCTTGATGAAACGATATGGGCCGCGCCGCACGCGCGGGAAATGTGGGGCGCTGATGATCCGCGTGGTCCACCATCGGCCAATGCTCGCCAGCGTCCAGAAGCGGAAGGTTTGGCTTGCAATAAATGCGTTGAGCAAAAGCAGGTTGGGTGACGTTTCGGGCTTTGCGAACAATAGGATGGCGATCAGCCAACCGCTGTGGAGCACGATAAACAAAGGATAATGCTTCGCACCATGCTCACGACCACCTTCAGCCAGCAATCGGCGGGTGTTGGCGCTAGCATAAGCCAGCTCAGCAAGTCGCTGCAGGATGACATACGCAAAGACAATCAGCGCCCAAACGGGCCAATCGAACACTGTCATGGCTTGAGAAGCCCCATCGCGCCAACAAATCCCGGTCCAAGTGCCGTTAAAAATGTTGGTTTCTCAATTGGTCCGGCGGCCAGCAGCGCCTCCAACACAAACAACACCGTCGGCGAACTCATATTGCCATGGTCGCGCAGTACTTTGCGCGTCGCAGCCAAGTCATGCCCCAGATAATCGGCCAACGCATCGACCACGCGCCCACCGCCCGGGTGACAGGCAGGTTCAGCCATGTCCGCTTTGGTCAGGCCATGTTTTGCGATAAAATCGTCGCAGACGGGCGCAAAATGGCTATTCACAAAAAAGGGTATATCGCGCGCTAGCACAAGATCAAACCCCGTATCGCCAATCTGCCAGCCCATCATATCGAGCGTATCGGGCCAGACATGGCTCGCAAATGCACCCAGTTGCGGCCCTGGCCCAGCGCCGATGACCGCAGCGGCACAGCCATCGGCAAACAACGCAAGTGCGACCATATCTTTTTTATCCATGCGCGCATGGTCGTAGGCAAGGCTGCACAGTTCAAGGCTGACGAGCATGACTGGCTTGTCCGGGCCCGCACGATAAAGATCAGCCGCAACGCCAAGGCCAATGACCCCGCCAGCGCAACCATAGCCAAATAAGGGCACGCAGCGTGTGTTGGGCGCGAAACCCATTTTCGCTATCATCCGGCTTGGCAGGCTGGGCGTCATCGTTCCTGTGGTCGATACGAAAACAATCTGCCCTATGGCGGCGGCCTGCAAGTTTGCGCGCGCCAAAGCCTGCGTAACCGCTGCTTCAAAAATCTGTGCGGCGACAACTTCATACACGCCTGCGCGCTTTGCCCAGCTTCTGGCGTCAAAATAATATTCGGGCGGCATCGCTATATGACGCTGCGAGATACCCGTGTTTCCAAGTATTTCTGCCATGCGCGGTGGCAGGTCTTGCCGTTTGGCCTGCGCCAAAATCGACAGGACATCATCTTGCGTGATGCAGTGCGGCGGCACGGCGGTGCCAAGGGAAATCAAACGGGGAAGAATCTGTTGCATCACCCTTAACAGCTACGCCCGTTGAAAAGTTTCCGCTAGGCAGACTTTACGCTAGCCCACGGGCCACTGATCGCCAGGGTCATCGTCGGTTCCATCATGTTCACAAACATTGTCGAGCCATCGGGTGAGAAGCATCCGCCCGCAAATTCGGTTTGCACGCGGCTTCGGCCTATCATGTACGTCTGGCCTTGCGCAGTAACGCCACGCAAATGGTTACTCGAAATGTCGGTATACTGGTCCTCACAAACTAACAAATGCCCTGTCGGCATCACGGCGATATTGTCGCCATAATTGTAAAATGTTGGATTGGTCGATTCCATAAACAGGTCGATGATTCCGGGCGCTTCGGCTTCACGCGTGGTCCCTTCATTTGCCGCAGGGACATAGCGGAAAATCTGGCCATATTTTGCAGCGCCGCCGTTCGTGCAGGCAAAGAACAATTCGCCCTTCCCCCAGAATATCCCTTCGCCGCGCGCAAACAGCGCAGCACCTTTGGCGGCGCCTTGTTTGCGTAAGTCATCATCGGGGCTTTCAGGGTTGGAAAGCGATATCCATTTCGCCTGATATTGGCGGCCTTTGCTAACCTGAACCTCAGTCCAGTTGCGCGTATCACTAATGTCGGCCTGCACAAAAGCTAAAGCCTCAAGCCGCCCACCTTTGGCAAGCCGTCCCTTTTCATTTGGAATGAACCTGTAAAGCAGGCTGTCGCCGCGATCTTCGGTCAAATAGGCAATGCCCGTCCGCGGATCAACGCACGCGGCCTCGTGGTTGAAACGACCCATGTCTTTTAGGGGCACGGGCGTAACAAGGCCATTCTGCGTAGCGGGAACTTCAAAAATATAGCCATGGTCTTCGCCGACACCGCTTCCAGCGCGCGTGACATTTTCCTCGCAGCTCAGCCAGCTTCCCCATGGCGTAATCCCGCCGGAGCAATTGCGGATCGTCCCGGAAAGGCTCAAAAACTCACGCTCGCGTTGGCCAGTCTTCATATCATATATCAAAGTCGTGGTACCCCCCGGCAGGGGCATCGATTTGTCATCCGCCATGCGATCATAAGCCGGGAAATCCTTTGCCACATTCCCGGTGAAGGGCCCGAAATCCTGATCCTTAATTCCAAGCTCATGGTTGCGGATAAGGGCGACCTTGCCCTTCCCCAAATCGATAGCGCCCATTCCGTCGGCGGAGTTTGGCACCAGATAGCCATCATCCATGATGTTACCGAGCCGCGAAATAACGCGATAATCAAAGCCTTTAGGCAGGTCGATCAGGTTGTTGGGGTCGCGCACCAACGGGCCATAGCCAAATACTTCATTGGCTCCAGCGGTGGGTGCCTGCGCAATGGCGCGTGCCGCCAGCCCTGCAAACGCAATGCTGCCAAGACCAAATCCGAACTGCCGCCTGCTTAGCGAAATAAGCCTGCTTTGCATGAACCGCTCCTGTTAGTTTGACTGTTGACTGCACCGGAAAGATGACAATCGCGTTGCAGCTTGATAGAGCGCGGGTCAACCAAACCAAAGGCATTTGTTTCTCATGAAAGTACGTACCCGCGTTGCACCATCCCCCACCGGCGACCCACATGTCGGCACCGCGTATATTGCGCTCATCAACTATTGCTTTGCCAAGAAGCACGGCGGCGAGTTTCTGTTGCGCATAGAGGATACCGATCAGGCACGGTCCACGCCGCAATCGGAAAAGATGATATTGGAATCGCTGCGCTGGTTGGGCCTTAGCTGGGATGAGGGCCCCGATGTTGGCGGCCCGCATGGTCCCTATCGCCAATCGGAACGCAGCGCGATTTACACCGCGCATTGTGACCAGTTGCTGGCCGATGGCCATGCGTTCAAATGCTATTGTACGCCCGAAAAGCTCGCGGCCGCACGCGCCGCTCAGATAGCGGCGAAGCAGCCACCAAAATATGATGGCACCTGTTTGGCACTCACCTCTGACGATATCGCAAAGCGCGATGGCGACGGCGTTTCGCATGTTGTCCGCATGAAAATTCCAACAACGGGCACATGCATTGTTCAAGATACGTTGCGGGGCGAAATCGCCTTCGAATATGCGGTCGTTGACATGCAGGTGCTGATGAAATCGGACGGCCTGCCGACGTACCATCTCGCCAATGTTGTCGACGATCACCTGATGGGTATCACCCATGTCATGCGGGGCGAGGAATGGATTTCGTCGGCGCCAAAGCATTTGTTGCTTTACCAATATTTCGGCTGGGAACCGCCCGTGCTCACGCATTTGCCGTTGCTGCGCAATGCCGACAAATCGAAGCTGTCGAAGCGTAAAAACCCGACCAGCATTCTATATTATCAACGCGCAGGATATTTGCCGCAGGCGATGCAGAACTTCCTTGGTCTGTTTATCAAATCGGCCAGCGAAGAGGATGAAAAAACCTCACTGCAAAGGCTGATCGACGAATTTGACGTCCACAATATCTCGCTGGGCGGGCCGGTTTTCGACACGTCGAAGCTGGATTGGCTCAATGGCCGTTATTTGCGTGAAGAACTCAGCGTTTCCGAATTTCTGGATGCGGTAAAGGCGTGGGCGCTGAATGACGACTACCTCACGCCCATCGCTGAAATGGCGCAGGCGCGGATTACCAAAATGTCGGACCTTGGCGGCCTGACCGCGATGTTCTTTATGAACCGAATTGACGGCATGACCGCAGAGCGGCTGCGCGATGGTGTGAAGCTGGAACAGGATGTGCAGCGCGCGGCCTACACCCTTGGCTTGCAACAGTTCGACGGCATGATCGACTGGAACCGGGAAGGCGTTGAAGCGACGTTGCGCCGAACTGCCGAGGCCTTGGACGCGAAGTTGAAGGACGTTATCCGGCCTTTCTATATCGCCATCACTGGCAGCGCGCAGGGCGTGCCTTTGTTCGACGCAATCTCGCATTTGGGCCGCGACATCATGCGCGAGCGGTTGCGCCATGCAATGGAATTGCTTGGCCCTGCCACATCAAAAGAAATGAAGGCTTGGACCGATTTGCTGACCGCGCCGCCAAAGGCCGAATGACCGCATTTTCGTTACCGCAGGATTGGCAGACGGCGCTGCGCGCGGCGCTTGTGACGCCAGAAACGCTCGCGCTTCAAGGCTTTCTTGACGCCGAACTGGCCGCGGGCAAGACGATTTTCCCGCCGCAGGACGCATGGTTCCGCGCGCTTGAACTGACGCCGCTGGACAAAGTGCGCGTCGTCATTTTGGGGCAAGACCCCTATCATGGGCCGGGGCAAGCACATGGCCTGTGTTTCAGCGTGCCGCCGGGCGTGCGTCCTCCGCCTAGTCTTACAAATATTTACAAGGAGTTAGGAAGCGACTTAAGCCTGCCGCGCCCGCCTCATGGCTTTTTGGAACATTGGGCGCGGCAAGGCGTATTGTTACTCAACAGCGTCCTCACCGTCGAAATGGCCAAGGCCGCGTCGCACAGCAAAAAGGGGTGGGAGCCATTTACGGACGCGATTATTGCGCGCGTGAACGGCAAGGCAGAGCCAGTCGTTTTCATGCTGTGGGGCGCATATGCCCATAAAAAGGCGGCGACTGTCGATGGCCGTCGCCATCTGCTGCTCAAGGCCGTGCATCCATCGCCCTTGTCGGCGCATGCAGGCTTTTTGGGCTGCAAACATTTCTCGCAATGCAACGCCTTTCTGGTTAGCAACAGGCTCCCGCCGATTGATTGGACATTACCCAATGTCGTTCCATGAGCAGCCCCATCGCCGTTTCAACCCATTGAAAGATGAATGGATTTTAGTATCTCCCCATCGTGCGAAGCGCCCATGGCAGGGGCAGCAGGATATACCCGACACCGCCGTCCGGCCGATGCACGATCCGGATTGTGATTTATGCGCGGGCAATGAACGTGCTGGCGGGTTGCGCAATCCTGATTACAAAAATATCTTCATTTTCGACAATGACTTTGCCGCATTGATGCCCGGCGCAGGTAGCGGAGTAGAAAAAGACAAACCCTTGTTTCGTGCGGCTCTCGCGCATGGAACCTGCAGGGTCATTTGCTTTTCGCCTGACCATGGAAAAACTCTGCCTGAAATGCCAGCGGACGATATCCACATATTGGTCGACACGTGGGCCGCGCAAGAAAAAGAGCTTTACGCCTCTCATGCCTATGTCCAGATTTTCGAAAATAAGGGCGCGATGATGGGCTGCTCCAGCCCGCATCCGCATGGGCAAATCTGGGCGACAACTCATGTCCCTGCCGAGCCCGCGCGTGAGGATGCAACGCAAGCGGCCTGGTTTGAACAACATCAATCGGCAATGCTGCTAACCTATGCCGAACAAGAGGCCAAAGACGGCGCGCGGACGGTGGCAAGCAACGCCCACTGGATTGCGGTCGTGCCCTATTGGGCAAGCTGGCCATATGAAATCCTGCTGCTGCCGCGTTTTGCGGTTCAGCGATTGCATGACCTCGCGCCAGAACAGCGTGATGATCTCGCCCACATCATGAAAGCCGTGACAACGGCCTATGACAATCTGTTCCAGACCAGCTTTCCCTATTCGATGGGCTGGCATGGCGCGCCAAGCGCAACGCCCGATGCCCCGCATTGGCAATTGCATGCGCATTTCTATCCGCCCTTGCTGCGCTCGGCCAGTGTGCGCAAGTTCATGGTCGGCTATGAAATGCTGGCCGAGGCACAACGCGACCTGACGCCGGAGGCCGCTGCGGCACATTTGCGCGCGACAGCCAAAATCCATTACCGGAGCCAGTCATGAACGCACAGGACCAAGCGCTGTTTGATCGCGTGACCGCCAGTTTTGCGGAGCAGTTCGGCCACGCCCCGGACCTTGTCGTGCGCGCCCCCGGGCGGGTGAACCTGATCGGTGAACATACCGACTATAATGACGGCTTTGTCCTGCCCTGCGCGATTGGCCCGGCCAATATGGTTGCGATCAGCAAGCGCGATGATGATATGATCGAGGTGGTCGCCGCCGATTTTGAAAACGCGCGCGACAGCTTCGCCCTGACACCCCGGCCAGAACGCAATCTAAGCCAGCCCTGGGCGGATTATGTGCGCGGAATGTTGTCTGCCTTGCAAAAAGCGGGATGCACCCTCAGCAGCGCTAAAATCGCCATTGCGGGCAATCTGCCCAAAGGGGCCGGCCTGTCGTCATCCGCCGCGCTCACAGTGGCGGTGGGCAAGGCCAACTTAGCGCTTAACGGAATCGACATGGACAACATCCGCCTCGCGCAAATCGCGCAACGGGCGGAATGTGATTTTGTCGGCACCCAATGCGGCATCATGGACCAATTGATTTCAGCGCAGGGCAAGGCGGACCATGCTTTGTTAATCGATTGCCGCAGCTTGGAACTGACCGACGTGCGCATATCCGATGATATCGCAATCATGATCGTCCATTCTGGCGTCACCCGCGGCTTGGTTGACGGGCCTTACAACGCACGACGGCGGCAAACTGCGGCGGCAGCCGCAGCTATGGGGGTAACAGCGTTGCGCGACGCCAACCTTGATATGCTGGCCGCAGCGCGTCTCGACGCGGTCACAACCGCACGTGCACGGCATGTCATTACCGAGAACCAGCGCACATTGGACGCCGCCGACGCGCTTGCCAAAAGCGACCTTGCCGCGCTTGGTAAGTTGATGGCGCAAAGCCATGTGTCGATGCGCGACGATTTCGAAATCACTGTTCCGGCGATTGATGATTTGGTAGCGCAGTTGCAAGATGCGATCGGTAATCAAGGGGGCGCACGGATGACAGGCGGAGGATTTGGCGGCGCATGCGTGGCGATCATGCCGCGTTCGCGGGTGGCGGATGTGCAGGCCGCAATAGAAACGACCTATAAAACGCCAAATGGCAATGCGCCGCTGATTATATTTGAACGTCCCGGCCCCGGTGCCGCCATTTTATGATATATGATTGGATGAAGCAGGCAATGCGCGAGCCGTTGGTGCATTTCCTTGGCGCAGGGTCGGCCTTGTTCCTGCTGATGGGGCAGTTTGGCGGGGAAGACAGCCTTGACCGCAGCATCACGATCAATGAAGCAGAAGTTGCGCGGCTCGCGTCGCAATGGGAACAGACATGGCGCAGCCCACCTACACCGCAAATACTCGACAGCCTGATCCGCGATTATATCAAGGAAGAAATCTATTTCCGTGAGGCTATGCGCCTTGGCCTTGACGTCGATGACCCCGTCATCCGCCGCCGCTTGCGCGCAAAAATGGAATTTCTGGCGACGGCAGAAATCCAGAATATGGAGCCGACGGACGCGGCGCTTGAACGATATTATGCGGCGAACACTATTCTTTATGCCGAAAAACCGGCCTTCAGTTTCGATCAGCAGTTTTTGGGCGAGGATGAAGACAGCGCCAAAGATTCTGTCCTAGCCCTGAACGCCGGAAAGCCAGTGCAGGCGCAGCCGCTGAGCGTATCTGCCAGCATGGACAAAGCTGCCTCAGATGTCATCACCCGAGAATTTGGCGATGGCTTTGCCGACAGCTTGCGCAATTTGCCGCAAGGGCGTTGGAGCGGGCCAGTCCAGTCCGGTTTCGGCTGGCATGCCGTCCGCGTCCGCGACGTTGTTGCGGCAGGGACACCGCCTTTGTCCGAGATTCGCCAGCGTGTATCCAACGACTGGCGTGCCAAAACGCAGGCCACGCGTGAGGCCGCTGCCTATCAGGCATTGCTCGACGGATATGACATTCGCATTGCCAAGCCGTGATGATCCGTTTTCTCCTTTTGCTCTGTCTTGCGACTGGCTTTGCGGCAATTGCCCGCGCCGATGACTTGCAGCCGGGCTATCTGGAAATCCGCGAGCGGGAAGCCGTACCCCACCAATATAAAATTACATGGAAAGCGCCCATCCGGCCCGGCCTTGCCGCGCGCGTCGTGCCGATATTCCCGCGCGATTGCGTAGCGACCGAACCCGTACGCAGCGTTGATGCCGCTGCACTGCTGGCGCGCTGGGACATTGATTGCGGCGCAACATTGGCTGGCCGCTCTGTCCGCTTGAGCGGCATGGAGAACACAGCCGCCGACGCATTACTGCGCTATCAATCCGCGTCTGGAATCACGCAAGCCGCGCGGCTAACGCCCGGCAACCCAGCCGCTGTAATCCTGCAAAAGGCGGACCGATGGCAGGTTGCCCGCACCTATTTCGTCACTGGTGTCGAACATATCCTAATGGGATATGACCATTTGTTATTTGTGCTGTGCCTTGTGCTTTTGCTCAACGGTGCATGGCGCGTGGCGGCAACGGTGACGGCTTTCACGATAGCACATTCGCTGACCTTAGTGGCCACAACCCTTGAGCTTATTAGCGTCCCCGGCCCGCCGGTTGAGGCCGCGATTGCGTTATCGATTGTCTTCCTTGCGGTCGAAATACTAAAGCGCAAACTCGGTGCGCCGCGCTTGTCAGAGCGTTTTCCGTGGGTCGTCGCCTTTCTGTTTGGCTTGCTGCATGGCTTTGGCTTTGCAGGGGCTTTGGCCGAAATCGGATTGCCGCAGGGCGAAGTGCCGATGGCGTTGCTGACGTTTAATCTGGGCGTTGAGGCGGGCCAGCTTGTCATCGTCGCCGGGGCGATGTTGGCTTTATGGGCGCTTCACCGCGTTCATGCGCTTTACGCCGCCCGCGCCCAGATGATCAGCGCTTATGCCATTGGCAGCATCGCTTTTATGTGGTTGCTGCAACGCGTATTGTCGGCTTAAGCGCCAAAGCCGAAATCTGAAATCTGAAATCACAGGGTTTTTACTGTATTCTGTGCCTGATAGATATTTGTCACCTCGGTTATTTATTAACGCGCTTCCAAAACCTTCGAGGGCGCAGGGAATTCGAATATGCTTTTGCAGCTGAGAAATGCGTATGTCGACAGATCTGACGCATGCTCATATCCCATGATGACGCAAAATCTCGGCATTTACGCCAGTCTGTATCGCGTAATTTAGGTAACAACTGCTGTGCGAATTCGGTAAGCAAAGGTTTAAGGGCGCATTGCTTAAAGCGAAGCGACTGACGTGCAGCATAAGGGGCGGACATGGTGATTTTGCAGCAGGGACATTTGCAACAGGGACAGGGATTGATTGGCATTGCGTTGATCCTAACGCTCGCATGGGCGTTGTCCGAAGACCGCGCAGCACGGCCGTCCTGGCGCTGGATTTTCGGCGCGCTTTTTGTGCAAATTGCGCTCGCGCTGGCGGTTACACGGGTGCCTTTCATCTGGACCTTAGTCGGCTATGCCAATGAAGCGGTCGCAGCCGTGGAAAAGGCGACATTGGTCGGGTCAAGTTACATGTTCGGCTATACCGGCGGCGCGCCAATCCCCTTTGTGCTCAAGCCCGGCGTGGAAGAGCCCGTCATCGTCGCATTTCAAATATTGCCGCTGATCATCGTCTTTTCCGCGCTATCGGCCTTGTTATGGCATTGGGGCATCTTGCGCGCTGCGGTCCGTGGCCTGTCATGGGCGTTACGCAAGACCTTAGGCGTCAGCGGCGTCGTTGGGCTTGGCGGCGGCGCAACCATGTTTTTGGGCGTGGTCGAAACCCCGCTTGTCCTGCGGGCGTGGTTTGAACGGATGAGCCGGGCCGAATTGTTCATGATCATGGTGTTGATCATGGCGACAATCTCCGGCGCCATTCTTGTCCTGTATGCCACCACCTTGTCCAAGACCGTGCCGAACGCCGTGGGCCATATGATTGTAGCCTCGCTGATTTCCTTACCCGCCGCCGTGCTTATTGCGCGGCTGATGGTCCCTGGCGACGGCAGCATAAGTGCAGAAGATGCCGACGCCGACCTGAAATATGAAAGCAGCATGGACGCAGTCATCAAAGGCACGATGGAGGGCATCCAATTGGTGCTGGCCGTCATCGCCATCATCATCGTCGTGTTTGCCTTGGTCAATTTGACCGACCAGTTGCTGGCCCTGCTGCCCCAAGTAGATGCACAGCCCCTCACCCTCAAACGCGCGTTCGGCTGGCTGTTTGCGCCGTTGATGTGGAGCATTGGCATTCCATGGGACCAAGCACCAGCGGCAGGGGCATTAATGGGCACAAAGACCATCCTTAACGAATATGTCGCCTATCTTGATCTCGCCGCCCTGCCCGCCGATACCTTTGACGCGCGCAGCAAGCTGATCATCACATATGCCTTATGCGGCGTTGCAAACCTTGCCAGCGTCGGCCTGTTGGTATCGACCATCGCCACGCTCGCCCCCACACGGCGCGCAGAGGTCTCCGCTCTGGGCATGAAAAGCTGGGCCGCCGGCAATATGGCCTCTGCGATGACAGGCGCAGTTATTGGCCTTGTCACCTTGACCTGAGCCGTTTCATCCGTTCAGGACGCTTGGCTGGCGGTCGTGCAGGTATTTTTAAGCGGATTGCAATTTGCCGTGGGGCGTCTTTGCCTTTAAGGCGTTATCCAAGGTCATCGCTGGCGTGCACCGCTTTACCAACACATCAAATGGATAACACAAGAATATGTCTTCATACAAAGAGCCGTCGTTTCAAGAGCGTGCAGCCTTAGCCAAAAAGGCGAAGCTGGATGCCGTTAATAAGCTGCGCGCAAAGCCAAAGCTTGACGAAGCGACCCTTGCAGCACGGCGCGCCGCCGCCGAAGCACGCGAACAGGCGCAAGCACAAGCCCGCGCAGAGAAAATAGCGGCCCGCGAACGGGAAAAGGCCGAGAAGCTGGAACGTGCGAAAATGTCATTAGAGCCCGCCGTGCCAACAAAAACCGACGAAGAACGCAAGCTTGAACGCGATGCCAAATATGCCGCCCGAAAAGGCCGCAAAGGCAAGAAAT
Organism: Sphingorhabdus sp. EL138; assembly: GCF_945882965.1. Lineage (GTDB taxonomy): Bacteria > Pseudomonadota > Alphaproteobacteria > Sphingomonadales > Sphingomonadaceae > Sphingorhabdus_B. The sequence continues at coordinate 120,583 of NZ_CAMCWY010000005.1, forward strand.
AGCTGAACTGCGGGGGCCCATATCGGCGATGTACATCATGTGTATTTTAAGGATAATAATCCCGATACGGTTGATTTCCTCTGCGATGTTTACCGCAAAGACCTTAGCATCAAGGGTGGTTGCCTAACGCACGAATGTGCCAAACTCTGTTATGGTGCTGTCCCTAGTTTCCTAAAACCGGCTCGACGACATATGTTTCCCGCGCGTGATTTCTGACAGGAGGGGCACCTGTTTCAGGCACAGCTGGTGCGCGCCCTGTCCCCCCACGCTTTGATGGGTTTTGCTTCATAGGCCGTTGACGGCTGAGAATGTCTCCTGCGGTGCAGTCTGAGGCTTTGGTGCCCATGAGCTGCGCCATGCGTGGGAACAAAGGTCACCATAGCCTGTTAATTGACCAAGCGAACGCGCGACAATTTTTTGACCTCTGTGTTGAAATCACAACGCTTCTGTCGAACCCGCGCCGTCTTCTGATTGCTACCAAAATGTATAAGGATTTCGTGTGTTTGAATTTATCGAACGCAACACCTTTAAAGATTGTAGGACTGTACGGACTCGCGGGACATCTTTCATATTGCCGATAGGCAAGCAGAAGGATGGAACCGATGACCAAGGAAGAACGAGATATTCAGCGCAAGCTAAAGGTGCTGCGCCATACTGAGAAGATTGGTGATGCGGGCAAAGCGTGCCGATACTTCGGCATTGGCAGATCAAGCTTCTACCGCTGGAAAGCCTCATTCGAGCGGAACGGCGAAGCCGGGCTGATCAATGCAAAGCCCATTCCAAAGAACCCTGCTAACCAGACGCCACCCGAGATCGTGGAGAAGGTCCTTTACCTGCGCAGCAAATATCATCTCGG
>NZ_CAMCWY010000006.1 GCF_945882965.1 Sphingorhabdus sp. EL138
CGTTTCCCGGAATATCCTCTGACGCCAGGACGTCAGGTGGGCACCGTGTGATCTGGACCTTAAGGTTTCCCAAACGGCCCAGGCAGGGACAGCTCCCTTAGATAGATAATCGCCTCAGGGATGTTCTCATCAGTTCGTGCCGGACAGTACCGCCAAAAAACAATATAAGCCACTTACGTTAATTCTCAAGCCTTAGCGCCAGATTTTCCAGCCGGCTCGCAAGCCTCTCTAATATATCGCAGGATTGCAGCATTGCGGCGGAAGGTCCCGCAGTTTCGGCGGGCGTTGTACGACCTGCGTCATGCAGCTTGTCGGCGAGTAGCAGCGCAGAAAACAGGAGCGCGCGCGTTTCTGTCAGGCCACGGGCGCCGCCAGCTGCTTCAAGCGCAGTGGCGTCCACCAAAGCGCCCAGTTGCAGCAGGCGCTGCTCTTCACCGGCGTTACACGCAACGAAATAGTCGCGACCAGCGATGGATAATTTAACGTCGGGCATCAGCGCGCATCCGCCAGTATCTTGTCCAAATCTTGAATGGCCATAAGCGTTTCAGATTTTAGCTTCTCATGCCGCTCGGCAAGGCCATTATCGCCAGTTGGCGCAGGTGCGATTGCCGATTTTTCGATGCGCGACAGGGCACGCTCTATCCGGCCGATTGCCACAATAAATCGTTGTTCTATCATGGGTTAGTTTCCTTTGCTGAGGAGTCTTAGCAGAGACTATGCCGTATGCAAATGTGTGAACGCGATTATAAGCACAAATTCATGGGGAAAAGCGCCCTCGCTCACTTGACGCTTTGCGCTTGCATCCGCAAGGGTTCGCTCCAACGATTCGGCGGTGCCACACACAACAATGTGCTCCGCCACCCGCTCCCGGCCGGGAGTAACCAGTGGGGAAAAGAACATGACCGTTAGTGACCAGCAAATGGCCAATGCAATTCGGGCACTGGCCATGGATGCTGTGCAGGCCGCGAATAGCGGTCATCCCGGAATGCCAATGGGCATGGCCGATGTCGCAACGGTGCTATATTCGAAATTTCTAAAATTCGACCCAAAAGCGCCCGATTGGGCCGACCGTGACCGGTTTGTTTTGTCCGCAGGCCATGGTTCGATGTTCGCTTATGCGTCCTTATATCTGACTGGCTATGCCAGCCCGACTATCGACGATATTCGTAATTTCCGTCAATTGGGTAGCCCATGTGCGGGGCATCCTGAAAACTTCCTGCTCGATGGCATTGAATGCACCACCGGTCCATTGGGGCAGGGTTTTGCTATGGCCGTCGGGATGGCCATTGCGGAACGGCATTTGAATGCGCGCTTTGGCGATGATCTGGTCGATCACCGTACTTGGGTTGTGGCTGGCGACGGGTGCCTGATGGAGGGCATTAACCATGAAGCCGTTGGTCTGGCCGGACATCTTGGGTTGGGACGTTTGATTGTGTTCTGGGACGACAACCGCATCACCATCGATGGTTCGACCGACCTTTCCACCAGCGAAGACATTGCAGGACGGTATAGCGCCAGCGGCTGGCATGTTGAGGCTTGTGATGGACATGATTTCAATGACATAGAGCGCGCAATTAAGACGGCTTTAGCCGACAACCGGCCCTCATTAATTGCCTGCCGGACTTTGATCGGCAAGGGATCACCAAATAAAGAAGGCACGAAAGCGCCGCATGGCAGCCCGCTTGGCGCAGATGAAATCATTGTGACGCGCGCTGCTCTTGATTGGCCTTATCCTGCATTCGAAGTACCCGACGACATTCTTGGGGCATGGCGTGCAACGGGCGAAGCAGGCGCAGCCGCGCATGCGGATTGGAAATCTAGGTTCGCCGCATCCGCCAAGAACAGTGCGTTTACGGCGGCCATGGCGGGCGAACTAAATAATGCATGGCTGAAGCCGCATCTCGATAGCTTGATTGCGGCACCGCAAAAGATTGCCACGCGAAAGGCATCCGAAATCGCGCTGACGGCTGCTACGGCTGCAATATCGGAATTATTGGGTGGGTCTGCGGATTTAACGGGCTCCAACTTTACCCGCACGGTGTACACCAACACATTGGATAAAAAAGACTATTCGGGCCGCTATGTCAATTACGGTATTCGTGAATTTGGGATGGCTGCGGCGATGAACGGCATGGCGCTGCATGGCGGCATCATACCGTATGGCGGTACATTCCTGATTTTTTCGGACTATTGCCGTGCAGCCATTCGGCTGTCCGCTTTGCAAGAAACGCGTGTCATTTACGTCATGACGCACGACTCCATCGGTGTTGGCGAAGACGGCCCGACGCATCAGCCCATTGAGCAGATTATGTCGATGCGGCTGATCCCCAATTTGGATGTGTATCGGCCATGTGACGTGATTGAGACCGCCGAATGTTGGGCGCTGGCGATTGAAAGCGCATCTACGCCCTCGGTGCTGGCGCTTTCGCGGCAAAATCTACCGCAACTGCGCACGGACATTAGCGAGAATTTTTCCGCCAAGGGGGCTTATAAATTGCTCGCGGCCACCGCGGCACGCAAGGTCATCCTTGTTGCAACGGGTTCTGAAGTGGAGATTGCTACTGTGGTGGCGGACAAGCTCGAAGCACAAGGCATTGGCGCAGACGTGGTCTCGATGCCAAGCTGGGAGAGGTTTGACGCACAGCCGGCGGCTTATAAATCGGAACTTCTTCCAACCGATACGCTGCGCGTTTCCATTGAGGCGGGCACAACCATAGGGTGGGAGCGTTATGTCGGCGACGGCCTTCGGTTCGGTATCGATAGCTTTGGCGCTTCTGCACCCATTGATGCGCTTTACGAGTATTTTGGCCTGACGGCTGACAAGATTACCCCGCAAATTGTCGCCCGCTTGGGCTGATAGGAGCAGTTATGACAGTGAAAGTAGCAATTAACGGTTTTGGTCGTATCGGCCGTTTGGTCGCCCGCGCGATTTTGGAACGCGATGACCATGATCTGGAACTGGTCGCGATTAACGATCTTGCACCTGCCAAGGCAAACGCCCTGTTGTTCAAACGTGACAGCGTCCACGGGGCCTTCCCCGGCACGGTTGAGGCCGATGGCAATGACATCATCGTCAATGGTAAGCGGATTCATGTGACGGCAGAACGTGACCCGGCCAATTTGCCGCATGCGGCCAACGGCGTCGATATTGCGCTAGAATGCACCGGTTTCTTTACAGACCGCGTCAGCGCCGAAAAGCATCTTGCGGCAGGCGCAAAGCGCGTCCTGATCTCCGCGCCCGGTAAAAATGTGGACAAGACGGTTGTTTTTGGCGTCAACCATAACGTGCTGAGCGCTGCCGATATTATCGTGTCAAACGCAAGCTGCACCACCAACTGCTTAGCACCAATGGCAAAGGTCCTGAACGACGCCATTGGTATTGAGCGCGGATTGATGACCACGATCCATAGCTACACCAATGATCAAAAGATACTCGACCAAATCCACGATGACATGCGCCGTGCGCGTGCTGCGGGCATGTCGATGATCCCGACAACGACTGGCGCTGCGCGCGCTGTTGGCGAAGTTATGCCAGAGCTGAAGGGCAAGCTGGATGGTTCTGCGATCCGCGTGCCTACGCCCAATGTCAGCATCGTCGACCTGACCTTCACGCCAAAGCGCGATACCAGCGTTGAAGAAGTCAACGCATTGTTGAAAGCAGCATCCATAGGCGCTTTGCAGGGCGTGTTGGCCTATTCGGATGAGCCCTTGGTCTCAATTGACTATAATCATTGTCCCGCAAGTTCGACGATCGACAGCTTGGAAACAGCCGTGATCGACGGCAAGCTTGTGCGTGTGTTGAGCTGGTATGACAATGAATGGGGTTTCTCCAATCGCATGGTTGATACCGCCGGTGTCATGGGCAAGTTTCTGTAAGGATCAATAAATGGCATTCCGCTCGCTCGACGACCTCGGCGATATCAAGGGCAAGCGTGCTTTGGTTCGCGTTGACCTGAACGTCCCCATGGCTGACGGGCGTGTGACGGAAGAAGCGCGCATGCGTGCGTTGTTGCCGACGGTGCTGGAACTGGCGGATAAGGGAGCCAAGGTCCTGCTGCTTGCACATTTCGGGCGACCCAATGGCGCGAAGCATAGCGAAATGTCGGTGTCGATGGTGCTCGACTCCTTGCAAGAAGTGCTTGGCCGCGAGATCATGTTTGTCCCAGAAATAGCGGGCGACGTTGTTGCGCAATCTGTTGGTATATTGGCCGATGGTGATGTCGCGCTCCTCGAAAACACCCGGTTTTGGCCGGGCGAGGAAGCGAATGACCCTGAACTCGCACGCGCCGTTGCCGCCAACGGCGATTTCTATGTAAACGATGCCTTTTCTGCGGCGCACCGTGCGCATATGTCCACCGAAGGCCTTGCGCATGTCCTGCCAGCTTATGCTGGTCGTGCCATGGAGGCCGAGTTGAAGGCGCTTCAGGCTGCCTTGGGCGCACCTGAACATCCTGTCGCCGCTGTCGTTGGCGGAGCAAAGGTTTCCACTAAGCTCGACGTTCTGAACCATCTGGTCAAGCAGGTTGACCATTTGATTATCGGCGGCGGTATGGCCAATACATTTTTGGCTGCGCGCGGTGTCAATGTCAGGAAATCCTTGTGCGAGCATGATCTGGCAGATCAAGCCAATGCGATTATGGATGCGGCGGATGTCGCAGGCTGCACGGTCCATCTCCCCTATGATGTCGTGACGTCAGTCGAATTCCGAGCAAACCCGCCAATCCGGACGGTCAATGTGCATGAAGTGGCGGCGGATGAAATGATTTTAGACGTGGGGCCTGCCGCGGTTGAGGCATTGGCCGATGTTTTGAAAAACTGCCGCACTTTGGTGTGGAATGGCCCATTGGGTGCTTTCGAGATTGAACCTTTTGACGCTGCAACGGTGTCATTGGCGCGGACGGCGGCTGCCCTGACCCGGGAAGGGTCGCTGGTGTCGGTTGCAGGGGGTGGCGACACCGTTGCCGCACTGGCCCATGCGGGCGTGACTGAAGATTTTACCTATGTTTCGACCGCAGGCGGCGCTTTCCTCGAATGGATGGAAGGCAAGCCGCTTCCGGGCGTCGATGCTTTGAATATCGCTTAAACCTGCGGTGCAATGCCCCGTTTTTTTCAATTGCCCATGCATACGTATGCAAGACCATATTATAGGATGCCAACAATGAATTACGCCGAAATGCTTGCAAAAGTGTCCACTGCCTCGGGCTTTATTGCTGCACTCGATCAGAGCGGCGGTTCAACTCCCAAGGCGCTCAAGGGATATGGCATAGAGGAAGATGCCTACACGACCGAAGAAGAGATGTTTGGCCTCATCCACAACATGCGTGCGCGGATCATTACCGCACCCAGCTTTTCCGGCGAGAAAGTATTGGGCGCGATATTGTTCGAACGCACCATGGACGGCGAAGCAGGCGGCAAGCCCGTGCCGACAGCATTGCAAGACCGCGGCGTTGTGCCTTTCCTTAAGGTAGACAAGGGGCTGGAGGACGAAGTGAACGGTGTTCAGTTGATGAAGCCAATGCCAGGTCTGGATGCGTTGCTTCAACGCGCCAAGGCCAAGGGCGTGTTTGGCACAAAAAAGCGCTCCGTCATCAACCAAGCGTCGCCATCGGGCATTGCCGCGATCGTAAAGCAACAATTTGATGTGGCCGAGCAAATCCTCGCTGCTGGATTGATGCCGATAATCGAGCCTGAGGTGAACATCAAAAGTGCTGATCGCGCGCACAGCGACATCATCTTGCGTGATGAAATTTTCAAAGCGCTAGAAACCGTATCGGCTGACCACAAGGTCATGTTGAAACTATCGATTCCCGCAGAGGCAGGGACGTTTGACGCGCTCATCAATCACCCACGCGTGCTGCGCGTTGTCGCGCTTTCTGGTGGCTATGCCCGTCCGGAGGCTTGCGCTGAACTTGCCAAGAATAGCGGCATGATCGCCAGCTTCTCCCGCGCTTTATTGGAAGATTTGCGTCACCAGATGACGGCTGAGGAATTTGATGCCGCGCTTGCCAGCGCCATTGACGAAATCCACGCAGCATCCGCGACCTAGGGTCAGGACCGCTTATGCGAAAGATGTTTGCCGCCGGCCTAAAGCCCCGCTAATGAGCGCGGCATGAAAGAATCTGCCTGCCAATTATACTTGATCTCACCGCTGGACGTAGGCGGCGATTTTCCCGCCCGGCTTGAGGCTGCCTTATCCGCTGGCCCCGTTGCCGCGTTCCAGTTTCGGGTCAAAGAATTGGATCAGCATGAGGCGGCGGCCCTTGCAGAGCCATTGCAGGCCATTTGCGCTGCGTATGACGTTGCGTTCATCGTGAATGACAGCGTTGCTTTGGCCAAGCGGTTAAAAGCCGACGGCGTGCATATGGGGCAGGGCGATGGCGACGTTCGTGAGGCGCGGGAAATGCTTGGTAGTAACGCACAGATTGGCGTTACCTGTCACAACAGCCGTCATCTGGCGATGGAGGCAGCGGAGGCCGGGGCCGATTATGTGGCCTTTGGCGCTTTTTATCCCACGGTTACGAAGACGGTGGAACATGTCGCTGAACTCGACACATTACAGAAATGGTCTTTTGTAACGGAGGTCCCCTGCGTTGCCATTGGCGGCATTACATCAGACAATGCCAAGCCATTAATCGATGCAGGCGCGGATTTCATAGCGGTGAGCAGCGCGGTGTGGAACCATCCGCAGGGTCCCGCCGAAGCAGTCAAGGCGTTTAACGCATTGCTTGCCTAATTGCGCCGTCATCGTTAATGCCCGCGTCCATCGGCACGTTTTTGCGTGTCTGCTCTTTCCATCTGTCAAGCGAGTGCACTCATGAAAATCAACGCGGTTGAAATCAAGCCGGGTAACATATTGGAATATGAAGGCGGCCTGTGGCGTGTCGTAAAGACCGCGCACACCCAACCGGGTAAAGGCGGCGCGTATATGCAAGTTGAGCTCAAAAACCTCCGCGACGGCCGCAAGAACAATATCCGTTTCCGTTCGGCCGAAAGCGTCGAAAAAGTGCGCCTTGACCAGAAAGATTTTCAGTTTCTCTATGCCGAGGGCGATAATCTGGTGTTCATGGACACGGAAACCTATGATCAAGTGACTTTGCCAACCGATCTTCTGGGTGACGCTTCGGCTTTCCTTCAGGACGGCATGGACGTTGTCATGGAAATGTATGATGACGAAGCGCTCTCAGTCGCTTTGCCGGATCAGATTGAGGCTACGATTGTCGAAGCAGACGCTGTTGTAAAAGGCCAGACGGCGTCATCAAGCTATAAGCCTGCAATCCTCGACAATGGCGTGCGTGTAATGGTGCCGCCGTTCATCAGCGCAGGTACGCGGATTGTGGTCGATGTTTACGAACGGGAATATGTCCGGAAGGCTGACTAATGCCAGCATTAACCGGTCTTTTGACCATCATGGAAAAAGCAGCCCGTAAAGCGGGCGGCAAGCTTCGCCGCGATTTTGGTGAAATTGAACATTTGCAGGTGTCTCAAAAGGGGCCTGCTGACTTCGTATCAAAAGCCGACGAGCGCGCCGAAGATACGATTTTCCGTGAACTTGAAATCGCACGTCCCGATTGGGGCTTTCTAATGGAAGAAGGCGGCGAGATTGCAGGGGCGGAGGGTAAACCACGCTTTATCGTCGATCCGCTCGACGGCACGAGCAACTTCCTACATGGCATTCCGCATTTCGCGATTTCGATTGCCGTACAAGATCCAAAGCCGGATGGTTCGGGCTGGGGCGATATTTTTGCGGGCCTGGTATACAACCCGATCACCGACGAAAGCTTCTGGGCCGAACGTGGCAAGGGGGCTTGGCTTGGCAACCGCCGTTTGCGGGTATCTGCGCGCCGTCAGTTGAACGAAGCCCTTATTGCGACGGGCACGCCTTACAAAGGCCATGGCGATTTTGAAGAATGGACCAAGATTTTTGAGGCCATTGGGCCTTCGGTTTCGGGCATTCGGCGTTTTGGCGCAGCGAGCCTTGATCTCGCTTGGTTGGCCGCTGGCCGCTACGATGGTTTCTGGGAAAGTGCCTTATCTCCGTGGGATACGGCGGCTGGATGCCTGCTTGTGCGCGAGGCGGGTGGCTTTGTAACCGACTATCGTGGACGCAGTCCGCACATTGCAGATGTTCAGGTTTTGGCCGCTAACGACATTTTGCACAGCAAGCTGCATAAGCTGTTGGTCGGCGCCATAAAATAAACGACGAAAATGGCACAAAAAATGACGAGTCTTGGCCTTGCAGGTCAGCACTCTTCTGCCTAAAAGCGCCGCAACTTACGGGGTTTCGGAAACGAGTCTGATATGACTGATTTGTCGCAATATTTGCCTATACTGCTTTTCCTCGTGGTGGCGCTTGCGTTGTCGTCGGCCTTTGTGTTTCTGCCGATAGGTGTTTCGCGATTAACGGGCACGCACAAGCCCACAGAGGCAAAGCTCACTGAATATGAGTGCGGCTTTCCTGCGTTCGAAGATTCGCGCAGCCAGTTTGACGTTCGCTTCTACCTCGTTGCGATTTTGTTTATCATTTTCGACCTTGAAGCTGCCTTTTTGTTTCCATGGGCGGTCAGTCTGGGTGAAACAGGCTGGATTGGTTGGGGCACCATGATGCTGTTCCTGTTCGAATTGGTTATTGGATTTATCTATGCATGGAAAGTGGGAGCACTCGAATGGGAGTAATCGCGCCATCACACTCTGACGTGCAAGCGCCGGATGCTGCGTTTTTCAAGGATATTGAAAGCGAAGTGAACGACAAGGGCTTTGTCGTGTCTTCGGCCGAAGACCTGTTTAATTGGGCGCGGACCGGGTCATTGTGGCCAATGACTTTTGGGCTTGCTTGCTGCGCAGTTGAAATGATTCACGGTTACATGCCGCGCTATGACTTTGAACGTTTTGGTATCGCACCGCGCGCGTCCCCGCGTCAGTCCGACGTGATGATCGTCGCCGGCACGCTTTGCAATAAAATGGCACCTGCGTTGCGCAAGGTTTACGACCAGATGTCTGAACCCAAATATGTCATTTCCATGGGTAGCTGCGCCAATGGCGGCGGCTATTATCATTACAGCTACAGCGTGGTGCGCGGTTGCGACCGCATTGTGCCAGTTGATATTTACGTACCCGGATGCCCGCCAACTGCCGAAGCGTTGCTATACGGTATTATGCAGTTGCAGCGTAAAATCCGCCGGACAGGGACCATCGAACGGTGACCCATTCTGCGCCCCTTATCCAAACGCCCGATGGCACGATAGAAGCTATCTCATATACGCTTGGTAAGCATATGGTTTCTATTGAAGAAGCCAATGGTGAAGTTGCCGTGCACATTCACCGTGATGCGTTGGGTGAGTGTATGTTCAAACTGCGCGACCATTGTGCGTATCAGCAGTTGATGGAAATTGCAGGCGTTGACTGGCCCGATCGCGAGCCACGGTTTGAGATTGTCTATTGCCTTTTGAGCCTGACTAAAAACCACCGTATTCGCGTGCATCTGACCACGAATGAAGATCAGCCTGTGCCTTCGGTCACCAGCATTTGGCCCGTTGCTGGATGGTTGGAGCGCGAAGTGTTCGACATGTATGGCGTGTTATTCTCCGGCAACGCAGATTTGCGGCGCATTTTGACCGATTATGGTTTTTCGGGACACCCGCAGCGCAAGGACTTTCCATTGTCGGGCTATGTTGAGCTGCGCTATTCCGAAGAGGAAAAGCGCGTGAAATATGAACCCGCGCAATTGGCGCAGGATTTCCGCAATTTCGACTTTCTTAGCCCCTGGGAAGGCGCGGATTATGTCCTGCCGGGCGATGAGAAAACTGGCGAGGGCGCTGGCAACGACGCGCCTCCGCCGGCTACGCCCAAAACAAGCGATACCGCGGCGCAGACGGGCGCGGGTAAGGCAACGAATACAGAAGCGGTGAAGCGCAGCGTGCATAAACCAAAGTCGACGGGAGACAAAGCATGACCATGCAACAAGACCTCGCGCCGACCACTGGCGATGAAGTCATTCAGAATTACACGATCAACTTTGGCCCACAGCATCCCGCAGCGCACGGTGTTTTGCGTCTGGTGATGGAACTGGACGGTGAAATTGTCGAGCGGCTTGACCCGCATATCGGCCTTTTGCACCGTGGCACCGAGAAACTGATCGAATATAAAACCTATTTGCAGGCTTTGCCTTATTTCGATCGGTTGGATTACGCCTCGCCAATGGCGATGGAATATAGCTATGTGCTCGCGATTGAGAAATTGTTGGACCTCGAAGTGCCACTTCGGGCGCAATATCTGCGCGTATTGTTCGCAGAACTGACGCGGATCAAGAACCACACGTTGAACATTGCGCACCATATTATCGATGTTGGCGCGATGACGCCGCCCTTGTGGCTCTATGAAATCCGCGAAGACATTATGGGCTTTTATGAACGGGCGAGCGGCGCACGGATGCATGCCGCATGGTTCCGGCCCGGCGGCGTGCATCAGGATGTGCCGTTGAAGCTTTTAACCGACATTGCCGATTGGCTCGATGACCGCATGCCCAGCTTATTTGAGGACGCGATGTCGCTGGTGGTCGACAACCGCATTTTCAAACAACGCAATGTCGATATCGCGATTGTTTCAAAGGAAGACGCGATCAAATGGGGCTTTTCCGGCCCGATGATCCGTGGCGCTGGCATCCCTTGGGATATCCGCAAGAGCCAGCCTTATGATGTTTATGACCGGATGGAGTTTGACATTCCCGTCGGCACACGCGGTGACTGCTACGACCGGTTCATGGTCCGCGTCGAAGAGGTGCGCCAATCGATCTGCATCATGAAGCAATGCCTACAGAACATGCCCGAAGGTCCGGTATGCACCGACGACCGCAAGGTCGCACCGCCCAAGCGCGCCGAAATGAAGCAATCGATGGAAGCATTGATCCATCACTTCAAATTGTACACCGAAGGCTTCAAAGTGCCCGCAGGCAGCGTCTATGTCGCCACCGAAAGCCCCAAGGGCGAGTTCGGAGTGTATCTGGTCGCCGACGGTAGCAACAAGCCTTATCGCTGCAAAATCCGGCCAACAGCCTTTTCGCACCTTCAAGCGATGGATTTCATGACTCGTGGGCATATGCTTGCTGACACGACCGCAATCTTGGGCGCGCTCGACATCGTGTTTGGGGAGTGTGACAGGTGATGACACGCGAGCTTATGTTTTTGGCATTGGCGGCGTTTGGTTCGGTCGCATTGGTCGCGGCCTATCTCTATTTGTTTCATGCCGAGGTGTCGGCAAAGGAAGTGGGTTCGACCGCAGCGGCGATGATGTTTGGCGCATATTTGGGGCGCGTTTGGGGACGGAAAGAAGCGCATGGCTGACCCGCATTGTCTTGAAAATGTAAAAGGCACAGCTCTGTCGCTGTCACTTGGAGCTTTCGCGTCATGAGCGCGCGCCTGGCTATCGCGCAGCAGATGATCGCGCACTACAATGCGCAAGATGCGGACGCATATGTGGCCTTGATGACCGATGATGCCGCCGAGGCGGGATATCGTGGGGCCGTTGTACGCGACGGGAAAGAGGGCGTTTGTACGGGATTGAAAGCAATGTTCGCTGAATTTCCGGAAAATAGAGCCGAAATATTGGCGGGCTATGCCTTGGGCGATTTCGCGGTTTTGCACGAAAAAGTGTATCGTTCAGCGTCGTCCGAGCCCTTTGAAGTCATGACGATTTACAGTTTTGAAGGCGACAAAGTCAGTCGCGTGGAGTTTGTGCGATGACAAATCCTCCGCTCTCTTCATTCGGCACCCTGAACTTGTTTAAGGGTCCATCGTGCAGCCAATCCGGCGCGTGCAGTGAACAAACTGAATCGGAAACATTGCGTTCGATTTCAAAAATTGAGCGTGCGGATAAATGGACCCTGAAACAAGTTCAGGGTGACGGAGTGTGTGATGGCTGATTCAGCAGCAATTCCCAACGAAGCCGAAACCAGTTCCAAATGGGGCAGCTTTGCTTTTGCGCCGGAATATAAGGCAAAGGCCGATATGTACATCGGCCGCTATCCTGCCGGACGGCAACAATCGGCCGTGATGGCGTTGCTTGACTTGGCGCAGCGTCAGGTTGGCGAAGAAACACAGACGCAAGGCTGGTTGCCAGTGCCGGTGATCGAATATGTCTCTGGCTATCTCGGCATGCCGTATATGCGCACTTACGAAGTCGCGACCTTCTACACGATGTACAATCTCGCGCCCGTTGGCCGCTATCATGTGCAAGTGTGCGGAACGACGCCGTGCATGTTGCGCGGGTCGGATGATATCATCGCGGCGTGCAAGAGCCGTGGACTATTGAAAGGTGCGACAACGCCTGACGGCATGTTCACGCTGACCGAAGTGGAGTGCATGGGCAATTGCGCGTCTGCACCTATGGTTCAGATCAACGACGATAATTACGAAGATCTCGACCATAGCAGCATGACCGCAATCCTCAAAGGCTTGGCCGAGGGTAAGCAGCCGAAGGTCGGCACCCAGTTGCCGGGCCGTCACACGGTAGAACCTTATGGCGGCGCAACGACCTTGCATGCCATGGTGGACAAGAACCATGACTATCGGGGGGAATATTGATGCTCGCCTTTGCCGCATCGAACTCCGTCGCCCCAGCGCAGGCTGGGGCCCATTACGTCTATCATGCACGGACGACGCGCGAGATAGGCACCAGCCTTCGCTGGTGCGACGTGGCGTGTTTTTGTGAGACGGGGAGATTGCGCTAATGGAATTTCTCTCCCTCATCGGCATTCTTATCGCCGCGTTCGTCGCGTGGAAATTGCTCAAGGGCATTATTAAGCTGGCCGTTATTGGCCTGCTGATCGCCGGGGCAGCTTGGTTTTTTATTGGAGGTTTGGGCTAATGCTCGCTGACAAAGACCGCATCTTCACCAACCTTTATGGCTATCAGGAATTCGCCCTGAAAGCGGCGCAGGCGCGTGGCGATTGGGACAAGACCGTTGACCTGATGAAGGTCGGACAGGATGCGATTATTGAGGAAGTGAAGGCGTCGGGCCTGCGCGGTCGCGGTGGTGCGGGCTTCCCGACGGGGATGAAGTGGAGCTTCATGCCCAAGGCACCAACGCCCGAGCGGCCCAACTTTCTCGTTATCAACGCCGATGAATCCGAGCCTGGTAGCTGCAAGGATCGCGAGATTATCCGTCATGACCCGCATAAGCTGATTGAAGGCGCGCTGATCGCTGGCTTTGCCATGCGCGCGCGTGCCGCCTATATCTATATTCGCGGCGAGTATATTTTCGAGGCAAAGGTGCTGGAAAACGCAGTAGCCGAGGCATATTCGGCGGGACTACTCGGCAAGAACGCCGCAAAATCAGGCTATGACTTTGACGTCTTCGTCCATCGCGGCGCGGGCGCCTATATTTGCGGCGAAGAAACCGCGATGATCGAAAGCCTTGAGGGCAAAAAAGGCCAGCCACGCCTGAAGCCACCATTTCCGGCAGGGGCAGGACTATATGGTTGCCCTACGACCGTGAACAATGTCGAAAGCATTGCGGTCGTGCCAACGATCCTACGGCGGGGCGCGGCTTGGTTCAAAAGCTTTGGTCGCGAGAATAACCATGGCACGAAGCTGTTCCAAATCTCAGGCCATGTGGAAAGGCCATGCGTTGTCGAAGAAGAAATGGGCATCCCGTTCTTCGAGCTGATTGAAAAGCATTGCGGCGGCGTGCGCGGTGGATGGGACAATCTCCTCGCCGTCATTCCGGGCGGTTCGTCAGTACCATTGGTTCCTGCCGCGATGATGATGGACGTGCCGATGGATTTCGACGGCTGCAAGGCTGTTGGCTCCGGCCTCGGCACTGCGGCAATTATTGTGATGGACAAGTCTACCGATATCGTTCGTGCGATTTCGCGATTGAGCTATTTCTATAAGCATGAAAGCTGTGGTCAATGTACGCCATGCCGCGAAGGCACTGGCTGGATGTGGCGCGTCATGGAAAAGATGCGCACGGGCAATGCAGAGATTGGCGACATTGATACCTTGTATGATGTCACCAAGCAAGTCGAAGGCCATACGATATGCGCGCTCGGCGACGCGGCGGCTTGGCCAATTCAGGGCCTGATCAAGCATTTCCGCCCAGAGATGGAGCGGCGCATTCATGAAGCCAAGGGCGACAATATGTTGGAGGCGACGGAGTAAACATGCCTAAAGTCACCGTAGACGGCCTCGAAATCGAAGTCCCGCAGGGCGCAACCGTCCTTCAGGCGTGTGAGATGGCGGGGAAGGAAATTCCGCGTTTTTGCTATCATGAACGGCTGTCCATTGCGGGCAATTGCCGCATGTGCCTAGTTGAGGTTGCCCCCGGGCCGCCAAAGCCGCAGGCGTCTTGTGCGTTGCCCGCTACCGAGGGCCAGATCATTCGCACCGATACGCTGATGGTGAAAAAGGCGCGTGAGGGGGTGATGGAGTTTTTGCTTATCAACCACCCGCTAGATTGCCCGATTTGCGACCAAGGCGGCGAATGCGATTTGCAGGATCAGAGCGTTGCTTTTGGTCGGGGTGCTTCGCGTTTTGAGGAAAACAAACGCGCGGTTACCGAGAAATATATGGGGCCGCTCGTCAAAACGGTGATGACGCGCTGCATTCAGTGCACCCGCTGCGTCCGTTTTGCGCAAGAAGTCGCAGGAATTGAGGAGGTGGGCGCGATTGGTCGCGGCGAGAATTTGCAGATTACGACCTACCTCGAGCACGCCATGCAAAGCGAGCTTTCGGGCAATGTTGTTGATCTTTGCCCTGTCGGTGCGCTGACGTCGAAGCCATATGCGTTCGAAGCGCGTCCATGGGAATTGAAGAAGACGCCAAGCATCGACGTCATGGACGCGGTTGGCACCAACATCCGCCTCGATAGCCGGGGCAGGGCCGTATTTCGGGCGCTGCCACGCATCAATGATGACGTGAACGAAGAATGGGCGTCCGACAAAACGCGCCATGCGGTTGATGGCCTCACACATCGGCGTTTGGACAAGCCTTATATCCGCAAAGACGCAAAGCTTGTCGCGGCAAGCTGGGCCGAGGCGTTTGACGCGATCAAGGCGCATTGGACGGGCGAAGCGGCGGTCGTCGCCGGTGATCAGGTCGATTGCGAAACCATGTTTGCCGCGCGCGAGCTTGCTGGCGCGTCGACGTTGGAGGGCCGCCAGACGGGCCTTGCCTATGACACATCCTCGCTGTCGGCAGTGAATTTCAACACCACCATCGCTGGCATTGAAAATGCGGACGTGATCCTATTGGTCGGCAGCGATTTGCGGCGTGAGGCACCATTGGTGAACACACGCATTCAAAAGGCTATGCGCAAGTGTGGGGCAAAGGTGTTTGCCATCGGTCCCGTCACGAACCTGACCTATCAGGTTGAGTGGCTCGGCGATGACCTAAGCGCGCTGACCAAATTGCCTAAGCTATTATCTGATGCGCTGAAGTCGGCTGAACGTCCGGCGATTATCGTTGGCGGTGGCGCGTTGCGTTATGAAGGCGTCCACGGCGCGGCGTTGGCGTTGGCCAACAAGTATAAGCTGGTGCGTTATGGCTGGAACGGGTTTAACGTTCTGCACTTTGCAGCCGCGCGGATGGGCGGGTTGATGCTCGGTTTTGCGCATGATGGGGGCATTAAGGCGTTGGCGGCGAAGAAGCCTAAGCTGGCATTCTTCCTTGGCGCGGACGAGGCCGATTATGGCCTGTTTGCCGAAAGTTTCAAAGTTTACGTCGGCCACCATGGCGACAATGGCGCGCATCATGCCGACGTGATTTTGCCGGGTGCTGCTTATTCCGAAAAATCTGGTACCTATGTGAACTTGGAAGGCCGCGTGCAGCGCGGCGAGCGTGCGGTATTCCCGCCCGGCGATGCGCGCGAAGATTGGGCCATATTCCGCGCTTTGTCCGATGTTCTGGGCAAGCGCCTGCCATTTGACAGTCTCGACGCCCTGCGCGCTGAAATGGCGAAGGCAGTGCCTGCTTTGGGTGTTGAAGGGCTGGCGGATTATGGTTGGTCAGAACCATCTCTGCCATCCGATGTGACTGGCAAAATCGTTGATTATCCGATTAAGGATTTCTACCTGACGAACGCCATTTGCCGCGCGTCCGAAACGATGCAGAAATGCTCGGCGGAACTGGTGCATTGCACACAATTTTTGGAGGCGGCGGAATGACGCTCAACCTCAGAACACACAGCTACGTCGCTCCAGCGCAGGCTGGAGCCTATCTCGTCTTGCGGTTTAGACGGATAGACGTGATGGACTCCAGCCTGCGCTGGGGCGACGGGGGAGTGGCATCATGACTTCCTTCTTCCAAAATCTCGGCATGAGTTACGAAGGCGCTTGGTTCACAGCCACCATAGCCGGCATCCTCCTGATCGCGCTGCCGCTAATGCTCGCGGTGGCGATGATCATTTATGCGGAACGTAAATTATGGGCGGCTTTCGCACTGCGCCGGGGACCCAATGTCGTCGGTCCATTTGGGGTGCTGCAAAGCTTCGCGGATGGCTTGAAGGTGTTCTTGCAAGAAACCATCATCCCAAGTGCGTCGAACCGCGGCTTGTTCCTGATTGCGCCGATCATCACCTTTACCGTCGCATTGATGGCTTGGGCGGTCATTCCCTTCGCCGATGGCGTCGTATTGGCGAATATCAATGTCGGATTGCTCTACATCCTCGCGATCAGCAGCTTGGGTGTTTATGGCGTGGTCATTGCGGGATGGGCATCCAACTCCAAATATCCATTCTATTCGGCGATGCGCGCTGCCGCGCAGATGATTTCATACGAAGTCTCCATTGGCTTCATCCTGATCTGCGTCGTCCTTTGGGCAGGCACATTCAACGTCAGCGGCATTGTCGAGGGGCAGCGTGGCCATGTTTTCGGCTTCATCAACGCTTATGCCTTCAACCCCTTGCTGTTCCCGATTGCGGTGATGTTCCTCATCAGCTCAATGGCCGAAACCGCACGTGCGCCGTTCGATTTGACTGAGGCGGAGAGCGAGCTTGTTGCCGGTTATCAGACCGAATATTCTTCCATGGCCTTCGCTTTATTCTGGTTGGGTGAATATGCCAATGTCCTGTTGATGTGCGCGCTGAACGCGATTCTGTTCTGGGGCGGATATTTGCCACCCGTTGATTGGGCGCCATTATACGCCGTTCCGGGCATCCTCTGGTTCTTTGCCAAAATCCTTTTGATGTTCTTTATCTTCGCATGGGTGAAGGCAACCGTGCCGCGTTACCGTTATGACCAATTGATGCGTCTGGGCTGGAAAGTGTTCCTGCCGATTTCGCTCTTCTGGGTATTTTTGGTGAGCGGTTATCTTATGTTCACAGGACATTTCGCATGACCACCATCGCGCACCTCATCAAAACCTTCACGCTGTGGGAATTCGTAAAGGCGCATATGTTGACCTTGAAATATTTCTTCAAGGCAAAGGCGACGATCAACTATCCGTTCGAAAAGAACCCGCTTTCCCCACGTTTTCGCGGCGAGCATGCTTTGCGGCGTTATCCCAATGGTGAAGAACGCTGCATCGCGTGTAAATTATGTGAGGCGGTTTGCCCTGCTTTGGCCATTACCATCGAGTCCGAACCACGCGACGATGGCAGCCGCCGGACCACGCGCTATGACATCGACATGACTAAGTGTATTTATTGTGGTTTCTGCCAAGAGGCATGCCCGGTTGACGCCATTGTCGAAGGTCCGAACCTCGAATTCGCAACAGAAACGCGCGAGGAACTGCTCTATGACAAGGCCAAGCTCCTCGACAACGGCGCAAAATGGGAACGGGCAATTGCTGCGAACCTTGCCGCCGATGCACCCTATCGTTAAGGGCGGCGCTGAGATGACTCAAGGGCTGACCTTTACCAACAAAAACATCGTCGCCCCAGCGCAGGCTGGGGCCCATGACGTCTGTCCGTTTAGAAAGATAAGCGAGATAGGCACCAGCCTCCGCTGGTGCGACGATGTTATCATGACTGAGGTATTGGCATGATCCAACTGGTCTCCTTCTATATCTTCGCAAGCATCGTCATTGCGTCTGCCGCAATGGTCATTTTTGCGCGCAATCCGGTGCACAGCGTGCTCTGGCTCATCGTTGCATTCTTCAACGCGGCAGGCCTCATGGTCCTCATCGGTGCAGAGTTCATCGCGATGTTGTTGGTCATTGTTTATGTCGGCGCGGTTGCGGTGTTGTTCTTGTTCGTAGTGATGATGCTCGACATTGATTTTGCCGAATTGCGTGCAGGTTTCGTCAAAAACGTGCCACTTGGGTTTTTGCTCGCGGTGGTTTTGGTGGCTGAACTGGTGCTTGGTATCGGCGCGTATCAGGCTGGTGCAGTGAAGCTTGGCACAGAAGAAGCGGGCGTTGCAACGCTGTCGGCGACCGTGCCGAATATCGAGGCGATTGGTGCGTTGCTGTATAGCAAATATGTGTTCTTGTTCGAAACCGCGGGCTTGATCTTGCTGGTCGCGATGGTCGGCGCAATCGTTTTGACGCATCGCCGCAGCCACGGCACACGCGGCCAAAGCATCAGCAGCCAGGTGCAGCGCCGTCCGCAAGACGCGACGCGTAATGTTAATCAGCCCGTCGGGCAGGGGATTGAGCTGTGATTGGTATCGAACATTATCTCGTCGTCAGCAGCATATTGTTCGTTATGGGTGTGCTTGGTATTTTCCTGAACCGCAAAAATGTCATCATCATCCTGATGGCGATTGAGCTCATATTGCTTGCGGTGAACATCAATCTGGTCGCGTTCAGCGTGTTTTTGGGCGACCTGACCGGGCAGATCTTTGCGATATTCGTTTTGACCGTCGCGGCGGGTGAGGCGGCGATTGGTCTTGCGATACTGGTTATTTATTTCCGCGGCCGTGGCACCATCGCCGTTGATGACGTCAACCGGATGAAGGGATAACATCCAGTGACTGCAATCCATTTCATTGTTTTCCTGCCGCTTCTGGCTGCGCTCGTCGCTGGTTTGGGACAGCGCTTCATTGGCGCGTTGGCGGCCAAGACGATCACAACCGCAGGGTTATTTATCGCCGCGTTCCTGAGCTGGCCGATCTTCATCGGTTTCCTGAACGGCAGTGAGACCACTTATGTACAGCCGGTGATGACATGGGTGCAGTCAGGCGACCTGACCTTTGATTGGGAATTGCGCGTTGATGCGCTGACCGCCGTCATGCTCGTGGTGATCACCAGCGTATCGGCGCTCGTCCATCTCTATAGCTGGGGCTATATGGAGGAAGACCCCGATCAGTCGCGCTTTTTTGCGTATCTGTCGCTGTTTACCTTCGCGATGTTGATGTTGGTGACGGCCAACAATCTGGTGCAGATGTTCTTTGGATGGGAAGGCGTTGGCCTTGCGTCTTATTTGCTGATCGGTTTCTGGTACAAGAAACCAAGCGCAAATGCGGCGGCAATTAAGGCATTTGTCGTCAACCGCGTTGGCGACCTTGGATTTATGCTCGGTATCTTTGGCATATTCTGGCTTTTTGGAACTGTTTCGATCCCCGAAATCCTTGCTGCCGCTCCTGATAAAGTCGGCTCAAGCATTGGCTTCCTTGGCCTGCGCATCGACACCATGAGCTTGCTGTGCGTATTGCTGTTCATCGGCGCGATGGGTAAATCAGCGCAGCTTGGGCTGCACACATGGTTGCCGGACGCAATGGAGGGCCCAACGCCCGTTTCCGCGCTGATCCATGCCGCGACTATGGTTACCGCTGGCGTGTTCATGGTCTGCCGCCTGTCGCCCTTGTTTGAAACCAGCCAGTTCGCGTTAGATGTGGTCACGATTGTTGGCGCCACGACGGCGATTTTTGCTGCAACTGTTGGTCTTGTGCAAACCGACATTAAGCGTGTGATCGCATATTCCACCTGTTCGCAATTGGGCTATATGTTCTTTGCAGCCGGCACTGGCGCTTATGGCGCGGCGATGTTCCATCTGTTCACGCATGCCTTTTTTAAGGCATTGTTGTTCTTGGGGGCTGGTTCGGTCATCCACGCGATGCACCATGAGCAGGATATGCGTTATTATGGCGGCTTGCGGAAACATATCCCGCTGACATTCTGGGCAATGATGGCGGGGACGCTGGCGATCACC
Source organism: Sphingorhabdus sp. EL138 (assembly GCF_945882965.1). Taxonomy (GTDB): domain Bacteria; phylum Pseudomonadota; class Alphaproteobacteria; order Sphingomonadales; family Sphingomonadaceae; genus Sphingorhabdus_B. The sequence goes on from NZ_CAMCWY010000006.1 coordinate 20,083, forward strand.
GGCGTCGGTATCCTTGGGGTTGCCGGATTTGCAGGCTTTTATTCAAAGGACGCCATTATCGAGGCCGCGTTCGCCAGTGAATCCACTTATCATATGTATGGCTTTGCCATCGGTGTGATCGCGGCTTTGCTAACGAGTTTCTATAGCTGGCGTTTGATGTTCCTAACTTTCTTTGGAAAGCCACGTTGGGATCAGTCGGAGCATATCCAGCACGCGATGCATGACCATGGCGACCATGAAGCACATGCGCATAGCGCGACCAGCGAGGGTACCGCAGAATATCATCCCCATGAAAGTCCATGGTCGATGCTGATGCCTTTGGCGCTGCTGACCATAGGCGCAGTTTTTGCAGGTTTTGTCTTCCATGAAGCATTCATTGATGCGGAGGCTGGCAAGGCATTTTGGGCAAACAGCACCCTCTATTTCAACGCGCATCTGATGCATGCGATGCACGAGGTGCCGTTGTGGGTGAAATTGTCGTCGACCGTGGCAATGCTGCTTGGCCTAATAACAGCCTATCTGATGTACATGCGGTCGCAAGATGCACCACAACGTCTGGCAACCACGTTTGCACCAATCTACCGTTTCTTCCTCAACAAATGGTATTTTGATGAGCTGTATAACTTCCTGTTCATCCGCCCCGCATTCTGGTTCGGACGTCTGTTCTGGAGGCAAGGCGACATCGGGATCATTGACCGCTTTGGTCCCAATGGTTCGGCGGTTGTCGTTTCCTTTGGTAGCAAATTGGCTGTGCGCATGCAGTCGGGCTATCTGTATACATACGCGCTTGTGATGCTTCTTGGCTTAGTTATCGCGGTGAGCTGGATGATGGTGAGAGTGTAATGAACGCCGCGGATATCCCTGTACTTTCGATCATGCTTGCCATTCCGGTGGTCGCAGCGGCAATGTGCCTGTTCGTGCGCGCTGAACGTGCGCGTATCATAGCGCTGTCGGCGACATTGGTGAATCTGGTTCTTGGTCTCCTGCTCTGGCTGTGTTATGATCCAGCGGGCGCGCAGTGGCAGTTTACCGAAAGCGCTACTATGTTCGGGCCAATTGGCTGGCGGCTTGGCATAGACGGTATTTCACTGAGTTTGATCATGCTGTCGGTGTTCCTAATGCCGATTTGTATCGGTGCAAGCTGGACATCCATTCAGAAACGCGTCGGCGAATATATGGCGGCGTTCCTGCTAATGGAAACGCTGATGATTGGCGTTTTTGCGGCGCAGGATTTGTTGCTGTTCTACATCTTTTTTGAAGCTGGTCTCATCCCGATGTATCTTATCATCGGTATCTGGGGTGGGCAGGACCGCATCTACGCATCGTACAAATTTTTCCTCTACACCTTGCTTGGCTCACTCGTGATGTTGATCGCAATGCTGTGGATTATCCAATTTGCGGGCACCGCCGATATTCCGACATTATTGAATACCGATTTCCCTGCAGAGGCGCAGAAATGGCTGTGGTTTGCATTTTTCGCATCCTTTGCGGTGAAAATGCCCATGTGGCCAGTGCATACATGGCTACCCGATGCCCATGTTCAGGCGCCGACCGCTGGCTCAGTCATATTGGCTGGCGTGCTTCTCAAAATGGGCGGCTACGGCTTCTTGCGTTTCTCTTTGCCGATGTTTCCAGAGGCAAGTGCGGACTTCATTCCATTGGTCTTTGGCCTATCGATGGTCGCGGTGGTCTACACCTCGCTCGTTGCATTGGTGCAGGAGGATATGAAAAAGCTTATCGCTTATTCCTCAGTGGCGCATATGGCGATTGTAACCGTTGGCCTGTTCACTTTCAACCAACAAGGTATAGAAGGCGCAATCATCGTGATGTTGAGTCATGGCCTAGTGTCGGGTGCCCTGTTCCTGTGCGTCGGCGTCATTTATGACCGCCTGCATACGCGTGAAATCAGCCGTTATGGCGGCCTCAGCGTCAATATGCCTAAATATGCCTTGTTGTTCATGCTGTTCACCATGGCGAGCGTTGGCTTGCCCGGCACCAGCGGATTTGTTGGGGAATTTTTAAGCCTTGCCGGCGCGTATAAGGTTTCCACCTGGGCCACATTTATTGCGACCACCGGAATTATCCTTGGCGCTGGCTATATGTTGTACCTCTATCGCCGCATTGCATTTGGGCCGCAGATCAATGCTGATGCCGCTACGATGTCGGACGTCAATATTCGTGAAATGTGGCTTCTCGCGCCAATTGCTGTCGTGGTGTTGTGGATGGGGGTTTATCCGGAAACATTCCTGGCACCCATTCGCCGCGATGTGGCAACGATTGTCGCCCGCATTGAACGCGCTGCACCCGTTGGTGACAGCAAGCTGAAATTAGTCGACCCGACAACCGCGCGGTACCGCGTGGTGCATGGTCCGGAAAAAAATATGGCTGAGGGGAGCCATTGATAATGGAACTGAACGCCTCTCTTTCTCTGGTCCGTCCGGAAGTCATCTTGAGCTTTTCTGCGCTTGGCCTGCTGCTTTTGGCTGCGTGGCGTGAGCAGGCCGGACGCTTGATCAGCATATTGGCTGTCGCTGCGCTGGTCGCTGCTGCCGCATTCGTCCTCAACTTTATGATGAATGGCACAAATTTGTCCGCTTTTGACGGTCTTTTAATCAATGATGCATTTGGCAATTTCTCCAAGATACTGATTTTCATTGCGGCCGCGATTTCGTTGATCATTGCGCCACGCTTCTTGGAGAATGCAGGGGCGATGCGGGCCGAATATCCGGTGCTCATCCTGTTGTCTTGTGTTGGCATGGGCGTGATGGTGTCTGCAACCGACCTGATTTCCTTATATATTGGTTTGGAGCTGCAGAGCCTGTCAGCCTATGTCCTTGCAAGCTTTGTGCGCTCTGACGGGCGTTCAGCCGAAGCCGGGCTGAAATATTTCGTCCTTGGTGCATTGGCCAGCGGTATGCTCTTGTTCGGCGCGTCTTTGGTTTACGGCTTTGCCGGATCGACAAGCTTTGCTGCTATCGGCGCGGCCATGGATGCGGACGTCGGCCTCGGCCTGATCTTTGGCATTGTGTTCATTCTCTCGGGCCTCGCCTTCAAAATTAGCGCTGCGCCTTTCCACATGTGGACACCGGACGTGTATGAAGGCGCGCCAACGCCTGTGACCGCATTCTTCGCCAGCGCGCCAAAGGTTGCGGCAATTGCGTTGACCATCCGCATCGTACTTGAGGCATTTGGCGCGCAAATATTGGTATGGCAGCAAATCATTATCGCCGTGGCATTGATGTCGATCATCATCGGCGCAGTCGGCGCGATTGGGCAGCAAAACCTGAAGCGGCTGATGGCCTATAGCTCGATCAACAATGTCGGCTTCATCCTGATTGGCCTCGCCACCGGAACGGAGCAGGGCATTTCTGCGATGCTGGTCTATTTGGTGATCTATGTTGCCATGACCTTAGGCAGCTTTATCTGTCTTTTGCAGTTGAAGGATAAAGACGACGGCTATCGTGAAGAGTTTGCTGACATATCCGGCCTATCCAAGACGCGTCCGGCCTTGGCCGCTGCGTTGGCAATATTCATGTTCAGTCTGGCTGGTATTCCGCCATTATTCGGTTTCTGGGGTAAGCTTGTGGTGTTTAACGCCGCTGTGGCTGCTGGCCTGTTGCCACTGGCCGTGATCGGCATCACAGCGTCCGTCATTGGCGCATTTTATTATCTGAAGGTCGTCAAGGTCATGTATTTTGATGATGCTGCGGATGTCATTGTCGACAGCGACGACAATGTTCTCGTCTGGACTGGCGGCATATTGGCCGCTGCGAACTCACCTTTGGGCTATTTTGCGATACCTGCGCTTGGCATCTGGACGGCCTATGCCGCAAGGGCGCTGTTCTGACGCCCATCTTTGAAGAAGTCGCGCTCACTGGGTCTACCAATGCTGATCTTTTGGTACGGGCGGCACAAGGCGCACCGGAAGGGCTATGGCTTCGCGCAGATGCACAAGATGGCGGCCGTGGACGACTTGGCCGTGCTTGGGAAAGCCCCAAGGGTAACCTCTTTGCCAGTTCCATTGTGCGCTTGCGCGATACGGACTCTTCGCCCGCCGGTCTGGCTTTCGTAACTGCCGTTGCTGCATATGACGCCATCCGACAGATGGCGCGGCAAGTTCCAATCATCCTGAAATGGCCAAATGACATTCTGGCGCATGATGGTTCAAAATTATGCGGCATATTGTTGGAGCGCGCGTCTGACGCAGTGATTGTGGGCATTGGCCTCAACCTTGTCTGGCACCCGCAAAATCTGGATCGGAAGGTGTCTGACTTGCGGACACTTGGCGCAACGCCGCCCGATGCGCAAACGGCAGTGGAGATCGTGGCAGAGGCATTCGCCCGCTATCTCAATATTTGGCGGCAGTCGGGGCTGGGCAACATCGTCCGGCATTGGGAAGCGTGCGCTCATCCACGCGGCACAGCCTTGTCAGCGAAACTGCCGGATGGCACGGAAGTGTATGGTCTATATGCCGGGCTGAATGATGAAGGTGCGTTGCAGCTTCGCTTGGCGGATGGTGCAATTCGTGCCATTCACGCTGCCGACGTTTTTCTAATTTAACAGGGATGGGCTATGCTGCTCGCGATTGATACGGGTAATACCAATGTGAAATTTGCATTGGTCGATGACACTGGCGAAATACTGCAGCGATGGCGCATTGCAACCGATGCGCGGCGCACGTCGGATGAATATGCCGTATGGTTGGATCAATTGATTCAGATGGCCGGCTTTCACCGCACAGACATTAAAGCGGTCATTATTGCCACCGTCGTTCCGCGCGCTTTGCACAATCTGCAGTTGCTCGCGACACGCTATTTTGGGTGTGAGGCCTTGGTTGCCGGACGCGATAGTGTGGGTTGGGGTATCCAATTGCATGTGGCCGAACCGCATTCCGTTGGCGCTGATCGCGCAGTGAACGCCATTGCGGCGCAGTCCATGGCCGACGGGCACAAGGTCGTCATCAGCTTTGGCACAGCGACGACGTTTGATTATATTGGGCCAGATGGTTCCTATCGCGGGGGCAGCATCGCGCCTGGCGTTAACTTATCACTCGATGCCCTATATGCCGCAGCCGCCATGTTGCCGCGAATTGCAATTGAACCACCACCAAATGAAAGCGTTCTTGGCACAACGACTGTTGGACAAATGCAGATTGGCATCTATTGGGGCTATGTGGCGATGATCGAAGGGATACTCGCACGGATGAAGGCTGAAATTGGCGAACAGGTATCGGTCATTGCAACCGGCGGTTTGGCTATTTTGTTTCAGCAACACGGCCATTTATTCGACCGGGTAGAACCCGATTTGACGCTGCGGGGGCTGGCGCTTTTATATAGGAATAGAGACATAAACTCATGACGACCCCAAAAAATGAACTGCTTTTCTTGGCCCTTGGTGGGTCCAACGAAATCGGAATGAACGTTAATTTATACGGTTGTCAGGGCAAATGGGTGATGGTCGATTTGGGCCTTACATTCGCGAATTCGGAATATCCCGGAATTGACCTTGTCCTGCCTGATCTGGAATTCATCGAAAAGCGCAAGGCCGACCTGCTGGGTATCGTGCTGACCCATGGCCATGAAGATCATATCGGCGCAGTTGCCTATTTTGCCGCCGACTTGGGCGTTCCACTTTATGCTACGCCGTTTACGGCAACCCTCATCCGGGGCAAGCTGGAAGAAGAAGGCATAGCTGACATCGTCGAACTCAACGTGATCCCGATGGAGGGCGCGTTTTCCATGGGGCCGTTCGACTTCAAATTCGTTACCTTGGCCCACTCGATCCTTGAAATGAGCGCTTGCCTGATAAGCACGCCTTATGGGAATATTTTCCACACCGGCGACTGGAAACTGGATCCGAACCCCGTATTGGGCACGCCGTCGACACAAGAAGCGCTGACCGCCATTGGCGATAGCAAAGTGTTGGCGATGGTGTGTGATTCTACCAATGTGTTCAATGCAGAAACCAGCGGCAGTGAAGGCAGCGTAAAGGACGACCTGCTGAAGGCTGTCAATGCTGCCAAGGGCAGGGTCGTTGTCACAACCTTTGCGTCGAATGCCGCGCGGTTGCAGACCTTAAGCGAGGTCGCCCGCGAAAGCGGTCGCACCTTATGTTTCGCAGGGCGCTCGCTTCACCGGATTATTGAAGCCGCGCAGGCGAATGGCTATTTGAAGAATATGCCTAAGACGGTGGATATGGAGAGCGTCGATAGCCTGCCGCGTCCCGACGTTATCGTTGTCGCCACTGGCGGGCAGGGTGAGGCACGTGCAGCTTTGGCGCGTATATCCGAGGGCAATCACCCTGTGAAGTTGGAAGCCGGCGACACGGTTATTTTCTCGTCGAAGCAGATACCGGGTAATGAAATCGCTATTGGCGTGATCATGAACAACCTTGCCGAACGTAACATCCTGACAGTTACCGAAAAGCAGGCGCATGTGCATGTATCCGGCCATCCAGGGCAGCCGGAACTTGCCGCGCTCTATGATTGGGTTCGGCCAGAGGTCCTTATTCCCGTGCATGGCGAGCGCCGGCATATGGCAGAACAGGCGCGGTTTGCGCGGGCACATGGGGTGCCAAAGGCAGTCGTGCAATCCAATGGCGACGTGGTGCGCCTTGCGCCAGGTGAACCCAAAATCATCGGCAAGGAACGCACTGGCCGCTTGATCCTTGATGGGGACACCATCATCGCCGCCGACGGCGCGACATTGAACGAACGCCGCCGCCTGTCATGGTATGGCCTGATTTCCGTCGCCTTCGCGCTGGATGCCAAAGACCGGATGCTCGGCAACCCTGAGATCCGATTGCACGGTGTGCCGATTGAGGAAGATCTGGACGATTTTCTGGAAGAAGCCACTGCCGCTGCCGTCAAAGCGGTGAAGGACCATCGCGGCGATTATGACAAGTTGCGAGAAACCGTGCGTTTGGCTGTGCGCCGTGTGGCGGTTAGCTGGACGGGTAAGAAGCCGATCGTGGATGTTTTGATAGTGGAGACCGCATGACCTGGACCTCGATTATTGCCATTTATTTGCTGTTTTGGGTTATGTCGGCGTTCGTCATCTTGCCCATTGGTGTACGCACGCATGACGAACTGGGCCTTCCAAAGATCCCCGGTCAAGCAGATAGTGCGCCGGGGAATTTCCAACCCCGGAAGATATTGCTGAGAACGACAATGCTTTCGGCTGCTTTATTCGCGTTATTTTATGCCAATTATAGCTTTGGCTGGATAAACCGTGACAGTTTTGACGGGTTGTTTAACCCGCCCGCTTAAACCTTAGTTGCGCAGCCGCTCAATGGCTTGTGCCAGCGCAACGTAAAGCTTGCCTATGTCCGACGACAGCAAGGTAACACCTATCGTGTTCCCATCGCGCGTGCTGAGCAACAGGCGCATGATGCCCTCAAAATCATGAACGTAACGGTTTACATGTTCGCGAAATTCGCTGTCATCGCCATAATGTTTGGCGATGATCCTTGCCTCACGTGAATCCAACAAGCGAACGGCGCGACGCGTAAACACGCCTCTGTCGCCCTTCAAATAGGCTGCCCAAGCGTTATCTGTCACGTCGTTGGACAATATTTTGGTAACGTCGATAGCGGTCGAATTCAAAGATTCGGTCAAAAGCACCATACGGCGGGCAAAGCTGTCGTCTTGGACTGATTCAAAGCCATTTATCGAATTTGCGATACGGTTTTCAAGGCTGATCGTCATGTCGTTGAGTTCGCCGAGTTGTTTGGTTACCAAGGATGAGGCGGTTTCCGACAATTCAATATTGCGCGATATGGCTTCCTGCACAGCTTCATTCATCGACGCGACCTGCGCATCCAGTGCATTGGCCAATGCCGCGCGATTTTGTTCGGTCAACTGATCGGCGATATGCGCCAGTTCCTCGTCGAGGATCTTGCGGCTGCTTTCTGCGGCAGCGCGCGTTGTTTCACGCACGCGGAGCAAAGATGTCACTAAGCCGTCATTTGCTTGATCCGACATGTCCTGTAGCAGCGACTGTGTTTGCTTGAGCGCAGCGCCGAGGGCATCCACTTGTTCATGACGTGCGGCAAAATGTGCATCGCTCTGGGCTATCAGCGCGCTAACAGATTCATGTTGCGCGGAAGTTAATCGCTGAATGTCGTTGAGCTTTTCAAGCGTTCCGTCGCTTATATTGTTGAGCGATTCTGCCGCAGCGAGCGCTGAGTTCACTTGCTCTATGCCTTGTGTCATGCGCGCGTTCACGCTGTCCATCGCGGCGGGAATCTTATGACCTATTTCCAGATTGGCTGTGCTGAGTGATCCAATCAACTTTTCCGATTGGTCCAATAAGCTGGCTGTGGTTGATTGGTTGTCGGACAAAGCGCTACCCAGTGAACGGCTGCTTTCGCCAAGCGCCGATACGGCAAAGGCGAGTTTTGACGTCTGCTCAGTGGCTGTGCGGTCAATCTGTGAAATCTGCGCGGCGCTGTTGTGAATATGTTCGCTAATATTCGCGATCATGGCCTGAATGCGGACATCTTCCCGGTCAGATTGGGCTTCAATGTCACCCAAAGCGCGACGGAGGTTAGCAAGGTTAGACAGGATTTGCGTTTTGCTGCGGGTAATGAGGGCATCGGTATCGCTTGACGCCTGCGCAATGCCGTTGGAAATCGTTTGTGCGGCGCTTTCCATAAGCGTGGCCATTTCGGCGCTACGGTCGAGCGCTTCTGCACTTTTTGCGTCGAGCAGCTTCACACTATTACCCAGCGATTGCTCTAGCCGGTTGGACAAGTCATCTCCGCGCGTTTCGACATTCTCCATATAGTCATTTACTGTTTTACCCGCATCGCTTACGCGCTCAAGGGCAGCGATCAGCGCCTTAATCTGAACCTGCGCATCATTACCTGCGCTTCCGATCTGGTTGCTGACATCTTTGGCGGCGCTTGTCACAACGGGCAAATGTTTGCGGAGTTGCTGCAAATTTGTATTGGCGGTGTTGCTCACCAATTCCAGCGTCTTTGCCTTTTCATCGCTATCCGCAAGCGCAGCCGACAACATTTGCGCAGAATCCAATAGGCTTTTGGAAGATTGGCGACCCACTGTTTCCAGTTCACGCGCATTTTGGGACAGAAATTGGCGCGCGAGCGATATTTCTTCGTTCACTGACCGCATCCGTATTGCCAATGCGTCGCTCTCTGTCCGCAACACATTCGCTATCTTGCCAAAGCGTAAGGCCTCTCGGATACTGTTACGCATGACCAGCAGCCACAGGACAGCAATTAAAAGCGTAGGAATGGCCCAGGTCGTGATTAGCGTTACAATCCGGTCATTGTTCATACCGAGTTGAGCCTCAGACCAATATGTCAGGCCAAAAAACGCCGACCACCCGACAAACGCGATCAACAGCAGGGTTGGGGCAACATAATGCCCGGCACCCCGATATTGGGAAGTTTCACCGGTCCCATGATCATAATTATACTGTGGTGCTTGATCATCTTCAGCAGCGCCTTGGGCATTGCTGTCGACATCCTGCGAAGCAGTTTCGTGTTCGGTTTTAGCGATTTCGCGGTTCAGGCCGACGATTTTGGAGCGTGTAGTCATGAAGCCCTATTTAACACATTATTCGGTAAGAGAAACGCAAACTTATCATAGCACGGAAAGGGTTATTAAACGGCTTAGGATTAAGGCGTATTTGGCCCTGATCATGGAAAAATGATTAGCGCAATTGAGTGCTTTAGCGTTCATATCTCGGCAGGTACCTCATATTTCTGTTGGCAAAACGGCCTTAACGTTCATATCTGCCAAAATGCCTCTCGTTCGAAATCCGAATTTCCCGACAATCGCTTTGCTTTGCGTCGTCTGCGATAATGACAGTGGACCTGATTCGGCCACCATATCCGGGCGTCCGGACTTGGCAGGCCTATCCTTGGTTGAATATCAGATAACGACGTTAGCGCGTGCCGGTATTCAAAGGTTCCTGATTGAAGTCGAAAATGTCGACGGTTCGTTAATCGCGCTGGCCGACCGTTGCGCTTCGCGAAAACTGACGGTCGATTTTGTCCAAACGGGCGCGGATATCATGCGTTACATGGACGCCGACGATCGCATATGGGTGCAATCCGGACAGTTATATGTGCAATTAGGACTCGTTGAAACACTTCTCAAATCTCCCGACAATTTCATCGCAACAATTGATGGCCGGGACGAAAATCGGGCGTTTGAACGTATTGATTTAAACACGCGGTGGGTTGGTGTCTCGGTTGTTGGATATGAAGCTATCGCGATGCTGCGTGACCTGCCCGAAGACTGGAGCATTATATCATCCCTGCTGCGGCAGGCGTTGCTGGCGAAAATTCCCTTCCGCCCGCTGTCTCAACAGCATGTTCATAATGGCACGCTGACCATCCTAACGGGCGCGCAGGATTTTTCGCAGCTCAATCGCCAGATACTGCGGCGACGGGTTGCCAGCAGGGCAGGGTATATTGAGGCACAGTTGTTCGGGCCAATCCTTGCCCGTCTTGTTCCGCTTATCTGGCAAAGCCCAACAGCGGTAACCGCGACTAAATTCGCCGCCCCTGTCATTGCTTTAGCGGCACTTGCTTTAGGGCTTGGAAATCTAGCCACAGCAGCAACTGTCGCGGCATTTCTATCCATCGCGGCAAACGCTTTAAGTCTGGCGGTGACAGATGATGCAGATGGCAGTGATCACATACAAAGCCTGTCAGTTGTCACTTGGACGCTGATCATACTGGCGATGTTCGGTAGCGCGTATGTTGCGACATCTTATCATAACAACGGCTTATTTGGCGCGTTTGCAGTGGCAACGCTCGCCTATCTTACCCATAAAATGGTGTTGCCTGGCTGGGCCAAGCAGCTGTTGCATTCACCTGCTGCTTTGGCCTCACTTGCTATAATTGGGGCCGTGACCATTGGAATAACGGCTATACTACAATGGATTATGGTATTGCAGCTTAGCATCCTGATGATCGCAAGCATGATGCGTGACGCTGAAGGAAAAAAATCAAACTAAGCATAAAGCCGCGTTAACCCACAATCTCTAAAGCCTTGGCGGCTTAAGGCAGAGGCGCAATTTTTACCTTGCGCCTTCCACGATGATTCAGCGCGCGTCTAAACTTGAGTAAGGACGGTGATTTGGTCCGGTATACAACTGACGCGGGCGGCCAATTTTCTGCGCCGGATCCGAAATCATTTCATTCCACTGGGCAACCCAGCCAACCGTGCGCGCCAGTGCGAATAATACGGTGAACATATCGGTCGGGAAACCGATAGCCGAAAGCACTATCCCGGAATAAAAGTCCACGTTCGGGAACAGCTTCTTCTCAACGAAATAGGGGTCATTCAACGCCATTTCTTCGAGTTGCAGCGCAACGTCAAAAATTGGATCGGTCACTTTTAGTTCGGTAAGAAGCTCACGTACCGTTCTCTGCATGACGGTCGCACGCGGGTCATAATTTTTGTAAACCCGATGGCCAAAGCCCATCAAGCGGAACGGGTCATTCTTGTCCTTTGCCCGTTCAATATAATGCGGGATGCGGTCAGGCGTGCCGATTTCGCGCAGCATGTTCAATGCAGCCTCGTTCGCGCCGCCATGGGCTGGGCCCCAGAGGCAGGCGATACCGGCCGCCATACAGGCGAAGGGATTCGCGCCTGATGATCCGGCCAAGCGCACAGTTGATGTAGATGCGTTTTGTTCGTGGTCGGCATGGAGGATAAATATCCGGTCCAACGCGCGTTCAATCACAGGGTTCACAACATATTTTTCCGCTGGAACACCAAAGGTCATGCGCAGGAAATTGCCCGTGTAGGACAAGTTGTTGTCGGGATAGACAAAAGGCTGCCCTAAGGAGTATTTGTACGCCATGGCCGCGATTGTCGGCATTTTGGCGATCAAACGGTGGCTTGAAATCATTCGGTGTGTTGGGTCGCTAATATCGGTGGAGTCATGGTAAAACGCCGATAGCGCGCCAACTACGCCGCACATGATGGCCATGGGGTGTGCATCGCGGCGGAAACCACGGTAAAAAGTTGCCAATTGCTCATGCAGCATCGTGTGCCGCGAAATCGTGTAACTAAATTTGTCTAATTGCGCCTTGTTGGGGAGTTCGCCGTTCAACAGCAGATAGGACACTTCCATGAAGCTCGACTGTTCGGACAGCTCTTCAATGGAGTAACCCCTATGCAAAAGAATGCCCTTGTCACCATCAATAAAGGTCAGCGCAGACTCGCAGCTTGCCGTTGATGTAAAGCCAGGGTCAAAGGTGAAATGGTCCGATGCCCCATAAAGCTTGCGGATATCGATCACATCAGGGCCTTCTGAACCCTTCATGATGGGCAAGTCATAGCTGGTTTCGCCAACGGTGAGCGTTGCGTTGTTATCGGCCATTTTCAAACTCCATATCTACTAAGCTATTTACCGGGTTGCCCTTTTAAAAAGGCATGTGTTTCAATGACACGGGACGCAAGAGACGCCCGTGACGACATTCTAAGACCCTTCAAGTGCCAATATTTCGTGGGGAGAATATGGTTATGTCGTTGCGTAGCCCCATGATAGGAAATTACATGGGCGTCAAGGCAAACAATGGATTGCGCTTCGCGGATGAATTGCGCTTTCGTTTTTTGGTGCTAAATAGCTGGGGTAGAAACGAAATATGGCAATTCGGTTGCGGACGGAAACGTGCGGTTCGGTGCGCCAATACCGCTGTTTGCGGTTCTCGAAAACTGGCTTGACCGCGAACGCGACCAATTACCCTTATGGCTGCCCGTTGGTATCGGATTCGGTGTCGCTTTTTGGCAGTTCTGCTTGGGCCGGATTGGCAATGTCATGCGCTTCCTTATTGTTTTTTGGGTATTTGGCGCCCCCATATAGCCGGTTGCGGCAAATGGCGCGGATGGCTGCTATTGAGATATTGCTGGTTTTTTCCTGATTGCCTTTCGGTCAACAACCGTTGCCCAGCCAGTTTTAGGCAAAATATGGACAGGCGAGTTTTACGGGCGGGTTGAAGCGGTTGAAAATACCTCCGCGCGCAATGTCTATCGGCTGCGGCTCGCCACTGGCCGTAGTTCCGACTTGCCGCGATTTGTCCGCGTCAACCTGTCACCGGAACAATATGACGACGCGTTCCAACCTGGCGCGATAATTCGCCTGTGCGCGCGCCTGCTGCCGCCTGCTGGGCCAACCTTGCCCGGCGGGCATGGTTTCAACAGATTGGCGCGACCGGAACGGCTTTGGGCGATGTCCGGCTGTATCAAAAAGCAGACAGCAGGGCATGGTTCGCGACGCAGCGTGCAGCGCTGACAAAGCATATACTGGATCAATGCCCCTTGGCAACGGTGCCATAGGCGCGGCGCTGGGCACCGGTGATCAGGGGCATATCAGCCCCGCCGATGCACAAGCCATGCGGGACAGTGGTTTGGCGCACCTTCTATCGATTAGCGGGCTGCATGTGACTGCGGTAGTCGGATTCATTTTCATCGCGGTCAGCCGCCTTTTATCGTTGTCTTCATGGCTTGCATTGCGGATTTCTATACCCATCGTTGCCGCAGCAACGGCGGCTTTAGCTGCGCTGGCGTATACGTTGTTAACGGGGGCCGAAGTACCAACGGTTCGATCGTTCATTGCCGCAGCTCTCATTTTGATTGCGCTGGCGTTAGGGCGCGGGGCTCACGCTGCGACTGGTGGCATTTGGTGCATTAATCGTGCTGATATTCTGGCCCGAGGCCATATCTAAGCCGAGTTTTCAACTCAGCTTTGCGGCAGTTGCGACCATCGTCGTCCTGCATGATCTGCCGTTCATACGGCGGCTGACCGAAAGGCGCGACGAAAGCTTGGCGCGCAAGGCGGTGCGGGCGGTCGGGTCGCTCATCCTGACCGGCGTCGCCATTGAGCTTGTCCTTACCCCATCGCCCTGTTTCATTTCCACAAGGCAGGGCTTTATGGTACCTTGGCCAATGTGGCGGCGATCCCGATGGCAACGTTCATCATCATGCCGTTGGAGGCATTAGCGCTGATTTTTGACGTGATTGGCTTGGGGCAGCCATTTTGGTGGCTGGCAGGGAAGGGCATCGCCGCGATTCTGGCGCTTGCCTATTCCGTCAGTGGCCTGCCCGGCGCGGTCACTATGGTCCCTGCAATACCCACATGGGCCTTTGCAACTTTCGTCGCTGGAGCGTTGATATTTGGCTTGCTGACAACAGGCGTCCGCTATTTTGGTGTTCCGCTATGCGCGATTGGAATTATCGCAATGGCCATGGCGCCACGCCCGGATATTCTGGTGACGGGAGATGGCAAGCATCTGGCCTTGGTCAGCGCAGACGGAGAAGTCGCGTTACTGCGCGGTAGGGCAGGTGATTTTGTACGCGGGATGATTTTTGAAAAAGCTGGAAGCTTTGCAAACGCAACGCCGATTGATGACTGGCCCGGCGTCCAATGCACGTTCGACAATTGCGTGATTACTGTGAAGTGGGCAGAGCGTTCTTGGACATTACTCGCCACCAGAACACGCACCCCCATAGCGTCCATGGAAATGGCCTCAGCGTGCAAACGCGTTGACATCGTATTGAGCGACCGATGGTTGCCGCAGTCATGCCGCCCAAAATGGATAAAGGCCGACCGCCGATTACTTGAACAAAGCGGCGGTCTGGCCTTTTATCTGGATGCACAACGCGTGGTTACCGCGCATGAGGGCAACCGCCATATGCCTTGGGTGCAGGCTGCCAATGCCGCGCGTGCGGCACACGCATCAGATCAATGATATCGGCGTAACAGCCCGGCCAGCTTACCCTGAACCTCAACCTCGTGTGGCGCATAATATTGCGGCTCATAACTGCCATTGGCGGGATCAAGACGGATTTGCTGACCTTCACGGCGCAGATATTTCAAAGTTGCTTCCTCGCCGCGCACCAAAGCCACCACAATTTCGCCATCGCGCGCCGTGTTTGCCTTACGGATCAGCGCGTAATCACCATCCAATATCCCCGCCTCAATCATCGAGTCACCGGACACCTCAAGCGCATAATGCTCACCTGCACCCAACAATGCCATCGGCACCGACAATGAATTCTGACCTTCAAGTGCCTCAATCGGCACACCAGCCGCGATCTTACCGTGGAAGGGAATTTCCATGACATCATTGGCGGCAACAGGAATCTGAATTTGCGGTTTGGTTTCCTTCACAGGCGCAAAACGGGCCACATTGTTACTGCCCAGATTCCCGCCTTCGGGCAATTTCATTACTTCAAGCGCGCGCGCACGGTTGGCCAATCGCCGAATAAAGCCGCGTTCCTCCAACGCGCCAATCAAACGGTGCACCCCGGATTTACTCTTCAGATCAAGCGCCTCTTTCATTTCCTCAAACGAAGGGGAAATGCCGCTTTCATCCAATCGTTGGTTAATGAATATAAGCAATTCGTGCTGTTTTGCCGTGAGCATATTCAGGGCTCCATCCTATTGAACATGAATGGAACGATTAGAGAACAAAAGCGGTTAAGTCAAGCACAACATACATATTGTGCCCAGATTTTACGACAGGCGCATATATTGAACCATGGTGCCTTTTGCGCGTGGCGGAACATGGGGTTGTTGCACGAGCAGCGCATTGGCTTGGGACAGAGTGCGCGTCAGGCCGCTGTCCTGCGATAGAAACGGGGCGATATGACCCCCTTCGACCGTTGCGCGCAAATATTCGGCGCGGTCTCCTCCTGATGGCAAGTCGGTCGCGGTCGCCGCTGCATACAATGCGGGCAGGGGCGCTGCGCACCCCGCCATGTGGCGGATTAGCGGCAAGAGGAACAGAAATGCGGTGACGAACGCGGAGGACGGATTGCCGGGTAAACCAAGCACCACCGCGTTCCCAACTTTGCCGGCCATAAGCGGTTTTCCCGGACGCATCGCAACTTTCCAGAAATCCATCTGCGCGCCGATATTCAACAACGCGCTTTGCACGAGATCATGGTCGCCAACCGACGCGCCGCCGGTGGTGACGATGACATCCACTTGTTTGGAAAGCGCCGAAAGGCTGGTCTCAAGCGCCGTCAAATCATCGCGCAATATCCCTGCGTCCAACACATCGCAGGGCAGGCCAGCCAGCATGGCTTGCAACATCGGGCTGTTGGAGCATGGGATTTGCGCTGGGCCAGCGGCGGACCCGGCGGGAACCAATTCGTCGCCAGTTGCGGCAATTGCAATACGCGGGACGCCGCCCACGGCGACCCTGCCATGCCCCGCCATCGCGGCGACGGCTATTGCCCCTGCGTCCAAATAGGTGCCCTTGGGCAGGACTTCGTCACCAGCGCGAAAATCACCGCCAAGGCGGCGGATATTGGCCCCGCTTATAGGCATGCGGTCGACTATCGCGCGCAAACTATCGCCATCGCGCGCGGCGTTTTCTTGTATGAGGACGCAATCGGCATTTTGGGGCACATAAGCGCCGGTAAAAATGCGGACCGCCTCGCCACGTTTTAAGTCGCCTGCAAAAGGATGCCCCGCCGCGCTTTCGCCGATCACGCGCCATGGGCCAGGAAACCCGTCAACCGCGATGGCATAGCCGTCCATCGCCGACAGATCGGCCGCAGGTTGCGTGCGCATGGCCATTAAAGGCGCGTGCAGATAATGCCGCACAGCCTGCATAAGGTCTCGTTCAACAGGGGGCAAAGGAGAGGCCAAAGGAGAGGCCAAAGCCAGCAATCTGGCTTGCGCTTCGTCCACCGAAATCATGCGCGATAGTCGCCCGATTTGCCGCCTGTTTTGGAGAGTAAGCGGACGTCGGAAATAATCATCGATTTGTCGAGCGCCTTGGCCATGTCATAAAGGGTCAGCAAGGTGATGCTAACCGCGGTTAATGCCTCCATCTCCACGCCAGTCGGCCCGTTTAACCGCACCCGCGCTTCAACGCGAATGGCGGTGGCCTCATATTCAAACTCGACATTTATCTTGGACAACATCAAAGGGTGACACAAAGGAATGAGGTCGCTTGTCTTTTTCGCCGCCATTATGCCAGCGATGCGCGCCGTGCCCAACACATCGCCTTTTTTCATATTGCCCGCGCGTATGACCGCCAGCGCTTCGGCAGACATGGATAGCCGGCCCTCGGCAACCGCCTCGCGCGCGGTATCTGCCTTGGCCGACACATCGACCATATGCGCGCCGCCATCGGCGTTCAAATGGGTAAGATCAGCCATGACCCGACAAAAGCCTCTGCGTTGCTGCCTGAATATCATCTTGCCGCATCAGGCTCTCCCCCACCAAGAAGGTGTTAATTCCGGCCTCTGCCATGCGCAGGCAGTCGGCATACGTCGATATACCGCTTTCGCAGACGAGCAACACGTCATCGGGCACCAATTTCGCTAGACGCTCCGTTGTGGCCAAATCCACCTCAAAGGTTTTCAAATTGCGGTTGTTCACGCCGACCAGCCTGGATTTCAGATGTTTGAGCGCGCGCTCCAGCTCGGCCTCGTCATGGACCTCAACAAGCACATCCATGTTTTCTTGGCCTGCGGCATCCTCGATTTCCGTCATCACGATATCATCCAGCGCCGCCACGATAATCAATATCGCATCGCCGCCCATCGCGCGTGCTTCTGCGCATTGCCAAGGGTCAACCATGAAATCCTTACGGATCACAGGCAAATCACATGCGCTGCGCGCCGCGATCAGATAATCCTCATGCCCCTGAAAATAAGGCGCGTCGGTCAGCACGGATAAGCAGGCAGCACCGCCCGCCTGATAAGCCGCAGCATGCGCCGCCGGATTGAAATCCGCACGGATCAGGCCTTTGGACGGACTGGCTTTCTTGATCTCCGCAATGAGCGCGACCCCGGTCTGGCTTTTGGCCCGCAACGCCGCTTCAAACCCGCGCAGGGCAGACGGCTTTGACCAATGCGTCAGGCCCAGAAGCTTACGCGCCGAAACTTCTACACGCTTCGTCGCGCAAATTTCTGCAAGCTTGTCCGCCATCAATATGCCACCCAACAATTCAGCAATGCATTGGCAAGGCCCTTATCGATGGCCTCCGCTGCTTCTTCCACACCCTCCGGCATATTTTCGACAACGCCAGCGACTATCAAGGCTGCTGCCGCGTTAAATAACACAGCGTCGCGATAGGCGCTATGTTCGCCCTGAAGCAATTTGCGTAATGCCAGCGCATTATGCGCCGCATCGCCGCCACGGATCGCTTTGACGGGATGAACCGGCAGGCCAGCGTCAGCCGCATTTATGCGTTGGAAGCGGATACCGTCGGCGTCCACCACGGCGACTGCGTTGCCACCGGCAAGGCTCAATTCATCCAAACCTTCGTCGCCTGAAATGATCCGCGCATGTTCGGTGCCCAAATGATGCAACGCCTCTGCATAAACGGGTACAAAGGCAGGGCGCGCGATGCCGATAAGCTGCCGCTTAACGCGCGCCGGGTTGGCCAATGGGCCCATCAGGTTGAAAATCGTACGTTGGCCAATGCGTTGGCGGATAGGCTGAATACGCTTCATCGCGGGATGGTGGTTGGCGGCGAACAGGAAGCAGATGCCCAAGTCCTTAAGCGTTTCTTCCGCCTTCTGTCCGGCGCGCTCCATGTTGAGGCCAAGCGCCTCCAGCGTGTCCGCAGCACCAGCCAAGGACGATGCTGCCCGGTTGCCATGCTTGGCGACAGGCACTTCGCAGGCGGCAACGACGAGCGATACGGCGGTGGAGACATTCAATGTATGATGCCCGTCACCACCCGTGCCACACACGTCTATCGCTCCGTCTGGCGCATCTATGGGGATCAATCGGTCACGCATTGCCTGCGCCGCAGCCGCGATTTCCACCATCGTCTCGCCGCGCGCGGTTAGCGCAATCAGAAAGGCTTCTATCTCGTCCTCTGACGCGCGGGCGTCCAATATATCGGCAAAGGCCTGTGCCGCCTCGTCATGGTCGAACAGATGTTGCGGGTCAGGCAAGGTGCCAAAAGGGTTCACGGGTTTTCTCTCTGGGCTTTGTCCGTGACATCCACACCAGCAATACGCATGAAATTGGCCAACATTGCGTGGCCGTGCTCCGTCGCGATGCTTTCAGGGTGAAACTGCACGCCGTGAATGGGCAGAGTCGCGTGACGAAAGCCCATGACATGGCCATCATCGCTTGTGGCATTCACGATCAAATCGGATGGCACATTTTCGACAATCAACGAATGATAACGCGTTGCCTGAAACGGGGAGGGTAATCCTGCGAACAGGCCGCTATTGTCATGCGTAACGGGTGAAGTTTTGCCATGCATTAACCCGCCGCGCGCAACGGTCCCGCCAAAATGCTGCCCAATCGTTTGGTGACCAAGGCACACGCCAAGCAGTGGCTTGCCCGCTTCGGCACATGCGGCAACGAGATCAAGGCTCACGCCCGCTTCGTTCGGCGTTTTTGGCCCTGGAGAAATCAGGAACGCTTGCGCGCCCGATGACAATGCCTGACCCGCCGAAATGTCGTCATTGCGAACAACCTCAACCTGCGCCCCAAGCTCCATCAGATAATGGACAAGGTTCCAGGTAAAGCTGTCATAATTGTCGATGACTAAAATCATGCGGCGTCCCTAGCGGCTTTCCCGCGTGGGTGGAAGAGGCACTATTGCCCAAATTTCGCTTCACCCGCCACACGAATAGCCTCGCGCGCAGCGGCGATCAGGGCGCCTGCCTTTGCCTCACATTCGCGTTGTTCATATTCGGGGTTGCTGTCGGCAACGATGCCAGCGCCCGCCTGCACATGCATGATGCCGTCTTTCAACACCGCCGTGCGCAGGACAATACAGCTGTCCATGTCGCCATTGGGTGAGAAATAGCCGACACCGCCTGCATAGGCACCTCGGGTTTCCGGCTCCAGTTCCGCGATGATTTCGCATGCCCGGACCTTGGGTGCACCCGAAACTGTGCCTGCTGGAAAGCCAGCGAATAAGGCATCAATCGCGTCCTTATCATCGGCAAGTTCGCCCACCACGTTCGACACAATGTGCATCACATGGCTGTAAAATTCGACCATATAACTGTCGGTAACGGTCACGCTTCCGCCCTTTGTCACGCGACCAACATCGTTGCGCCCAAGGTCGAGAAGCATGAGATGTTCTGCGCGCTCCTTGGGATCGGCCAGCAAGGAGGCCTTGTTTTC
This sequence comes from Sphingorhabdus sp. EL138, assembly GCF_945882965.1. Taxonomy (GTDB): domain Bacteria; phylum Pseudomonadota; class Alphaproteobacteria; order Sphingomonadales; family Sphingomonadaceae; genus Sphingorhabdus_B. The sequence goes on from NZ_CAMCWY010000006.1 coordinate 40,185, forward strand.
CGCATCTTCAAGGCTGCTTTTACCGCGCGGCCGTGTTCCAGCAATTGGCCGGATCGTAACTTCCCCGCCGCGCGCGCGCACCAAAATTTCCGGGCTTGACCCGATAAGTGCAAAACCCGGCAGGTCGATAAAATACAGAAACGGGGAAGGGTTGATCCGCCGCAATGCGCGATAGAGATGGACGGGCGGTAAAACAAACGGCGCGGTGAACCGCTGCGCCAATACGACCTGAAAAATGTCGCCCGCCTCTATAAACTCTTTGGCAGAAGCTACCATTTCGGCATAGCGTCCAGAGGGCAAGACCGTCTGCAGCTTTAGCTCTTGCCCATCGCTCTGTGCCGTCGGTTCCGCTTTGGCGAGATGTCCGGCATCAAGCAGCCGTTCCGCCTCATCCAAACGTTCATGGGCCAGGGCAACGGCTTGCGCGTCCTTTATGCCTGACCAGACAGGCGATACCAGAAACATTTCGTCCTTCAAACGGTCAAACAACAGAATGACCGTTGGCCGCACAAACAGCATGTCCGGTATTTCCAACGCCGATTGCGGTGCGCGCGGCAGCTTCTCGACAAGACCAATGGTCTCATAGCCAAAATAGCCGACAAGACAGGCAAGGGCAGGTGGCAATTCTTCAGGGACATCCATGCGACATTGCGCGGCCAAGTCGCGTAAGGCATCAAGCGACGGCAGCAAGGAGGGCACAAACGCCTCCCGATCGGTCATCCATTGGCTGTTAATCTCTGCCTTGTTCCCCGCGGCGCGGAATACAAGGTCAGGTGCGATGCCAATAAGGCTATGACGACCCCGCGTTTCGCCGCCCTCAACCGACTCCAAAATGAAATCGCCGCGTTCTGCCTCGAACAATTTTAGCGCAGCCGACACCGGTGTTTCGGTGTCAGCAATACGCTTTCGCCAGATGAGCTGCGGCTTAGTTTCCGTCACGGTTTGTCAGGCGGGTGCGGAGTTCTTCGATTCCGCCTTCATTCTTTTCAGTACCGGCATTTTTTGCGGCAGATACGATCATCTGCGCTGCATATTCTTGCTGCAATATGCCCGACAGTTCTTGTTTGCGCGCCATAAGCATGGGTGCATCGCCGCGCGCGTCGCCCTTTTTAATGTTATTAAGTTGCACAACAAACCAACCGCGATCCCCAACTGCCGCGAGGATTTTTGCCGTGCCCTTTTTCATTGCGAACATCATCGACAATGGTGGGGGCACAGGTTGACCTTCGAGTGATATGTCCGCGCGGGTGCCGCTGAGCCTCTCAACTTGTGCACCCTTAATAGCTGCGGCGACAAGCGCCGTTTGAAGCGGTTGCCCAGCGTCTAAGGCCTTGCGCAAAGCATCCGCAGCAGCGCGTGCGCCCTTTGCGCCTTCCGACAACGCCCATTGTTGCTGCACGATGCTGCGTACGTCATTCAATGGCGGCGGCGCAGCTTCTTCAAAATCGGCAACGCTAACCATGGCGAATTTCTGGCCGGGGACCAACTCAATCAATTGCGCCGCGCCATTGGTTTCCATCTGGAATGCCGCAGGCAACATGGCCTGCATTTCCGGGATTGGCTTATAGGATGGATTGCTGATGTCCTGCCCGGTCGCAAGTAACTTTGGCGAGGTATTGATGGTTAAACCGTTTTGCTTTGCGACATCGGAAATCGTTGCGCCGTCCGCAAACGCGTCTTCGATCTCTGCTGTCATCTCGGTCAGCATTTCTTCGCTGCGCGTTTTCAGCAGCTCCTTCTCAATGTCGGCGCGCGCGGCGGCCAGAGACTTTGCCGCAATATTATTGATTGCATCGACGCGGATAACAGTCCAGCCCAACTTACCACGCGCAGGGGTCGCAACGCTGCCAGATGCCGCGGCGAATGCCGCGTTGGCCACTGCGGCCGTTGTGGAGCGCGTCAGGCTGTCTTTAGTGGCATTTGCCGTTGTCGTTACCGATAGTCCCAGTTCATTGGCAACTGCCGATAGCGATTTACCGATAGAAACTTGCGCCAGTACGGATTTTGCAGCCGCCTCCGTTGGGACGATGACTTGGCTGATATTCCGCGTTTGTGATGCCGCAAACTGCGCAGCATTTGCTTTATAAAAAGCGGCAATGTCTGCTTCGCTCGGCTTGGCGCGTTGCGCAATGATGTCGGGTCCAAATATCGCGTAGCTAATAGCCCGTTTTTCAGGGATGGTGAACTTTACGGCGTTGGCACTGTAGAACTTGGCCAACACAGCCTCGCTTGGCGCGCGTGTTGGCAAAAATGCAGTGGCCGGGATGGACGCAATCTGTCCGGCACGTTGTTCCAGTATCAACGACGCATAGGGTAAAGTCATGCCGTCCGGCGCGGCGGGGCCGTTGGCGGCTACGGGTAGTATCTGCTGTGCGAACAGATTTTGAGTCAAATCGTCGCGGATTGCCTTTTCACTGATGCCAATTTGCTTTGCAAAGGCGCGAAACGCGTCGGCGCTGAATTTTCCGTCTAATCCCATGGCACCCGGAATCTTGCGTATTTCGGAATCTACCAGACGTTTGCTAACCGCCACGCCGTATTTTTCACCAAAAACCGTGATTGCGTAGCGATTAATCAGCTGTGCAAGCGTGGAATCGAGACCGCCGCCATCGACAAATTGGGCCATATCAAGCGTTGGATTGTTCTGGCGCTCCGTCCTCAACTGGTTTTCAAGGGAGTCATTCAGCTCACTTAAGGTGATGTTCTTGTCGCCTACGCGGGCTACGTTACCGCCGCTTAGTGCACCAAAATTGCTTGAACCGCTCATATCGCCAAGCGCAAAGGCAATGGCGATTAATCCAATGAATATAAGCGCGAAAATCGCGCCGAATTTTGAATTAATGAGCGAACGGATGGAGCTAATCATGAACTGCTATTTCCTGCATATACGGCGCTAAATGCCCTTTGCGTGACGCTTTAGGCGGCAAGCCGCTGGCAATCAAGGGATAGACTTGCCCAAATGGCGGAAAGCATGGATAGCACAAAAAAAGATTCGGGGCCCATGAAGCTTTGAGGTGTCAGATGCGTAAGTATATCGTCGGGAATTGGAAAATGAACGGCACGTCCAATGATCTCGGCGAAATAGTAGCAATTGGTGCCTTGGCGCAGCTTCATAATAATGTGGATTCGGCTTTATGTATTCCGGCCACGCTTATCGAACGTGCCGTCACCGCCGTTGGCGCGTTTCCAATTGGCGGCCAGGATTGCCACATGCAAGCTTCAGGGGCGCATACCGGCTGCGTTTCTGGCGAGATGTTATCGGATGCAGGCTCTGTGCTGACCATCATTGGCCATAGCGAACGTCGCGCCGCGCAGCAGGAACAGGACAGTGATATCCGCGCCAAGGCCGAGGCTGCCAACGCTGCTGGCTTGAAAGCCATATTGTGCGTCGGCGAAACGCTTGAGGAACGCGAAGCTGGCAAGGCGTTAGAAATCGTCCTAGCCCAAGTTACGCAGTCGTTACCTGACGCCGCAGCAGGCGGATGGCTTTGCGTTGCGTATGAACCTGTATGGGCCATTGGAACGGGCCGGGTGGCCGAACCAGCCGATGTTACAGAGATGCATGCCGCCATTCGCCGTGCTTTGGTGGAGCGCTTTGGCGCGGAAGGTCAGAAGATCCGTATTCTATATGGTGGTTCCATGAACGGCGACAATGCTGCGGTACTTTTGGCATTGCCAAATGTCGACGGTGGATTGATTGGCGGGGCAAGCCTGACCGCAGCCCAATTCCAACCGATATTGGCCGCAGCCCAAGCCATCGGCAAATAGCATTGAAGAATAGGGATGCGCTCGCTATGTGGGCGCAGTAATCATTAGCACACTGCTTTTTATATTCGGAATTTCTCTTATGGGTGTTTTTCATTTTCTCATCGTCGTTCAGGGCATTATTGCGGCATCGCTCGTTGGCATTATCTTGATGCAGCGTTCCGAAGGCGGCGGCTTGGGCATGGGGGGAAGCCCATCGGGCCTGATGTCAGCCCGTGGCGCAGCAGATTTTTTGACGCGCACAACCACGATATTGGCGACCTTGTTCGTCCTGCTGTCGATATCCTTGGCCTTTGTCGCTGCGAAAGAGGGCAAAAGCGGAGAAATCGACAGTAGCTTGCAACGGACCGAAGTGCCGGCAGCGCCAACCGCGCCAGTCACGAATGCGCCGGTTTCTGCGACGCCTGCCGTCCCTGCGCCTGCTACCGAAGTTCCGCTCGACAAATAATCGTTTCGGTCGAAAAAACCGTTTTACACAGGTTAATTTTCATCTGCCGGATTCGCGCGCTTGTGTTTTGGTGCAAAGGTAGCTTAAACCTTTCCTCCCATGACACGGTTCATTTTTATCACCGGTGGCGTGGTCTCCTCGCTTGGCAAAGGTCTTATGGCGGCATCGCTTGCTGCCCTATTGCAGGCGCGCGGGTATCGCGTCCGCATCCGGAAGTTCGACCCTTATCTGAATGTCGATCCAGGCACGATGTCGCCATATCAACATGGCGAAGTCTATGTGACGGATGACGGGGCGGAGACCGATCTCGACCTTGGTCATTATGAACGCTTCACCGGCGTTTCGGCGCGTCAGTCGGACAACATCACTTCGGGCCGGATTTATCAGACGATTATCCAAAAAGAACGCCGCGGTGATTATCTTGGCGCAACTGTGCAGGTCATCCCGCACGTTACCGACGCCATTAAAGAATTCGCGAAGGCCGAGACACAGGATATGGATTTCGTGTTGTGCGAAATCGGCGGCACCGTTGGCGATATCGAATCGCTTCCGTTTATTGAGGCTATTCGCCAGTTGCGCAATGAGCTGGGCCGCGAACGCACCTTGTCCGTGCATGTGACATTAGTGCCGTATATTGCCGCAGCAGGTGAGCTTAAAACAAAGCCGACACAGCATAGCGTGCGGGAATTGACATCCTTAGGTATTCAGCCCGATGTGTTGCTGTGCCGCTGCGAACATCCGCTGCCAGAGGCAGAGCGTGCCAAGATTGCGGCATTTTGTAACGTGCGCAAAGAGGCGGTTATTCCTGCACTTGACGCCAAAAGCATTTATGCTGTGCCCCTGCAATATCATATCGAAGGACTTGATAATGAAGTGCTTCGGGCATTTGGCCTTGAATCGGAAGGCGAGCCTGATCTAAGCCGTTGGGACGATATCATCGACCGGCAATCCAACCCCGAAGGCGAAGTGACCATCGGCGTTGTCGGCAAATATGTTGGCCTTGCTGACGCGTATAAGTCTCTCAACGAAGCTTTAACGCATGGCGGCCTCTCCAACCGGGTGAAGGTCAACATCAAATGGATTGACGCCGAATTGTTCGAGCAATCCGAAGATGAAATTGCTACGGCGCTTGAGCCCATGAACGCCATTTTGGTCCCGGGCGGATTTGGGGAGCGCGGCTCCGAAGGGAAAATTGCGGCAGTTAAATTCGCGCGTGAACGTCAGGTGCCATTTTTCGGTATCTGCCTCGGGATGCAAATGGCGTGTATCGAGGGCGCACGGAACACCGCAGGGCTGTCGGGCGCATCCAGCACGGAATTTGGTCCCACAAAAGAACCCATCGTTGGCATCATCACCGAATGGATGAGCCAAGAGGGTATTCAAAAGCGCGAAACGGGTGGCGATATGGGCGGCACGATGCGGCTTGGCGCTTATGATGCCGTGCTGGATGGCAATAGCCATGTTGCGTCGATTTACGGCACGCAGGAAATATCCGAACGGCATCGGCACCGTTACGAAGTGAACGTCCATTATAAGGACGCTCTGGAGCAGGGCGGTTTGGTGTTTAGCGGCATGTCACCCGATGGCGAACTGCCTGAGATTGTCGAGCGTCCCGACCATCCATGGTTTATCGGCGTGCAGTTCCACCCGGAATTGAAATCACGCCCATTTGCGCCGCATCCCTTGTTCGCCAGCTTTGTGAAGGCTGCATTGAAACAGAGCCGCTTAGTATAATTGGTAAAAGGCGAATTTGGGGCGGTCCGTTTCTACGTCCCGCCCCAAACGCTTAAGCGGCGCGCGGCCCCTTTTTCTTGGGCGCGTCATCATGTTCAATGACCGTTGGCGTTGTTTTTGCGCCAATCGCAATTTTGCGGGGTTTCAACGCTTCGGGCACTTCACGTAATAGGGTGATAATCAAAAGACCGTCGGCCATGTCGGCATCGATCACATGAATGTGATCGGCCAATTGAAACCGGCGTTCAAAGTTCCGGGTTGCAATGCCCATATGCAGAAAATCCCGATTATCGTTGCTTTCGCTCTGCTTGCTGCCAGTCACAATCAACAAATTCTGCTGCGCAATTATGTCGATCTCATCGATCTTAAATCCGGCAACGGCGACGGTGATTTTATAGTCATTCTCACCCGTGCGTTCAATATTGAACGGTGGGTAATTCTCATTTTGCGCGGCACGGCCCGTGGTTTCGAGCAGCTCGAAAAGGCGGTCAAAGCCAACGGTGCTGCGGCGATAGGGTGTAAAATCAAAACGCGTCATTACAAATTCTCCTTCAAGCAATTTGGTTCTTCGCTAACCCCGCTATTGCAGCGGCCAGCATTCTCGTTTTGGAGCCCTGCGGCCTCCGCTGTGGAAGATGGGTTGTGTCCAAAAAATTGCAAGGCCAAAAAATCATGGCAAAACATCGTCCGCAACATTGACCACAGCAAAAAAAGGCCGCCCGGATTTTCCGAACGGCCTTGCTCTGCGGCTTTGCTAGCGCTTAGCTTCAGTCCTCTACCGGTCCCCACCGGCGGGTCTGATTTTTCTCCCTGAACCATCGGCCATATTGGACTTTCGACGAATTCTATGACTTCATCTGCCTTTGCTATGTGCTTTGCAAATGGAACCACACTCTGCCTAACGCTTTTCTTCAATGCTGTTGCGCTGCTGCAACAATACTTGCCAGTCGTCATGACGGAACCTAAGAACAGTCTATGCCGAAATTATGGATGAATGGCCGCACATGATATTGTCGCGATATGAACGCATGGTCGCACGCCGCTATCTGCTTCCGGGTAAGGGCGAGGGCTTTATCTTTTTAGTCGCCAGCATCAGCCTGGTTGCGGTTGCCTTGGGTGTTGCGGCGTTGATTATTGTCATGAGCGTCATGAACGGTTTTCGGGCCGAATTATTTGATAAGATCGTTGGCCTCAATGGCCATGCCGTCATTCAGGGCTATGGCGGTCGCTTGCAAGATTGGCATCAAATCCTTAACGACGTGAAGCAGACCGACGGCGTTACCGAAGCAACGCCGTTGATAGAGCAACCTTTGCTGACGACCTTCAATGGCCGGGTTGAGGCGATTTTGGCGCGCGGCATGTCCGTGAATGATATCCTGAAAAACGACACGTTGAACGGAAAGACTGTCGCTGGCGATTTACGCCGGCTAAACGTCAATGAAGACAAGGTTGCGATTGGTTCGCGGCTTGCCCAAAATCTTGGGGTTCAGGTCGGGCAGAATGTCACGATTATCAATCCAGCCGGTCGCACCACGCCATTTGGCACCGTACCGCGTGAGATATCCTATGAGGTAGCCGCGATCTTTGAGGTCGGCGTGTATGATTATGATAAGGCGTTTGTTATCATGCCCATCGAGCGCGCCCAAATACTGATGTTGATGGGTGATGAAATCGGCATGATCGAGATTAAGACCGAAAACCCGGACAAAGTGAACGAGATACTCATGCCCTTATTGCCTAAGCTTGAGAATAAGGGGCAGATTGTCGATTGGAAAAGCATGAATGCGTCCTTGTTTGAGGCTTTGGCGGTCGAGCGTGTCGCGATGTTTGTCGTGCTGTCGATCATCGTGTTGGTTGCGGTGTTCAACATCTTGTCGTCACTCATCATGCTGGTGCGCGCCAAAACCCGCGACATTGCCATATTGCGCACCATGGGCGCGTCGCGAAAATCGCTGCTGAAGATTTTCATGACGGTCGGCTTGCTGATTGGTGCATCCGGAATTGTATTGGGCATGATATTGGGCGCGATATTCCTTTATTTCCGGCAATCGGTCGTGAACTTCATTCAATTTGTCACTGGACAAAATTTGTGGGACCCATCGATCCGGTTCCTGACCGAGCTGCCGTCGCGCACTGACCCGTTTGAAGTGCTGGCGATTTGCGGGCTGGCGTTGCTGTTCAGCTTCCTTGCAACCTTGTACCCGGCGCTAAAGGCGGCAAGTACGGACCCAGTTCAGGTGCTGCGTTATGAATAATATCTTAGAACTCATCGATGTTCGCCGCAAATTTGTGCAAGGCGATGTCACCATCGAAGTCTTGCGCGGTGTCGATCTTGTTGTTGGGAAAGGCGAGCTGGTGGCGTTGCTTGGCCCATCGGGATCCGGCAAATCGACCATGCTTCAGGCTGTGGGCTTATTGGAAGGCGGATTTTCTGGATCCATCAAATTGGATGGTGAAGAAGTGAGCGCGGCGAGTGTTGACCGCCAGACAGAGATACGCCGACAAAAACTGGGCTTTGTATATCAGTTTCACCATTTGCTCCCGGATTTTGACGCATTGGAAAACGTGATTTTGCCGCAGTTGATTGCGGATGCCGCGCCCGATGTTGCGCATGATCGCGCGACCTATTTGTTGACGCAGTTGGGGCTGGCCGAACGCCTTTACCATCGGCCGTCAAAGCTGTCGGGTGGCGAGCAACAACGTGTTGCGGTGGCGCGGGCATTGGCGAACCGGCCAAAGCTGGTGTTGGCCGATGAACCAACCGGTAATTTGGACGAGCATACGGCCAATATCGTGCTTGGTGAATTTATGGCGCTGGTCCGCGAAGAAGGATCATCAGCCATCGTTGCCACACATAACGAACGGTTGGCAGCCAAGATGGACAGGGTCGTGCGTCTGCATGATGGTAAATTGAACGCAGAAAGGGGATAGTTGATGTCAGTATATGATTTTACGGTAAAGATGCCCGGCGGCGGAGTCGAGGCCATGGGCACGCATCAGGGCAAGGTGTTGCTGGTGGTGAACACCGCCTCCAAATGCGGTTTCACGCCCCAGTATAAGGGCCTAGAAGCGCTCTATCGCCGATATAAGGACCAAGGTCTCGAAATACTTGCTTTCCCGTGTAACCAGTTCGGCGCGCAGGAGCCTGGCGACGCACAAGAAATCCAGAATTTTTGTTCGCTGACTTATGATGTGTCCTTTCCATTGGCGGCGAAAATCGATGTCAACGGAACCGATGAAGACCCGCTGTGGCATTATCTGAAGCAGCAGCAGGCTGGCCTGTTGGGTTCACGCGGTATCAAATGGAACTTCACCAAATTCCTTGTTGATCGCAAGGGGAATGTCGTCGCCCGCCATAGCCCGCAGGTCAAACCAGAGGCGCTAGCAAAAGACATCGAAAAATTGCTCGCCGGGGCAGCCTGATTGTCCACAGCTTAGCCGAAAACAGACTTTGTCGAATCAGGCGCGTGTTCTAACAATAGGGCATGGCTTATGTACCCTTCGTCCCCTTGCGCGTGTATTCCGCATACACCATGTTGGAAGGCGCGATTGAGCCTAAGGCCATTGGAGAAACTGCGAAGAAACTTGGTTTTCCCGCAATCGCGATTTGTGATCGCAATGGCCTTTATGGCGTTATGACGTTTCAGGACGGCGCAAAATCTTATGGCGTGCAACCGATCATTGGCGCGTTGCTCGGGGTAAGGCGGCCGACGTCTGACGGAAAATTCATCCGCGACTGGCTGCCAGTATTTGCTCAGGATGAAAGCGGTTATATCAATCTATGTCGATTGGTTTCGATGGCGCATCTTGATCGCCCCGAAGACCTTGACGCGCATGTCACGATGGAACAGCTTTCGGTCCATAAGGACGGCTTGATTGCGCTTACAGGGGGCGCAGAGGGCGCGATGGCCCGATTGTTAAGCGCAGGGCAGCATGACGCCGCTTCCGGCTACCTGACGCGTCTTCAGGCGCTATTTTCCGACCGTTTGTATATCGAACTCAGCAGGCGCAACGACGCGGTTGAAGACGCAGCAGAAGACGCGCTCATGGACCTTGCTTATGCGCGCGATATTCCCTTGGTCGCCACCAATCCCGCCTTTTTTGCGGAACCCGATTTCTTTGACGCGCATGACGCCATGCTGTGCATCTCGGACGGCGTCTATATCGAAAGCGAGGATCGCCGTAGAAGTAGCCGCGACACATGGATTAAAACGGGCAAGCAAATGCGGGAACTGTTTGCCGATGTGCCTGAGGCGCTGGCCAATACGCTCGTTATTGCGCAGCGTTGCGCCGCCCTTGCGCCATATCGAAGCCCGATATTGCCAAGCCTTGCCGGTGACCGAACCGCCGAAGACGGGCAGTTACGCGAAGATGGGCGGCTTGGGCTTGAAAAGCGACTTGAGATAGCGGGTATAACTGACCCTGCGGAGCGGATAGTCTATTTTGACCGGTTGAAGTTTGAAGCCGATGTCATCTGCGCCATGGGTTTTCCGGGCTACTTTCTGATCGTTGCCGATTTCATTAAATGGGCAAAGGAACAGGACATTGCCGTTGGGCCGGGCCGTGGATCGGGTGCGGGTTCGCTGGTCGCTTGGGCGCTGACAATTACCGATCTTGACCCTATCAAGCTCGGCCTTTTGTTCGAACGTTTCCTAAACCCCGACCGTGTGTCGATGCCGGACTTCGATATCGACTTTTGCGAAACCCGCCGTGGCGAAGTCATTCGTTATGTGCAGAAAAAATACGGCGCGCGCCAAGTTGCGCAAATCATCACTTTTGGAAAGCTTAAGGCGCGCGCGGTCCTGCGCGACACAGGGCGCGTGTTGCAGATGAGCTATGGTCAAGTTGATCGGCTGTGTAAGCAAGTCCCCAATCTGCCCGCTGACCCATGGGACTTAAAACGCGCTTTGTCGGGCGTGGCTGAGTTGCGCGAAGAATATCGGAGTGATGCGCAGGTGAAACGCCTGTTTGACCTGGCGATGAAGCTGGAAGGCCTGCCGCGCCACAGTTCGACCCATGCTGCCGGTGTTGTGATTGGCGACCGTGAATTATCGGAATTGGCGCCCTTATACCGCGATCCGCGTTCGGACATGCCCGTCACGCAATTCGACATGAAATATGTCGAGAGTGCTGGCCTAGTTAAATTCGACTTTTTAGGATTGAAGACGCTGTCAGTCTTGCAAAAGGGTAGCCAGATGCTCGCCAAACGGGGCGTAGAGATCAATCTCGACCTATTGCCCCATGATGACCCGGCGGTCTATGAATTGCTGCAACGTGGCGATACCGTTGGCGTTTTCCAATTGGAATCCGAAGGCATGCGACGCACACTTGCGGCGGTGAAGCCAACCAATTTCGGTGACATCATCGCGCTCGTGTCGCTCTATCGTCCCGGTCCAATGGACAATATCCCGATGTTTGGCCGGCGCAAAAATGGGGAGGAGAGCATTGAATATCCGCACCCCTTGCTAGAGTCCGTCTTGAACGAGACTTACGGAATATTCGTTTACCAAGAACAAGTTATGCAAGCCGCGCAAATTCTGGCAGGCTACAGCCTTGGGGAAGCCGATTTGCTTCGCCGCGCAATGGGTAAGAAGATTCAGGCCGAAATGGATGCTCAGCGCGAACGCTTTGTCACTGGCTGCGCAACGCATGCGATCTCTGCGCACCGGGCGAATGAGCTTTTCGACTTGATCGACAAATTTGCAGGCTATGGTTTTAACAAAAGCCATGCCGCCGCTTATGCTGTTTTGGCGTACCAAACGGCTTGGCTAAAAACCCATCATCCCGAAGAATTTTATGCCGCGTCCATGTGTTTCGACATGCATCAAACCGACAAGCTTGCGACCTTCATAGACGATATGCGCAGGCTTGATGTGACGTGTTTGCAGCCGGACATCAACCGGAGCGAGGCCGAATTTACCGTTGAGACCGATGCCCATGGGGAGCATGCCGTGCGTTATGCGTTGGGCGGCATCAAAAATGTTGGCGAACGGGCGATGGAGATATTGGTCACTGAACGCGCGACGGCAGGACTGTTCAAAAGCCTTGATGATTTTGCGAACCGAGTTGATCCAAGTCAAATCAACCGCCGAAGTCTTGAAAATCTCGCTGCGGCTGGGGCTTTTGATGCCTTGGACCCAAACCGTGGCGCGGTACATGCTGCGGCAGAAACGATTTTGGCGGCAGCGCAATCGGCGCGCGATTCGCGCGAAAGCGGGCAGGGCGGCCTGTTTGGTGAGGGCGGGTCCGACATGGCAGCGTTGCGGATCGACAGCAGTCTGCATTGGGCACCCAGCGAACACATGAACCAAGAAAAGGACGCGTTTGGGTTTTATTTCTCGGCGCATCCTTGTTCGCAATATGAAGCGCTGGCCATTAGCCACGGCGCAAAACCTTATGCGGTTTGGCTCGATAGCGGACCAATACCGGAGGGTGTCCGCCGCGCCGCCACGATGTCGGCATTGATCGAAGGCGTCCGCTGGCGCGAATCACGCAAGGGAAAGCGTTTCATGATTGCGGATTTTTCGGACAATAGCGGCCAGTTTTCGGTACGCTGTTTTGACGATGCGCTCGGCGTACAACTTGCCGAGTGGACAAAAGAGGCGGAGTGCCTTTTGCTCAATTGCGAAATGGATATGCGGCCCGGCGACGAAGCGCCAAGCTTTACGGTGAAAAGCGTAAAGCCGCTCAGCGGCCTGACCAGCGTTTCGCGTCTGAAAATGCAGTTGGATGTGACACATGAAGCAGCCATGGCGCAGCTTGCGCAACTTGTCACACCCTTGGATGGTGGTCGAAGCGAGTTGGTGGTCAAAACCCGCGCTGCCGATGGACGCTGGGTGCATATCGTGCTTGGTCGCCGCTTCCAGTTCGAGGCATCTTTGCTTGCCCAAGTGCGTAATATTGACGGTATCGAAAATGCAGAGCTTGCGCCACTGGGTCCTGTTTTGGCATTGGTGCACTGAACTGCGAAAATCGTAGACAGAAATTGCGTCTGCGTTATCGTGCAGCGCATGAAGAGGGAGAGGTTTTGATGTACGGCACCATGCAGGATTGGGACCTTCGCGTTCCGCGTTTGATCGACTACGCAGCCCGCGAACATGGCACGCGCGAAATCGTGACACGTTGGACCGACGGCAATATTGAACGTACAAACTGGTCTGGCGTTGCAACCGAAGCGCGCAAATTGTCGCAAGCCTTTGCGGGTTTAGGCCTCCAAAAAGGCGACCGGATTGCCACCTTTGCCATGAACCATCACCGGCATTTGGCCGCTTGGTATGGCGCTATTGGCTTTGGCGGCGTGATCCACACCGTCAATGTGCGGCTGTTCGACGAAGACCTTATCTACATCATGAACCATGCCGAAGATAAGGTGTTGATGTATGACACAATGTTTCAGCCTATTATTGATCGGTTGAGGCCGCATCTGAAGACCGTTGAGCATTATGTCGTGTTTGACCGCGACGACAACTACGGTGCGCTTATCGCCGCGCAAGATGGCAGTTATGAATGGGCCACCGGCGATGAGCGTGAGCCGTGTATGTTATGTTACACCAGCGGCACAACTGGCAACCCAAAGGGTGTTTTGTATCAACACCGCTCGACCATGTTGCACGCGATGGCGGAAATCGCGCCAGCCATTTTTGACCTTAGCCCGCAGTCGGCATTGCTGCCGATTGTACCGATGTTCCATGCGGCAAGCTGGGGCCTACCCTTTGCTGGCGCTGCTGCGGGCGTGAAGTTCGTGTTTTCGACCACCAATGACGCCGCAACCTTGCATGGATTAATGCTTCAAGAAGGCATTACCCACAGCGCGGGTGTGCCCACTGTGTGGCTCTCCATGTTCGCGCATTTGGATGCAGAGGCCGCCGCCGAGCGTGATGCGACACTTGGCAAATTGCGCTTGGTCACGATTGGCGGGTCGGCTGCGCCGCGTGCCATGATCGAGCGTCTGATGAAATCGGGCGTGCGTGTGTCGCACGCATGGGGCATGACCGAGACATCCCCCATTGGCACGATGGGGGCGCCAACACCCAATTGGGATGAACTGACGCTGGACCAGCAAATTGACGTGGTTTGCAAACAAGGCCGCACGCCATTTGGCGTAGAGCTGCGCGTGATCGACAAGGACGGCAATATTGCTCCGCGCGACGGTGTGACATCTGGTGCGCTTCAGATTCGCGGGCCATGGGTCATTAAACGCTATTTCAAGGCCGAGGCGGACGCAGTTGACGCGGATCAGTGGTTTGATACCGGAGATGTCTCCGTGCTGCACCCAGACGGCACGATGCAGATCACGGACCGCGTGAAGGATGTCATCAAATCGGGCGGCGAGTGGATTAGTTCAGTTGAACTTGAGAACATCGCGGTTGGTTGCCCCGGTATTGCCGAAGCAGGCGCAATTGGCATCCCGCACCCCAAATGGGATGAACGGCCAGTTCTGATCGCTGTGAAGAAACCAGGGGCTGACGTCGATGAAGCGACGGTGAAGGCCTATCTGGCGGAACGCATCGTCAAATGGTGGATGCCCGACCGTGTGCTGTTTGTGGACGAATTACCGCATACAGGCACTGGCAAAATCCAAAAAGTGGCGCTTCGCGCGCAGTTTAAGGATTTTGTGCTGGTGGATTGAGGCCTAGTCGCTGGGGCCTTGGGCTAAAATAGGCTTCGCTGGCTGTTTTAACTACACTTCGCGCAAGCGCGGCATCAGTTCCACAAAATTGCACGGACGATGCCGGCTGTCGAGTTGATGCACCAAAATCTGGTCCCAACCGTCTTTAACTGCGCCGTTTGAACCGGGCAGGGCAAAAATATATGTCCCGCCCGCTAGCACGGCGCAGGCGCGCGACTGTATTGTGGATGTGCCGATGCTTGCGAAGCTTATCCAACGAAACAGCTCGCCGAAACCTGGGATATCCTTCGTCTTTACAAGTTCCAAAGCTTCGGGTGTCACGTCGCGTCCGGTTAACCCGGTGCCTCCGGTTGAGATGACAACATCGATGTCATCGTCGTCGATCCAACTACGCAGCCGTGCAGCGATTGAAGCGGCGTCGTCGCGCAAAATAGCGCGTTCAGCGATTTTGTGGCCAGCGGCGACTATGCGTTCTGCCAATAAATCGCCGCTGGTATCGTTTTCGATGCCGCGGGTATCGGACACCGTCAGGACCGCGATGTTTACTGGCTTGAACGCCCTGCTTTCATCGAGCGGCAATGATGCCTCCTGTCATGCGGCGCGCGGTGACGGTGCCATTGGTATCGGGAAATTTTGGCCACATATATTGGGCTAGGCCCGTCAAGCTGCCCGAAGCCCTGTTTGCACGCATCTCGTAAATCCAGTAATTTCGTAGGATGATCGCCACATAGCCGCGCGTTTCCCAATAGGGGATAGATTCAATGAAGAGCAGCGGGTCACCATTATCGCGCACTTCGCTATTCCACCGCGTTACCGGCGTTGGCCCTGCATTATAGGCGGCGATCACCTTGGGCAAAAGTCCACCCGTCGCGGGCAAGTCGCGCAGCTTTTCCAAATAGGACTGGCCATATTCCAAATTGGTTGCCGGACGGTCCAATTCGGATGCCGTGAAGAACGCACCGCGCGCCCGCGCAAGGTCCTGAGCCGTTCCAGGGCGGACCTGCATGAGGCCGCGTGCGCCCGCAGGGCTGATCACGTCAGTACGAAAATTGGATTCTTGCAGCGTGTGGGCATAGACCAATGAGGGCGTGACGCGCCAGCCACCGGTAGGTTCCCAACTGGGCAGGGGGTAACGTGCCATAATGTTGCTCTGGTCACGTGATGGACCATAATGGCCCAACCAGAATTGGGTGGAAGCTAAGTTCAACGCGCCGGCCAACTGCGCGAGTTTTGCATGCTGCCGGGCATCACCAATTCTGGCCTGATGGCGAAGCGCCTGATCCGCCAGCTTATTCTGGCCAATTTCCGTCAAAGATACCGCCAAAATCGCGTTTTGCTGCTCCTTCAAACTCGCCCAATCGAGCTTGACGACTTTCGTTACCTTGCGCACGATTGGTTCCATGCCAAGCGCTTCGCTGGCGAGTAATCCGTAAAAGGTTTCTGACAGTTGCGCCGCCTTTTGCATCTTGGGCTGCATAAATTGCGGCTGTTTTGCGGCCATAGCCGCGCGTGCGCCCCAGAACAACCCTGCGGCCCTCAAGTCATCGTTGCTGGCCAAACGGGCAACATGGTCAAAGGCATTATAGGCGGCGGCATAATTGCCGAGCCTCCAAGAAGAGAGGCCAAGCACCCAAGTGGCCTGCGTACCCCATTCTCCACCGGCAGCTTGCGCGACAGTAGAAACACGCACTGCGGCTGCGTCGTCATTTTCGATGTAATAAGACCATGCCACACGATAGCGTAACTCCGTCAGCCCTTCGGGCGACAGTTCTAATGCCTTGCTTTCCAAAAATTGTTCGGCGGCAAACGATTGGTCATTTTTAATGAACACCTGCAGTTCGGCACGTACGCTATCGCTTGCCTTACTTGCGGGTAAATCCCTTTTTGGTGCGCCACCTAGCCATGAAAAGCGGCGGATGCCAGGCCGATCGGGAAGCATCTCCAGGCCGCGCTTACGTGCCATAGTCGCCAATTGTTCTGCCTGCGGCAAATAAGGTGCAGCCTCAAGCAGGGCTTGCAACTGTGCTGCCTCCACCTTTGGGCTATTTGGTGCAACATATAA
Source organism: Sphingorhabdus sp. EL138 (assembly GCF_945882965.1). GTDB lineage: Bacteria > Pseudomonadota > Alphaproteobacteria > Sphingomonadales > Sphingomonadaceae > Sphingorhabdus_B. Next base: position 56,823 of record NZ_CAMCWY010000006.1, read on the forward strand.
TTCTGCGCGCGCCATCGCCGACATCGGGCCTTGGGGCGCCACATCAATCATGCGTGATGCCGCATCCCATTTTTCTGCACGGATAGCGTCATAGATTGCCGTGAAAACGGCTTTTTCTTGGGTACTTAGAACATGGGGTGCCGGCTGAGAGAGCGTAATTGCGCGAAATCCGTCGCTTATGTTTGCGTGAGCCGTCGCAATGGGGGCGCAAGCCAATGCAAAAGCCAGCCAATTCAAATTGAATATTCTTTTGCTCATTGGAGCACCCTTTTCGCAAACATCTGCAAATCTCTCCATGCCTGCTTTTTCATGGCAGGCCGCGCAATAAGCGTCCGTGGATGAAATGTCGCCAGCGTTGTTATATTGAGGCCATCATGGTTAACAATTCGTAACTCCGCCCGCGCATGCATCAGTTCTTCGCCCAACAAAGCCTTGCATGCGGCGGAACCGAGTATCACCAGCGATTTAGGTCTAATCAGCTTTATCTGATGCAGCATAAACGCGGCGAGGTCGGGCAAGTCGTTTTCAGGAACCTCCGCCGTTGACGGCATACTCGTCGCCAACCATGTGCAGTAACATTGCGCGATATCGATCCCGATTGCTGCAAGCATCCGTTGTAGGAGAGCCGCATTCAAAGATGCCGTGGTTTCTGGCGAAGGCAAAATGTCTGGCAGATCCGAAATAATCATCACATCGCAACTAACCGGGCCAACTGACGGGAAGCGGACGGGACCATAAGCATTGCCGGGCAGGGGAGCGCCACCAACCACCATCTCGCGAAGGGCGGCAATATCGGTGGGCCACATGATACTGGGCATCGCAGGTGCGTCGGCCTGTTTCTTCTCAGCAGTGGCAGCGACGGGTATGTTCGGGGACGTATCGACAGCTTCCTGCGTTAGCAAATCCAATGTGCCTTCGCTCACAGCTGAATCAACGCCAGCCAGTTCCCACCAGCCAGATAATGATTCAACCATAGCAAATGCGGTAATTTTTCCCAGATCCTCCATAAATCCCTTAAGTCACCAGTTGACGGCAGGGTCAATTGCTTGGCATGGCAATTCCCACAGGCTGTTCGGTTATCGGGATGGCCTGAATTATCTGCCGGGTAAAGGATAAAGGCAATGAGTGAACGTGAGTCGATGCCCTATGATGTTGTTATTGTTGGCGCCGGGCCAGCAGGACTTTCGGCCGCAATCCGCATAAAACAATTATCCCCCGATACCAGCGTCTGCATCCTTGAAAAAGGATCTGAGGTCGGCGCACACATATTGTCCGGTGCGGTCATTGACCCCAAGGCGCTTGACGAGCTGCTGCCTGACTGGCGCAAGTTGGGCTGCCCGCTGGCCGATACGCCGGTAAATGACAATCAGCATTGGGTAATGACCAAGACTGGCAAGTTCAATATCCCGCATTTCCTGACCCCCGGTTTCATGCATAACAAGGGTACATATACCGGCTCGCTTGGTAATGTGTGCCGCTGGTTGGCGGGGCAGGCTGAAAATCTGGGTGTAGAAATTTTCCCCGGTTTTTCGGCCGCAGAAATTCTCTACAACGCCGATGGCTCTGTCAGGGGTGTCGCGACAGGTGACATGGGCATTGCCCGCGATGGTAGCCATAAAGACGATTATATGCGCGGCATGGAATTGCATGCAAAATACACATTCTTTGCCGAGGGCGTGCGCGGCCATCTCACCAAATTGCTCAAACCGCAATTTGCGCTGGATAAGGATTGCGAGCCGCAGGTTTACGGCATTGGCCTAAAGGAATTATGGGACATTTCGCCCGAGCAGCATTCTGCCGGGCGCGTAATCCATAGCCAGGGCTGGCCATTGACCGATGCCAATGGCGGCGCGTTTTTATACCATCATGCGAATAATCAAGTTGCCTTGGGTTTTGTTGTTTGGCTCAATTATTCAAATCCTTATTTGTCACCTTTCGAAGAGTTTCAGCGTTGGAAAACGCACCCTGAGATTAAGAAGATACTCGCGGGTGGCCGCCGTGTTTCCTATGGCGCACGCGCGATTAGCGACGGCGGTTGGCAGGCGGTACCTGAACTTGCATTCCCTGGCGGCGCATTGATTGGGTGTTCGGCAGGTTTCGTAAACGTGCCGCGTATCAAGGGCACGCATACTGCGATGAAATCCGGTATGCTGGCGGCTGAAGCTGCCGTTGAGGCGTTGGCTGCGGGCCGTGAACATGACGCGCTCACTTCGTACCAGGCGGCCTATGAAAACAGCTGGATTTATAAGGAATTGCGCATGGTGCGCAACGTCCTCCCGCTGGTCGAAAAATATGGTAACTTGCTTGGTAGCGCGCTTGCTGGCGTGAACATGTGGCTAGAGAATTTTGGCATAAGGATGCCATTCACGATGAAGCACCATCCAGACCACAAGGCGCTTAAAAAGAAAAATGCAGGCGAACGTATTGAATATCCAAAGCCGGACGGGGTATTCAGCTTTGACCGTCTGTCGTCGGTTTTCCTGTCGAACACCAACCATGCCGAAGACCAGCCAATTCATTTGCAGGTCAAAGATATGGACCTTCAGAAGAATAGCGAGTTTATGGAGTTTGCTGGCCCATCAACGCGCTATTGCCCGGCGGGCGTGTATGAGTGGATTGAGGAAGAGGGTAAGGACGCCCGCTACCAAATCAATTCGCAAAACTGCGTCCATTGTAAGACTTGTGACATCAAGGACCCGAACCAGAATATCAATTGGGTGACGCCAGAGGGCGGCGGTGGGCCTAACTACCCCAATATGTGATGCGGGTGGCGCTTTATTAGTCGCCACCCGGGGGTAAAGGTTGTGTCGTGGAACATTCTGAAGTCGCTTTTGCAAAGATAAACCTCGCCTTGCACGTCAGGAAACGGCGGGCCGATGGATATCATGACATTGAAACGCTGTTCGCCTTTGTGCAGGATGGTGATGTTCTAAGTGCAAGCCTTACGGATACGCTGAGTCTGGAGATCGATGGCCCCTTTGGAGCTGGCCTACAGGCAGATGAAAGCAATTTGGTCCTGAAAACGGCCTTGTGCTTAAAGACGCACTTTTGCGTTACGCAAGGTGCAGCAATCCGGCTCGACAAAAGATTGCCGATTGCTTCTGGTATTGGTGGGGGATCAGCAGATGCAGCCGCCACCGCAAGGCTACTTAACCAGCTTTGGGGTTTGGATGTGTCCGAACAGTTACTGTCCGATATCCTCGCGCCATTAGGGGCCGATATCCCTGCATGTATATATAGCCGCCCGAGTTTTGGCAGCGGCACCGGAACGGCTTTGGTATTTTTAGACGATGGCAACATCACCGCGCGGCATGTGTTGCTTGTAAACCCGCTTCAATCCGTTTCCACAGCGGCGATATTTAAGGCATGGGGCGGCGTTGATGGCGGCGCAGTTGGCTGTGGAGACATTTGGGACGCCGCGATTACAGGCCACAACGACCTTGAACCGATTGCTGCGGCGATTTGTCCAGTCATTACGGATATTCTCGATCTTCTTTCGCTGGCAAACCCCGCGTTCGTGCGCATGTCTGGTTCTGGGGCGACGTGTTTTGCTTTGTTTAATGACAAGATGGATCTTGAGACCGCACGAGCAACGCTTGACCCGCATTGGTGGTCTATGGCCACTATGCTGCGATGACCGATGTTCCATTCGAAATACTGGGAACGCCGCAGCAAGGCGGATTCCTTATCATCAGCGATCATGCTTCGAACCGCGTCCCCGGCGACATTAATCTCGGCATCGACCCCGCGTCCCTTAATACACATATTGCGTGGGACATTGGCGTTGCTGAGGTTGCGCGCTTGATCACACAGGACGCGCACTTCGCGGCCTATCTGGGTGGATACTCCCGCCTTGTTGTCGACTTAAACCGCGACGCGCATGATATCGCAGCGATCCCCACGCAAAGCGATGGTGTGGTCATTCCCGGCAACGACCTTGCGTCCACGGATAAAGAGGCACGGCTTGAACGCTTTTTTTGGCCGTATCATTCATATCTGGAGCAGTTGCTATCGCAACACCGCCCCGCACTGATTTTATCGCTCCATAGCTTCACGCCAGCCCTTGAGAGCACTCCACAAGAGGCACGGCCTTGGCAAGTTGGGGTTTTGTATAATGAACAGGAAACCGCATCCAAATTGGCTATCCCATTGCTTGAAAACGCAGGATATATTGTTGGCGACCAACTTCCTTATTCCGGCAAGCTGCTGAACGCGACGATGAACCGCCACGCCGAAGCCAGCAACATCCCCTATATCGGCATCGAGATGCGGCAGGATATATCAAGCAACCCCGATGGCCAAGCAAGATACGCACGCACATTGGCAGAAATGTGCCATTTTGTTTCGGAACAGCTTGGCTTATCCATATAAAAAGGCTTAAAGCACTCGGCTTAACGGAGGTTAGTATGCCAAACCAGTTCGACAAGTCCAAATTGCCAAGCCGCCATGTTTCTGTAGGTCCCGAACGCGCCCCGCATCGCAGCTATTATTACGCAATGGGCCTGACTGCAGAAGAAATCGCGCGGCCTTTTGTTGGCGTGGTCTCCGCTGGAAATGACAGCGCACCGTGCAACACGACATTGGACGCGCAGGCCGATATCGCACGCGTTGGCGTGGAGCAGGGCGGCGGAATGCCGCGCCGTTTCAATACGATCACCGTGACGGACGGCATCGCTATGGGGCATCAGGGGATGAAGTCCTCACTCGTCAGCCGCGAAGTGATTGCGGATTCGGTTGAGCTTTCGGTGCGTGGCCATTGCTATGACGCGCTTGTGGGCTTTGCAGGATGCGACAAGTCGCTGCCTGGCATCATGATGGCGATGTTGCGTTTAAACGTGCCATCGATCTTTGTGTATGGCGGCTCCATTCTGCCCGGCCGTTATAAGAACAAAGACGTGACGGTTAAGGACGTGTTTGAAATTGTCGGCAAATACGCAGCGGGAGCTTGCCCTTTATCGGAATTGGAAGAACTTGAGCGGGTGGCGTGTCCCGGCCACGGGGCATGTGGCGGACAATATACCGCAAACACCATGGCCTGCGTTGCAGAAGCGATTGGTCTTTCGTTGCCCAACAGCAACATGGCACCAGCGCCATATTCCACCCGCGACCAAATCGCGCATGCGGCGGGCGTTCAAGTCATGGAATTGCTCGCCCGCAATATCAGACCGCGTGATATATGTACGCGCGAAGCCTTTGTGAATGCAGCACGCATTGTTGCCGCGACGGGTGGATCAACCAACGGCGCTTTGCATTTGCCCGCCATGGCGCATGAGGCTGGTATTGATTTCGATTTGTTTGATGTGGCTGATGCATTTAAGACCACGCCTTATATGGCCGACCTCCAACCCGGCGGCCAGTTTGTCGCGCGCGACATGTATGATGCTGGCGGTGTCTACATGCTGATGAAGTCCTTGCTGGCGGAGGGCCTGTTGTTTGGCGACTGCATGACGGTTACGGGCAAAACACTTGGCGAAAATATCGACCAAATCACGTGGAACCCCGATCAAAAGGTCATCTATCCCGCAACCGCACCCATAACCCCCACTGGTGGCGTTGTCGGCCTTCGCGGTACGCTGGCCCCAGAGGGCGCAATCGTGAAAGTTGCTGGCATGGACAGGTTGACCTTCACTGGCCCGGCACAGGTTTTCGATTGTGAAGAGGATTGCTTTGCAGCAGTTGAAGCAAGGGAAATTCGCGAAGGTTCGGTTATTGTCATCCGCTATGAAGGCCCACAAGGCGGCCCCGGCATGCGCGAAATGCTGTCGACAACTGCCGCGCTTTACGGGCAGGGGATGGGCGAAAAAGTTGCGCTCATCACAGATGGTCGCTTCTCTGGCGCAACGCGCGGCTTCTGCATTGGCCATGTTGGACCGGAGGCAGCTTTGGGCGGACCGATTGCCTTGATCGAGGATGGTGACGAGATAATGATTGATGCCGAAACGGGCGTAATCGATCTGAATGTTGCACCTGGAGTCATTGAAGAACGTCGTAAAAACTGGAAACCGCGTCAGACGGATTATCAGTCTGGTGCAATTTGGCGTTATGCCCAAAATGTAGGTCCAGCCTATAAAGGTGCAGTGACGCATCCTGGTGGTGCCAAAGAAACGCACGTTTTCGCTGATGTTTAATCGCCAGTTGATTGCTTGCCCCTTCACGGGCATGGGGCGGTATGGAAACCACACAAGAGATTATCCGGGTCGCCGCGCGCGGTGATGGCGTTACTGCAAATGGCCGTTATGTGGCTTTGGCAGCACCAGGCGACAGTGTTGAGCCGTCGGGTGGGTTAATACATGGCCCGCACCACGTTACGCCGCCATGTCAGCATTTTCCGCTGTGCGGCGGTTGTCAGTTGCAACATCTAGACGAAGACAGTCTGCGCCTGTTTATTGCAGAGCGCGTGACGCATGCCCTTGCCACGCAACAGGTCGACATCGGCGAAGTGATGCCCGTGCATCTATCGCCGCCAAAGACGCGCCGCCGTATTGCTGTGCGTTCGGCCTGGGCTGGCAAGCAGTTTCAGCTTGGTTTCAGCACCGAGAAAAGCCATCGGATTATCGACTTACGTCAGTGTGACGTCATGGCGCCAGAATTGTTTGCCTTGCTTGCCCCGATGCGGGCCTTGCTTGAGCCAAGGCTAAACCGTGCGCGTCAAGTGCAGATTAAATTGGCAATGGTAGACCAAGGCGTCGATGTATTGATTGAGAACTGGATAGCCAATGATCTCGACACGCATGAGCTATTGTCCGAATTTGCCAAGGCTCAAAACATTGCGCGCCTGTCGCTGGATGAAGGCTATGGTCCCGTACCTTTTTACGAGCCAGAGCCAGTTACTGTCACGCTTGGCGGGGTTGCGGTGGGCTATCAACCCTATGGTTTCCTGCAAGCCACAGTCGATGGTGAGGCGGCGTTGGTAAATGCGGTCAATGCAATCACTGGCAACGACAACATCGTGGCGGACTTGTTTGCAGGTTCGGGCACTTTCGCTTTATCCATGGGGGAAGGCCGCAAAATTTATGCAGGCGAAGCCGACTTGCAGGCGAGCCTTGCGCTTAAAGCGGCGGCGGGGCATGCTGGCCGAACGATATTTGCAGAGCATCGCGACCTGTTCCGGCGGCCGCTGATGGTGGAAGAACTCAATAAATTCCAAACGGTGGTGCTTGATCCACCACGCGCAGGCGCAAAGGAACAAGTCGCTCAGCTTGCCGCGTCGAATGTGCCAAACATCGCTTATGTAAGCTGTAACCCCGCCAGTTTTGCAAGGGATGCCAAAACCTTGGTTGCGGCTGGATACAGGTTGCAGCGGATCTGGCCGGTGGGGCAGTTCCGCTGGTCAACCCATATCGAGCTAGTAGGCCATTTTAGCCGTTAGTGGAGCAGCACTGACATCACAGCATGCACCACGAGTATCGAGAGTGCAACGGATGACAACGTAAACAACGCAAAGCGTATGATCACGCGGTTAGAAAAAATCTGAACTAAGCTGTGTGCGACGCGCAGGCCGACATATGCCCAAGCAATAGTCGCGTTCAAATTGTCGCCTTGTCCAACCATCGCCAGCACCAAGCATACCGCATAAAATACTGTAGGTGCTTCGTGTAAGTGGTTGTAATTATCTGCAACCCATGATGCTTTTTCTTCGCCTTTGGCGACTAGTGCATCGCGCAACGCGCCGCTGGAAGAACCCACAATCTTGGTTCCGTCAATGCCAGCACGCCCCATCGCGGGTAAGCGCTTGGCGTACATCCAAATCCAGATAATCATCGTCCACGCCGCAAGCGCGACGATTGGTCCTAAAATTGCACTCTGCATGTAACTTCCCCCCTTAAATAGTTGCTAGAAACGCTTGTACCGCCAATATGGTAAGGCAGAAAGTCGATAGTAAAAAGAACATAAAGCGGATACTTACGGTATTAACCGTTGCTTGCCATAGACTGTGAATCACGCGTAAACCAGTGTAGCCCCAGGCGAGCATGAGGGACAGGTCCGTTGCGCCGCCGGAGATTGCCAAGATCATGATCGTGGCATAGAAAATCGTCGGTTGCTCCATGAGATGTATGTAATTGTGGGATTTCCAAGCGACCGATGGTGGCACATTAGGGTCAATATCTTGCCCGCGACCACCCGGGGCAGCCTTGCCGAGATCCATGCCGATCTTTGACATGGCCGGAAGCCGCGTCCCCGCCATCCAGAATAGCATTATAAGTGACCAGACCACCAACGCAGCCGCTGGCGCCAAAATAGGCGTATTCATGTAAAAAATCCTCCCCGACTAAACAGTTGGGAAGGGGTGATGCACCTCAGACAAATTGTCAAACGTAACTTAGGTCCTGACCCTAGACTTTTGAGCTTTGCGAACGCGTTGCCCGAACGCCTGCATCATTGGCTGGAGCCCAGCCATAAAGCGTTGCCATCGGCTGATCTCCTACAACCAGCGTTTCAGTCTCACCAAAGCCGTTAAACTCTGTCCGCATGGCACAGCCATAAGCGCCGAGCATACCGATTTCGATATAATCACCAGCCTTGACGTCGTCCGGCAGAATGAATGGGCCGGCCATATGGTCCATATCGTCGCAGGTAGGCCCGTAGAAGCTGAATTCAGCCATCTGGGTACCAATTGACGTTTCCGATCGCTGCAGGGCCACAGGGAAGCGCCAGCCGATATGCGCGGCGTCGAACAACGAACCATAAGCGCCGTCGTTGATGAATAACTCCCTACCGCGACGTTTCTCGACCTTCACCAGTAGAGAAGCATATTCGGCGCATAATGCCCGGCCAGGTTCGCACCAAAGTTCAGCGGAATAGCTAATCGGCAGATCTTCAAAGCAGTTGTGAATGACATCGAAATAGCCATCCAGCGCCGGTGGCTCCATGCCGGGATAAACCGATGGAAAGCCGCCACCGACGTCTACAATATCAACCGTGACGGATGCCTCGACAATCGCGGCGCGCACATGCTCCATGGCTTCGGCATAAGCCGCGGGCGTCATGGCTTGGCTGCCAACATGGAAGCATATGCCAAGGCTGTCGGCGACCTGACGCGTTGCAACCAACAGGTCGGCAACTTCGGACGGATCAGCGCCAAATTTTGATGCAAGGCTTAGCTTTGCATGCTCAGACGATACACGAATGCGCACGCACAGTTCAAGGTCGGTCGCGCCATGTGTTGCACGCACGATCTTCTCCAGCTCTTCATGGCTGTCGAGGCTGAATGTGCGGACATTATGGTTGTGATAGGCCTGCGCGATGGCGCGCTCGCTCTTTACCGGATGCATGAAACACAGTTTCGCGTCTGGCAGGAATTTGTGGACCAGCCGGACTTCACCCAAGGATGCAACATCAAAATGCGTGATGCCAGCGTCCCAAAGGGTTTCGAGCAAGGCGGGTGACGGGTTCGCTTTGACGGCATAGAGCGATTTACCCTGAAACTTTTCAACGAAGAAACGGGCAGCGCGCGCAGCAGCATGTGGGCGAAGGAGCGTGATTGGTTCATCCGGGCGGAGGGCGCGGACTACAGCAAGTGCGTCAGTGTTCTCGTACAATTCAAGGGACCCCCAAAAGATAATATAAAACAACAAGGCTGCCTTGCGGTTATTGGAAGTCCCCCTGGGGCAGCGGACGAGCGACTTATGAAAAGCAGGCGAATTTGTAAAGCGATTCGTTTAGTTTTTAGGCCGTGAGCCCATACATATAACCATCGTGGCCTAGCTCAGGCGGTCTCGGAACGCGGTCCAATCGAAAGACCGCACGCATTCAAGCGTATCGCTATCGCTGTTCCACAACCAGAGCGAGGGCAAAGGCACGCCGTTAAACGTATTTGTCTTCACCATGGAATAATGCGCCTGATCGAGGAACGCAAAACGCGCTCCGGGCTCTGCTGGAACAGGCAAAACATAATCGCCTATAATGTCCCCGGCGAGGCAAGATGGCCCTCCCAGACGCACAGGAGAGCCTTCTGAACGCTCTCCTAGCATGGCGGAGCGATAGGGTGCCTCAATCACGTCAGGCATATGGCAGGTGGCGCTAATATCGGTGATGCCAACCTGAATATCGTTTTCAAACACGTCGAGCAATTCGCCAATCAATATCCCTGCATCAAGCGCGATTGCTTCGCCGGGTTCGAGGTAGACGTCCAAGCCCGTTTCGGCGCGGACTTCGCGAATGAATGCGACAAGTTCATCCCGTTGATAATCTGCCCGCGTGATATGGTGACCGCCGCCAAAGTTTAACCAGCTTAGCTGTCCCAAATAAGGCGCAAACTGGGGCTTCAGTATTTCCCATGTGCGCTTAAGCGGTTCAAAATCCTGTTCGCAAAGCGTATGGAAGTGCAGGCCAGAAACGCCTTCGAGATGCTCTGCCTTCAACTGGCTTATCGGAAACCCAAGCCGCGATCCCGGCGAGCAGGGATCATATTTCGCCACTTCACCCTCGGCATGTTCGGGATTGATACGAAGGCCAACATCGACCCCGTCATTCAGGAACGACGCAAAACGTTTGTGCTGCGATGGGCTATTGAAAATAACATGGTCGGAAATGTCGACGATTTCGGCCATGTCAGCCTCTTTATAGCCAGCGCAATAGGTCGCGATTTCGCCCTTATAATAATCCCGCGCGAGCCGGGATTCCCAAAGGCCCGAACTGCATACGCCATCCAGATATTCGCCGATAATCGGTGCGACCTTCCACATGGAAAAAGCCTTCATCGCGCATAATATCTTGGCACCCGAACGCAGTTTAACATCCGCCAAAATGGCAAGATTTCGCCGCAGCGCCACCTCGTCCACAACAAAGGCGGGCGAGGGGACGCGGTGAAGGTCAAAATGGGCAAATGCCCCGGGATCGCCTGCCTTGGTTTCCATATAAAAATTTACCTACCATAAGGTTCGTCGCACCATCGGAGGCTGGTGCCTATCTCGCTTATCCATCTTGCGCAGTGCTCTGCTTAGAGGCGTGATGGGTCCCAGCCTGCGCCGGGGCGACGGGGAATTAAAAGCCCAAAGGCCCGTCCAATTCCTTCATCTGCCACGGCAGGCCATGCGAATTGAGCATGTCCATGAACGGATCAGGATCAAACTGTTCAATATTCCACACGCCAGCACCAGACCATTTGCCTGTGAGCAGCATCGCTGCGCCAATCATCGCTGGAACGCCGGTGGTGTAACTGACGGCTTGGTTGCCGGTTTCCGCATAAGCATCCTCATGGTCGCAGATATTGTAGATGTAGAGCGTCTTTTCCTTGCCGTCTTTGCCAAGGCCAGTCGCGATGCAGCCAATGTTGGTCTTACCTTTGGTCGTCGGACCAAGCGACGCGGGTTCCGGCAATACAGCCTTGAGGAACTGAAGCGGAATGATTTCCTTGCCTTCATAGATGACTGGGTCAATCCGCGTCATGCCGACCGCCTGAAGCACGTTCAGATGCATGATATAAGCATCGCCAAAGGTCATCCAGAAACGGATGCGCTTGATTTCGGGCAAATGTGTTTTGAGGCTTTCGATTTCCTCATGATACATCAGATACATATTCTTTGGGCCAACGGCTTCAAAGTCGAAGCTTTGTTTCACGGACATCGCCGGGGTTTCGACCCAGTTGCCATTTTCCCAATGCCGCGCCACGGCGGTCACTTCGCGAATGTTAATTTCGGGGTTGAAGTTGGTGGCAAAGGCCTGACCATGGTCGCCGCCATTGCAATCCAATATGTCGAGCGTATCGATGCGGTCGAAATAATGCTTTTTCAAATAGGTCGTAAACACGCTGGTGACGCCGGGGTCAAAACCCGAACCCAACAAAGCGACGAGGCCCGCATCCTTGTAACGATCCTGATATGCCCACTGCCAATGATATTCGAACTTCGCGACATCCAACGGCTCGTAATTTGCCGTGTCCATATAATGCACACCAGCGGCCAGACATGCATCCATGATGTTGAGGTCTTGATAAGGCAAAGCAAGGTTTACAACGAGGCTTGGCTTGATCTGGTTCAACAACGTTGTGGTCGCAGGCACATCATCGGCATCCAGACCATATGTGTCGATGTCGACGCCAGTCCGTTCCTTCACTGAAGCGGCAATCGCATCGCATTTCGACTTGGTGCGACTTGCGAGGCTGATATGGCTAAAGATATCCGGGTTCATGGCCATCTTGTGGACTGCAACCGACCCAACGCCGCCTGCGCCAATTACCATTATCTTGCTCATCTGCAATTTCCTCTTATCAGAGATTCGTTAAAAACACGCATATAGGGGCCTTTTATGTCAGGACAAGAATTGGCTGCGGCCCACAAGATACCTACGCACGAAGGCGTTCGGCGGGCTATGGCCAAAATTGCCGATATCTTGCCTAAAACACCGTTGCTACCGCTTGAGGTGGACAGCGTAACCATCTGGTGCAAGGCCGAAATGCTTCAGCCGATTGGTGCTTTCAAGATACGGGGCGCGTGGCATCGCCTGTCCGACCTGAACGAAGAAGAACGCGCAAGGGGTGTTGTGGGCGTATCCAGCGGCAACCATGCCCAAGGCGTGGCTTGGGCAGCGAAGAAGCTTGGAATAGCTGCAACTATCGTCATGCCATCGAATGCGCCGCGCATGAAGCTGGAGGCGACGAAGGCTCTTGGTGCTGATGTGGTTCTCTACGACCGCGCCACCCAATCGCGTGACGAAATCGCCGCTGTGTTAATTGCCAAAAGCGGCGCAACATTGGTGCACGCGTTTGGCGATCCGTGGGTAATTGAAGGGCAGGGGACGGCTGGCATCGAAATCACGGAACAACTTAAGGGTTTCGGCTTGTCCGGGCCAGATATGATTATTTCCTGCTGCGGCGGAGGAGGCTTGGCCTCTGGCCTTGCGCTGGCATGTCCGGATGCAGACATCGCTATTGTTGAACCTGAAGGATGGGATGATATCATTCGTTCGCTTGATGCAGGTAAAATTTTGCCTGTTAAAGACCTCAATCACCCAACTTATTGTGACGCACTTCAAACGCCGCAAACTTATCCCGTGAATTTTGATATATTGCAAAGCCGCGTATCTCAGGGTGTTTCGGTCACGACTGACGAAGTGGCGACCGCGATGCGCGTGGTGTTTGAAAAGCTACACCTCGTTGTGGAACCCGGCGGCGCGGTTGCGCTGGCTGCTGTGCTTGCAGGTAAAATTCAACCAAAAAATGTTACCGCCATAACCTTGTCAGGCGGAAACGTGGATCGGGACGTGTTCGTGAAGTTGCTTGCTCAGGCCGCCTGAGCGACCGGCATTTCCATCCGGCCCCAGATTTCCAGCAACGCCGCCGTTAAATCGCGCATCATGCCCTCATGATGTTGCGGCCCCGGCGTGAAGCGCAACCGTTCCGTGCCACGTGGCACTGTCGGGTAATTGATCGGCTGCACATATACGCCATATTCGGCGAGCAATATATCGCTGACTTTTTTCGCTTTCACAGGGTCGCCGACCATCAACGGCACGATATGCGTGTTGCTTAGCATCACAGGCAGACCCGCGTCGGCAAAAAGCTTTTTCAGCATAGCAGCATTGGCTTGCTGCGCATCACGCTCCACGCTTGAAGCCTTCAAATGGCGTACAGCGGCCAATACGCCTGCGACCAACACTGGCGACAAGGATGTCGTAAAGATGAAGCCCGGTGCATAAGAACGGATCACATCAATGATATTCTGGTCCGCTGCGATATAGCCGCCCATAACGCCGAACGCCTTGCCTAACGTGCCTTCGATAATGGTTACACGGTCCGCCACAGCATCACGTTCTGAAATACCGCCACCACGTGCGCCATACATGCCGACGGCGTGAACTTCGTCACAATAGGTGAGGGCGTTATATTTGTCAGCAAGATCGCAGACCGCAGCAATGGGCGCAACGTCGCCGTCCATCGAATAGACGCTTTCAAAGGCAATCAGCTTCGGCACTTCGGGATCATCGGCTGCGAGCAATTCTTCAAGATGCGCCATGTCATTGTGCCGCCAAACGCGCTTTTCACACCCTGCGTTGCGGATGCCAGCAATCATTGACGCATGGTTCAATTCATCCGAATAAATAATGCAGCCCGGCAGCACCTTAGCAAGCGTAGATAAAGTCGCGTCGTTCGAAACATAGCCTGAAGTAAACAGCAACGCGCCATCCTTGCCATGCAAGTCAGCGAGTTCATGTTCAAGTTCGACGTGATAATGGGTGTTTCCGCCGATGTTGCGCGTTCCGCCAGAACCGGCGCCCACATCATGCAAAGCGTTTTCCATGGCGCTGATCACGTCGGGGTGCTGGCCCATGCAAAGATAATCATTCGAGCACCACACGGTGATGTCCTTTGGACCATTATGTCCGGCAAAGCAGCGCGCGTTGGGATAATTTCCCTTGTTCCGAAGGATATCGATGAACACGCGATAGCGACCCTCGGCATGAAGCCGATCAATCGCTTTTTCGAAAACAGCGTTATAATTCATGGACGTTAACCCCGGTTTGAAACCACTATCGCGGCATGCCAACAGCCAATAATCATTGGAAATGCAAAAATCCAGCGCGAACGACTTGCAATAAGCGTCATTCTTGTTCCGCTATTGCGATATTTCCGCTTACAGTGATGTAATCTGCGTTACACCTAAAGAAAACAACGCCGGAAGCAGCGATGCTAGCGCGCTGACCTCCCCGGTCGTTACGAATATACCGTCTGTTGGATTATCGGGCCAACTTTGATCTTTCGTCAAATGAAAGACGCGGCGTGCGATGCCGACAGCGCCATCGACAAACCGCATATGCGGAGCTGCGGCCAATAATTCCTCTTCCACCAATGGAAAATGCGTGCAGCCAAGGACAGTCACGTCAAGGCGTTCACCAACGGGTTGCTCCATCAAGCCAGCCATCGCTCGGGCGTAAATTGCTGGGTCAACCACTTCGCCGCGCATTTTTGCTTCAGCCGCGCGCACGAGTTCAGGCGCGGCATGGCGTAACATACGCATGTGCGGGGCATGTTCGGCCTGAAGCTCGTCCACATAGGCCTGACGGACGGTTGCAGCCGTCCCCAATAGACCAATGACGCCAGTCTGACTTGCCTCGGCAGCAGGCTTGATTGCAGGAACGGTGCCAACCACGGGCACATTCAAAGCGGCGCGCACATGGCTCAGGGCAATAGTGCAGGCGGTGTTACAGGCAATAATGACAAGGCGTGGCTGATATCGCTCAACCAAGCGGCCAAGTAAGGCGGGCACCCGTGCCGAAATCTCCGCCTCAGTCTTGGTTCCGTAAGGTAAGCCTGTATAATCGGCTGCAAACACGATTGGAGCGCGTGGTAAGGCTGCCTGCACCGCCTTTAAAACCGAGAGGCCACCAATGCCCGAATCGAAAAATAATAAAGGTGCGACATCTGGAACAATCGTCATGGCAGGGCGATAAACGCCAGCGGGCTAACTAGCAAGGCGATGACCTTGAGCGTGCGGAACAAAACAGCTACACCATATTGAAATCTAGGGGGATTCGCGTGGTGAGTGATCTTTGGTTAAACATATTTGCGGGTCTGTTGCTGGGTTATGTGCTTGGCTCCATCCCCTTCGGCTTGTTGCTCACGCGTTTCTCGGGCGGCGGCGACATAAGGTCCATTGGGTCAGGCAATATTGGCGCGACGAATGTGTTGCGCACTGGACGCAAAGGGCTTGCTGCGCTGACATTGCTGCTTGATCTGCTGAAAGGGTTTTTCGCGGTCTGGCTGGCCAGTAAATATCTTCCCGGTGGCGAAATTCTAGCGGCAGCCGGTGCATTTTTCGGCCATCTTTTCCCGGTTTGGCTCCAATTCAAAGGCGGCAAGGGCGTCGCAACTTATGCTGGCATCTTGTTTGGTCTGTTCTGGCAGGGCGGCTTGGTTTACGCGATCGCTTGGATTGGCGTCCTGTTGATATCACGGACATCATCGCTGGCCGGTTTGGTAGCCGCCGTTTGTGCGCCTATCGCTGCGGCCATTTTCGGTCATTATGAACTGGTTGCGTTGCTCACCGCGTGTACATTGATCGTCTTTTGGAAACATCGTGCCAATATCGAAAATCTCATGGACGGCACTGAACCCCGAATTGGCAAAAGCAAAGGTTGATCTTGGGTATGGGGGACAGCCAAATGCAATTTGATCAGCTTCGCCTGATCCGTTCTTCCAACATCGGTCCTGTGAGTTATCGGCAGCTGATGGCGCGTTTTGGCAGCGCGCGGGCCGCGCTTGACTCTTTGCCTGATCTCGTGCGTCGTGGCGGCGGAAAGTATGCATTACTCGCTAATGAGGCAGCCATTGCGCGGGAGATTCAGTTTGTTCAAGCCTATGGCGCACGCCATGTTTTCATGGATGATGCAGACTATCCCGATTTGCTGTTGCACTTGGACAATGCGCCGCCTGTCATCTGCGTAAAGGGCAATCTTGCTTTGTTGTCGCGTCCTGCCGTGGCCCTTGTCGGTGCGCGCAATGTATCTGCCGGTGCCTGCCAGTTTGCGCGGCAATTGGCGTTTGAACTTGGCCAAATGGGGTTGTCTGTTGTGTCGGGTCTCGCACGCGGCATTGATACTGCCGCGCATGCAGGCTCTATCGAAGTCGGCACAGTCGCGGTTATCGCTGGCGGTATCGACGTGGTCTATCCGCCCGAAAACCGGGCGCTTCAGGACGCGATTGCCGAGCGCGGGCTTTTGATTGCTGAACAACCGCCGGGCACCGAACCGCGCGCACGGCATTTCCCGTATCGAAACCGGATCATCGCTGGCGCATCGGCTGGAACGGTTGTGATTGAAGCTGCGCCAAAGTCAGGTTCGCTGATTACCGCGCGTCTGGCGGCGGAGGCCGAGCGTGAGGTTATGGCGATTCCCGGGTCGCCGCTGGATCCTCGGTCACGTGGCTGCAACCAGCTGATCCGTGAGGGCGCAACTTTGGTGCAGAACGCATCGGAGATTGCTGAGCTTATTTCCCCCTTGGACAACCGCATGCTTGCGCCGTCGGTTAAATACGAACCGGCCATGACCGTAATAGCCGATGACGGCAGCCACACCGAACGCAGCGCAGTCATCGACCTAATGGGCATGACCTATGTGTCGGTCGACGAATTGGTCCGGCAATCCGGCAGCAGTCCATCGACCGTCCAGATGGTGTTGCTCGAATTCGAGTTGGCGGGAAAGCTCGAATGCGGGGCAGGTGGGAAGGTCCGCTTGGCGACCTAAAAAACAGGCGCATTTTTCGTCTTGACGAGGCCTGCCTTACCCCATCAGCCTATGCGCGTACGCGAGAGTTTTTAGAAAAGCACAAAATATCATGCAATTAGTTATCGTAGAATCACCTGCAAAAGCCAAGACAATTGAGAAATATCTGGGGCCTGGATTCAAGGTGCTGGCCTCATATGGTCACATTCGAGATTTACCGCCCAAGGACGGTTCGGTTGACCCGGATAATGGCTTTGAAATGCTGTGGGACAATTATGCCGATAAGGCAAAGCAGTTGAAGGCGATCACTGACGAAGCGAAAAAAGCGGATGGCCTCATCCTTGCGACCGACCCTGATCGCGAAGGGGAAGCGATTAGCTGGCATGTGCAAGAAGTGCTCGCGAAGAAAAAGGCGCTGCCTGCTAAGGTTGGGCGCGTGACATTCAACGCCATAACAAAGCAGGCTGTAACGGACGCGATGAAACAACCGCGTGCGTTAGATTTAGACTTGATTGACGCTTACCGTGCCCGCCGTGCGCTGGATTATCTGGTAGGATTTACGCTATCGCCAGTCTTGTGGCGCAAGCTACCTGGCGCAAAGTCCGCTGGCCGGGTGCAGTCCGTTGCACTGCGCCTCATTGTGGAACGCGAACGTGAAATCGAAGCGTTCCGCGCGCAGGAATATTGGTCTGTGAAGGCCAGAATGGAACATAAGGGCCAAAAATTTGATGCCCGTTTGATCCAATATCTGGGCAAAAAACTCGACAAGATGGACCTAAAGACCGATGCGGACGCAGAGCAAGCGCGCCTTGCGGTTGAATTAGGCAAATTTACCGTCGAAACCGTCGAAACAAAGCCGGTAACCCGCAACCCCCAGCCACCATTTACAACATCGACCTTGCAGCAGGAAGCTGCGCGTAAGTTGGGCTTTTCCGCCAGCCACACAATGCGCATTGCTCAGGGTTTGTATGAGGATGGCGCGATCACCTATATGCGAACCGATGGCGTTCAAATGGACCACAGCGCCATTTCCGCCGCGCGCAAAACCATCTCAGATCGGTTTGACAGCGGCTATTTACCCGATAAACCGCGCGTCTATCAGAGCAAAGCGAAGAACGCGCAGGAAGCGCATGAGGCGATACGTCCAACCGA
This sequence comes from Sphingorhabdus sp. EL138, assembly GCF_945882965.1. Taxonomy (GTDB): domain Bacteria; phylum Pseudomonadota; class Alphaproteobacteria; order Sphingomonadales; family Sphingomonadaceae; genus Sphingorhabdus_B. Next base: position 75,132 of record NZ_CAMCWY010000006.1, read on the forward strand.
TTTTGGCAAGGACAAGGCAGGCTCAGGCGATCATGGCCGCTTGTATGACCTGATCTTCAAACGTGCGATGGCCAGCCAGATGGCGTCTGCCCGCATGGAACGTACAACTGTCGATCTGCTCGACGGCACCGGGCAGACCGGCTTACGCGCGACCGGGCAGGTTATGAAGTTCCCAGGATTTCTTGCAGTATATGAAGAAGGCTTGGACGATAGCGACGGTGAAGACGGCGCGATCTTGCCAGCCATGTCCGTTGGCGATGCGCCAGCCAAGCACGCTGCGGAAAAAACGCAGCACTTTACGCAACCGCCACCGCGTTTTTCGGAAGCGACCTTGGTCAAGCGTCTGGAAGAATTGGGTATTGGCCGCCCATCGACATATGCATCGACCATTCAGGTTTTGAAAGATCGCGCTTATGTCCGCATTGAAAAAAATCGTTTCTTTGCAGAAGAATCCGGGCGACTTCTCACAGCATTTCTTGAGCGCTTTTTCGAACGTTATGTCGCTTATGACTACACCGCAGGCCTTGAAGACCAGTTAGATGAAATCAGCGGCGGCCGTGCCGATTGGCAGTCATTTCTTGCGGCGTTTTGGCGCGATTTCAAACCGAAAACGGTTGAAGTCATGGAGCAGAAGCCCTCGGAAGTGACGGCCGAGCTTGATATCTTCCTGTCGCCCTATCTCTTTCCAGAGCGCGAAGACGGCATCGATCCGCGTCTATGCCCGAAATGCGGTGAAGGCAGGCTTGCCTTGCGCGGCGGAAAGTTCGGCGCTTTTGTGGCCTGCTCCAACTATCCGGACTGTAAATATACGCGAAAGTTTGCGCAACCCGGCGGCGAGAGTGGGGAGGATACCGGTCCAGAAATACTTGGTCAGCATCCCGACACGCAATTAGAAGTCAGCAAAAAGTCAGGCCGTTTTGGCCCTTATTTCGAAATGGGCGAGGGCGCTGAAGTCAAACGTGCCTCTATCCCCAAGGATATTCCTGCAGAGGACATCGGACTAGAATGGGCGGTGAAGTTGCTGTCGCTGCCACGCACGATCGGGATACATCCCGAGAGCGGCGAGCCAGTCACGGCAAGCATCGGTCGTTATGGGCCCTATCTGGCGCATAATGGGAAATATGCGCGTTTGCAGTCGACGACTGAAGTATTTGAAACTGGTATGAACAGCGCGGTTGTGAAGCTGGCGGAAGCGTTAGCCAACCCAGGTCGGAGCCGGGGTGCCGCGCGTGCGCCGCTAAAGGAGTTCGGCAAGCATCCGCGTACCGATGCGGAGATTAAACTGATGGAGGGGCGCTTTGGCCCTTATGTGACCGACGGGACCACTAACGCGACATTGCCCAAGTCCATCTCGCCTGACGAGCTGACACTTGAGGAAGCGGCACAGTTAATTGACGCCCGCGCCGCGATGCCGCCCAAGGGCAAGGTCAAGAAAAAGGCCGCGCCTAAGAAAAAGGCTGCTGCGCCGAAGAAGGCGGCGGCAAAGGCCAAACCAACCGCGAAAGCAAAGACGTAAGCAACGAAATACATCCATACGTCGCACCAGCGTAGGCTGGTGCGACGTGGATCGGCAAGAAACTGAGCCGAGTCTATTTCACCCATTCAAGACCAATATCGCGGTACAGGCTGCGGTCCTCGTCCCATTTGGCATAGACTTTGACGTGCAAATAGAGATGGACCTTAACGCCCATGAGCTTGCCCAGTTCAAGACGTGCGGCCTCTCCTATGGCTTTAATCCGCGTGCCGCCTTTGCCCAAAACGATGGCGCGCTGGGTTGGGCGCGCCACTAAAATCTGCTGGTGGATTTCTAGCGACCCGTCGTCGCGTTCGCTATATTTTTCAGTCTCGACGGCGCTGGCGTAAGGCAGCTCTTCGTGCAGTTGCAGATATAATTGTTCGCGCGTGATTTCTGACGCAATCAGGCGGTCGGTTGCATCGGACACCTGGTCCTCGGGAAAATGCCACTCGCCCTCTGGCATATTGTCGGCAAGCGCAGTTTTGAATTCTTCAAGCCCGTCGCCCGTCGCGGCGCTGATATAGTAAATCTGCTCAAACGCCCATTTTTCGGTCAGTTTCGTGGTGAGGGCGAGTAATTTCTCCTTGGCCGCAATATCAACCTTGTTGAGCACAAGCCATTTGCGTTCAGGGCGATTTTTTAATCCTTCGAGGATTTTTTCAACCTTTGGTCCTGCGCCTGCACGGCCATCAACGATCAATGCGATCATGTCAGCATCACCCGCACCGTCCCAAGCCGCGGCCACCATTGCGCGGTCAAACCTGCGTTGCGCCGCGAAAATGCCCGGTGTGTCTACCAAGATGATCTGCGTTTCGCCGGCCAAGGCGACGCCCAACATGCGCGTGCGTGTGGTTTGCGCCTTGGGGCTAACGATCGCGACCTTCTGCCCGACCAGAGCATTGACCAAGGTTGACTTACCCGCATTTGGCGCGCCGATAATAGCGACATGTCCGCATCTTTTTGTCATGCGTTGGCTTCCAAAAATGCTTGCGCAGCGCCTGTTTCGGCGGCCTGTTTGCTGTTGGCGGTGGCCGTGACGGGCGCAAAGCCTTTCACGGTGACGGTGATTTCAAATCTCATGGCGTGGGGAGGGCCTTCTTTTTTGGTGATGACATATTCAGGAACCTTGCGCCCATGGGTGGCGCACCATTCTTGCAATTCGGATTTCGGATGTTTTGGGGCGCCATTTGCGGATTCAAGAAGTGGCCTCCAGAGCCGTTCTACAAGATCGCGGGTGACGAGTAGGCCATGGTCGAGATATACAGCGCCAATGATTGCTTCCATGACGTCACCCAACACATTATCGCTTTGTTGGGCACCATCATCACGGGCTTGCTTACCAAGCCGGATATACAGCGGAAGCCCAATTTGCCGCGCAATGTCAGCGCAGGTTATGCCGGACACAAGCGCATTTAACCGGTGCGACAGGCGCCCCTCCGCTTCATCCTTAAATCGGTGATAGAGCATGTCAGCGATGATGAGCCCCAAGATACGGTCACCGAGAAACTCAAGCCGCTGATAGTCCGGTTGTCCAGTACTGCCATGCGTCAGTGCGCGTTGGTAGAGTGCCATATCCTTTGGCTGTTTCGGCAGTAATTCCGCCAGCCAAGCCGCTTGTTCGTCGCTGGTCAAAATCCTTGTCCAATGCGTTCCGCCCGCGTGGCTGTAAACCAAGTCCATGGCAGCAACCAACTCGACGATCCATCCGTGGAAAATACTGACACCAAAGCACGCCCGACAAGATTCTCTTGCGGCACAATGCCAATAGAACCGGGCTTATCGATGGGCGACCATCTGCTATCCGCGCTCCGGTCGCGATTATCGCCCATTAGGAACAGGTCGCCTTCACCAACAACGAAGGCTTCGGTGTTGTCGCCCTCTAGACCATTCGCAAGATCGAGAATTTCATAGCCTCTACCCTCCGGAAGTGTCTCGCGAAAACGGGGGTAGCGGCATTGCGTGCCCCCCTTGGCCGCAGGTTCTTCCATATCAGGACGCCAGCAAGGGAAGGGGTTCCGGTCAAGCTCAGCGGTATCACGCATATTTTGTGTGACTGGAATAACGAGGTCGGCAATCCGTTCCTTCTTAACCGCAACACCGTTGATTTCGAGAATGCCCTCGCGCATTTGAATGACGTCGCCGGGTAGGCCAATGACGCGTTTGATATAATCGGTTCCGTTTGACATCGGAGCCTTGAACACCACGACATCGCCGCGTTCTGGTTGGCTTGCAAATATCCGTCCAGGGATAATCGGTAAGGAGAACGGTAAGCTGTTGTTCGAATAGCCATATGGCCATTTCGCCACCAGCAGATAGTCGCCAATGAGCAAGCGCGGCTGCATCGATTCCGACGGGATGTTGAAGGGCGACACGATGAAACTGCGCAAGATGAACACGAACAATGCAAGCTTTAGCAAGAAGCCGCCATATTCGCGCCATTCAGACGGCGAAGGCGCAGTTGCAGATGAATCGCCTAGCTTTTCAATATCTGAAGTCACAGTATCTCGCATAATATTGTCGTCGAATGACGGATAGGCTGGCCTTTTACCGCGAAGGCGCGTTATTTGCCAGCGCCGAGATTCACGCTGCGTTGCAACGCTTATGATGAAGAGATAGAAAATGACCTATAATCTATGGACTGCGCTGGAACAGCATCAGCCCCAATCGCTTAAACACCTGTTTGCGTCTGACACAAATCGCGTGGGCAAAATGACGATAGAGGAAAGCGGTCTAAGGTTCGACCTGTCCAAAACCCATCTTGATGATGCAGCGTTAGGCCATTTTGTTAAGCTTGCCCAGGGCATGCAGCTTGATGCCGCTAAGGCAGCTTTGTTTTCGGGGGCTGCGATTAATGTCACGGAAAAGCGAGCCGCAGAGCACACCGCCGAACGTGGCACTGGCGATGCCGATGCAGTTTCCCATGCCCGCGCGCTTCAGCAGCGTATGCGCGGGTTGGTTGAGGCCATTGACGCAGGCCTGATGGGCGACATCCGCCATATATTGCACATCGGCATTGGCGGGTCGGCGCTTGGCCCCAAATTGCTCATCGATGCACTTGGCCGCGACGGCGCACGTTATGACGTCAAAGTGGTCTCCAATATTGACGGTGCGGCGCTGACTGAGGCGGTGAAGGACATGGATCCGCACAAGACGATTGTCGCCGTCGCGTCCAAAACCTTTACTACGACCGAAACATTCCTCAACGCCACCAGCGCAATGGAATGGATGCGCGATGGCGGCGTGGCCGACCCTTATGCACAGTTTGTGGCGCTGACCGCTTACCCAGACAAAGCCATGGAATGGGGCGTCGACGAAAGCCGCGTATTGCCGTTTAACGAGGCTGTGGGCGGACGCTATTCCTTATGGTGCTCCATCGGCTTTCCGGTTGCGCTTGGCCTTGGTTGGGCGGTTTATCAGGCACTGCTGGATGGTGCCGCCGCCATGGACCAGCATTTCCGCAACGCACTTATTATGGAGAATGCCCCGACAATGGCGGCATTTGCGGATTTATATTATGCCCAGACGAAGGGGTGTCAGACACGGGCGGTATTTGCCTATGACGAACGTCTGCGCCTGCTGCCCGATTATCTTCAGCAGTTGGAGATGGAGTCGAACGGCAAGTCGGTGACGGCCGAGGGCGCGCCGCTTGGACGCCACAGCGCGCCTGTCACATGGGGCGGGGTCGGCACCGACGCCCAACATGCGGTGTTTCAATTACTGCATCAGGGCACCCATCTGATCCCGGTTGAATTCATCGCCAGCAAGACGCCGGGGCATGATTTCGATACCGCGCATCATGAAACCTTGCTCGTGAATTGCTTTGCCCAAGGCGCGGCATTGATGGCGGGGCAGCAATCCGATGATTTGGCCCGCAACTATGTTGGCAACCGTCCATCGACAACGATATTGCTGGATGATGTTACCCCATCAACGGTCGGTGCGTTAATTGCGTTTTACGAACACCGGACGTTCGTAAACGCGGTTTTGTTGGGCATTAACCCATTCGACCAATTTGGCGTTGAGCTTGGCAAGCAAATTGCAAAACGCATAAGTGACAATGGCGCAAACGGCTTTGACCCGTCCACCACTGCACTGATTGCGGCGGCGCTTGGCGATAGCTGAGATAGCATTATCTGTTCGATAACAATGCGCGAGAATTCCCGTTGGTAAATGCATGCACGTGTCCCCATATCGCGGGGACACAGGAAAGAATAAAATATGGCTGATTTTGACTATGATCTCTTTGTTATTGGGGCTGGCTCCGGTGGTGTCCGTGCGTCACGCATCGCAGCTTCGCACGGTGCCCGCGTTGCTGTGGCGGAGGAGCATCGCGTTGGCGGGACATGCGTTATCCGCGGCTGTGTGCCAAAGAAGCTGCTGGTCTATGGATCTCATTTTGCCGAAGATTTGCGCGACGCTAAACGTTTTGGCTGGAACACCGAAGGCGCGACATTTGATTGGAGCGTCCTGCGGGACAATGTTGCCGCCGAGGTTAACCGCTTGGAAGGGCTCTATGGCCAGACGCTGGGCAATAACAAGGTCGAGGTCTTTCGTGATCGCGCGATAGTGACTGGACCAAACAGCGTTCAATTATCCAGCGGGCGGGACATTAAAGCGGCGCATATTTTGATTGCCACTGGCGCTTGGCCATCTGTCCCTGATGTTCCGGGCGCGGGCCATGGCATCACGTCAAACGAAGTTTTCAGCCTTCCTGAACTGCCGAAGCGCGCCGTGATTGCGGGTGGTGGTTATATCGCAAATGAATTTGCAGGTATATTCAATGAATTGGGTGTCGAAGTTAAGCTTGTGACGCATGGCGACCGTGTATTGCGGAGTTATGATGATGAGATTGTTGATCGCTTGGTCGACCTAAGCCGTCAAAAAGGCATCGATATCCATTTCCACTTCGGCATTAAATCGGTGACCAAGCAAGACAATGGCACGCTTTTGATTGAAGGCGACCATGGAGAGGTGATCGAGACCGATTTGCTGTTGTGGGCCATCGGGCGCACGCCGCACACCGTTGGGGTTGGCCTAGAGGGGGTGGGCGTTGACCTTGGCAAAGACGGGTCAGTAAAGGTCAGCGACGACAGCTGCACCAATATTCCTAGCATCTATGCCGTTGGCGACGTCACCAACCGCGCGCAGCTAACCCCGATTGCCATTCGTGAAGGCCATGCCTTTGCCGACACCGTTTTCGGCAATAATCCGCGCACGGTGGATTATGCATGCATTCCGACAGCGGTGTTCAGCAATCCGCCCATCGCCAGTGTCGGGGTGACGGAGGCCGAAGCACGGGCGCAATATGATGACGTCAAGGTGTACAAAAGCGATTTTCGCGCGATGAAAAACGTGCTGGCCGACCGCAATGAGCGGGCCTTGTATAAAATGATTGTGGCAGGCCCCACTGAACGGGTTGTCGGCCTTCACCTGATTGGCCCGGACAGTGGCGAAATCCTTCAGGCGGCGGCGATTGCGGTTAAGGCGGGACTTACCAAGCAGGCTTTTGACGATACCGTTGCACTGCACCCAAGCATGTCCGAAGAATTGGTTTTGATGAAATAGGGTCAGGGAAAGCGGACGGGTGCGTCGCCGACTTTCCACTGCGGATAACGGGCCATGATACTTGCGAACAGGTCGCTGCTTACCAGCGCAGAAAGCCAGCTTTGCAGCGCGGGCAGGGGCAAAGCAGCGAACCATATGGCATCGGTTGCGGCGAATTGCCGAACAAAGGGGAATATGGCGATATCGGTGAAAGCGGGCTGTGCGCCGCCGAGATAGAGCGCGGCGGACAATAAGTCGTTCAGGTCGCCAAGATGCGCCAAGGCGGCGTCACGATGTGCGGTGCCATCGTTCAGGTCATAGCGATGCGGATATTTATACCGGTCCAAGGCTATCTTAAACGGCCCGTCAGTGGCCAAAACAAGATTTGGGTCATCATGGGCCAGCCAGCCCAAGGAATCGCTTTGTACGAGCGCCCAGCGCATGATATCGAGGCTTTCGTCTAACACCCTGCCATCGGGCAGCACCAGGACAGGCACGGTGCCCTTTGGTGACGCCTCCAGCATTTCAGATGGCTTGTCGCGCAACACAATTTCGCGCAATTCGACTTGCACTGCGCTGACGGCGACGGCCATCCGGGCACGCATCGCATAAGGGCAGCGGCGGAAGCTGTAGAGGATGGGCAGGGCGGTCATTTATTTCCTGCTGAGCCTTCTGTCTTGACTGTGCTCAAAGCCTATAGAGCCAATTCTAAACATCATCACGCGAATTGACGCCAATATGCTGCTTGCCACGCTTTTTGGCTATGGCAATCTGCCTTTGCCGTTCGGCGAAGCGCGCGCGGTCTTCGTCGGTGCGTTCGTCATAGCAAGCGGGGCATGACACGCCTTCGATGAAATGCGCGGACGCTTTGTCCTCTTGCGAAATCGGGCGGCGGCACGCGTGGCAAAGCTCCATTTCGCCAAGCTGTAAGCCATGCTTCACCGACACGCGTTCGTCGAACACAAAGCATTCACCCTGCCATTTGCTCTCTGTTTCTGGAATATTCTCCAGATACCGTAATATGCCGCCCTCGAGATGATAGACCTCGTCTATGCCTTCGGCTTTCAAAAATGCCGTTGATTTTTCGCAGCGGATGCCGCCGGTGCAGAACATCGCAAACTTTGTCTTTCCCACTGCCAGTTCCGCACGATTGGCGCGAAACCAATCGGGAAATTCGCTGAAGGATTTGGTTTGTGGGTCAACCGCCCCTGCAAATGTACCAATCGCCACTTCATAATCATTACGTGTGTCAATTAACACAGTGTCTGGATCGGAAATCAGCGCGTTCCAATCCTCGGGCTGCACATAGGTGCCGACCTCGCGTTTTGGGTCGATGCCTTCGACGCCGAGGGTAACAATCTCTTTTTTCAGGCGCACTTTCATCCGATAAAAGGGCATTTCTTTGGCAAATGAATATTTCACATCCAGGTCGGCGCAACCCGGAATATCGCGCAAAAATGATATTAAGGCGTCGATGGCGTAAGGCGTTCCAGCCACCGTTCCGTTGATGCCCTCATGCGCCAGCAATATCGTGCCCTTGATGCCGCCCGCCACGCATTGTGCCTGAATGCGTATTTGCAGCTGCTCTGGAACGTCAAATGTGACAAAGCGGTAGAGCGCGGCAACTTTAATGGGATGATCAACGTCCATGATGCGCCGCTATAACGCGCTTTTTGGATTATTGCAGCTTTCAATCGCTGCGTGGCCAGACAGAATTTGATCGCACGATTAATTTGCAATTACTAAGACAGGATGCCAAGGCTTTGGCCAACAAAATTGCTTATGGGGAATGCCATGTCGGCCAATATTGCTGAACTGGAGGCACGCCGCGCGGCGTCGAAAATGGGGGGTGGGCAAAAGCGTATCGATGCGCAGCATGCCAAGGGCCGCCTGACCGCGCGCGAACGCCTTGATATCTTACTCGATGAAGGCAGCTTCGAAGAACTCGACGCCTATGTCACACATAATTGCACCGATTTCGGTATGGCGGAGCAAAAGATACCCGGAGACGGCGTTGTTACCGGTAGCGGCACGATCAATGGTCGTCTGGTCTATGTCTATAGTCAGGACTTTACGGTTTTCGGCGGTTCATTATCCGAAGCGCACGCCATGAAGATTTGCAAGGTCATGGACAATGCGATGAAAGTCGGCGCGCCAGTCATCGGCCTGAACGACAGCGGTGGCGCACGGATTCAAGAGGGCGTGGCCAGCCTTGGCGGCTATGCCGAGGTGTTTCAACGCAATGTCTTGGCCAGCGGTGTAGTCCCGCAAATTTCGCTGATCATGGGCCCATGTGCTGGCGGCGCAGTATATTCGCCGGCGATCACTGACTTCATCTTCATGGTGAAGGATTCGTCCTACATGTTCGTAACGGGTCCCGATGTTGTAAAGACGGTGACCAATGAAGTCGTCACGCAAGAAGAATTGGGCGGCGCAATTTCGCATACGACCAAGTCAGGCGTTGCCGACAATGCCTTTGAAAATGACATTGATGCATTGCTGTCGACGCGCGATTTCTTTGACTATCTGCCCGAGAATAACCGTACCGGCGTGCCAGAGCGTCCGACTCAAGACCCATGGGACCGGATGGAACTTAGTCTCGACACGTTGATCCCGCCGAGTGCGAACCAGCCTTATGATATGCATGAGCTGATCCGTAAAACGGTCGATGAGGCAGACTTTTTTGAGGTTCAACCCAGCCATGCGGCGAACATCATCATCGGCTTTGGCCGGATTGAGGGCCGCACTGTGGGCATCGTCGCCAATCAGCCAATGGTGCTGGCCGGCGTGCTCGACATCAACAGCTCCAAAAAAGCCGCGCGTTTTGTGCGCTTTTGCGATGCGTTTGACATTCCGATCATCACCTTTGTCGATGTTCCCGGTTTCTTGCCCGGCACCGCGCAGGAATTTGGCGGCATCATTAAGCATGGTGCAAAGCTGCTCTTCGCTTATGCCGAAGCGACGGTGCCCAAAATCACCATCATCACCCGCAAGGCCTATGGTGGCGCGTATGACGTGATGGCGTCAAAGCATTTACGCGGCGATTTGAACTACGCATGGCCAACCGCCGAGATTGCGGTGATGGGCGCGAAGGGCGCAGTGGAGATAATCTTCCGCGGGCTATCGGCGGAGGAGCAAGCGGTGAAAACCGCAGAATATGAAGACCGCTTCGCCAACCCGTTTGTGGCGGCCAGCAAGGGCTTTATCGACGAGGTGATCTATCCGCACTCCACGCGGAGGCGGATTGCCTTGGGTTTGCGCAAATTGCGGAACAAAAGTCTCGAAAACCCCTGGAAGAAGCATGATAATATTCCGTTGTGAGTGGCGATCAGATCAATCGCGTCGCCCCAGCGCAGGCTGGGGCCCATCGCGTCTCTTTGGGGATACTGACAGGCGGGATAGGCACCAGCCTTCGCTGGTGCGACGGTTATTTGAAGGTTGACTCATGAAACTTGGAAGATTGAACCATATCGGCGTTGCAACGCCTTCCATAGCGGACAGCATCGTCTTTTATCGCGACGTGATGGGCGCGACGAAAATCCATGATCCTTTCGACTTGCCCGATCAGGGGGTGAAGGTCTGCTTTGTCGATACCCCGGGCGCCGACGGCGCGATGAACGGCACGCAGATTGAGTTGATTGAACCGCTACCGGGAAATGCCTCCATCGCGGCGTTTCTTGAAAAGAACCCGGCGGGTGGGCAGCATCATGTCTGTTACGAAGTGCCCGATATTCACGCTGCCAAAGCCGAATTCGAGGCAATGGGTAAACGGGTGCTTGGCGAAACACGGATTGGCGCGCATGGGACGCTGATATTCTTTGTGCATCCCAAGGATATGCAAGGTGTTTTGACCGAGATTATGGAGGTGGGTGTAGGAGCAGGGCATTAGTGCGACTAGACACCCCGTCGTCATCCTGAACTTGGTTCAGGGTCCATCTATCTGCCGAGAAAGTCGGTTTGAGAGGCGGAATGGACCCTGAAACGAGTTCAGGGTGACGTGTTAATAAATGGAAGTTTTTATGACGAATATAGACCAGTGGAAAAAAGCGGCGGAAAAAGAGGTTAAGGGCAGGGACTTGACCTGGCACACGCCAGAGGGCATCGCCGTAAAGCCGCTGTATACCGCAGAGGATTCAGCCGACCCCGGCCTTCCCGGTTTTGCGCCATTTACGCGCGGTGTGCGTGCGTCGATGTATGCGGGCCGCCCTTGGACGATACGCCAATATGCTGGCTTTTCGACCGCCGAGGAATCGAACGCATTTTACCGTCGTAACCTTGCCGCTGGTCAAAAGGGCCTGTCGGTCGCCTTCGATCTTGCCACCCACCGTGGCTATGACAGCGACCATCCGCGCGTTGTCGGCGATGTTGGTAAGGCTGGCGTTGCGATTGATAGTGTTGAGGACATGAAGATCTTGTTCGACGGTATTCCGCTCGATCAAATGTCCGTATCGATGACGATGAACGGCGCAGTCATCCCTATCCTTGCGTTTTTCATTGTGGCGGGTGAGGAACAAGGTGTTACTCAAGCACAACTCGACGGCACCATTCAGAACGATATTCTGAAAGAATTCATGGTGCGTAACACCTATATTTATCCGCCCGAACCATCGATGCGGATCGTGTCGGACATCATTGCCTATACCAGCGCGCACATGCCCAAGTTTAACAGCATCTCGATCTCCGGCTATCACATGCATGAGGCGGGCGCGACGGCAGTGCAGGAACTTGCCTTCACCATTGCTGATGGCAAGGAATATGTGCAGCGCGCGATGGCGTCAGGCTTGGACATTGACGCGTTTGCCGGGCGCTTGTCGTTCTTCTTTGGCATTGGCATGAACTTCTTCATGGAAGTGTCAAAGCTGCGCGCCGCGCGGACCTTGTGGCACCGCGTGATGGATGAACTTGGCGCAAAGGACGAACGCTCCAAAATGCTGCGTACCCATTGCCAGACGTCGGGCGTATCGTTGCAAGAGCAAGACCCCTATAACAACGTCATCCGCACGACGATTGAGGCGATGGCCGCGACCTTGGGTGGGACGCAGTCTTTGCACACCAATGCGTTGGATGAGGCGATTGCGCTACCCACCGACTTTTCGGCGCGCATTGCCCGCAATACACAGATTGTGTTGGCCGAAGAGAGCGGCATTACGAAGGTCGTCGATCCGTTGGGCGGATCATATTATGTCGAAGCGTTGACCGCTGAATTGGTTGACCAAGCGTGGAAAATTATCGGCGAAGTCGATGAACTTGGCGGCATGACGAAGGCAGTCGCATCCGGCATGCCAAAGCGCCTCATCGAAGAAGCCGCCGCCGCACGGCAAGCGCGTGTCGACAAAGGCGAAGATGTCATCGTTGGCGTCAACACATACAAGCTCGAAACAGAAGATCAACTCGACACGCTGGAGGTCGACAATGACTTCGTGCGCCAAGGCCAGATAGCCCGCCTTGCCGCCACCCGCGCTGCACGTGATGAGGGCGCGTGTCAGGCGGCGCTGAAGGCTTTGACCGAGGGTGCGCGAAATCCTCCCCGGCACGGGGAGGGGGACCATGCGCAGAATATTGGAGGGGCAGGTGCAGCGTCTCCCGCATTCAATATCTCAGTCAACCCCGCCGGTGCCCCTCCACCACCTTCGGTGGTCCCCCTCCCCGTGCCGGGGAGGAATTTATTGGCTCTCGCTGTCGTGGCGGCCCGCGCCCGCGCAACATTGGGCGAGATATCTGACGCGATGGAGGCTGTGTTTGGCCGCTACGCAACAACGCCGGTTCCCGTTCAAGGCATTTACGGCAGTGCGTATGAGTTTGATAAACGCTGGGCGCAAGTTCTCGATGGCGTGGAATCGGTTGGTCGCCGTTTGGGCCGCAAGCCCAAGCTTTTGGTCGCGAAAATGGGACAGGATGGGCATGATCGCGGTGCGAATGTCATCGCGTCGGCTTTCTCCGATATGGGCTTTGACGTTATCAGCGGACCATTATTCCAGACGCCCGAAGAAACTGTTATACTAGCATTGCAGCATGACGTTGATGCCGTGGGAGCATCCAGCCTAGCCGCAGGACATAAAACTCTGATCCCCGACCTAGTTAAAGGTTTGCGCGAGGCAGGACGCGGCGACATCAAGGTCATCGCAGGTGGTGTTATTCCACCACAAGATTATGATTATCTTCGGGAAGCAGGGGTTCAGGGCATTTACGGCCCCGGCAGCAATGTCGTTGAATGTGCCGCCGATGTATTGACGTTATTGGGGCATAATATGCCGCCATTGGGGGATGCCTCGTGACAGTCCGCACCGACTGGACGCGCCCAGAAATCGACACTTTGTTCGATCTGCCGTTCGACGAACTGGTGTATCAAGCGCAGACCGTACATCGCGCGCATCATGCGGCGGGGCAGATACAGCTTTGCACATTGCTCTCCATCAAAACCGGCGGTTGCCCCGAAGATTGCGGCTATTGTTCGCAAAGCGTGAAGGCCGACAGCGGCGTTGAGGCGACCAAGTTGATGGACGTGCAAGCGGTGTTGCAAAAGGCCGCTGAGGCGGCAGATGCTGGCTCGCACCGGTTCTGCATGGGGGCGGCATGGCGCAACCCCAAGGACCGCGATATGCCCGCGATTGTGCAAATTGTTCAGGGTGTCCGCGCGATGGGCATGGAAACATGCATGACGTTGGGGATGCTGACTCCCGCCCAAGCGGACATGCTCGCCGACGCGGGGCTCGATTATTACAACCATAACATCGATACCTCGCCCGAACGGTATAATGAGATCATCACGACGCGGACGATGGCGGACAGGCTCGACACGCTTGCGGAGGTCCGCCGTGCGGGCATCAACGTGTGTAGCGGCGGTATCATCGGCATGGGCGAGACGCGTGCCGACCGGGTTGGCTTCATCCACACGCTGGCGACCTTGCCTGCGCACCCCGAAAGCGTGCCGGTCAACGCATTGGTGCCGGTGAAGGGAACTGTGCTTGGCGACATGCTCGCGGACACGCCGTTTGCCAAAATCGACGATATCGAATTCGTCCGCACGATTGCGGTGGCGCGGATCACCATGCCGATGAGCATGGTGCGTTTAAGCGCGGGGCGTGAAAGCATGTCGGAAGCGACGCAAGCGCTGTGTTTCATGGCCGGTGCGAACAGCATCTTCACTGGCGACAAGCTGCTGACTGCCTCCAATGCAGGCGACGATAAGGACGCCGCGTTGATGGCGAAGCTGGGCCTGCGGGCGATGGAGGCCGAGGAGCCGCTTCGGGCATGCAAGGCGCTGGAGGCGGCGGAGTGAGCGGGGCGGGATCGTGTTGAAAACAACTTCCACGGACATTGCGGCACCACAAGCGCATTCTGAATGCGCCGACCCGTTGCAGCCACCCAAAGCATATGTTGTGGCTGAAGTTGAAGTAGCCGATACCGCTGCTTATGAAAGCTATAAGTCAGCGGTAGTGCCAATTGTTGCTCAGTATGGCGGGGAATATATCGTTCGTGGCGCACAAACCGAGTCTTTTGAAGGCGATGCCCCCAAAGGCCGATTGGTTATCATTAAATTTGCGAATATGTCAGCGGCTCAAGCATTTTTGAGGTCGGATGAATATCGCCCTATCGCTGATATCAGGCATAATCATGCCGTATCCCGCATTATGATTTTTGAAGGGGTTGTTCCTTAATGTTCAAAAAAATCCTAATCGCTAACCGTGGCGAAATTGCTTGCCGGATCATTAAGACCGCTCGCCGGATGGGGATCGCGACCGTCGCGGTCTATTCGGACGCAGATGCCCGCGCGCCATTCGTGCAGATGTCAGATGAGGCGGTGCATATTGGGCCTTCACCTGCTGCGCAGTCTTATTTGCTCGCGGACAAGATTATCGCGGCGTGCAAGCAAACGGGTGCGGAGGCGGTGCATCCCGGCTATGGTTTCTTGTCCGAACGCACCAGCTTTGCGCAAGCCTTGGCCAAGGAAA
This sequence comes from Sphingorhabdus sp. EL138, assembly GCF_945882965.1. Classification (GTDB taxonomy): domain Bacteria; phylum Pseudomonadota; class Alphaproteobacteria; order Sphingomonadales; family Sphingomonadaceae; genus Sphingorhabdus_B. The sequence continues at coordinate 90,144 of NZ_CAMCWY010000006.1, forward strand.
ACATTGCCTTTATAGGACCACCTGTAAACGCGATTGCCGCCATGGGCGACAAGATCGAGTCCAAGAAGCTGGCGTTGGCGGCGGGCGTCAATGTCGTCCCGGGCTTTGTCGGTGAGATTGACGACACGGAACATGCGGTGAAAATTTCCGAAGAAATCGGTTATCCAGTGATGATGAAGGCCAGCGCGGGCGGCGGCGGTAAAGGAATGCGGCTTGCCTATAATGAGCAGGACGTACGTGAAGGCTTTGAAGCGACCAAGCGTGAGGGGCTTAACAGTTTCGGCGATGACCGCGTGTTTATCGAGAAATTCATCCTCAATCCGCGCCATATCGAAATCCAGATATTGGGCGACCAGCACAGCAATATTTTATATTTGAATGAGCGCGAATGTTCGATCCAGCGGCGGCATCAAAAGGTTGTCGAGGAAGCACCATCGCCCTTCGTTACGCCCAAGATGCGCAAGGCGATGGGCGAGCAATGCGTGGCGCTGTCACGCGCTGTGGGCTATTATTCCGCTGGAACGGTTGAGTTGATCGTCTCAGGCGCAGACCCCAGCGGTGAAAGCTTCTACTTCCTTGAGATGAATACGCGGTTGCAGGTGGAGCATCCAGTCACCGAATGCATCACCGGCATTGATCTGGTCGAACAGATGATCCGCGTTGCAGCAGGTGAAAAGCTTGCCTTTACCCAAGATGATATCAAAATCGACGGTTGGGCCATTGAAAACCGCGTTTATGCCGAAGACCCCTATCGCGGATTTTTGCCCAGCACGGGCCGTTTGACGCGATATCGTCCGCCAGTGGCGGGTTGGACCGAGGACGAAGATGCCAACGGTCGTCGCGGTGTTGCGGGTATCCGCGTAGATGACGGCGTCTATGACGGGGGTGAAGTTTCGATATTCTATGACCCCATGATCGCTAAGCTCATCACTTGGGGTAAAACCCGGGATGAAGCCGCCGACCTACAAATCGCGGCGCTTGACCGCTTCGAAATTGAGGGCCTTGGTCACAATATCGATTTCGTCAGCGCCATCATGCAACATCCGAGATTTCGTTCTGGCGAACTAACGACAGGCTTTATCGCTGAAGAATATCCAGATGGCTTTCAAGGCGCAGCTGCCGATGCAGAGCTGATCAAATCACTCGCCGCAATCGCTGGCTTTGTGGCAACGGCGGAGGCTGACCGCGCGCGGCATGTCGATGGTCAATTGGGCGATACACTTGACCCGCCAGCGCGTTGGCAGGTGAATATCGGTGATGTGGTCCATCATATCGAAATGATTGATGGCGACATCCACGTCGATGGCGTGCCTTTCGACCTGTCGATGGAATATGATCCCGGTGATAGGTTGATTGAAGCAGAAGTTGGTGGAGAGGAACTCGCGGTCAAGATCACTAAAACGCGAACCGGGTTTCATCTGACGACACGCGGTGCAATGCATGTCGCACGCGTGCTGCCGGGTCACATCGCGCATTTGGCCACGCACATGATCGAGAAAATCCCGCCAGACTTGTCCAAGTTTCTTATTTGCCCAATGCCCGGCTTGCTTACGACGCTGCATGTGAGCGTCGGTGACGCGGTTGAGGCTGGCCAACCACTTGCGGTTGTAGAGGCGATGAAAATGGAAAACATTCTGCGCGCGGAAAAATCCGGAACGGTGAAGTTGATCAATGCGCAGGCTGGAGACAGTCTGGCCGTAGACGCGGTGATATTAGAGATGGAGTGAACCCGCTTGTAAGTGCCGACATTGGCTTTAAAACATGCGAAAAGGGTTATTAGGGGAATATCATGGGCAGCACTGCCGAAACTGAAGTCGTACTTGATCCAAAGCGCGACCGCTTGGTCATTACAGCATCGTCGCTCGGCACGGTTTTCGAATGGTATGACTTTTTCGTATATGGCATACTGGCTGCGTTAATCGGAAAGCTGTTTTTCCCCGCTGATAATCCGACCGCCGCGACTTTGGCTTCACTTGCGATCTTTGGTGCAGGATTTGGTGTGCGGCCATTCGGCGCGATATTGTTTGGCTATTTCGGCGATAAGATTGGTCGAAAACATACATTTCTTGTCACCATCACGCTCATGGGTGTTGCCACCGCCGCGATTGGATTACTGCCGACGTTTGAAACGGCAGGGATATGGGCCGCAGGCTTGCTTTTGCTTATGCGCTGTCTTCAGGGATTGGCGCTTGGCGGCGAATATGGCGGGGCTGCTATTTATGTTGCCGAACATGCACCAGACGGCAAACGTGGCCAATATACCAGCTGGATTCAGGCATCGGTCGCTGGCGGCTTTCTACTCGCGGTCATTGTCGTGCTGATCACGCGCCAGTCCATGAGCACTGAGGCGTTTGAGGCATGGGGCTGGCGTGTGCCGTTCTTGACCTCAATTTTGTTGCTCGCAATTTCCCTCTATATGCGCCTAAAATTGTCGGAAAGCCCAGTTTTCAAGGCTATGAAGGCCGCTGGTACGACGTCCAAAAACCCGTTTCTGGAAAGCTTTCAATATCCGGGCAATGTGGGGCGTATTTTCGTGGCATTATTCGGCGTCGCTGCCGGATTGACCGTTATTTATTACACGTCGCAATTTGGCACTTTATACTTCCTAACAGGGACTGCGCGCGTTCCAGAGACGGATGCGCTTTTGTATATGGCGGTGGGCGCAGCGTTGGCGGCACCGACCTATGTTGCCTGCGGTTGGCTGTCGGACAAATGGGGCCGCAAAAGGTTGCTCTTGCTTGGCTACGGCCTTTCCATCGTCGGCGTGTTTCCTATTTTTTGGATGATGGCGGATGCCGCTAACCCAGCCTTGGCCCAGGCGACAGAGCGCAACCCCGTCACCCTTTCGATACCACAATGTGATTTCAACGCGCTCAACCGGGTACACGAAAGCGAATGTGCGCAAGCGCTCAATTTCCTGACGAAGCGTGGCATCGCTTATAGCAAGCAAGCAAGTGATACTGTTTCCTTGAACGTGGGTGACTCAAATCTGCAGGGCTTTGATGAAAAAGCTTATATCACCGCGCTGGAAAAGGCAGGCTACCCCGACAAGTCAGACCCAGCCCAGCGCGAGCCGTGGAAAATCATCTTGGCGGTGTTCCTGATGGTGGCGTTGTCAGGCATGACCTATGGGCAAGTCGCCGCAATCCTTGTGGAGATGTTTCCGGCTAAAATTAGATACACCTCAATGTCCATACCTTACCATATTGGCGCAGGGTATTTTGGTGGATTTCTGCCCTATATTTCGCAATATATCGTGGCGCAGACCGGGCAGCCGTTTTCGGGACTTTGGTACACAGTGGGCGTGACCGCTTTGGCCTTTGTCGTAGCGCTGATCTGGTTGCCGGAAACATCGGGGAAAACCAAGTTAGATTGACAGGCATCAGGCGAGCAGCAAATAGCGGTCTATGACTGATTTTGTCCCTCCCTTGCGCCTTCATCTTGACGGCGACGCGCTGGTTTCCAACTGGCGTGCGCTGGATGCGCGCAGCGGCGCGGCGCGGGCAGGGGCAGCGGTAAAAGCAAACGCTTATGGCCTCGGTGCGCGCGCGGTCGTTACCCGTTTGCGTGACGCAGGATGCCGTGACTTTTTTGTTGCCCATTGGGCTGAGGCAGAGGCCATTGCCGATTTGGTGCCACCCAGTTGGATATCAGTGCTGAATGGTATCGCTTTATCCGATGTCACCGCCGCGCGGGCGTTGGGGGCCACGCCAGTGCTGAATACGCCAGAGCAACTTGCGCTCTGGCGCGACGCCGGCGGCGGGCGATGCCATGTCATGTGCGATAGCGGCATTAACCGCTTGGGCCTTGCGCCGCAGCACATAATAGACGGCGCGCTTGTTGGCATGGAAATCGACATGTTGATGTCGCATCTGGCATCGGCGGATACCGATGTCGCGCAGAACAGCGAACAGATCCGCCTGTTTCAACAGACTGTTTCCGCAACGACCGCACAGCGGTTTAGCCTAGCCAATAGCGCAGGCATAATGTTGGGCGCAGACTATCATTTTGACCTCACCCGCCCTGGGCTCAGCCTATATGGCGGAATTGCGCGCGCCGGAATGGAGGAATGGATCAAACCGGTTGCGCGCCCTTCGGCACGGATCCTTCAGATACGAAACTTACCGGCAGGTGCAATGGTTGGTTACAATGCAACCCATATCTGTGCGCAAGAAACACGCGTGGGCACAATATCCATTGGCTATGCCGACGGATATCTGCGCGCTTTTTCGGGCAAGGGGATGGCCTTGGCAGACGGACTTGATTTGCCGGTCATTGGCCGCGTGTCGATGGACCTTGTGACGCTGAACCTCAATGCGGCACCAGCATTGCGCGAAGGTGATTGGGTAGAATTGGAATATGACCTTGTCACCGCGGCGGCACTGACGGGGCTCTCGCAATATGAACTGCTTACGAATTTAGGGTCAAGGTTCGCGCGCGCGTGGAGCTGACCCTCTGGGCGACGCCTATTTTATCGCGCGTCGGACGGATGAATGGGCCAACAAAAAAGGCCATCCTTTCACCAATGTTGCAGTGCACTATGGCTTGATGCTACCAGGGTATAAATTTCGAGAAGGACCAATATGGCACGCACGGCCAATAAGAACGGTGATGGCCCAATCATCATAAAGAAATATGCCAACCGCAGGCTGTATAACACGCAGTCTTCGAAATATATCACTCTCGATTTCCTTGCAGAACTCACGCGCAAGGACATTGATTTCAAGGTTGTCGACGCCAAATCGAATGAAGATATTACCCATGGCGTCCTCACGCAGATCATCATGGATGAGGAAAATAGCGGGCAGCAAATGTTGCCCGTGGGCTTCCTCAAACAACTGATCGCCATGTATGGCGATTCCATGCAAGGGATGGTGCCGCAGTTTTTGGAAACGTCGATGGACAATTTTCGCAAGAACCAGCGGCAAGTACAAGACGTGATTGAAACCGCGATCACCTCTGGTCCTTTTGGCCATTTGGCAAAGCAGAACATTGAATTCATGCGTTCTGCGCGCGAGGCTCTGATGCCGAATTTGGGCAACCTCACCGGTAGAAAGCCGGAACGCGATGAAAGCGTTGCTGAACTCAAGCAACAAATTGCCGCGCTACAGGCCCAAATTGACAAGATGGCCGCCGACCGCACCTCATAATTCTCTCATATAAAACAGGTAAGATTTTGATAAAACATGCTTTAAGTGTCACCCGTGCGCAGAATTTCGCTGGCTGGTATCAAGAAGTCATTTCGGAGGCCGATCTGGCCGAGGAATCCGGTGTGCGGGGATGCATGGTCATCCGGCCATGGGGCTATGGCATGTGGGAACGCATTCAGAAACTTATGGACGCAGAAATTAAGGCCGCTGGCGTTGAAAACTGTTATTTTCCATTGTTCATCCCCTTATCCTTCTTTGAAAAAGAGGCCAGCCATGTCGAAGGCTTTGCCAAAGAAATGGCGGTTGTTACGCATCATCGTCTTATCAGCGATGGCAATGGCAAGCTGATCCCAGATCCAGGCTCGAAATTAGAAGAGCCGCTTGTCGTTCGCCCAACGTCAGAAACCGTGATTGGCGCGGCCATGAGCCGCTGGGTGCAAAGCTGGCGCGATTTGCCCTTGATGGTAAACCAATGGGCCAATGTTGTGCGGTGGGAAATGCGCACGCGTATGTTCCTGCGCACAAGCGAATTTTTGTGGCAGGAAGGTCATACTGCCCATGCCGACCGTAGTGATGCGATGCAAGAAACGATGCGCGCACTGGAAATGTACCGCGCGTTTGCCGAAGGTCCGCTGGCTATGCCCGTTGTGGCCGGTGAGAAGCCTGAAAATGAGCGCTTTCCCGGCGCCGTTGCAACCTTCAGCATCGAAGCTATGATGCAGGACGGTAAAGCGTTACAGGCAGGCACGTCGCATTATCTGGGCACTGGCTTTGCCGAAGCATCTGGCATCAAATATCAGGATAAAGAAGGCAATCAGCAGTTCGCGCATACGACAAGCTGGGGCGTGTCCACGCGCATGATTGGCGGCGTTATCATGACGCATGGCGATGATGATGGCCTGCGCTGCCCGCCGCAAATTGCACCGCATCAGATTGTCATCATTCCGATGTTGCGTGATAATGAAGAGGACGAAGCTGTCTTGGCATATTGCCGCAGCCTGCGTTTGGAATTGTTGGCGCTCAACGCCTTTGGTGAACCATTGCGCGTGCTGCTGGACACCAAAGCCGCAAAGGCGTCAAACAAGCGTTGGGCTTGGGTTAAAAAGGGCGCGCCTATCATTATTGAGGTGGGGCCGCGTGATATGGCGGAAGGCAAGGCAGCGGTCATACGCCGCGACCGTCTGTATAAAGACGATGGTAAGCTTGCGACCGCGTTCACGCCGCGTGACGAATTTGTGGCGTCAGCGACAAGCTTGTTGGAGGATATCCAGAACGGTTTATATGCCGAGGCAAAAGCGCGGCTAGAGGCCAATATCCGTCGTGATGTGACCGACCTTTCCCAACATTTCGCGGGCGATGAAGCCAATTTTGCTGGCTGGGTCGAAATACAATGGTCGCGTCCAAGCGGCGAAGCGCTCGACAAGATCGTCGCATTACTCAAGGCGTTGAAAATTACGATGCGTAACAGCCCCATCGACGCTGCTCCTGCCGACGGCCCATGCTTTTTTACAGGCGAGCCTGCGGTGGAACGAATTTTGATTGGGCGGACATATTAGAATATGACCAAATATGCGCAGTTTGAAGGGCTCCCCACCCGCGATCAGATCCTTGAATTTATCAAAACGTCGAAGGACCCTGCGGGCAAACGGGAAATTGCGCGCGAATTTGGCCTGCGCGGTAATGAGAAAATAACGCTCAAGGCGTTGTTGAAGGACATGACCGACGAAGGGCTGATCGACATGGCCCCGGGCCGTGCCTTTCACAAAATGGGCGGGGTGCCGAAGGTTACCGTGCTCAAGATCGTTGCGATTGATGGCGATAGTGCCGTGGCTGTCCCTGAACATTGGGAGGCCGAGGGCATTCCATTGCCCAAAATTCGGGTCCTAGAAACCAAAGGCAAGCGTGGCGCCTTGGGCATTGGTGACCGTATATTGGCGCGAACCGAAGAACGGGGCAGCGGCCACGTCGCGCACATCATGAAAAGGCTCGAAAAGGGCAGCGCGCAGATTTTGGGTGTGGTCGAAGGCGGCGAAAACGGCCGTTACTGGCTGAAGTCTGTCGACAAAAAAACGCGGTTTGATACGCAAATTGGTGACGTTGGCAATGCCAAGGCTGGGGAATTGGTGCTCGCCGAACTGACTGGCAACGCACATAAAAAATCGGCGCGTGTCACGCAAATCCTCGGTGACCCATTTGCGCCCAAAAGCTTCAGCCTGATTGCTATCCACAAGCTCGGCATTCCTTTTGAAATGCCCGAAGCCGCTGAGCGTGAGGCCGAACGTGTACGGGAACTGCCGGTTACCGACGGCCATCGGGAAGACTTACGCCATTTGCCCATTATCGCGATTGATCCGCGCGATGCACGCGACTTTGATGACGCCATCTGGGCGACCCCCAATGCCGACACGGGCGGTTTTGACGCTATCGTCGCGATTGCCGATGTGAGCTATTATGTCCGCCCCGGCAGCGCATTAGACCATGAAGCGTCGAAGCGCGGAAACAGTGTGTATTTTCCCGACCTAGTGGTGCCTATGCTGCCGCACGCACTGTCTTCGGACAAATGTTCGCTGCGGGCAGGGGAGGATCGCGCTGTGCTAGCCTGCCATCTCGCCATCGGCAAGACTGGCCAAGTGACATCATGGCGCTTTACGCGTGCTATCGCCCGAATTGCCGCTAACATTCCTTATCCAGATGCGCAGTCCGCTATCGACGGGCAGATGGAAAACCCGTTGCTGGAAACGGCGCTCAAGCCGCTTTGGGCGTGCTGGCGATTGCTTTCATTGGCGCGGAACAAGCGCGGGCCACTTGAGCTAAACTTGCCGGAAAAGCGGATTACGCTCGACGATGAAGGCCGGGTCACTGGCGTTGCCGTGCGTGAACAGCTTGAAGCACATCGTTTGGTCGAAGATTTCATGATCGCCGCCAATGTTGCTGCGGCAAAGGCGCTGGAGGCCAAAAAGTCATCCTTAATTTACCGCGCACATGAACCACCAAGCCGCGAAAAGCTGGTGGCGCTGAAGGAATATCTGAAGACCTTTGAGATTGAATTTGCGCTTGGCCAAGTGGTTAAGCCTGAGACATTCAACGCGATACTTGAAAAAATCATCGACGAAGAAGTGCGGCCGCAAATCATGGAGGCGGTGTTGCGCAGCCAGACACAGGCATATTATGGCCCAACTAATGTCGGGCATTTTGGCTTGTCATTAGGCAGCTATGCGCATTTCACTTCGCCAATCCGGCGGTATGCCGACCTTATCGTGCACCGCGCATTGGTGAGCGCTTATGGTCTTGAGATGCCCAAGCCAAAACTCGACGACGTTGCGCCCATTACGGGTTTGACAGAGGCTGCGATTACGAAGCTTGCAGCCACAGCAGAGGCCATCAGCCGCACTGAGCGCCGCGCGATGGAAGCAGAGCGCGAGACAACGGACCGCTACATTGCGGCATTTCTTTCTGCGCAAGTCGGGCAAATCGTTCAGGCGCGGATTACAGGCGTACAGAATTTCGGATTTTTCGCGACTGTACAAGGGGTTGGCGGTGACGGCTTGGTCCCTGTCTCAACCTTGGGTAAGGATTATTTCCATTATGACGAGGCAAGCCAGACGTTGATCGGCGAAAAAACGCGGCAGGAATATAGGCCGGGCATGTGTCTTGAATTGCGCTTGGCCGAAGCGAACCCGATTTCAGGGTCGCTGCGCTTTGAATTGCCGGAAGGCGGAAGCTACGCGCCGGACCGTTTCAAGCACAAGGGCAAGCCCAAGGCCGGAAAATATGATGTTGCAAAGCGCGGTAGGCCGGGGAATATCCGGCATCAGGGAAAACGGCGTTAGACCCATATAGCCTAACTCAATTCGTCCAATTGCGCATCGCTGAGCGATCCGGGAATAACCATGACGGGGCAGGGCAGGGTCCCGGCATTCACACCTGTAAAGTGGCTAATCAACGGGCCAGGAGCGCCTTGGGCGGCGGCACCCAGCACGAGCGCGGCGATACCGGGATGTTCCTCCAGCATCACTTTTACAACATCAATAGCCTCGCCAGGCTTAACCGTAATATCAGGGCGAACACCCATTTCGTCGAAGATTGAACCGGCGGCTGCGGTCACAAGCTGTTCCGCCCGGTCGCGCGCTTCTGCCTCCATCGTCGCCTGAACCCCGCCCCACGCGACAAAGTCAGCCTGTTCAACAAGCGCAAGTATGTGGACAGTCCCGCCGGTTTTTGCCGCGCGGCGCGATGCAAACCGGAGCGCAAGCCGTGCTTCCTCGGTCTCGTCAATAACCACTAAATATGTCCGCATAGTATCCCCCGGGGTTATCTTCACCCGCAGCATGTCGTGAATTGTCATAGCCTGCGCGAAATTTGAAGGATTGGCAACCTCATCACGCTTGACGCTTGGGAAAGCTTGGCTATTCGGAGTCAAGTAACGACGTCTATAAAAGGCCAGCACCCGATGCCCACAGAACTCAAAATGCCCGCGCTTTCCCCCACGATGGAAGAAGGCACATTGGCGCGCTGGCTGGTCAAGGAAGGCGACAAAGTCTCTTCCGGCGATTTGCTGGCCGAAATTGAGACCGATAAGGCGACGATGGAGTTCGAAGCGGTGGATGAAGGTATCGTGACCAAGATATTGGTTGCCGAGGGAACCGATGGTGTGAAGGTCGGCGCGGTCATCGCGATGATTCAGGGTGAAGATGATGATGCTGTTGCCGCTGTTGCCCTCCCCCAACCCCTCGCGCCTGCGGGAGGGGAGCAGGTTGATCCAACTCCCCAGCCTGTGAAACCAACCATCAAAACTCCCCTCCCGCAGGCGGGAGGGGTCGGGGGAGGGCCAGCGACATCGCAAACCAATGACCGCATTAAAGCCAGTCCACTCGCCAAACGTATTGCGGTGAACAAGGGTCTTGATCTGACCAGTATTTCAGGCACTGGCCCCAATGGGCGTATTGTGAAAGCCGACGTTGATGCGATCTCCGGCGAAGGCCGGAGCGCCGTTGTCGCACCAGCTCTGGATCCCGGCTTTCTCCGGGAAACACCAGCGCCAACGCAGACAATCGACACTGACATCCCGCATGAGGTCATCAAGCTTAGCAATATGCGCAAGATCATTGCGCGCCGTTTGACGGAGAGCAAGCAGACAGTTCCGCACATTTACCTAACGGTAGATGTCCGCCTTGACGCCTTATTGAAACTGCGCGGCGAATTGAACGCGTCGTTGGAGGCGCGCGGTATTAAGCTGTCCGTCAATGACATGCTGATTAAGGCATTGGCGCTGGCGTTGGTGCAGGTGCCGAAATGCAATGTCAGCTTCGCTGGCGACAATATGCTGCAATACGCCCGCGCCGACATTAGCGTGGCCGTTTCGGTGCCCACTGGCCTGATTACGCCAATTATCATCGACGCCGCGAACAAGTCGCTGTCCAAAATCTCGACTGAAGTGGCCAAACTTGCGGCCCGCGCCAAAGAAGGCAAGTTGCAACCGCACGAATATCAAGGCGGCACCGCGTCGATTTCCAATATGGGCATGATGGGCATCAAGCAATTCGACGCCGTCATCAACCCGCCACAGGCGATGATCCTCGCGGTCGGGGCAGGGGAAAAGCGGCCCTATATCGTCGACGACGCCCTCGCCATCGCGACAGTCATGAGCGCCACCGGCAGCTTCGACCACCGCGCCATCGACGGCGCAGATGGCGCGATGTTTATGAAGATATTCAAGGAGCTGGTGGAGAAGCCCTTGGGGTTGGTGGCTTGAAATGGTGAAGAATGTCACCACCTAACCCCTCTCCCTTCCGCCGCTCCCTCCCTCTCCCGCAAGGGGAGAGGGCTTTAGAGAGAAGCCAAAATGTCTGATTATGACCTCATCGTGCTCGGTTCCGGTCCAGGTGGCTATGTTGCCGCCATTCGCGCTGCGCAGCTTGGGTTGAAAGTTGCGATTGTTGAGCGCGAAAATCTCGGCGGCATCTGCCTTAACTGGGGTTGCATCCCGACCAAGGCTTTGCTGCGGTCGGCGGAGATTTATCATTATATGCAACATGCGGGCGAGTACGGCCTGACGGCGGCGAATATCAGCGCGGATATCGACGCGGTGGTCAAGCGGTCGCGTGGTATCGCCAAGCAATTGAATCAGGGCGTCACGCATCTGATGAAGAAGAACAAGGTTACCGTCCATATGGGTGATGGTAAGCTGATCGCCGCGAACACATTGACTGTCACCAAGGATGGCAAGACCGAAGAGCTTACCGCGAAGAACATCATCGTTGCCACCGGCGCACGGGCGCGGGATTTGCCACTCGCGCCCGCCGATGGAAAGCGCATCTGGACCTATCGCCACGCAATGGTCCCGCCCGAAATGCCGAAGAAGCTGCTCGTGATTGGGTCCGGTGCGATTGGCATCGAGTTTGCGAGTTTCTACAATGATATGGGCGCAGAGGTGACGGTCGTTGAGATGCTGGATCGCATCGTGCCGGTCGAGGACGCCGATGTCTCGGCCTTTTTGGAAAAGGCGCTGACCAAGCAAGGCATGACGATCATGACCGGGGCAGGGGTCGAAAGCCTGAAAGCGACCGCGACGGGGGTGTCGGCATCGATCAAGGGCAAGGATGGCACAATCGTGGCGTCCGAGTTCTCGCATTGCATCGTTGCCATCGGTATAGTCCCGAATACCGAAAATATCGGGTTGGAAGCGCTTGGCGTCGAAATGGATCGTGGGTTCCTGAAAACCGATTCCAGCTGCCGCACCAACGTGCCCGGCCTGTGGGGGATTGGCGACATCACCGTCCCGCCTTGGTTGGCGCATAAGGCAAGCCATGAAGGCGTGATCGCCGCAGAAACCATCGCAGGCGGCCATCCGCACGCGATGAACCCGCTGAACATCCCCGGCTGCACCTATTGCCATCCGCAAGTCGCAAGTGTCGGCCTGACTGAGGCCAAGGCGAAAGAGGCGGGCTATGACGTCAAGGTTGGCAATTTCCCGTTCTTGGGCAATGGCAAGGCCATTGCGTTGGGGGCGGCAGAAGGCTTCGTCAAAACCGTGTTTGACGCCAAAACCGGCGAATTGCTTGGCGCGCATATGGTTGGCGCGGAGGTCACCGAACTGATCCAAGGCTACACCATCGGCAAAACCGCCGAATTGGTCGAGGCCGATTTCATGCAGACCGTATTCCCGCATCCGACCTTAAGCGAGATGATGCACGAAAGCGTGCTCGGCGCATATGGCAAGATGATCCATATGTGAATGAGGCGGTTGGGACCAATACACCAATACAACCGTCACTCTGAACTTGGTTCAGGGTCTATTGTGCCTTTCTAACGTCGGCTTGAGTCGCAATATGGATCCTGAAACATGCTCAGTATGACGTTCATTATATAAGGAAGACGTCGTTTTCGCTGTCCTACACAGCCATTCTTTGCCATCCTTTCCGGCAACTAGAATATGTAGGAAAAACGGATATGGTTTATAGTGTGAACTTGCTGAAGAATCTGGGGGTCTTGGCGTTTTCTGGCGTCTTTATTTTGTCCTCGACTGCACAGGCGCAGACCACGGTCATTACCGCAGACAAGATGGTTGACGTTCTGACTGGCAAGACCGTTGATTTCCCCGCCGTTTTCGTTGGCGCGGATGGTCGCATCACCAGCATCGCCGATGCCCGCACCGTAAAATGGGGTAGCGACGTTACGCATATCAATATGTCTGGCAAAACCATCCTGCCCGGTCTGATTGACATGCATGTGCATTTGGATGGTCCTGCGGACATTGGCGGCTATCGCGGCCTCGAATTCACCGACAGCTTCTGGGGCATGACGGCGGTGGGCGCAGCGCAGGCTATGCTCAACGCTGGCTTTACAACCGTGCGCAATGTCGGTTCAGACAACCGAAATGACATTGGGCTGAAACAAGCCATAGAAAACGGATATGCAACTGGACCACGCATTGTCCCTGCTGGCTATGCTTTGGGGGCAACTGGCGGTCATTGTGACTCGACCTTCCTGCCGCCAAGCCTTGAAGGGGCTTCGAAGGAAGAGGGCATTGCCGATAGCGAAGATGAATTGCGTTATCAGGTGCGTCGCCAGCGGAAATATGGCGCGGAAGTCATAAAGGTGTGCGCCACAGGCGGGGTGTTTTCGCGCAATACCGAACCTGGCCAGCAGCAGCTTTCCGAAGGTGAATTGCGCGTAATAGCAGAAGAAGCGCATCAATGGGGCCTGCGCGTTGCCGCACATGCCCATGGCGGCGACGGCATTAAGGCCGCTATCAAGGCTGGCATCGACACGATTGAACATGCAAGTCTTATCGATGATGAAGGCATAAAGCTTGCCGCCGCGCGCGTGCGTCCTGTGTGGTTCTCGATGGATATCTTCAACACCGACTATACCCAGGCCGAAGGCGCGAAAAATGGCGTATTGGAGGACAATTTGCGCAAAGACCGGGAGGTTGCGCAGATTCAGCGCGACAATTTCCGCAAAGCGCACAAAGCTGGCGTTAAGATGGTCTTTGCCTCCGACGCGGGTGTGATGCCACACGGGCTTGTCGGCGGACAGTTCAAGGTCATGGTGGAATATGGCATGACACCGATTGAGGCCATTCAGGCGGCAACCCACAACGGTGCCCAAGCGCTTGGCCGTGAAAAGGATGTTGGCGCTATCGCCGTTGGTCGCTTTGCCGATATCATCGCCGTCGATGGCGATCCTTTGGCCAATGTGCGGGAGCTGGAGTCCGTCGACGCCGTTGTGAAGGGCGGTAAAATCGTGCGGTAAAAACGCATAGATCAAACTGTCATAGCGCATTGATTGCGCAGTAATGGTTGTGTAACCTATCAAATCAGCGGTCGCTGGACCGTATGGGAATGAACATCAGGGATTTTGGAACATGATCACTATCATCGCAACCGCACTGCTCAGCATGGCCGCCATGAAGGGCGACGCCATGGACAACGCGCGTAAGGCATTCAACAACTGCATGATTGAAGTCCACAATGTTGCAGTCACAGAGAAATCCGCCCCAAGCGCGTTCATCAGAACAACCGATACGGCATGCCCGACAGAACGCGCAGCCTATAAGGACATATTGGTGAAGTCCGAGCGGTCTTATGGTTCAAGCCTAGCCGAAGCAGAGAAGTTTGCTGCCGAAGAGATCCAGATGCTGGTCGACTCGGTGGTGACGAGCTTTAATGAAAATGTCGAGGGTGGCGCGAAATTAACGCCGGAGAAGTAAGGGCTTCAACATGCAATGTCGGTGACTTACGAGTCGCTGGACATGGACCTAACTCGAACAAAATTCAGATGATGAAGTTATCAAACTGAATCTATTGTATTTTTGTAGATTTCACCGTCTATCTGGCGACCTCAGATCGATACACGCTGCCCCGGATGTGGATCAAGCAGGCGGGTTTGAACGCCCAATGTTCTATCGCCATGCCGCTGTTGAACCTAATGTCACGGCCTTCAACAACAGTTTTTCGGATTTACGGCGCAGACATGGTCGGTAAAGAGCGTTTACAGATTTGACATTTTTGTACCTCAGGGGAAGCGGGCATCATGGATAACGATATTTTCGAACAGTTTATCGCGCAGCTTCAGCGCTATGTTCGTGAACGGTTAATTCCCGCGGAAAAGGAAATCCTCGAAACAGACATTATTCCGAACTCGATCCTGACCGAGATGCGCGACATGGGCCTGTTTGGTCTGACGATGCCCGAAGAATATGGCGGCGCAGGAATGTGTATTCAGCAGTATATCCGAACGATGCGTGAATTAAGCTATGCCATGCCATGCTATCGGTCGATCGCGTCCATCAATGTCGGGATGGTGTGTTCAGCATTCAAAAATGGCGGGACGGACGCACAGAAATCAGAATGGTTGCCGCGATTGGCCGCGGGTGAAATCGCCTCTTTTGGTCTGACTGAGCCTGGATCCGGTTCGGATTCTGCCGCTATGCAGACCTTCGCCGTGCAATCGGGTAATGGCTGGGTATTAAACGGGACCAAGCGGTATATCACCAATGCGCCATTTGCTAAAGTCGCGCTGATTATGGCGCGAACGAGTAAGGAAGCCTTACCCAAAAATGCACATGTTTCGGCCTTTATCTTACCGATGAACACGCCTGGCATAACCGTGGGTAGGTCCGATAAGAAAATGGGGCAGGCCGGAAGCCATATTGCCGATATTGTCATGGAAGATGTAAAATTGCCTGCCGATGCCATTTTGGGCGGCGAAGAGGGCAAGGGCTTTGCCTTTGCTATGCAAAGTTTAGACAATGGTCGGCTTTCGGTGGGATCCGCAGCTACGGGCTACGCCCGCCGCGCACTGGACAGCGCATTGCGTTATGCCAATGAACGTAAAGCGTTTGGCGAGCCAATCGCCAATTTTCAACTGATCCAGCAAATGTTGGCGGACAGCGACATCGAAATCTATGCTGCGGAATGTATGCTCGACGACGCTGCCCGCCGCGCTGATGCAGGTGAGAATGTGCTGCGTAAGGCTGCTGCGGCAAAGGTGTTTGCTACCGAAATGTGTGGGCGCGTTGTTGACCGCGTGGTTCAAATTTACGGTGGCGCTGGCTATCTCGCGGAATATGATGCGGAACGTTTCTACCGTGACGCCCGCATTTACCGGATTTATGAAGGCACAACGCAAATTTTGCAGCTTCAAATTGCCAAACATATGCTGCGTGAATGGGCTGCCCAATCCTGATGTCGGAAGCCTGATGCATGTATGATTTGTTGGACGGTTTGAAGATTATCGAGGCGTCGTCCTTTGTGGCGTCGCCGACGGCGGGGCTATATTGTGCGCAGTTCGGCGCAGAGGTTATCCGTGTCGATCAGGTTGGTGGCGGCCCGGATTATCATCGCTGGCCAGTGACTGAGGCGAATGACTCATTGTATTGGGAAAATCTAAACCGCGCCAAAAAGTCGGTAGCACTTGATTTATCTAGCCCACAAGGGCGAGAAATACTGCAAGAATTGGTGCGCGCTACGGGCCAATTTATTACTAATTTCCCCGCAGAGGGCTTTCTGTCGCACGCAAAACTGGCGGAAGGTCGCGCTGATCTTGTAACCGTGCGGGTCATGGGCTGGGCCGACGGTGCACCAGCCCTTGATTATACCGTTAATAATGCCGTTGGTTATCCCATGATGACTGGGCCTGGTCCCGAACCCGTCAACCATGTTCTGCCGGCTTGGGATGTCATCAGCGGCGCCTATGCTGCATTTGCCATGCTGGCTGCCATTCGCAGGCGCGAACAAACCGGGGAGGGCAGTGAGGTCCGCGTTCCCCTGTCGGACGTCGCCATCGGCACAGTAGCCAATCTGGGCGGTATAGCCGAAGTGCTGCATAACAAGGCCAATCGTCCTCGGCTTGGCAACGCGGTCTATGGTTTGTTTGGGCGTGATTTTGTCACGAAAGACAATATACGCACGATGATTGTCGTTGTCACACACCGCCAATGGGCAAATCTAATCGGTGCGCTTGGTTTGGCAACTCAAGTGGAAGCGATAGAGGCAGAGCGCGGCGTTAGCTTCGCCAAAGACGATGGACTTCGCTTTGAACATCGAGATACGCTTTATCCGTTGTTTGAAAGGGCGATTGGTTCGCTCGATCACGCGGTAATGGCTTCAACGCTTGATGCGGCAGGAATTGTCCATTCGGCCTATCGTACCATGTTGGATGCTGCGCATGATCCACGCTTGGTCGGGAACAATCCCATGTTTTCCGACTTTGACGCGAACCCATCGGGTTTCAATTATCCTGCCGCTGGTGCCTTTGGCAGTATTCCCCAATTGCAGCGTGGTGACGCAAAGGCAGCGCCGCGCAATGGGCAGCATAGCGAGGAAATATTGAGCTCGTCGCTCGGCCTATCCTCAGGCGAAATCGCCCGTCTCATCGACTCTGGAATATTAGGAATTGCCAAATGAATACGCTTCGCCGTGCCGCTATCGTCGCCCCCATCCGCACGCCCGTCGGTAAATTTGGCGGCGCGCTCTCGTCCTTAAATGCAGGCGATTTGGGCGGTATCATCCTCAAGGCACTGATTGAACTGACAAAAATTGATCCGTTGCGCGTCGACGACGTTGTTTTTGCCCAAGGCTATGGCAATGGCGAAGCACCCTGCATTGGGCATTGGGCGTGGCTTGCGGCGGGTCTGCCCATTGAGGTGCCTGGTTATCAAGTAGACCGTCGTTGTGGTTCCGGTCTGCAAGCCATCGTGAATGCCGCAATGATGGTTCAAACGGGGGTAAGCGACATTGTCGTAGCCGGTGGATGTGAAAGCATGTCCAATGTTGAACATTATACCACGGACGTTCGCAAAGGCGTTCGTGTGGGCAATCTGACGCTGCATGATCGCCTGACGCGTGGGCGGGTAATGAGCCAGCCAGTAGAGCGCTTTGGCGTAATAAGTGGTATGATAGAGACCGCTGAAAATTTGGCGAAAGACCATGATATCAGCCGCGAAGCTTGTGATGCGTATGCCGCACGGTCACACCAGCGCGCGGCGGCGGCATGGGCAAATGGCCTGTTTGACGATGAGTTGGTGCCAGTGCGCATCGCGCAAAGGAAAGGCGATCCAGTCATCTTTGATCATGATGAAGGCTATCGCGCCGATGCTACGCTCGAAACAATGGCTGCTTTACGGCCGCTGGAAGGTGGCGTGGTAACTGCGGGCAATGCGAGCCAGCAAAATGACGCTGCTGCTGCATGCCTTGTTGTGGCCGAGGACAAGTTGGAAGAACTCGGGCTTGAACCCATTGCCTATTTCCACAGCTGGGCTGCGGCTGGCTGTGAGCCGTCGCGTATGGGCTATGGTCCGGTTCCTGCGACGCAGCGTCTGTTTGCGCGCAACGGCCTGAGCTGGAGCGACATCGGCCTCATTGAATTGAATGAGGCGTTTGCGCCTCAAGTACTGGCCTGTCTAAAGGGATGGGGCTGGTCCGATGATGACAGCCGCCATGACATGCTCAATGTCAACGGTTCGGGTATCTCGCTTGGCCATCCGATTGGTGCAACCGGTGGTCGTATATTGGCGAACCTCACCCGCGAAATGCATCGCAGGGACGTCCGTTTCGGGCTTGAAACGATGTGCATTGGCGGCGGTCAGGGGATTGCGGCGGTATTTGAACGCGCATGAATTTTGCAGCCGCTCTAAAAGCTGCGGAGCGTTACCGCGATGCGGCAAAATCGGCACTCGTGGCGCGTCTGGCGCAGCGTCCTATTGATAGCGACCAACGCGTCGCACATGGTTTTGCTTGGGTTGCCACCAGCGTTGCCGGGTTGGAAGCCGTTAGCCGATGGCTCGATAGCAATGACGGCGGGACACTGCTTGACCAACATATAGCGTCGCTGATTTTTGCCGAAACATTGGGGCAACTGACTGGCGGTTTGCCGATGGGGCAGAATGAGATTTTCCGCCCTGTCGATCTTGGGATTAGCACTGCGGCGCAGTCACTTGCCCAAGACTGCACTTTCTGGCTCGACAGCGACCAAGCCAAAACGCGCGCTGCTGTGGCGCAGGCTTTGGCAGATGGCCAAATGCCAAGCGAGACGCTGCACGACGCCGAATTGGATGCGATCCGCGACCAATATCGGCGATTTACGACAAGCAGGATAATGCCAAACGCCCACAAATGGCACCTTGCGAACGACCTAATCCCCGATGCAACCATCGCAGAAATGGCCGAGCTTGGTACTTTTGGGGTGTGTATTCCGACCGAATATGGTGGGTTGGGATTATCGAAGCTGGTGATGTGCGTGGTGACAGAGGAACTGTCGCGTGGTTGGATTGGTGCAGGCTCGCTTAGTACAAGGTCTGAAATTGCTGGCGAACTTATCGCGATGGGCGGCACACGCCCGCAAAAGGCCTATTGGCTCCCGAAGATCGCTAGCGGTGAAATATTGCCGACGGCGGTGTTTACAGAGCCTGATACCGGTTCCGACCTTGGCGCATTACAGACACGGGCGCGGCGTGATAATGGAAATTGGATCATCGACGGGTCAAAGACTTGGATCACCCATGCAAGTCGCTCCGACCTTATGACCATGCTCGTGCGCACGGCGCCCGATGTGAAGGGCTATGCAGGATTGTCCATGCTGCTGGTGCCAAAACCGCGCGGAACGCAGACGGCTGCATTCCCGGCTGAGGGCATGTCGGGTAGCGAAATTGAAGTGCTCGGTTACCGCGGCATGCGCGAATATGCGCTGCAATTTGACGGTATGATTGCCCCTGATGACGCCTTGTTGGGCGGCGAAGAAGGGCAGGGCTTTAAACAGTTGATGCGCACATTCGAAGGCGCGCGTATCCAGACAGCGGCGCGGGCCGTTGGTGTTGCGAAACGCGCTCTGGAGCTGGGTTTGGACTATGCCGCCAACCGCAAACAATTTGGTAAAGCTATCATCGGCTTCCCGCGCGTTGCCGACAAAATAGCGATGAGCGTGGCTGACTTTGTGATGACGCGTGAACTGACTTATGCGGCCGCACGCGCAAAAGATTCCGGCAAAAGATGCGATATTGAGGCCGGCATGGCGAAACTGCTGGCGGCGCGCGCGGCGTGGAGCAATGCAGATGCGTGCTTACAAATTCATGGCGGCAACGGCTATGCGCTCGAATATGAAATCAGCCGCGTTTTGTGCGATGCACGGATATTGAATATATTTGAAGGCGCCGCCGAAATTCAGGCGCAAGTGATCGCCAAGGGTCTGATGGAGGGGCGCAATTCATGAGTATTTGGGATGCGTGGATTGGGCGCGAGGAAATGCGGACAGATCGCATCGAATATGGTCTAGTGGTGCGCTGGCTTGCCACCTTTGATCGTTCGGCTACCGGCATTGGCACGGTGCCGCAGGGGCTACATTGGTGTCTGTGCGTGCCAGAGACGGCGACGGCGCAACTGGGTCCAGACGGCCATCCTGCGCGTGATGACAGCCCAAAAAGCTTTCTTCCACCCGTGCCCTTGCCGCGCCGGATGTGGGCATCCAGCAAAGTGGATTTCTTGGCACCCTTGAATGTGGGTGAGGCTGTTACCCGCAGGTCGCGCATCCAATCCATCACCGAAAAATCAGGGGGTTCGGGCCAACTGCTATTTGTTGATGTGGCGCATGAAACTCTCGGCGAAAGCGGCATTGCGGTTCGCGAGGTGCAGAGCATCGTATATCGTGAAGCTGCTGCGCCAAACGCTGCTTTATCACCGCCTGAAAATGGCTTGGGAAGCTTCGATACAGAGGGTTGGGGCATCCACCGCATGCTCGTACCAAGCGAGCCGATGTTATTCCGTTTCTCAGCGCTGACCTTTAACAGTCACCGGATTCATTATGATCTGCCTTATGCCCAAGGGGAAGAGCGCTATCGCGGCCTTGTCGTTCATGGCCCGTTGACCGCGACATTATTACTAGATTTGGCGCGGCGGGAATATGGCGATAATGCGCTCGCACATTTTTCCTACCGGGGCCTTTCGCCAGCAATCTCGGGTGAGGCTTTGCATCTTGTGATGCGTGGATCGGGCAATGACATCGAAATGGCCGCTTTTGCTGCCGACGGACGGCAAGTGACCGCTGCAACCGCTCAAAGGAAACAACAGAATGTCTGAAAGCCCGGATATCACGGAAATCCGCCGTGCAGTGCAGGCATTATGTGCGGAGTTTCCCGGCGAATACTGGCGGGAAAAAGACCAAACCCGTGCCTATCCGGGTGAATTTGTCGATGCGCTGACGAAAGCGGGGTTTCTCGCCGCCCTGATCCCGGAAGCTTATGGTGGTTCGGGGCTAAAGCTTGATGCCGCAGCTGTGATCATGGAAGAGATTCAGGCAGCCGGCTGCAATGGTGCATCGGCCCACGCACAGATGTATATCATGAACACGTTGTTGAGATATGGCAGCGAAGAACAGAAGCAGGAGTATCTGCCACGTATTGCAACAGGAGAGCTACGTCTGCAGGCCTTTGGTGTTTCTGAACCAACCAGCGGCACGGACACGCTTTCGTTGCGGACTGTCGCTGTGCGGGACGGTGACGAATATGTCATCAATGGCCAGAAGATCTGGACCAGTCGTGCGGAATATTCTGACCTAATGATGTTGCTGGCACGCACGACCCCGCGTGAAGAAGTGGCCAGCAAGACCGAAGGGCTCTCCATCTTCTTGGTTGATATGCGCAAAGTGGTCGGGAACGGCATGACCATCAAGCCGATCCGTACGATGATGAATCATTCAACAACCGAAGTGTTCTTTGACGATATGCGGATTCCAGCGTCTGCACTGATCGGTGAGGAAAGCAAGGGGTTCCGCTATATTCTCTCGGGCATGAATGCAGAGCGCATATTGATTGCTGCGGAATGCATTGGTGACGCCAAATGGTTTATCAAAAAAGCGAGCGACTACGCCAGCGAGCGCAATGTTTTTGGCCGCGCGATCGGTCAGAATCAGGGCGTCCAATTTCCTATCGCCCGTTGCTATGCGCAAATGTGCGCGGCGGAGTTAATGGTGCATCATTCGGCACAAGTGTTTGATGCAGGTGGTAATCCTGGCGCAGAAGCCAATATGGCTAAGCTGCTGGCATCCGAAGCAAGTTGGGCTGCTGCGGATATGTGCGTCCAAACCCATGGTGGCTTTGGTTTTGCCGAAGAATATGACGTCGAACGCAAATTCCGTGAAGCACGTCTTTACACCGTTGCCCCGATCAGCACGAACCTGATCCTAAGTTATCTTGCCGAGCATGTTCTCGGTCTTCCCCGCAGCTATTAACGCAAGGATACGCCATGAATTTCGAACTCGCTGAAGAGCATAAAATGCTCAAAGACCTAACCCGAAAATTTGTGGAATCCCAGCTTATGCCGTTAGAAAGCATTGTGCTAGCCCGCGAGACAGAGGGCAAAGGCAGTTATCTGACCATAGACGAACAGGCGCGTGTTGATCTCGTGTCAAAGGATTTAGGACTGTGGGGTCTGGATGCGCCGGAGGAAGTGGGCGGGATGAACCTGCCGATGGTTGCCATGGTTGGTGTTGGCGAAGAACTTGGACGGACCGTCACCCCATACACAATCCCGCCAGATTCGCCCAATTTGCGCATGATGATGGCTGCTGCGGATGAAAAGCAGCGCGAACATTATCTGGCGCCTTATGTGCGCGGCGAGACCATCTCTGCTATTGGTATATCGGAACCGGGCGCTGGAGCCGACCCGCAATTGATGAAAACCACCGCCGTTCAGGATGGAGACGACTGGATTATCAACGGCCGCAAAATCTGGATCACAAAGGCGGACGAGGCCGATTTCACCATATTGATGGCCGTGACGGACAAAAATACCGAAGGCCGAAACGGCATGTCGGCATTTCTGGTGGACCGTGAAACACCGGGCTTTAATGTCTTGCGCAAAATTCCGATGATCGACGGCACCGCGACCTATGAAATTGCGCTCGATGATTGCCGCGTTCCGGGATGGAAATTGCTTGGCAAACGCGGACAGGGGTTTTTGCCTATGCAAGTCCGGTTGGGCACAAGGCGGATAGAAATGGCGTCTTGGTCGATTGGCATGGCGCAGCGGGCGCTTGATATGATGATCGCATACGCGCCGCAACGCGTGACATTTGGCAAACCATTATCGTCACGCCAAACGGTGCAGAATTGGGTCTCAGATGCCGCCACGCGGATTCACGCCATGCGGTTGATGACATATGACTGCGCGTGGAAAATGGATGAGGGGCATGATACCCGTCAAGAAATTTCGATGATCAAATCCTATTGTACCGAAACTGCCTATGACATTGTCGACCATGCGATGCAGATGTTTGGCGGGATGGGCATGACGCGCGAAATGCCGCTATATCTGCTTTCCAACAAGTTGCGGACGATGCGCATTTATGATGGGCCAAGCGAAATTCACAATTGGGTGGTCGCACGGGACTTGCTCGGAACGCGCGACTGAATTAGGCAACCAGACAATGATCGCCGGAGGAGGGCGCGTAATGATGACGTATGAA
Organism: Sphingorhabdus sp. EL138; assembly: GCF_945882965.1. Classification (GTDB taxonomy): domain Bacteria; phylum Pseudomonadota; class Alphaproteobacteria; order Sphingomonadales; family Sphingomonadaceae; genus Sphingorhabdus_B. The sequence goes on from NZ_CAMCWY010000006.1 coordinate 113,252, forward strand.
ACGATTACTTTGGATGTAACCGACAGGATCGCAACTATCACCCTCAACCGTCCCGAACGTATGAACGCGTGTTCGCTCGAAATGGCAGCGGAAATAAACGATGCCCTTTCCAATGATCTTGGCGATGCACGGTGTCTTGTCATTACGGGCACAGGGCGTGGCTTTTGTTCAGGCGCGGATCTCTCCGCACGCGGCGACCGATCGGTTACCCGGGGGGAGGGCAGCTACATCGCACTCACTCGGCATTATAACCCGTTGATGATGAACCTCGCGCGGCTGAATATACCCATCGTCACCGCGATCAACGGCGCGGCTGCGGGGGTTGGTTGCTCCATTGGTCTATGCGGCGATTTTGTTATCGTGGGTAAGTCAGGCTATTTCCTTCAGGCGTTTGTCAATATCGGCCTCGTCCCCGACGGTGGTGCATCATGGATGCTACCCCGCTTGGTGGGCAAAGCGCGCGCGACGGAAATGATGTTGCTCGGTGAGAAAATCAGCGGTGAAAAAGCGGCTGATTGGGGTATGATCTACAAATGCGTGGAAGATGAAGCATTGCACACAGAAGCCCGCGCACTTGCGACGCGGCTCGCCAACGGCCCGACGGTGGCCTATGCGGTGATGCGCAAAAATATTTTAACCGCGCTGGAAAACTCTTACGCTGAACAATTGCTCGCTGAAGCCGAAGGGCAACGGATTGCTGGTAATACCGGCGATGCAAAAGAAGGTTCGCTGGCCTTCATAGAAAAGCGCAAAGCAGGTTTTACCGGGCAATGAGACGTGGTGGCAAGCTGATCTGAACGGGCTGGTGGTTGCAAGCTGTGCCCTCTTGTCCGTCAACGCCCAATATTGCGATGTGCCTAGTAGGCGTGCAGGTATGCGGTGCCGTCGGTTAGGGCAAATAGACTTCCTGCAACCCATCATGGTCGTAATCGGCGGCGGCAAGTACTTTGCTGATGTTTTCGATGTTGAGGTCGATGCACCTTTTACCCTTGACGATCCTCAAAGCGATGATTAAAAAACTGAGATACTAGTTCAAAAGCCTTCTTACAATGTTTGTACAGATGATGCAAAAAACTGATTTCATTGTAAATTCCACCCCAATCGGCGCCTTTTATAGTCCGTGGGCTCCCTCGGTTGCGACGCTTCCCGATGGAACCTCACTTATAGCTTGGGTCAGCTACAATAGCACGACAAGCACGGACTGTGAGATTCGTGCTCGTTGGATCGGTGCAGACGGCCAACCACTTGGCGATGACTTCTCGGTCAACACGACCACACAAGAATTTCAGTGGCAGCCAACTGTTACTGCGACCGCCAGTGGGAAAGTGTTTCTCGCCTGGGACAGCGGCGATGGTAGTGACGGGGACGGTGTCGGAGTACGCGGCGTTCTCCTTGATCCGCTTGACCGCGTTCCCCCGGCCGATTTTTTGATCAATCAGCCGGCGGTTGGCGAAGGTATATATAATGGACAGAATAACCAGCAGGACGTTTCCCTCACTCCGCTTGCGGATGGCCGTGTATTCGCTAGTTGGACCAGCTACGACGGCAGCGATGGTGATGGCTATGCAATCCGCGGGCGTTTTTTCACGTCTGTCGGGACACCTACTGGCAATGACTTCCTGATCAACCAGGCGGGCAAAGGTGCACAATATAGCCCGAGTTCGACCGTGCTCACGGATGGACGCATTCTTGTCACTTATTTAAGTACCAGCTACACAGACGGCACTAGTAGCCTTCTAGGCCGTATTGTTGGCCCCGACGGGGCTACGCAGGCGAGCGAACTCGCTATAAGCAGCACATCTGCTGTCTGGACATATTCTGCCGAAGTCACCGCACTCACGGACGGTGGCGCGCTTGTAGTGTGGTTCCAGTCCGGTCCGCGCATCGACGATCCCGAAGGTGGGAATCCGAGTTACGGCCCTGGCACCGTGCGGGCTCGCGTAATCGGCAGTGATGGCCAGGCAAAAGGCGCCAACTTCGCGGTTAATTCAACGGCGCTCGACTTTTCCTACGCCAAGCCCGCCTTAACGAGCCTCGTTGATGGTCGAGTACTCGTAGTCTGGCATTCGGGCGACAGTGGCGACGGTGATCCGGGCTCCCTTCGTGGCCGTATGATCGGAGCTGATGGGACGCTTATCGAAACAGACTTCGTGATCAACACCACACCAATCAACAATCAATCCTCCCCAGCATTATCCGCGCTTGATGATGGCCGTGTTCTGATTAGTTGGACAAGCGATGACGCTATGACTGCGGGTCCTGTCACCCGCGCGATCGTCATAAGCCCTAGCATTGGAACCGCTGCCGCAGATCGGATCACGGGTTCGTCGGTTCAGGACATCCTAATGGGCCTAAGCGGCAACGACCTCCTCGTGGGCGCGGGCGGCGACGACCAGTTGATGGGCGGAGATGGCGCAGACGAGCTTATAGGTGGCGATGGCAACGACACGGTAGATGCGGGCTCGGGCGACGACCTGATCGTCGGCGGCGATGGTGCCGGCAACGATATTTATGACGGTGGCTCGGGTATCGATACGGTTAGATATATAAGCTCCAAGGCCGGTATCACCGTGGACCTTAGCGCAGGCAGCGCGGCCTCGACGGCAGGAAGCGATGCGGCGGGTATCGGCACAGACCAACTATCGGGTATCGAGAACATCATTGCGGGCAATTATGCAGATAACCTGGTGGGTTCAGGCCTGGCGAACCGCATCGAGGGCATGGACGGTAACGATACGATCGATGGTCGCGGTGGTGCAGACACTCTGATTTCCGGGGGTGGAGATGATAATTTGACCGGCGGCGCGGGCAATGATGATCTCAATGGGGGCAGCGGCACAGATACGGCATCATTCGCTGGCCGCCGCTCGGAATATTCGATCGTTGTAACAGCAACCGGTTACGTGATCACGGATAATTTGGGACGTGATGGCGTCGATACGCTGAGCAATATCGAGAGGCTCTCATTTGCCGATCAGGTGGTTGCGTTAATAGCCGATACAGCCCCGACCGTCTCCTCGATCGCGTACGGCACGAACGACGGAAAGCTGTCGGTGGGTGAGTTAGTGACGCTGAACGTTACCCTGAGCGGAGCGGTTAATGTGACCGGCACGCCAACCATTGCTTTGGCAAACGGAGGTATAGCAACGTATATAGGTGGCACCGGCACCAGCATGCTTACCTTTAGCTATACACCAGCCGCCGGTCAGGACACCGCAGACCTTGCGACTGCTGTGAGCAATGCGCTTACCGGTACGATCAAGGACCTTCCCGGCTATGGAATCACCGCTGCAGGCTTCAACGGCGTTAATCCTAACGGCACGCTTGCCGTAGATGTGACAGCTCCTACGGTCTCGACCTTCACGCCCACTGACGGCTTGACTGGTGTTGCGGTGGGTTCCAACATCGCGCTGACCTTCTCCGAGGCCATCGTGCGTGGTACAGGCACGATCACGCTGCGCTCAGGCTCAGCCACCGGCACCATCGTCGAGAGCTTTAATGCTGCCACCAGCAACCGCCTGACCGTGTCAGATAAAACACTCACCATTGACCCAACCAGCGATCTTGCCCTTAACACTCAGTATTTTGTGGTGTTCACATCGGGCAACATCAAAGACACAGCAGGCAACAACTACGCCGGCACCAGCACATACGACTTCAGAACGGTCAACATCATAAATGGCA
>NZ_CAMCWY010000007.1 GCF_945882965.1 Sphingorhabdus sp. EL138
ACCGCGCTTGAGGCCTGCCATCGTGGCTGGGGCACGAGCATCATCATTGGTGTGGCCGAGGCAGGCAAGGAAATTGCGACGCGTCCGTTCCAGTTGGTAACGGGCCGCAACTGGCGCGGCACAGCCTTTGGCGGGGCCAAGGGCCGGACTGATGTGCCAAAGATTGTCGATATGTACATGACCGGCAAGATCGAGATTGACCCAATGATCACGCATGTCATGGGTCTGGAAGAGATCAACAAAGCGTTTGAATTAATGCATGCGGGGACAAGCATCCGCAGCGTAGTAGTGTTTTAATCAAAAGGAGAAACGGATATGTTTAGTCACATGATGGTCGGCAGCAATGATATTGCCCGTTCAAAGAAATTTTACGACGCAACCTTTGCTGCCATGGGCGGAAAGCCAGGGATCGAAGACCCTAAGGGCCGTTTGATCTATATGCACAATGGATCGCTGTTTCTTGTCACACCGCCAATCGACGGCAATCCGGCAACGCACGGCAATGGCTCCACGGTCGGTTTTGCTATGACCCCGGACCAAGCCAATGCATGGCATGAGGCGGGCGTCGACAATGGCGGCGTGGCGATTGAAGATGCGCCCGGCATCCGCGAAGGCAACGGCATGAAAATGTACCTCGCCTATTTGCGCGATCCCGATGGCAACAAGCTGTGCGCCTTGCACCGCGTCACGGACTAATAAGACTAACGCTATGACCGATGCCGAAGCGCAGCTTTATACAGACCTAGCCGCGCTCGGCGTCGCCTATAAAGTCCATGAACATCCTGCGGTGTTTACCGTGACCGAGAGTGCCGCGCATAATGATTCCATTCCCGGGGCGCATACCAAGAACCTGTTCCTGAAGGATAAGGCGGGGGATTATTATCTCGTGACCGTTCCGGCCGAAGCGCGTGTCGATCTAAAGGCGTTGCCTGCTGCGGTTGGGTGCGGCCGCGTCAGCTTTGGCAAGGCAGAGGATATGGAGCGCCTGCTGGGCATCACGCCCGGTTCCGTCACGGCTTTGGCTGCGATCAACGATGTTGCTGGCGCAGTGCGCTTCGTCCTTGACGCATCGTTAATGGATGCCGAGCTTATCAATTGCCACCCGCTGCGTAACAATGCCACCCTTGGGCTTGCGCTCGATGACCTTGTGCGGGCGCTGACCTTTTGGCGCCACCCACCGTTGATCAAACCTATCCCGATATTGGAGCCAGCATGACCATAGAAACTATCTCCACCAACATTGCCTTTGGCGGCGTCCAAGGCGTGTATCGCCACGCCTCTGCGGCAACGGCTACCGACATGACATTTTCGGTCTATGTGCCTCCACATGAAGAGGGCGCATTGCTGCCCATCGTCTGGTTTCTGTCGGGCCTGACGTGCACTCATGCCAATGTGACCGAGAAGGGCGAATTTCGCCGTGCGTGTGCGGAACTTGGTTTGATCTTTATCGCGCCAGACACCAGCCCGCGTGGCGAAGGCGTTGCCGACGATCCGGAAGCCGCCTATGATTTCGGCCTTGGCGCTGGCTTTTACGTTGATGCGACACAAGCGCCATTCGATCAGCATTACCGGATGCGCGATTATATCGAAAATGAACTACCCGCCATCATTGCAGCGCATTTTCCCGCCGATATGCAGCGGCAAGCGATTATGGGGCATTCCATGGGCGGACATGGCGCGTTGACCATAAGTTTGCGGAACCCTGGGCGGTTCCGGTCAACATCCGCGCTTGCGCCTATCGTGTCGCCCTTGAACTGTCCCTGGGGTGAAAAGGCGCTGGGTGGTTATATCGGGCAAGACCGAGCCCATTGGCGCGCGTATGACAGCGTCGCGTTGATTGCGGATGGCGCGCGCTTGCCTGACCTTTTGGTCGACCAAGGGAGTGACGACAATTTCTTAGAGGCACAACTCAAAACGCATTTGCTTACCGAGCAGTGCGCAGCCGTTGGTCAACCAGCGACCATCCGCATGCAGCCAGGATATGACCACAGCTATTATTTCATCTCGACCTTCATGGGCGCACATCTTACTTGGCATGCTGAACGCTTGAAAGGCTAGGATTTTGGGCATTGGCAAAATCCTATCTAGCGGGTTAAAGTGCCCAATGTCGTGCGGGTGTAGCTCAATGGTAGAGCAGCAGCTTCCCAAGCTGAATACGGGGGTTCGATTCCCCTCACCCGCTCCATCGACACCCACCGCATGATCCCTAAAGAGGGGCCTTTCGTTCTGCTTGATGATGCGCGAACGCATGGTGCATCACCTGCACGGCTTTATACAAATCCGGTTGAAGTCCTGACCGCTTATGATGCTGACGCGCTAATTGCGCTACTCGTCTCGCTTCGGCAAGCGCAGCGAGAAGGCCTGCATGCGGCCGGATTTTTCGGCTATGCGGCTGGCGCACACCTTTTGCCCAGCCTGGCACGTGCGCCATCTGGATTGCTGGCATGGTTTGGATTATTCCAGAATTTCAGTACTATAGACACTGACGTTGTGACGTCCTTGTTACCCGACCCCGTTGGCACGTGGTTGTCTGAACTTCGTCCGGGCATATCGCGCGACGACTATAGCCGGGCCTTTGCCACGGTGCAGGAATATATCCGTGCCGGGGATATTTATCAGGCCAATCTGACTTTCCCGCTGACGGCGGATTACGCTGGCGATCCGCTCGCATTATATGCTGCGTTGCGCGCGCGTGCGCGGGCCGGCTATGGGGGGGTGATCTGGACCGGGCAGACACATTATCTGTCTTTCTCACCGGAGCTGTTTTTTGCGTTGAAAGACAAAAGGATAACGACCAAGCCCATGAAGGGGACGGCGCAGCGGTCGACCGATCCGGTGGCGGATGCACAGGCTGCCGCGCATTTGCGTATGGATCCAAAGCAACGGGCCGAGAATCTGATGATTGTTGATCTGTTGCGTAATGACGTATCGCGCGTGTGCACGGCGGGCAGCGTTAAGGTACCCGAGCTTTTCCATGTTGAAAGCTATCCCACGGTGCACCAGATGACCTCTACGGTCACCGGAGTGCTAGCCGACGGACATGATGCCATTGACGTCATAAAGGCTTTGTTTCCCTGTGGCTCGATCACCGGGGCACCGAAAATCCGCGCCATGCAAGTCGTCGAAGAGGTCGAAGCTGCGTCACGTGGCATATATTGCGGCTCCATCGGTCGGATAGATGACAATGGCGACGCCGCATTCAACGTCGCTATTCGGACATTTACGGTGTGTGAAGAAACAAAGTCCCTCTCGCTTGGCTTAGGATCCGGAGTGGTAGCCGATTCCATCGAAGCAGATGAATGGGCCGAATGTTTGGCCAAGGGGGATTTCGCTAAATTGGAAAATCATGGTTTTGATCTCATCGAAACGATGCGGTTTGAGCCTATGGCGGGTATCTTGCGGCTGGAGGATCATCTTGAACGGATGAAATTCAGCGCGGCTTCCTTTGGCTTCGAATTTGACCGGCACGAACTGCGCAACCGCTTGCATGCGAGTGTTTTCCACCTCGACCGTCTCTCCAAAATTCGCCTGATGGCATCGCGGCATGGCGCACAGGCAGTTGAGATTTGGCCGTTGAAAGATGTAACCGAGTGGCGGGTTGCTGTAGTCCCGTTGCCCGTCGATGCGGTTGATTTCCGGCTACGGCATAAAATTTCCGACCGCGCCTTTTACGATGAAGCGCGCACATCACGGCCAGATTGCGATGAAGTGGTTTTTGTGGGCAGCGATGGCTTGCTGACCGAAGGCAGCATCACCGCCATATTTGTCGAGCGCGATGGCAAGTTGTTGACCCCGCGACTGGAAACAGGCCTGCTGCCCTCGATATTGCGTCGTGAACTGCTTGCCTCGGGCAAGGCGGAAGAAGCTGACCTGAGGATAGAGGATCTGTCTGATGGATTTTGGGTCGGTAACAGTGTGCGCGGATTAATCAGAGCTAGGTCCTGACCCTAATAGGGTTGCGTAACTTTTGACGAGCCATTAGGGGCAGACACGCAATTTCTGTTCAATAATTCCGCGAAAGTATGATGATGATTGACCATCTGTCGGCTGCCCTAGGGCGGATTGCTCCTTCTGCGACGCTTGTCATGTCGGGGCGTGTCATTGACCTGAAATCGCAAGGGATTGATGTCATCGGGCTGTCCGCTGGAGAGCCTGATTTTGACACGCCAGACTTTGTCAAGGATGCCGCAATTCAGGCGATCCGTGACGGCATGACAAAATATACTGCCGTCGACGGCATCGCGCCGCTTAAGCAAGCGATCATCGCCAAGTTTAAGCGCGACAACAATATCGATTATACGCCAAAGCAGATCACCGTAAACTCGGGCGGCAAGCACACCTTGTTCAATGCGCTTGTCGCCACCATTGATGTTGGTGACGAAGTTATCATCCCCGCGCCATATTGGGTGAGCTATCCCGACATTGTGCAATTTGCCGGCGGCACACCCGTTATCGTCATGGCAACTGCCGCGCAGGATTACAAAATCACGCCGGAGCAGCTTGATGCTGCAATCACGCCAAATACGCGCTGGCTGATCTTAAATTCGCCATCGAACCCAACCGGTGCGGCGTATGATGCCGAGGAACTCAAAGCGCTTGGTGCCGTGTTGCTAAAACATCCACATGTCATGCTGCTGTCCGACGATATGTATGAGCATATCTGGTACGCGCTCAAGCCGTTTGCGACGATGCTTCAGGTCTGTCCAGACCTGTACGACCGCACGCTCACCATGAATGGCGCATCCAAATCTTATGCAATGACGGGTTGGCGGATTGGCTATGCAGGCGGCCCGGCGTGGCTCATTAAGGCCATGGCCGATTTGCAATCGCAATCGACCAGCAACCCTTGCTCGATCAGCCAATATGCTGTCTTGGCGGCGTTGAACGGCCCGCAAGATTTCCTGCGCGAACGGAACACGGCCTTCCGCGAACGTAGGGACATTGTGGTGGGGATGCTTAACGATGCGCCGGGGCTAAGCTGCCCGACTCCGCAAGGTGCCTTCTACGTCTATCCAGACGCGTCGGGCGTGATGGGTAAGAAAACACCGCAGGGTAAAATCATTCAAACTGACGCTGATCTCATCGATTATTTCCTCGACGAATATCGCGTTGCCGCGGTGCATGGTGGGGCGTTTGGTTTATCGCCGGGTTTCCGGATTTCTTATGCCACATCGGCGGACATTTTGAAGGAAGCATGCCTGCGTATTCAAACCGCCTGCGCCGCCCTGATCTAAGCGCGCCAAATAGGGGCAATGGAACGCGTTAAGCTGCGCTTCATCCTACCTCTGCTTGAAACCTTTGGGACCTCAAGTGCGTATCTGCTGCGGCTTGTAAATTGGGCACCCGAAAAGAGAGATAAAAGATGGACGGCATTTTCCACTTTCTGCGCTCGGACTTGGCCCTGCGCCTTTTGGGCGCATCATGAAAAAGAGTCGCAAATCGCCAAAGCGCATTTTTCTTACGCTGAACATTGGGTTGCTGTTGGGAATGGCCGCGGCATGCGGATCAAACATCGGCGCGCCAATCGGTAGCGCCCATGCGACTGAGGGTATTGCGATATCTGCGCCCGCCACACGCATCACGGAACCAAAGGCGCAGCAAGTGGCGGTGTTTGCTGGCGGCTGCTTTTGGGGCGTGGAGGCTGTATTTGAACGTGTGAAGGGCGTTACACGCGTCGAGTCTGGCTATTCAGGCGACACCAAAGCGACAGCGGATTATAATCTTGTCAGTGCCGGGCGGACGAAGCACGCGGAGTCGGTACGGATTTATTATGACCCGGCGCGCGTTAGCTATAATGATTTGCTGCACATATTCTTTTCAGTGGCACATGACCCGACGCAATTGAATCGTCAGGGACCTGACCGAGGCAAGCAATACCGGACGGCTATCTTTCCCGCCAATGCTGCGCAGAAAAATGCCGCACGCACCTATATCGCACAACTGGGTAAGGCGTCGTATTGGAAGAAGCCCATCGTTACCAAGATTGAGCCCTTCAGTTTCTATCCTGCAGAATCTTACCATCAGGACTTCATGGTGAAGAACCCGCGCCACCCGTATATTGTGCAGTGGGACAAGCCGAAAATTGCCAATCTTAACCGGCTATTTGCAAGTCGCGCTCGCTAATCAGCCGCGATAGGCGGGGATGGCCCAGCCTTTCCAAATGGCCATGGCGCGTAAGGCAAAGCCTGCAAGCGCGCTGATCCCGGCAGCTGGCAACACTTCTATGTTTAGATAAATCAATAGTCCGAAAAGGCCCGAGGCAAGCGCCGCCGCCGTCACATAGATTTCAGGTTTAAGCAAAATGGAAGGCTCACCCGCCAAGACATCACGGATGATGCCGCCAACACAGGCGGTGATGCCGCCCATCATCATTGCGGGCAATAAAGGCACGCCAAGGGTGAGCGTTTCCAAGTGCCAAACACTGCGTAAATCGCGATACCAACAGCGTCGAACCAGTCGAGCGCGCGGTCGTTCCAGACAGTGCGCGGTGTGACCCAGACTAGCCCTGCCGTGATCAGACAGGTGGCGGCAAAGCGCCAATCCTGTACCCAAAATACCGGCGCACCAATCAACAGGTCACGCACGGTTCCGCCGCCAGCACCGGTAATCAGCGCGAAGAAGGAAAAGGTGACAAGTGTCTGCTTGCGTTGCGCTGCTGCCAGTGCACCGGATGCCGCAAAAACAGCGATACCAAATAGGTCGAGCCCTGAAATCATGGCCGGGGCCATCTGGACCGTTTGCGGCACCATTACATATGGATCGGCTTGCCAGTCACCGCCATCGCCGCTTCCTTCAAGGCTTCGGCATGTGTTGGATGCGCGTGGCAGGTATAGGCAATATCTTCTGATGTTGCGCCAAATTCCATCGCAGTACACGCTTCGGCAATCATGGCTCCGGCAATCGACGCAATGATGTGGACGCCCAAAACACGGTCGGTTTTCGCATCCGCAATGACCTTCACAAAACCATCGGTGTCGCGGTTAGTCTTTGCCCGGCTATTCGCCATCATCGGGAATTTACCGACCTTGATCTCGTCACCTGACGCAGCCGCTTTTTCCTTGGCTTCTTCTTCGGTCAAGCCAACGCTCGCAATTTCCGGATAGGTATAGACCACGCTCGGAATGACGTCATGGTTGACGATTCCCGTCAGGCCAGCGATATATTCTGCTGCCGCAATGCCTTCATCCTCTGCCTTGTGCGCAAGCATTGGGCCGGGGCAGACATCACCCACGGCATAGATGCCCGGAACACGTGTCTGGAAATCATGGCCAATCTCAATTTGGCCACGCGCGTTGACCGTCAGCCCTGCTTTGTCCAGCGCAAGGCCGTCTGTCTTCGCGCGGCGTCCAATGGCGACAAGCACGCAATCGGCTTCGATGGTTTCACTGGCACCGCCTGCCGATGGTTCAACGGTCAATGTGGCAGTTCCGCGATTGACGGTTGCGCCCGTGACCTTTGTAGCCGTGCGGATGTTGAAGCCCTGTTTCTTGAAAATCTTGGCCGCTTCCTTGCGTACTTCGCCGTCCATGCCGGGCAAAATCTGGTCAAGATATTCAACCACGGTGACTTGTGCGCCGAGGCGCAGCCATACGCTGCCAAGCTCAAGGCCAATAACCCCACCGCCGATCACCACCAAATGTTTTGGAACCTTTGGCAAGGCAAGCGCGCCAGTGGAATCGACGATGACTTTCTGGTCAATCATGACGCCCGGCAATGTCATGACCGAGGAACCTGTTGCGATCATGATATTTTTTGCGGTGTAGCTTTTACCAGCAACATCCAAGCTGTTAGCCGATGTGAATGCCGCTTTGCCTTTAAGCCAATCGACCTTGTTCTTCTTAAACAGAAATTCGATACCGCCAGTCAGCTCGCCAACCGCCTTCGCCTTTTCGGCATGCATTTGGTCGAGGTTAAGCGATACGCCCGTAAAGTCGATACCGAATTTCGTCAGCGAACCTGATTGCGCTTCATGAAACATTTCTGAGGCATGCAGCAATGCCTTGGATGGAATGCATCCGACGTTCAGGCATGTGCCGCCCAATGTTTCCCGGCTTTCAACGCATGCCGTCTTCAGCCCCAATTGTGCAGCGCGGATTGCGGCGACATAGCCGCCCGGACCCGCGCCAATAACGATCAGGTCGTAATCATGTTCTGCCATGGATCAGGCTCCTTAAAGGTCGATCAACAACCGGGTCGGGTCTTCAATCGCCTCTTTGACGATCTTCAGGAAGGTAACAGCTTCGCGGCCGTCGATGAGGCGGTGGTCATAGCTTAACGCCACATACATCATTGGGCGCACCACGACCTGCCCGTCGCGCACAACTGCGCGGTCTTCGATACGGTGTAGGCCAAGCACTGCCGATTGCGGGGGGTTGATGATCGGGGTCGACATCAGGCTGCCGAACACACCGCCATTTGAAATGGTGAAGGTGCCGCCGGACATGTCGTCCATCGTCAAGGTGCCGGCCTTCGCCTTTGCGCCAAAGTCGCCGATGGCCTTTTCAATTTGCGCGAAGCTCATGGCGTCCGCATTGCGCACGACAGGCACCACAAGGCCGTTGGGTGCGCTGACTGCGACCGATACATCAAGGTAATTGTGATAGACGATTTCATCGCCTTCAATCTTTGCATTGACCGAAGGGACATCGCGTGCGGCCAAGGCTACGGCTTTGGTGAAAAAGCCCATGAAGCCCAAGCGTACGCCATGCTTCTTTTCAAACAGATCTTTGTAGGTCGCGCGTGCTTCCATCACCGCTGACATATCAACATCGTTGAACGTTGTCAGCAACGCGGCGGTGTCTTGCGCGGACTTCAGGCGCTTGGCGATGGTCTGACGCAGACGTGTCATCTTCACGCGCTCTTCCTGACGCGCGCCTGTTGCTTGCGTTGTTGGCGCAGCAGTGAAGGCTGCGTCGGCAGATGGCGCAGGCGCGCCCTTGGCGGCAGCCACAACATCTTCCTTTGTCAGGCGACCGTCTTTGCCCGTACCTTTGATCTTGCTTGGGTCAATGCCAAGTTCCAACACAAGGCGGCGCACAGCGGGCGAGAGGGGCAGGTCGCTATTTTCTGTTTCGGCGGCAGGCGCAGCGATGGTTGCCACCGCAGGCGCGACTGCCGCTACAGCCATAGCGGGAGCAGGGGTCGCAACAGGTGCGGTGGCACCGGTTCCGGCATCGATTGATCCGATGACTGCGCCTACATTGACGGTCGCACCTTCTTCAACGGCATAAGCGCCCATGATGCCTGCAACGGGCGATGGCACCTCAACCGCAACCTTGTCCGTTTCAAGGCTGGCGATCGGTTCATCGATAGCTACCGCCTCGCCCGGTTTCTTCAACCATTGACCAAGCGTTGCTTCAGTGATGGACTCGCCCAATACGGGGACTTTAACTTCAGTGCTCATAATCTAATCCTCACGAGGATGGAGGGGTGATTGGTTTCGTGCCGCCTGAACGCTGACGGCGGATTTCTTCGCGGACATTTTGGCCTAATGCTTCAGCAACCAATGCGGCTTGCTCGGCCTGATGGCGCTTTGCAAGACCGGTTGCCGTCGCGGCTGCGGCCCTGCGTCCGGCGTAACGGGCGCGGGTGGGGCCAACATTGGCTTCTGCAAGGCATTCTTCCAGATGAGGATCGACAAACGTCCAGCTTCCGGCGTTGCGCGGCTCTTCCTGTGCCCAAACGAGCTCTTCCAAATTGGTCATACGCTTTAGGCGCACAATTAACGGCTCTGTCGGAAACGGATATAGCTGCTCAATCCGCACGATGCTGGTATTTTTGTCACCCGATGCGTCGCGGGCTTCCATCAGGTCATAGGCGACCTTTCCAGAGCATAATATCAGTCGCTTCACGTCCTTGTCGGCAGGGGCATTCGTATCGGACAAGATCCGCATGAAGTGGCTTTCGCCTTGGAAATCTGAGGCCTTGGAAACCGCGAGCTTATGACGCAAAAGCGACTTTGGCGTCATGACGATAAGCGGCTTGCGGAATGGCCGCACCATTTGACGGCGCAGCAAGTGGAAATAATTGGCTGGCGTGGTACAATTGGCGACTTGGATATTGTCCTCGGCACATAATTGCAGGAAACGTTCCAACCGCGCGGAGCTATGCTCTGGGCCCTGGCCTTCATATCCATGCGGCAACAGCATCACCAGACCATTGGCGCGGAGCCACTTGGCTTCACCCGACGCAATAAACTGGTCGATCAACGTCTGTGCGCCATTCACGAAATCGCCAAACTGCGCCTCCCAAAGGACCAAAGTTTTCGGTTCCGCACCGGCATAGCCATATTCGAAACCCAACACGCCAAATTCGGACAAGGGGCTGTCGAGAATTTCAAACCGCCCATGTGGTAAGGTTGAAAGCGGCACATATTTTTCTTCGGTTGTCTGATCGACCCAAACACCGTGCCGCTGGCTGAAGGTGCCGCGGCCTGAATCCTGGCCAGACAAACGCACGCCATAACCTTCGGTCAGCAGCGACCCGAACGCAAGAGCTTCGCCCGTTGCCCAATCGAAATTCTCGCCAGAGATGAACATCGTTTTTTTGGCATCCAAAACACGGCTTAATGTCGGGTGGATGTTGTGGCCCTCGGGCACGGTTGTAAGCGTGCGGCCTAGACTGTCGAACAATTTGCGTGTCATGCCCGTTGGCACGTTACGCCGCGCCGTTTCGGGATCAGCGGGCTTGGATAGGCCTGACCAACGGCCCCCGAACCAATCGGCAGCGTTCGCTTTATAGTCTGCGGCGCTGGCAAATTCCTGCTCAAGCGCTTGGACAAAGCGCATGGCGTGTTCATTTGACCAATTGGCGTCGATCACGCCTTCGGCTTCAAGGCGTTGTGCGTAAAGAGCACTTACGGCCGGATGGTTCTTGATGACTTTATACATCAATGGCTGCGTGAAGCCGGGCTCATCGCCTTCATTATGGCCAAAGCGGCGGTAGCACCACATGTCGATGACGATGTCGCGGTGGAATGTTTGGCGGAATTCGATCGCGATCTTACACGCGAACGTCACCGCTTCGGGATCATCGCCATTGACGTGGAAAATAGGCGCCTGAACACCCTTTGCAACGTCGGAAGGATAAGGCGATGACCGCGCATATTGCGGGCTAGTGGTAAAACCGACTTGGTTATTGACGATGAAGTGCAAGCAACCACCCGTATTATATCCACGAATACCGGAGAAGCCGAGGCATTCCCACACAATGCCCTGGCCAGCAAAGGCGGCATCGCCATGCAGCAGAACGGGCAACACTTGCTCATGCTTGCCCAAGTCGTCACGCGCCGTCTGGTTGGCGCGCACCTTGCCCAAGACGACGGGGTTAACGGCCTCAAGGTGCGACGGGTTTGGAACCAGGCTCATATGCACCTTGATACCGTCAAATTCACGGTCGGTGCTGGTGCCGAGATGGTATTTCACATCGCCTGAACCACCGACATCATCGGGGTTGGCGCTGCCGCCGGAGAATTCGTGGAAGATGATGCGATAGGGCTTAGCCATAACGTTGGCGAGCACGTTCAAGCGGCCACGATGCGGCATGCCATAGACGATTTCACGCACGCCAAGCTGGCCACCATATTTGATAACAGCTTCCAGAGCCGGTATCATGGATTCGCCGCCATCAAGACCGAAACGCTTCGTCCCTACATATTTGCGGCCAAGAAATTTCTCATATTGCTCGGCTTCTATAACTTTACCCAAGATTGCCTTTTTGCCCTCGGGCGTGAACTGGATGGCCGCGTCCTTGCCTTCCATCCGTTCCTGCAGGAACCGGCGCTCTTCGACGTCGGAAATATGCATATATTCAAGGCCGACCGGCCCGCAATAATTGGCGCGCAGCGTATCGACCAGCTCGCGCACCGTAGTCCACTCAAGCCCAAGCGTGCCACCAACATAGACGCGCTTGTCAAGGTCGGCTCCGGAAAAACCGTGATATTCGGGTGTAAGGTCCGCAGGGATATCCTGTTTCGAAAGGCCAAGTGGATCAAGATTGGCGGCCAGATGCCCGCGCACCCGATATGTGCGCACCAGCATCATCGCGCGGATAGAATCGCTTGCTGCTGCAACCGCGTCGGCCTCCGCCATCGGCCTGCCCGCCGCCTTTGCCGCCGCTTTCACTTCGACCGCCATCTGCGTGGGGTCAAGCGACGCGGTCAAATCGTCGGTCGCTGACAATGGCCAGTCGGCACGTTCCCAGCTCGGCCCGCGTTCTATTTCGAAATCCTGGTTTTCTACGCCCATTTTTCTTCTCCAAATCCTCCCCGAACCGGGGAGGTGGCAGTCCGCAGGACTGACGGAGGGGCACTTGCGTTCAAGCTCTCGCTATTTGGCGGGTGCCCCACCCCCCTGCTGCGCATGGTCCCCCTCCCCGTGCCGGGGAGGAGTTAATGCTTAACCCTTCAACACCTCGACCAAGGTCTTGCCGAGCAAGGATGGCGATGGCGATACGCGGATGCCCGCGGCCTCCATTGCTGCAATTTTGCTTTCGGCGTCGCCCTTGCCGCCCGAAACGATTGCGCCAGCATGGCCCATACGGCGGCCTGGAGGTGCCGTGCGTCCGGCGATGAAACCAGCCATTGGCTTTTTGCGGCCCTTCTTCGCTTCGTCGATGAGGAATTGTGCAGCTTCTTCTTCTGCGCTGCCGCCTATTTCACCGATCATGATGATGGACTTGGTCGCATCATCGGCAAGGAACAGCTCAAGGCAATCAATGAAGTTGGTGCCGTTGACAGGGTCACCACCAATGCCAACCGCAGTGGTCTGGCCAAGGCCTTCTGCTGTGGTCTGGAACACGGCTTCATAAGTCAGCGTGCCTGAACGTGAGACGACGCCGACCGAACCCGCTGAGAAGATGCTACCGGGCATGATGCCGATTTTGCATTCGTTCGGTGTCAAAATGCCGGGGCAGTTTGGACCAATCAGGCGCGATTTCGAACCCGAAAGCGCACGCTTTACCTTCACCATGTCAAGCACCGGAATGCCTTCAGTGATGCAGACGATTAACGCAATTTCTGCGTCAATGGCTTCAAGGATTGAATCCGCAGCAAAGGGTGGCGGTACATATACGACCGAGGCGTCTGCGCCTGTGGCTTCCTTCGCCTCAAGCACAGTGTCGAACATCGGCAGGCCGATATGCGTCGCTCCGCCCTTGCCGGGGGTTACCCCGCCAACCATTTGC
The DNA here is from genome assembly GCF_945882965.1 of Sphingorhabdus sp. EL138. Lineage (GTDB taxonomy): Bacteria > Pseudomonadota > Alphaproteobacteria > Sphingomonadales > Sphingomonadaceae > Sphingorhabdus_B. The sequence goes on from NZ_CAMCWY010000007.1 coordinate 13,183, forward strand.
GAGCCATAAGCCAGCGCCTGTTCGGTGTGGAAAGTACCCGTTGCGCCGGTCATGCCCTGCGTGATGATTTTAGTATTTTTATTGACGAGGATGCTCACAAACGTCTCCTGAATTCTTTGGGTTGCACTTAGTTCAGCGACGGGTCGATGGCCTTACACGCCACCAGAAGTTCCTTCACCGCATCTACGCTAACGGCAAGGTTGGATTTGGCTTCGTCGTCGAGAGCGATCTCGACAATCTTCTCAACGCCGCCTGCGCCGATTATGACCGGTACACCGACATAGAGATTGTCGATGCCATATTGGCCAGTCAAGTGGACTGCCGCGGGCAGGACGCGTTTTTGGTCGTATAGATAGGCTTCGGCCATTGCTATGCCGCTGGTCGCGGGAGCGTAGTACGCGGAACCGGTCTTGAGCAAGGCGACGATTTCGCCCCCCCCGCTGCGCGTGCGTTGCACGATGGCGTCAATGCGTTCTTGCGTGGACATGCCCATCGCAATCAGGTCAGGCACCGGTATGCCCGAGACGGTTGAGTATTGAATGACAGGGACCATCGTGTCGCCATGGCCGCCGAGCACGAAGCTTGTGACGTCCTTGACCGACACTTGGAACTCATCGGCGAGGAAATGGCTGAAACGTGACGAGTCCAGCACGCCGGCCATGCCGACGACCATGTGGTGCGGCAGGCCCGAAAATTCGCGCAATGCCCATACCATCGCATCAAGCGGGTTGGTGATGCAGATGACAAATGCGTTTGGCGCGTTGGCAGCGATGCCTTCGCCGACCGCCTTCATCACCTTCAGGTTGATGCCAAGCAAATCGTCGCGGCTCATGCCAGGCTTACGGGCGACACCAGCGGTGACGATGATGACATCTGCGCCTGCGATATCGGCATAATCATTGGTGCCGGTGATTGTGGCGTCAAAACCTTCCACCGGGCCGCATTGCGACAGATCGAGTGCCTTGCCTTGAGGAACGCCTTCAACAACGTCGAAAAGGACGATGTCGCCAAGGCCCTTTAATGCTGCGAGATGTGCGAGGGTGCCGCCGATATTACCGGCGCCGATGAGTGCAATTTTCTTGCGAGCCATGAAAAACTGTCCTTCCCTTAGGGCTTTTTAGCGGAATTAACGCGGCGTTACGCCGAATCGATGTGGATAACAACCCAATAAAGGTTCAAAATAAAGGTTTTTGTGATAACAGTTCGCAATAGCGTTAGTGGGCGGAAGTGTAGCCGTTAGGTGCCAGCTACCCGCCGCAACATCTCCATCCAGATGGGCACTTGACCGTGAAATCCTTCGGCCCAGACGCGTTCATCTAAACCATGTGCGCCTTCCCGCTGACCAACTATGCCCCAAAGGCCGCCAAAGCCGTAAACGGGGATGCCGGCGGCGCGTAAAAATGCGCCATCGGTTGCGCCAGCGGACTGAAACGGCAGAACGGGCGCATTGGGGAAGCGTGTGGCAACCGCCGCCCGATAGGCCTGCGTTATGTCGTCGCGCATGGGCGACGGTGCGGTTTCTGGGGTTTGTGATCCTTGAACCGCAGCAACAGTGACATCTGGTCCCGACAGCGCCTGCAACTGCTGCCGCACGTCTTCGATCTTCACACTGGGAAAAATTCGGCAGTTAACATTGGCTTCGGCCTTTTGCGGTAGGGCATTTGGTGCATGCCCACCCGACAGCATGGTCGCAACACAGCGTGTACGCGTGCCTCCGGGGTCCATGGTCTCTAGCAGGTCTGCGGTTTCGCGGTCCTGCGGGTCGGCCAGAAAGCGGCGTAGCAGTTCACCATATTGCCCGCTGTCACCCTTTGCGAGCATCTCGTAACTGGCACGCGTGGCGTCGTTGATCATGGCGGGGAACCGGTGCCGTTCAATCGCCGTCAAGGCATTGGCGAGCGCGTAGATGGCGTTATCAGGACGCGGCGCGCTGCTGTGCCCGCCACGGTTTATGGCGGTCAGTCTGAAATCGGCGTAGGTTTTCTCCGCAATCTGAATGCCGAAACCTTCAACGCGCCCATCGGGAAACACATACCCGCCACCTGCATCACCATTTAATGCATATTCGGCGTCAATCAGGTCGCGCCATTCACCCGCCGCCCGCCGGGCTCCATTGCCGACGGTTTCTTCGTCCCCGGTAAACAGAACGATGATGTCCCGCGTCGGCGCAAACTTCTCTGCGCGCAGATATTGCAGGGCAAGGACAATACCCGTCAAAGCGGCCTTATTATCATTCGAACCACGACCAAGATAATAGCCGCCTTCTTCGCGGAACTGGAACGGCGGATATTTCCAATCGCTTGCCTTGGCCGCAACGACGTCCATATGCGCCATCAGCAATATGGGCTTTTTGCCCGATGGCTTGGCTGCGGGCCAGCGCGCGATCAATGTCTGGGTGTTGTCATGATCTTTGACGATGACATTACTGATTCCCGCCTTGCGGAATTCTGACGTTAATAGGCTGGTCAGCTTTTTAAATTCCGCAGGCTGCCCCTCTACTGTCGGAATCTCGACAATCTTTGCAAACAGGTCACGCTCGGCTGCTTGCTGCGCATTTGGCGCTTGTGCGTTTGCAGTAGTGGTTAGCGCCAACAAGCCAGCAAATAATAACGTCTTCGGTCCCATCATCTCTCTCCCTTTTGCGATATGCTAACGCGGGCCATGCCCTTCCGCCAGATAATCCTCCGACTGCATTTCCATCAGGCGGGATACGGTACGGTCAAATTCAAACCGCCCGTCGCCTTTCGGGTATAAATGGTCTGGCTCCGCATCAGCGCTGGCCAGAAACTTTACCCGATATTCGTACAACGCATCGATCAACGTCACAAAGCGCGCAGCCTCATTGCGATTATGGGGTCCCAGAACGGGTATACCAACCATGATGACCGTATGGAAACGGCGCGCGATGGCAAGGTAATCCGCAGCGCCGCGTGCTTGGGCGCAGAGGCGCTTGAACGAGAATACCGCGATGCCTTTCAGCGCCTTTGGCACATGCAAAATACGTCCGCCGCCGACGTCCATTTCCAAGGTCGGCACATGCGCGCGGTCTTCGGGTGGATAGTCGGTCATCTTGAAAAAGGTTTGGGACAAGGCTGCCGTTGCCGCAGGGCCATTGGGCAGGAGCCAGATTTGAGCGCTCCCCAATCGATCGCGTCGGTAATCGGTTGGCCCATCTAGCGCGACGATATCCAGGCTTTCCTTCACAAGCGCGATGAAGGGCAGAAACAATTGCCGGTTAAGGCCATCTTTATACAGATAATCGGGGTGACGGTTCGATGTGGTCACTACGGTAACACCTGCCGCAATCAGGCCGGAAAAGAGTCGCGACATTATCGCTGCGTCGGCCATATTGTTCACGACCATTTCATCAAAGCACAACAACCGCACTTCGTCGGCCAGCGCTGCGACGATTGGAGGAATCGGGTCGCCTTTTTCCTTCACACGCTCGGCCTTCAACCGCGCATGAATGTCGATCATGAATTCATGGAAGTGCACGCGGCGCTTATGCTGGATTTGCATACTGTCGAAAAACAGGTCCATCAGCATGGATTTACCACGTCCGACACCGCCCCAAAGGTAGAGCCCACGGGCAGGGTCAGGCTTTCGCCGCAGGAACCCCCAAATCGTGCCTCCACGCGATGGAACCGCCTCCAGCTCCGCTTGCACCTTGGCAAGTGCGGCGATTGCACGCGCCTGATCGGCATCCACTTTTAACTCGCCTGCGGCTACCAGCGCGTCATATCTATCGGTGACATTAGACATAAGCGACGCCATTTTGGATCACGCAGAGGCGCAGAGGACGCAGAGTCGACAGGCTACTCGTAGACTCCGCGCCCTCGCGTGAAAAATCATCTTTGGGTCGGCTTTCGGATGGTACCCGAAAAGGCAGCGACAGGCGATTCGCCCTGCATCACAATGCCACGCATGAACAATAGTCGGCCAGTTTCCTTAAGGAGCTCTACCTCTGCCTCAAGCGGTTCGCCGATGATGCCAGCGCCAATAAACTGCACGGAGAGGTCTAACGTGACCGCCGCGCCAGCCTCAATCAGGCCGAACATTCGGGACGCGCCGAACATGGCCACGTCGATAAAGCCCAGAGTAACCCCGCCATGCACCGCGTTGCGCAAATTGCTGTGCCGGTGTTCGGGGTACATACGCAAACGCGCCTTGCTATCCCCATCGCTGCGGACCAGCATTTTTCCAAGCACCGTGCCGTTATAACGGCTGGCGTCGGTCATCTGCCAGTTCAGCCAGCCCGGATTATCGGGGTCAGGGCTGCTGTCAAAAGCGGGTGTATCCAACGGCAATCCTAACCGATCAGGGCCTTATGGCGACTTGAAACGCCTACAGGTGGCGTTCAGCGACCATCTTTTTCGTTTCAGCAATGGCCTTCGCCGGGTTCAGGCCCTTGGGGCAGGCGTTGGCGCAGTTCATGATCGTGTGGCAACGATAGAGGCGAAAAGGATCTTCCAGCTCGTCGAGGCGCTCACCCGTCATTTCATCGCGGCTGTCGGCCAACCAGCGATAGGCTTGCAGCAAAATGGCTGGCCCTAAAAACTTGTCGCTGTTCCACCAATAAGAAGGGCAGCTGGTCGAGCAACATGCGCACAAGATGCACTCATACAGGCCGTCAAGCTTGGCGCGGTCCTCTGGTGACTGCAGGCGTTCCTTACCCGATGGTTCTGGCGTTACCGTTTGCAACCAAGGTTTGATCGACGCATATTGCGCGTAGAAATGCGTGAAGTCAGGAACAAGGTCCTTGATGACCTCCATATGCGGCAGCGGGGTTATGGTAACCTCGCTTTTGCAATCTTCAATCGCGGTGGTGCAGGCAAGGCCGTTTTTGCCGTCGATGTTCATCGAGCAAGAACCACAAATACCTTCGCGGCATGACCGACGGAAGGTCAGCGACGAATCCTGCTCACCCTTCATCTTGATCAGCGCGTCGAGCACCATTGGGCCGCAATTGTCGGTATCCACCTCAAACGTGTCGTACCGTGGGTTCTCCCCGCTATCGGGATCATAGCGATATACCTTGAATTTTTTGGTCTTACCGCTGGTGTTGGCGGCGTGAACAGTGCCCTTCTGGACTGTGCTGTTCTTGGGAAGAAAGAAATCGGCCATATCAATATCCTGTGGACGCTAACAACTTAGTATTCCGTATCGGCTTATGCCCTAACCAAGCGATTAAGCAATCACAAGCCCTCAACTGCGTCTTGTCTGATTGCCTTTTCTGCAAGTCGGACGCGCAGCTTGTCAATTTTGCGGCCATCCATGTCCACCACTTCAAAGCGCCAGCCTTGGTCTGTGAAAGCCTCCCCTTCAGAAGGCAAATGCCGCAATATGTGCAAAACATGTCCGGCCGCCGTCGCATAATCGCGATCTTCCGGCAGGTCGATGGATAATGCCTCGGCCATTGCATCGGCGGACATTGAACCAGATACCAGCATTGATCCGTCATCCAGAGTTATAATATTTGGCGCGCTGCCCTGTGCTTGGTCAGACGCGAATTCGCCCGCAATGGCAGCCAACAGGTCATTTGGCGTCACTATACCTTCGAAATGGCCATACTCATCATGCACCAAAAGCATTGGCACATCAGATGAGCGCAAAATTTCAAGCGCGTCCATGGCATCCAGCTGATCCGGAATGATCTCGGCACGGCGCATCAACCTGCGAATGTCGAGCGGTTCGCCGCGAATTTGCGCCGCGACGATGTCGCGTGATTGAACGACACCAATAATGTCGTCGCCATCTTCGCCCGTCACCGGCAGCCGCGTGTGCAGTGAATTCAACAGCGAATCGCGCACCGCTTCATCGGAGGCATCGGCAGAAATGCGGTCCACGTCGGTGCGCGGCGTCATGACTTCACGCACCGGCCGGTCGGCAAGACGAACAACACCTGCAATGACCTTATGCTCATGTTCCTCAATGATGCCTGCATGCGTGGCTTCAGCAAACACCATGCGCAATTCTTCAGCACTCAGCGCGTCGCGGGTGTCGCGGCGCAGCCCAAGCGTGCGAAAGATGGTCGCGCTCGATCTGTCGAGCGTCCACACGATTGGCGCAGTGATTCGCGCAAGCGACTCCATCGGGCCAGCCATGATAACGGCGATTCGCTCAGGCGCGATAAGCGCAAATTGCTTTGGCACAAGCTCGCCCACCACCAATGATGCATAGGTTGTGATGCTGATCACAATGCCAAAGCCCAAGGTTTCGGACCATTCAGGGTCAACGCCCAACGAGGCAATGCGCTCGGCGATTGGCGCGCCTAAGGTCGCCCCTGAATATGCGCCATTAATAATGCCGATCAGCGTGATGCCGATTTGCACTGTAGACAGGAATTTTCCGGGGTCGCGCCCCAATCGCAGCGCCGCTGACGCGCCGCGCTTGCCGTCTTCGGCCATGGCTTTTAACTTGGCTGTGCGTGCGGACACAATGGCGAGCTCCGACATGGCGAACACACCGTTTAAGGCGATAAGCGCCAATATCGTTGCGGCATCAAACCACGGGAAAGGGTCAAGAGGTTCCATAAGGACCTTTGCGCCATAATGCCCAAAATGGGTGTTTGGCAACAAAATGCGCAAAACTGCGTTATGGTGACATGATGCACCCGATAGAAATAATCATCGCAGGTTCATCATGGGTGCGGTTTAAACGGCGCCTTAGTTGAAAGGGAATATAATGAAAAAGAACCAGACGATATCGCTGATACTGCTGACGGCAATGCTTCCATTGTCTGCGTGTGTGACGGATCCTGAAACTGGGAACCGCACTATTTCTAAGGCCGCTATTGGCGGCGTTGGTGGGGCATTGGGCGGCTATCTGCTTGGCGACCTGATCGGTGGACGTCGCGACCGCACGGAAAAGATCGTGGGCGCTGGAATTGGCGCATTGGCAGGTGCCGGCGTCGGCTATTATATGGACGAACAAGAAAGAAAGCTGCGTGCGCAGACCGCTGGCACAGGAATCAATGTCATTCGCGACGGCAACAATCTTGTCCTTGATATACCATCAGAAATCACCTTTGGCGTCGATAGCTCGAACATCGATGCTGGCTTTCGTAATACGCTTGATCAGGTAGCGTCGACACTGACACAATATGAAAAAACCTATGTCGATGTCATGGGCCACACAGATTCTACCGGATCGGACGCCTATAATCAGGCATTGTCCGAACGCCGTGCCTCTGCGGTTGCCGATTATTTGTCGTCACGCGGTGTACAATCCGCGCGCTTGGCAACCCGTGGTTATGGCGAGAGCCAGCCAAAGGCGAGCAACCTTGATGCAGCGGGGCGTTCGGCCAACCGCCGCGTTGAAATCCGACTTGTTCCGGTAACGTAAGTATATTCAAGTTTTAGACCGCAACACCCTGTAGCATTTTGGGCAACGCGCCGCTTTCGCCTCGCGCCTCGGCCATGAAAAAGGCCTTGGCCGGGGCAGCGCGTTGCACCATCGCCATCCCAAAGCGCCGCACCGCCGATGCGGTTTTGCCGGGAATGGAAAACAACCGGTTCAGCCCGTCTGTCGAAACCGCGATCAGCAACGTGTCGATACTGCGCCAGCGGCCATAACGATCAAGCAACTGCGCATCACCAAAGTCGAGACCAAGCCGCATGCCGTCCACCAGCACTTCAGTTAACGCCGCGACATCGCGCAGGCCAAGATTCAGCCCTTGCCCTGCAATGGGGTGAATGCCGTGCGCACTATCGCCGATCAGCACCATGCGTTCCGCCGAAATCGAAGCCGCATGGTGGAACCCCAGCTTGTAGGATGACAAAGGTGCGGACAATTCGACCTTGCCTAACAATCCGCCCATGCCCTTTTCCAATTCAGCCGCATAGCCGCGCGGGGATAGCTTTAGGTAGCCAGCAGCATCCTTGGATTCAACGGACCAGACAAGCGCCGAACGGTGGCGGCCATGTTCGTCATCCAACATGGGCAGAACGGCAAAGGGCCCTGTGGGGTAAAAAATTTCATAGGCGATATTGTGGTGCGGTAGTTCATGAAAAATCGCGCCCACAATCGCGTGATGCGCATATTGCCAATGCGCAATGGGGATTCCGGCCTCTTCGCGGGTCTCACTCTTGCGGCCTTCGGCAACGATCATCAGGTCTGCGGTCAGCACTTTTCCATCTTGAAGCGTTACTGTCGCTGCGCCAGCATCCCGCGATTTATCGATGATGTTTGCGGGCATGTGCAGTTTGATTGCCGCATGTTCTTGCGCGGCTTTGTAAAGCACAGCGCGCAAATAACGGCTTTCAAACATCTGGCCTAAAAACCCATCATCTTCGGCTGGCGCGAAATCGAGTGACCCCGGTTTTAGCCCGTCGCTTACCCAGATCTTTTGAATAGGACATCCCTTGCCAGCCAAAGCGTCGCCAAGGCCCATCGCTTCAAATAATTTGCAGCTTGAGCTTGAGATCGCAAAGGTCCTGCCGTCAAAGCCCGCCTCTAACATGTTGGCCTGGTCTGCGCGATCAATGACATGGCTCGTAATGCCTTGTGCCGCCAGCGCCAGCGCTTGTGTGAGACCAATGAGGCCACCACCGATGATAATTACATCTGCCTTGTTTTTCATGTCCCCCTTATGGCCCAACAAAGCGCGGGATTCAAAGGAGGATTTTGACCGTATAAATCCATTCACGCGCCCCTTTTGCCCTGTAATACTTGACGAGGAGTCCGCTGACGCCGAAAAGGGGCGCATTCGGTCCTTTGCGACTTCATACATATCGGCATTCGTAACATGGCCTTGCGCGTTTCAAAATTTAGCCGGAAATCGAACCTCGCCAATTGGCGTCAGATGATGCGCGCCTCATTGATTCGCAGCGGCGCGCTGTTCGGCGCTGCTGCGTTAGGGCTGTTCGCCATTTTCTTCGGGCTTGCGGTGCTCAGCTATTCGGCAGGCGACGCCGCATTTAACAGCGCAGCGGCAGATGTGCAGCACAACTGGATGGGGCAAAGCGGTGCCTATGTTGCAGATGCGATGCTTTTCCTGTTCGGCATACCAGCGATATTCTTGTTGCCGCTGTTTTTGGTGTTTGCGCGTCGATTGTGGCGTGGTGTCGCGCAGCCGCAATGGAAACGACAATTATCCTTATGCCTCATCGGGATGTTGTTGATCGGCTTTGGCATGGCCTATTGGCAGCACGGGAGTTACGTTGAACTTCCGGCGGGATGGGGCGGGTTGATTGCCTTGCTATTGGCCAATGCCGCTAGTGTGCTTGTAAGTCAAATTCAGGGCATATTCGGAACATCGCTTCGGGTGTTCCTCATACTCGGCGCTTTGGTGGGCGGGGTAGCATTGGTCATTCGGTCGCTTCAGCTGGAACGGCCATTGTTGCGCATCCCGACACTGACGATGCCGAAATTTGGTGGCGCGAGCATTGGCATGTCGGCCTTTGCGGGCGATGATTTGCCTGCGCCTCAGATTGTCGAGCCCAAGCCGCCACGCAAGGCCGTGGAACCAGATCAACGCAAGCCGCCGGTGATTGAGGACCGCACGCTCGCGCCCAAAAAAGCTGCTTTTTCAACCGGCGCGCGGCAAGGTGATTTCTTTGGCAGCTTTATCTTGCCATCGCTTGAGTTGCTCGATCCGCCACCTGCGATTTCAGTGCCTAAACTCGACAAGGCCGCTTTGGAAGCCAATGCACGGCTGCTGGAGTCGGTGCTGGATGACTTCCATGTAAAGGGACAGATTGTCGCCGTTCGCCCTGGCCCTGTCGTGACGATGTACGAGCTTGAGCCAGCGGCTGGCATTAAATCCAGCCGCGTCATTCAGTTGGCCGAAGACATCGCGCGCAACATGTCCGCGCTGTCCGCGCGCGTCTCGACCATCCCGGGCCGGACAGTGATGGGTATTGAGCTTCCCAATGCACACCGGGAGGCCGTTGTGTTTCAGGAGATGGTGGGCTCGGACGCTTTTGCAGAGCAAAAGGGCGCGTTGCCGATAATCTTGGGTAAGAATATTTCCGGCGATCCCGTTATTGCTGACCTCGCGCCCATGCCACATCTGTTGGTCGCAGGGACCACCGGTTCAGGTAAATCGGTTGGCCTGAACTGCATGATCTTGTCGTTGCTCTATCGACTGACGCCTGACCAGTGCCGGATGATCATGATCGATCCCAAGATGCTCGAATTGAGCAGCTATGACGACATTCCGCATCTGCTATCACCTGTGGTGACTGAGCCAGCAAAGGCCATCCGCGCGCTGAAATGGGCAGTTGAGCAGATGGAGGAGCGGTACCGAATGATGTCCTCGCTTGGCGTGCGTAACCTTGCGAACTTCAACGAAAAAGTGCGCGGTGCAAAAGCAAAGGGCGCGCCATTGGGCCGCAAGGTGCAGATCGGTTATGACCCGATGACTGGCCAGCCACAATATGAGGAAGAAAGCCTCGCTTACGAACCCATGCCGCAGATTGTCATCATCGTTGATGAGTTGGCGGACTTGATGATGACGGCGGGCAAAGAGGTCGAATTCCTGATCCAGCGTCTGGCGCAAAAGGCGCGCGCCGCGGGGATTCACTTGATCATGGCTACGCAGCGGCCGTCGGTCGATGTTATAACTGGAGTCATCAAGGCAAACCTGCCCACCCGCATTTCCTTTCATGTTACGTCAAAAATTGACAGCCGGACTATTCTTGGGGAACAAGGCGCAGAACAACTTCTGGGCAAGGGGGACATGCTCTACATGGCAGGAGGCCGTCATTTAACGCGTATTCACGGACCTTTTGTTTCCGACGACGAAGTGCGCCGCGTTGCCGACCATTGGCGTGGCCAAGGGCAGCCTGAGTATATTCAAGCCGTGACCGAAGAACCCGAAGACGGCGGTTTCGACTTTGGCGGCATGGGCGGCGACGACAGCGAAGAAGATTCGCAATATCGCAAAGCGTGCCAGATCGTTTTCGAAAGCCAGAAGGCCTCGACAAGCTGGATACAACGCCAATTGCGCATCGGTTACAACAGCGCCGCACGGTTAATTGACCGGATGGAAGAAGACGGCTTCGTTAGCGCGCCGAATCATATTGGCCGCCGCGAAGTGCTGCGCGACCGCAACGGCGAACCGGTTTAGCCATTAAGACGGGGTTCAAGGCAGTCCGGATAGTGAACGCCGTCACCCATCCCAAGGAAACAAAGATGACTTTTTCAAAATATGCCATGTTGTTCGCGCCGGTTGCGCTCGTTGCAACGACGCCTAGTCCTGCCCAGTCCTCGTCGGAACAGATGGCGCGGGTTTTGCAGCATATGAAGGCGGTGGGCACAATGTCCGCGAATTTCACGCAGACAGACCGGAGCGGCGGGACGCTGACCGGCAAGTTGCTGTTGAAGCGGCCTGGGCAAGTGCGGTTTGAGTATCAGAAAGACGTGCCCCTGTTGATTGTCGCCGACGGTCGTGCGCTGACGATGGTCGATTATGAGGTGAAGCAAGTCCAGCGCTGGCCGATCCGCAACAGTCCGCTGGCTGCCCTGCTTGACCCCGGTCAGGATCTTGCGCGCTTTGGCAAGATATTGCCTACCTCCACCAACGACGTTGTCAGCGTCGAAGTCCGCGATCCAAAGCGCCCCGAATATGGCACCATCACAATGATATTCGTGGACAAACCCAGCGCGCCGGGCGGATTGACTCTGAATGGCTGGGTCGCGCTCGATTCGAAAAACAATCGCACCACGATTCGACTCAACAATATTACCTATAATGGCATGATCGCAAAAAACGCGTTCACATGGAAAGATCCGCGGCCGGCCAGGCGAAAATCCTAACATCCGACGATGAACCGAAGCGCACCACCGACAAGTTGCGGCGTGCGCCAATGTTGTTCATCTGAACGACAGGAACGAAACAGTATATATCATAACATCAGTGGCCGAATGATCGTGTGGTTTTTCCCCTGTTGCCCACGACTTTAATCATCGCTGATATCCGCGTGACGAACGCAAGCTTAGCCCTCATCCCAAATGCCCCCGGGGTGAGGGCTTTGCTTTTTTGTGGCAAATGCCTTCATCGGCTTGCTCCTGACGCTTCAGGCATCTAGGGCCTTTGTGTTATGTCCCAGACCATTCGCATCGCCTCGTGGAATATAAACTCGGTCCGCGCCCGTATTGACATTGTCGAACGCTATTTGAAGGAAGAAGCGCCCGACGTTTTATGCCTTCAGGAAACCAAAGTCATCGACAGCCTTTTTCCCGAAGGATTGTTCCGGCAGTTGGGCTACCGTCATTTCGTCGTCAACGGCATGCCAATGCATCATGGCGTTGCAATCGTCAGCAAACTGCCGTTGATCAACCGCAGGGTAGAGGATTGGCAGGCCAATGGCGAGGCGCGCCATGTTGGCGCAGAGTTAAATATTGACGCCGCCAAGGGCGTGCGGATCGACAATGTCTACATACCTGCCGGGGGCGAAGTCCCCGACAGCGAGGTTAATTCAAAATTCGGACAGAAACTTGCTTTCCTAAAACGTATGGCCGAATGGTCGGGCAACCTAACGGAGCCGACTGTCCTCACAGGGGACTTTAACGTTGCGCCGCTTGAGCAAGATGTCTGGAGCCACAAACAATTGGTCAATGTCGTCAGCCATACCCGCATTGAAATTGCACATCTGGCGGAAATTCAGGCAGCAGCAGACTGGGTGGATGTTGCGCGGCATTTTGTCGATCCGTCGAAGAAATTATACACATGGTGGAGCTATCGCGCGCAGGATTGGGAGACGTCCGACCGCGGACGTCGGCTTGATCATATGTGGGTCACCCCTGATCTGAAAGAAAAGGCAAAGGCGCACATCGTGCACAAGCATGTGCGCGGATGGGGCAAACCATCCGACCATGCGCCGATCGTCACGGAATTTGCCTTTTGATCGGCGTGCGCGCAGCGTTGGGAGACTCACGCCGCGCAGCGATGGCGATTGATGCCTTGCGTCGTGGTTGGCCAGTAACCGTGCAGCATCTTGGGCAATCGCTCACTTTATTGGCGGTCGAAACAGCGCAAGATATCTCCGGCGCGCATGCGATGTTGCTCTCGGCAAATCGTGCGGTAACACTGAAGTTAACCAACCAGCGTGCTGCGGCAGATGGCGACCTTCCGGTGCTCATTAAGGCGCCGTCCGACTTGGACCTCAGGCTTGCTCTGGCGGTGGCCGACCCAAGCCTTGACCTTGCGTATCCGATGAAGGGACCTTTTGCCGCGCTGCCATTGGATGATGGGCCATTGGCGACGGCGGCTATCGAACTTGCGCGATTGGCAGGTTTGCTTCCGGCGTTTCTGGTGTTGACGGGCGAAGGCGAGAACCCCGCTTACTTCAGCCCGCAAGATGTCGCTGCCTTTGATGACAGCGGTGCTTTGCGCATTGCCGCACGCGCTAAGCTTCCCGTTGCCGCCAATGCCGATGCCGAAATTGTCGCATTCCGGACAGCCGTGGATGCGTCCGACCATGTGGCGTTGCTAATGGGTACGCGCGACTCCTCCCCGCCAGTTGTCCGGTTGCACAGCGAATGCCTGACAGGCGATGTTCTTGGCAGCCTGAAATGTGATTGCGGCCCGCAATTGCACGAAGCGTTGCAACAGATTTCGGACGCAAATTGGGGAATATTGTTATATTTGCGACAAGAGGGGCGCGGCATTGGTTTGATTAACAAACTGCGCGCCTACGCGCTTCAGGATCAGGGATTTGATACCGTTGATGCCAATACCCGGTTGGGTTTTGCCATTGATGCGCGCGACTTTTCAGTCGCGGCACGGATGCTGGAATTGCTCGGTGTGGAACGGGTGCGCTTGTTGACCAACAACCCTGAAAAGGTGGACGGCTTACAAAATGCCGGCATCACGGTTGTGGAGCGGCTACCACTTAAGATCGCCGCCAATCCACACAACGCTTATTATCTTGAAACCAAGAAAAGCCGGACCGGCCATGCGCTATAGGCTTTTTTAAAATGGACGGGGCTGTCCGCGTGGATCTGCGCGCTGCCCTTCTTCCTCTGACGTTGGCCGTTGCTCGCGTCGGCCACCCAGTGCGCGTTCGATAAATGCCTCATCCAGCGGCTCTGGCTCTGTCGTCGGCGCAAGATTTGGGTCATCCATTAGGGGGCGGCCTTCAATCGGCATGCCATTTTCGTCGAAAAGCAGCATTTCGTCTTCACCAAGCAATGGCTCCTCACCGTCAAGGGTTTCCGGGAACGTCACCTCAGTTGCGAATTTCTCCACGGGGCGTCCGGCCACAGCAACGCGCATATAGGCTGCCCAAGCCTGTGCAGGGGCGCGACCGCCTTCAAGGCCACCAATTGACTTAGCATCGTCGCGACCCATCCACACGCCGGTTGTAAGGCCGCTGGAGAAGCCCAGGAACCATCCGTCCTTGTTGCTTGACGTTGTCCCTGTTTTGCCTGCGACGGGTCGGCCAATATTTGCCGCCCGCCCGGTGCCAGCGGCGACAGCGGTCTGCAACAAATCGGTCATTGCGCCTGCAACCCAATCATCAACCAACTGCACTGAGCTTGACGGCTTGGCTGCATATAGAAGTTCACCGTCAATCGTAGTGACCTTCTTAATGCCATAAGGGGTGACATTGCGTCCACCGGCTGCGACCGCCGCGAATGCCTGAGTCATATCGATAATGCGCGTGTCGGATGTGCCCAGCACCATCGACGGCAGCGTGTTGACAGGGGTGGTGATCCCGAACCTGCGCGCCATATTGGCGATACTGCTGGTGCCGACGTCTTGCCCGATTTGAGCAGCGACGGTGTTTTTGGAATAGGCAAAAGCGGTACGCAGTGAAATCTCGCCAGCAAAATTGCCGCCGCTGTTTTTAGGCTGCCAGCCTTCGATTTCGACGGGCTTGTCTTCCACCATGTCTTCGGGGCGGTACCCTGCTTCCAACGCGGTGAGATAAACGAATAATTTCCAGGCCGAGCCCGGTTGGCGAACTGCGGAAACCGCGCGATTGTAATTGCTGGTAACATAATCTGTACCGCCCACCATGGCCTTCACTGCGCCGTCGCGATCAATCGACACCAACGCGCCTTGTGCGCCGCGAGGGGCATTTGCGGAAATCGCTGAGGTTGCGGCGCGCTGCATTTTCAGGTCCAGCGTCGTCCAGACATCGATTGGCTTTTCAGTTTCATCAATAAGGCCGTCCAACTGCGGCAAAACCCAATCCGTGAAGTAACGCACGCTGTCTTGAGGCGCTTCAGCGGCCAAGCGCACGCCGGTCAATTCGACGGTAGCGGCCTGAGCTGCGGTAATCATCCCTGCATCCTGCATGACTTCAACCACCACCATTGCCCGGTCCAAGGCGGCCTTCGCATCGGCCGTTGGTGCATAATTTGACGGTGCCTTCACAAGACCCGCGATAATCGCTGCCTCGGCCAGGCTGATATCCTCGGCACCATGGTCAAAGAAACGGCGACTTGCGGCATCAACCCCATAAGCGCCGCCACCGAAATATACTTTATTCAAATAGAGTTCGAGAATCTGGTCCTTGGAGAATTTGGTTTCCATGGCCAGCGCAAGAATGACCTCGCGAATTTTGCGACCAAACTCCTTGTTGCTGTTCAGGTAAATGTTGCGTGCCAATTGCTGCGTGATGGTCGAACCGCCTTGCGTCCAGCGACCTTCAATGGCCCGCACATACACCGACCGCGTAATGCCAATGGGGTCGACACCGGGGTGCATATAAAAACGGCGATCTTCGACGGCGACCATCGCGTCCTTCATTTCGGACGGCAATTGGTCGATGGTCAGCCAACGTCCGAAACTTGGGCCAAGCGATTGAATGACAGTGCCGTCTGCTGCACGTATGCGGATCATTTGCCCGTTCGGGGAGGCTTTCAGATCTTCAAAGCTGTCAATTTCGTCGCGTGCAATCGCGACAAATATGCCAAGAACCATGACACCCAGCAACGCCGCGATGACGCTCGCTTTGACAATGCGCAGCATCCATGCCCCCATTGGTCCACGTTCTTTCGAAATCTTGCGTGCGCGTGCCATGACCCTGATGTTACCCAGTCCCGTAACCGCCGACAAGCGCCTTGTTATTCAGGATCGAACGCAAGCGCAGCGCTGTTGATGCAGTAACGCAGGCCAGTCGGCCCAGGCCCATCGGGGAACACATGGCCCAAATGCCCCTCACATGCGGCGCAGCGCACTTCAATGCGGACCATGCCGTGCGATGTATCGCGGTGCTCTTCAACGGCATCATTATCTGCAGGCGCGGTAAAGCTTGGCCAACCCGAACCGCTGTCAAATTTCGTGTCCGAAGCAAAAAGGGTCGTGCCGCAGCCGGCACAGCGAAACTCGCCTTCGCGCTTTTCATCGGTCAGCGCGCCCGCAAAGGCGCGTTCTGTGCCTGCTTCACGCAGGACATGATATTGAACGGGGTCCAATTCTGCCCGCCATTCCGCATCGGATTTGATAATTTTTTCCATGAAAAGGTACCTTTCGTAAGAATAACGTGGGGACAGCGGCAAAGCGGTTCAAGGTGTGGGCGTAAGCGTTCATTCCTGAAATCTGCGCACGTCGCGCACATGGGTTAGCCGCGGCGTGCGGCGGCACGGGCAATACGGACGAGTTCTTCTTCCAATATGGTCACGGCAAGCCCGTCGCGGACGTGCATCAACTTTGACTCAACCTCAAGCAAATGGCCGTTTAACCCTGCAAGCCGAACCGATGGCCAGCGCATCAGCTGCTGTGCGTAGCTATCGGCTTCTTTCCAGAATATCGAACGCGTTGCCTTAACCACTGCGCCGGGATTTGCGCCATTGTCGACTTTTGTTCGCATCGCGGCGAGCATTGTCACGCGGCGCTGCATGGCGCGGATGATGCGAATGGCATCAACACCCATGTCGCGCGCTGCGGCTAGTTCGCGGCCTGTACCGCGCAAGTCACCGCCCATGACGACATGGACCAGGCCGTTGATATTTTCCTCACCAGTTTCCGCCGATAGCGCCTCGAATATGGCTATTTCGACGGTGGCGGGACGCTGCGGTGACGCATCATAATAAAGCGATAGCTTCTCGATCTCGGCCTGCGCCAGCTTACGGTCTTGCCCTGTGTAGCGCGCAATACGTGCGGCAATTGGCCGGTCGATCTTCAACCCGGTTGTGGCAGCAAAGGCCATAACTGCAGCGGCGGCGTCGCCTTCTTCGGGTAAATAACAGATATGCACCATGGCGCGCGGATGCGCTTCCAGCAACTTCCGCAATTTGCTGGCCTTGGTCAGGTTACCGGCTGTCGCGATAACCGGGTTTACCTCGCCTTCAAGCGCCAGCAAGTTCTCGACTGCGGCAAAGCCCTCTTCGCGGCGGAAATTGAGCCGGATATGTCTTTTGTCGCCGAACAGCGATAGCGCAGATGCCTCGTCTGCCAACAAGGCTGGGTCATTGCGGATCCGATCGCTGTCAATATCAATGCGTTCCGAGCCTGCTAACTGTGCCGACATTTGCCCGGCAATATCGGCCGTAGCCGATTCATCCTGTCCAAATATG
The DNA here is from genome assembly GCF_945882965.1 of Sphingorhabdus sp. EL138. GTDB lineage: Bacteria > Pseudomonadota > Alphaproteobacteria > Sphingomonadales > Sphingomonadaceae > Sphingorhabdus_B. Next base: position 30,655 of record NZ_CAMCWY010000007.1, read on the forward strand.
AAAAACAGCCGGACATCCGGACGTGCACTGATGGCACTGATAAAACTACGTTCTTTTGCGCTGCTCATTCGCCGCGAGCGTAAATCGAGAGCCGGGTTACAATCTGATCTGCAACCTTCTGCGTCAGATTTTCCAACGCACTGTTTTCGCCCGCGATGGTGGCATATTCTGAGCTGGCAACATCGATACCCGCGTCAGAGCCAGCTGTAGCATCGAGCACCGTTTCGCCGGTCGCAACCGAGATAAGCTGGTAACGCGCACGCAATGTTCGCCGTTCACGCGTGACCGTATCGTCGGCGCGCACGCCGAAACCTTCAATCTGGTCATCCAGCGCAATGACCAGACGGAATTGCGCGGCATTGCCGTTTTGAGCGCCAAGCCGGTCGGTCAATGCATTGCGCATTAGCCAGCCGTTTTTGCCTGCAATAGGATCGACCGATACGGACCCCAGGGAATTTGCCACAACGCCCTTTGACCCGCCGCTATATAATGGCTGCAATCCGCATGCGGGCAGCAGAAAAGCAAGCATCAAAGGGGCGAAGAAACGGTTCATAAGACTATGTTGACCAGCCTATCGGGAACGACAATAATTTTTTTAATCTCACCGCCGTCTATGGCATGCTGAACCTTTTGGCTGGCGAGCGCAAGCGCCTCTAGGTCAGCCTGCGGCAAGCCCTTGGCGACCGTGAGCGTGTCGCGCAATTTGCCCCTGACCTGAATGGCGATGGTAACCTCATCCTCTTCAAGCAGGGCTGGATCAACCGCTGGCCATGCGGCGTCGGCGATGAGACCGCCGCCCAGTTCGGCACCAAGCTTGGTCCAAGCCTCTTCGGCCAAATGCGGGACCATGGGTGATGACAGCAATAGGATCGTGTGGATGGCAGAATCGCGGCTGGCCGAAGGTGCGGCTTTCTCAATGGCGTTGGCCAGATCGTATATCTTGGCGACGGCCTTGTTAAAGGCCAGAGCCTCGATATCTGCGCCAACGCGAGCGATCACCTGATGCGTTTTGCGGTCCAATGCCTTATCCGCGCCATCCGCGCCGCTGACTTGTGATGTCAGACGCCAGAGCCGCTGTACAAACCGCCAGCAGCCCTCAATGCCTGCCTCGGACCATTCCAGATCGCGTTCGGGCGGGCTGTCGGATAGCATGAACCAGCGCACGGCGTCTGCACCATATTGATCCACAATGTCATCGGGATCGACGACATTCTTTTTGGACTTGGACATTTTCTCGATACGGCCAGCAACCGCAGGTTCGCCGCTATCGATGATGGTCCAGATGTCGCCTTCGCGCCGCACCTGATCGGGGCTCAGCCAACTGCCCTTTGCGTCCTGATAGGTTTGGTGCGTCACCATGCCTTGCGTGAACAAAGACGCAAATGGCTCCTTCACGTCGATCAAGCCAATATGGCTCAACGCGCGCGTCCAGAAACGGGCATAGAGCAAGTGCAAAATGGCATGTTCGACGCCGCCAATATATTGGTCCACCGGAAGCCATTTTTCCGCAAGCGTGCGATCAAATGGTTTGTCATGTGGCTGGCTGGCAAAGCGAATGAAGTACCAGCTTGAATCGACAAAAGTATCGAGCGTGTCGGTTTCGCGGCATGCAGGCTGACCGCAGCTTGGGCAGTCGACCTTGCTCCAGCTCGGGTGCCGATCCAGCGGGTTGCCGGGAATGTCGAAATTGACATCTTCGGGCAAGATTACGGGCAATTGGTCATCCGGCACCGGCACCGCGCCGCAGGTCTGGCAATGAATGATGGGAATGGGTGTGCCCCAATAACGCTGACGCGAAACGCCCCAGTCGCGCAGGCGATATTGCGTTTTGCCACTGCCCCAGCCTTCGGCCTGCGCGCGCGCGATGACATCGGCCTTCGCCTGATCAATCGTCATGCCATTCATCCAATGCGAATTGACGATTGTGCCGGGACCAGTGAAGGCAACATCGCCGGCAAAGGCGCTATCGGTCAAATCGCTGTCGGCGACAACGCGGGTGACGGGCAAAGCATATTTACGGGCAAAATCAAGGTCGCGCTGGTCATGTGCGGGGCAGCCAAAGACGGCGCCAGTGCCATAGTCCATCAACACGAAGTTGGCGACATAGACCGGCAAATGCCAGCTTGCATCGAGTGGATGTTCGACGGTCAAGCCTGTATCAAACCCACGTTTTTCGGCCGTTTCAATGTCGGCAGCGGTGGTGCCGCCCTTGCGGCATTCCTCAATGAACGCCTGCAAGTCGGGGGCATGGGCGGCCAGCTTTTGCGCGACGGGGTGGTCGGCTGCAATCGCGACAAAGCTTGCGCCGAACATTGTGTCAGGCCGCGTTGTAAATACGTCAATGCCGCCATTTCCCCCGGGGAAACCGAATGTGCATTTTAAGCCCTGCGATTTGCCGATCCAGTTTTCCTGCATCAACCGCACCTTGTCTGGCCATTGGTCAAGCGAACCAAGGCCGGTGAGCAGTTCATCTGCAAAGTCGGTGATTTTGAGGAACCACTGGCTCAGCTTGCGGCGTTCAACCGGCGCGCCGGAGCGCCAGCCCTTGCCGTCGATGACTTGTTCATTGGCGAGCACTGTCATGTCAACCGGGTCCCAATTTACCGCAGATTCCTTGCGATAGACCAAGCCAGCTGCATAAAGTTTCAAGAACAGGGCCTGTTCATGGCCATAATATTCGGGCTCGCAGGTCGCTAGCTCGCGCGTCCAGTCAATCGCAAAGCCAAGCCGCTTCAGCTGCGCCTTCATGTTTGCGATATTGTCGCGCGTCCACCCGCCGGGATGGACATTCTTTTCCATCGCCGCATTTTCGGCGGGCATGCCAAAGGCGTCCCAACCCATGGGATGCAACACCTCATGCCCTGTCATCCGCTTGTAGCGTGCGAGCACATCACCCATCGTATAATTGCGAACATGGCCAATATGGATGCGGCCCGACGGATAGGGAAACATTTCAAGGACATAAGCACGCGGCTTGGTCGAATTTTCATCCGCGACGAAGCTGCTGCGTTCTTCCCAAATACTTTGCCACCGCGCGTCAGCGACGTGCGGGTTAAAGCGCTCTTCGTTGGACATAGAAATTACCCGGTGATGGACGACCGACGAAGGTCACGCGCCTTGGTGAGGATAACAGCTTCAAGCTTTTGCACCGTGGCGGCGCGCAATGGTGCCGCAACCCACTGGCCATTTTGCGAGATTTCGCGGCTGCCGGCCACGCGCAAGGCGTCGGCGCGCAGGTCTTGATCGAGGATCGACACGGTAAGCTTGATGCGTTCGCCGGGGCTTTGCGGGTTTACGTACCAATCGGTGACGATGACGCCGCCCGATGAGTCGGTCTGCACCAACGGCATGAACGACAAGGCATCAAGCGATGCGCGCCACAAATAGCTGTTGACGCCAATGGTGGTGAGCTGGCTGGCCGCGAGGTCCGCCTTTGGACGCTCCCTGCCGCCGCAGCCGGAAAGCAAGCCTAAGCTTATTAAACTGCCGGTCGCAATGATGAGTGCCAGGCGGTTGGTGCGCATAAAATGTCCTTGAACAATGGAATATGGGAAACCTGTATAGCGGCTTGTTGTCGGGGGCAAGCTTTCTGGCGGCTGAACGGCGCGTAATTCATACTCTAGTCAGTTTCCATGCGCTATCCAATTGTGGACATCATGCAACAACTGCGGACAAAACGCGTTATTGGCATGATTCTGAAATTACACCTCTTTTGAATCCCTGAAATGAGGCGTATACTCTTACTGACAAATAAGATTCGGTCGAAGAAAGTCCATGAACGTGAAGCGGGTACAGAAAGGAAAATATGCGACCTTTGCAGCAGTAATGCTTGCGACCGTTTCGCTTGCCCTTTCGCCGATGATTGTGCCTGCCTTTGCCGCAAAGGCATCCGGTCCGGAAGAAAAGGCTGCGCCTGCGTGGATCGCGATGTTCACGCCTGCTGGCGGTGATAGTGTGCTTGCCCAAAAATTCTCCGCTACACAAATTACGCCTGATGCGCGGTTCCCCTTCACGCTTGCCAGTGCGCGTGAAGGTAGCAACCGCACGATTACCGTTGCTGCGCGGGCGAACTCGCGCCTGACCGCTGGCGCTGTATCCATCCGCAATGTCATCGCACCAGGCGAAGTGGGCGCTGGCAAGGGGATTCGTCTGGCCGCAGTCGACTATCGTTTGACCGCCTCCAAGGGTTGGCAGGATTTTGCTTTGCCTAAGGCGAATGCACGGGCCGCAAAGATGCCTCTGAGCGATGTTGGCAAAGGCGGCTTCCGGCTTGATGAATCGGCGCAGAAACCGAGCAAATTCAGTGCCAATATTAAACTCGACCAGAATAAAGAAATGGCCCCACCCGCTCGCGGTAGCGCGGCTGCGGGCGATTATAAGCTTGATGTCGGCGGCAGCTTCTCGATCAGCCGCAAGATCGATGTGAACGCTGGCGTCCGGTACGCCAGTGAGAATGACCGCGTTATTCCCTTGGCTGATAACCGCAAGGACAGCGAAGCGGTCTATGTAGGCACCAAAATCCGCTTCTAAGCGGTCTTTTTCCTGAAAGCCTCAATCGCCGCCCAACCATGGATCATCCGTTGGCCGAGCATAATCGCCCTCTGACGGGTCATGCCGCCCAAGGCGATGATGCGCGCTGGGCCGACAAGCTTTGCGAGCCGCTGAAACATCATGGGCCCCAGTGGCCGCGCGCCGGGGTGGCTGTTGGTATCGAACAGCGGGGAGAGGAATAACAGGTCGGGGCAGCTTCGCTTTACGTCTGCGATTTCGCGTGCATTGTGGACTGGGGCGCTGTGTAGCAACTTCGTTTGGCCATGGCTGCGTTGATGAAAGCCGTCGGCATGCCAGCGTAAAGCGGTCCGCGCATCCCCCGCCAGCAGCACGATATGTCCACGCCGACGACAAATCCGCAGCACTTGGGCGAACAATGCGCGACGTTGCTGAGTAGCCAAATCATAATGGCGAAAAACCACGCCTGATCGCGCCGGTAGCTGTTGAATAGCGCGCAGCTGGTCATCACCAAAACGCGCATCGGTCATGAGCCAGATTTTCGGCAAGGGGTGGCTTCGCGGCATGCAAGTGCCTATAGCGACCCGCTATGCAGGAAGCGACACCAGAAACATCCGCCGACCGTCTAACCGCCATCCGCACGCGCATGGACGCGGCTGCCAAATTGGCGCGACGCCCCGGCGAGGACATCCACCTCATCGCCGTGTCGAAAACGCGGTCGATGGAGGACATCGCGCCGCTCATTCTCGAGGGGCAAAGGCTGTTCGGTGAAAACCGTGTTCAGGAGGCCGCGAGCAAATGGCCTACGTTGAAGGCACGGCATCCCGGCGTTGAGCTCCATCTCATTGGCCAGTTGCAATCGAACAAGGCCGAAGAAGCGGTCGCATTGTTTGATATGATCCATTCGGTTGATCGGCTGTCGCTTGTGACTGCGCTGGGCAAGGCGATGCAGAAGCTGGGGCGCGCGGTGCCGTGTTTCATTCAAGTCAATATTGGCGCTGAAGCGCAAAAGGGGGGATGTTCCGTGGCGGAACTTCCCGACCTGCTGAAGGCTGCGCAGGACGCGGGGCTTCTGGTCGCCGGGTTGATGTGCCTTCCGCCCGCTGATGTCGAGCCTGCGCCCTTCTTTGCGCTTTTGGCCGAATTATCCGCGCGGCCTGGTCTGCCGCAATTAAGCATGGGCATGTCCGATGATTTCGAAACCGCCATCATGCTGGGCGCAACATATATCCGTGTCGGCACCGCCTTATTTGGCGAACGCCCCAGCGTGATTTAGGGCGGGGACGCTAAGGCAAATCGGGCAAAGCCGCTTTGTGTTGCGACCAAGGCCTCAACCCCTTCGCCATATTTAAGGTCGCAGGCTTTTGAAATAGCAACGTCCTGCACATCCAGCCCGCCGGTCAGCGCGCCAAAGGCGGGCATGATCAATTTACGCGGGGTCTTTACGAAGCAACGCCGTTTTACCATCCGCCCGCGCAGCACTTGCCGAAACTTCGGGTGAAAATGGCCGGAGATTTCAGGATTGGGGTCACCAGCTTGCGCCTCATGCCGAAGGGTAATGCCCGATAATGTCAATGCGTCAAACGCCTTGCCGCCCCACATACCCGACACCGCCCGGTCATGGTTTCCGGTAACCCATATCCATTCGGTGTTGCAGGCCAAATCAACTAATAATGCCGCAGCGCCTTCCGCCAATCGGTGTTCCCCGTCATCATCGTGGAAATTGTCACCAAGTGATATGATTTTGGCAGGTCGATATGTCCTGCAAAGTGTGGCTATTTCCTCAAGCGTTGAGACGCTGTCATAGGGCGGCAGCATTTGGCCATATAAAGCAAAGGCGCTCGCCTTTTCCAGATGCAGGTCGGATACCAGCAACGCATCTTGCGCGCGCCAATATAAGGCCGCCTGACCAGTTATCTCAAATGTCTGCCCGCCAAATTCGAAGCTTTGTGCCATTGCCAGAGGCTATGGGCATTGTGGTGCGCCACTGCAAGCGGATGTGCGCATTTCCCACCAGCCCAATCTCTATACGTTTACGGCGCCATCGCCACGCTGGCCAGGCTCTCTGCCTCCATCAGCAATGCGTCATCAACTGATCCTTGCGCCACGCTCTCACGGCCAATCATCACGAGCAACGGCACGGCGAGCGGGCTGATACGCTCCAAATCGACGTGCAGCATCGTATCGGCGGCGCGGTCCAATAAATCGCCAAGCCGCCCGACATCGGTCAACCGCGTCCGAGCATCGGCCCATGCGGCCTCCAGCAGCAAATGGTCGGGTTCATATTTGCGCAGTACATCGTAAATCAGGTCGGTGGAAAAGGTAACTTGCCTGCCCGTCTTGCGCTCGCCGGGATGCTGGCGTTCGACAAGCCCGCTGATTACCGCCACTTCGCGAAAGGCGCGTTTGAGCAAATAGCTCGACTCGACCCAGTCAACAAATTCATCGGCCAATATGTCGGCAGAAAAAAGCGCGCCGGGGTCGGTGATCGGTTTCAGGCTCCATACGCCCAAGGCATAATCGCTGGCGACAAAGCCCATGGGCATCAGTCCACGACTTTCCATCCGCCGTGTGATGAGCATGCCCAGCGACTGGTGCGCGTTCCACCCTTCAAAAGGGTAGGTCACCATATAATGGCGTTTGTCGTGGGGGAAGGTTTCGACCAGTAACTGCCCGGGTTTGGGCATCTGGCTGCGATAAGCCTGCATCTCCAACCATTCGCGCACTTCATCGGGAAAGCGCGCCCAGCCCGGCCTGTCCGTTAACATCTGCCGCACACGTTCAGCCAGATGCGTGGTCAGAGGCAAGCGCGCACCCATATAGCTTGGAATATTGGCCGCTGGCTTGGTCGCGGCGCGGACGATGAGGTCAAGGTCTTTGATCGATTCGACCTCAAGCGCCATGCCGGCAAAGGTGAAGCAGTTGCCGGGGCTTAAAGTGGCGGCAAAGGACTCCTCAACCTTGCCCAATTTACGGCCATTGCGGAACCGGATCTCTAGCATCGGCGCGTCGACAATGATGCCCGCATTAAACCGATGCTGCGCAGCAAATTGCGGGTGCGCGAGATGCCATTTGCCGTCTGGGCGTTTCACCAGCTTCTTGAACTTGTCGTACGCGCGCAGCGCATAGCCGCCCGTTGCGATAAACTCGATCACGCGAGCAAAGGTCGCAGCATCCAACGCCGAATATGGCAACGCGGATTGCACCTCAGCCAATAATGCCGCTTCTTCAAATGGCCCTGCGCAGGCCAGCCCCATGACATGTTGCGCCAAGACATCAAGGCTTCCGGGGCGGAAGGTTTCGCCGTCGCGCACGCCCTCTGCCACCGCGTCAAAGGCGGCCTGCGCCTCAAGATATTCAAACCGATTGCCGGGGACGAGAATGGCCTTTGATGGCTCATCCATGCGGTGGTTGGACCGGCCAATACGTTGCAGTAGGCGCGACGAGCCCTTTGGCGCGCCCATTTGGATGACGCAGTCGACATTGCCCCAGTCAACGCCCAGATCGAGGCTTGCGGTGCAGACCAAGGCGCGCAATTTGCCTTCGGCCATCGCGCCCTCAACCTTGCGCCGCGCCTCCACTGACAGGGACCCGTGGTGAATGCCAATGGCATATTTGGGTTCATTCGCGTCCCATAATTTCTGGAAAGTAAACTCGGCCAGAAAGCGGGTGTTGCAGAATATGAGGGTGATCTTGTTGCGCCCGATTACTTCGATCAGCTGCGGGACTGCATGTTGGCCGCTATGCCCCGCCCATGGCACGCGGCCCTCTGGCAATAGGATTGTCAGGTCAGGCTCCGCCGCTGCCTCTCCCTCCACCAGGCGCACCTGATCAATGTCGCCATTGGGCGCGAGCCACGCGCGATAGTCATCGGGGTCGGCTACGGTCGCAGAGAGGGCAACACGTTGCAGGTTTGGCGCAAGCGTCTGCAACCGCGCGAGCGACAGGCTGAGCAAATCGCCGCGCTTGCCATTGGCAAAGGCGTGGACCTCATCGACAATGACGCGTTTCAGCGTGGCGAACATATGCACGCTGTCTTCGTGGCTGAGCAGCAATGAAAGCGATTCGGGTGTGGTCAGCAATATGTGCGGCGGTTTGACGCGCTGCCGTGCCTTGCGGTCCGACGGCGTATCGCCCGTCCGCGCCTCAACGCGGATTGGCAAGCCCATTTGCTCAATCGGGATCAGCAGATTGCGCCGAACGTCCGTGGCCAATGCCTTGAGCGGGGAGATATACAGCGTGTGGAGGCCGTCCGACGGGTCGGCAATCAAATCACTTAGGCTCGGCAAAAATCCGGCGAGCGTTTTACCCGCACCCGTCGCGGCCACCAGCAGGGCATGCCGTCCAGCACTCGCCGCGTCGAGCATCTCCAATTGATGCCGTCGCGGCTGCCATCCGCGCGCGGCGAACCAGTTCAGGATGATCGGCGGTAAGTTCACGCCGAGCTTAATGCCCGACAGTTTCCCCGCGTTCCAGCCCCGATGCCGCCAATTGCGCATCAATTTGCGCCATCAGCCGCGCCAGACCTTCTTCGCTAGAGGCCTCGGCGCGGGCGACGAGCACGTCTTGCGTGTTCGATGCGCGCAACAGCCACCAGCCATCGGGCGTGTTAACGCGCGCGCCGTCGGTGTTGTTCACATCCGCGCCATCTGCCGACAGCCGTGCAAGCACTTCGTCAATCACGGCAAATTTGCGGCTTTCATCGACTTGGAAACGCATTTCGGGGGTGTTGATCATCTCCGGCATTTCGCTGCGTAACTCCGTCACGCTTTTGCCCAGCTTGGCCGATGCCGACATCAGCCGGACAGCGGCATAGATCGCATCGTCAAAACCATAATATGCATGCTTGAAGAAAACATGTCCGCTCATTTCCCCTGCGAGCGGCGATCCGGTTTCCTTCATTTTGGATTTAATCAGGCTGTGGCCAGTTTTCCACATCATGGGTTGACCGCCCAATGCGCTGACGCGGTCGAACAAGGCCTGTGATGCCTTTACATCGGCGATAATCGTCGCGCCGGGGACGTCGCCCAGCACATCGGCCGCATAGATTTGCAACAATTGATCGCCCCAGATCACGCGGCCTTCGCCATCAATTGCGCCGATGCGATCACCATCGCCGTCAAAGGCCACTCCAAAATCGAGTTTCTTTTCTGCGACAAGCCGTTGCAAATCGACCAAGTTCGCAGGATCGGTGGGATCCGGGTGATGATTGGGAAATTGGCCATCCACTTCTGTGAACAAGAGATGATGCTCTCCTGGTAACATCTTGACCAGCCGCTCAATGGCCGGCCCCGCCGCGCCATTACCTGCATCCCAACCGATGCGAAATGCCTTTTGCGGAGCGGCCTGCGCCACGCGGGCCACATATTGGTCAAGGATATCGAGATGTTCCCAAGTGCCTGCACCGTCAACCCAGTCCTCAGCCGTCGCCATGCGGCCAAGTTTCTGGATATCGGCCCCGAAAAACGGTTTGCCCATAAGGACCATCTTGAAGCCGTTATAATTGGCGGGGTTGTGGCTGCCGGTTATTTCTATGCCGCCATCGACATCATCCAATACGGCCTCAGCATAATATAGCATGGGCGTTGGCCCCATGCCGATGCGCACGACATCGACATTGCTGTCGTTCAGTCCCTTGACCAAGGCCTCCTCAAGCATCGGCGAGCTTTCCCGCCCGTCATAGCCCACCGCCGCCTTTTTGCCGCCAGCGCGGACAAGGCAGGTGCCGAACCCCCGGGCAATGGCATAGGCATCAGCCTCGCTTAATGTTTCACCGATAATGCCGCGAATGTCATATTCACGAAGCGAGGTGGGATGAAAATTATGGGCCATGATGTTTCCTGTAATTGCGGGAGAGAAATTGGATATTACAGCCGTTTATTGTGCAAATCATCTAACAAAAGATCGCGTGCTTTGTTCAATTCGGTGGCGCGTTCTGCGCTGCCGCCGGTGTCCGGATGGTTTTGTGCAATCAGGGTGCGATGACGTTCGCGAATGCGTTCGGCATTGTCGAAACGCGACACACCCAGCAGGAAGCGGGCATCATCGATCTCCGACGTTGTGTGGTGTTTGGCGCCAGAACCGAACAGCCGCAATGTCAGGCCGTAATACCAGGCCCCCGCTATGGCTATGGCACCCACACCGATCAACAGGCTTCCCCGCGACGCAAGAAATGCGCCGGACAGTCCCAGCAAAACGGGCAGCAGCTGCTGCTTTTGAAGCTTGCCCTTCCACACAGCCCAGCCAAGTGCAAGGAAGACCAAGATAGCCAGAACCGTCATTACACCATAGCTGCCTGCGGTATTGCAGGCAGCGCAAGGCCAGTGACCAGTTCACGCAATTCCTGCCGCGCGACAAGATGTCCGGTCGCCAACTGGCCAAGATGGCCCTTGTCGATCAACGTAAGGCCGGACGGAAATAGCTCACGATAAATAACGCGTTCATTCAGCCCCGGCACCGAACGGAAACCAACCCGCTTGGACAATTCGGCAAGTGCATCTGTCATGCGCTGCTGATTACGCGCCTCCATATTGTGCAGGCGGTTGCGAACGACGATCCAGTCAATGGTGACGCCATCGGCCTTGGCGCGTTCCCTGCGTGCGTCCCAGATAAGCTCCGCATAGAAGCTTAACTTGCGCACTTTGAAGTTTTCGGCGTCTACTTGGCCAATCAGGTCAAAATCGACAAAGCTGTCGTTAATGGGGGTGACCAATGTATTGGCGCGCGTCGCAACAAAGCGTGCAAAGGGATCATCGCGTCCGGGCGTGTCAAACACGAGGAAATCATTTTCTTCGCCCAGGCGTTCGACCTGATGCCCCAACATGGCCTGCGAATCATGCTCGAACACTTCGAACACCGGCATCGGCAAAGTGATGTTGCGACGGGTCATCGTGTCGCGCCGGTTTTCCAGATACCGGTACAAGGTGCGCTGACGCGAATCCAAATCGATGCAAGCCACCCGCGCGCCACGTGACGCCAGAGCTATGGCAACATGGACTGCGGTGGTTGATTTACCCGTTCCGCCCTTTTCATTCGCAAAAACGATGTGATGTGCCTTGGCCATAATCCCCCAAATCTGCCCCAAATACCATGTGCGGCGACATTTGCCTTGAATTGTCGCTATACCCTCCCGCATAGGCGGGTTCAACAAAGGCCAATAAACAAGGCGACGTGGACGTGCAAACCATCAATCAGCTTGACGCATTGCGGCAGCATATTTCGGCGCTGCGCATGTTTAAGCCTCGCATCGCGTTGGTTCCGACCATGGGTGCGTTGCATGACGGGCACATGACGCTGGTTGCGGAGGCACGCCGGCATGCCGATGCCGTGATTGTGTCGATCTTCGTAAACCCGACCCAATTTGGACCGAATGAAGATCTCGATGCCTATCCACGCATGATGGAGCGCGATGCCGAACTGCTGCGCGCCGCTGGCGTGGACATATTATGGGCGCCGCCTGCAAATATTGTCTATCCGCCGGGCTTTGCAACGAAGGTTCATGTCGATGGCCCAAGCAACGGCTATTGCGGCGCAGCGCGGCCCGGGCATTTTGACGGCGTTGCTTTGGTGGTCGCCAAATTGTTTAATCAGGTTCAGCCCGATGTGGCGCTCTTCGGGGAAAAGGATTTTCAACAGCTGGCGGTCATCCAGCAGATGGCCCGTGATCTTGATTTCGCGTTGGACATATTGGGCGTGCCAATTGTGCGTGATGCCGATGGCCTCGCTCTGTCGTCGCGCAATGCCTATTTGACCACGGAGGAACGCGCGGCGGCCTTGGCTTTGCCAGTTGCGTTGGCTCAAGCGGCGGCTAAGATCCGTGCAGGTGATGATGTGGCGCAAACGCTTGCCACGGCAACGGCCGATATTCTCGCCGCTGGCTTTGCGCGGGTGGATTATTTCGCGTTGGCCGACGCGGTCACGCTTGAGAAACTGCAACATTTTGACGGTAGGCCAGCGCGGCTCTTGGCTGCGGCAAAGATCGGCAAGACGCGGTTGATCGATAATTTGGCGATTTAGCGCGCTACTTGTTTTCGCGAGGCTCCCGTGGCCTCGCGGATTTTGCTTTTTATAACTGAGGATATTGTTTGAGATGCCAACCCCCATCCTCGTCACGGGCGCAGCCGGATTTATTGGCCATGCGGTGGCGCACAGACTATTGGCGCGCGGTGAGCGCGTCATTGGTGTCGACATCGTCAATGATTATTATGACCCCGCGTTGAAAGAAGCCCGGCTCGCGACCTTTGCCGGAATAAACAGCTTCGCCTTTGAACGCCTCGACATCGCCGATGCGGACAAGATGCGGGCACTGGTTCGCGACAATAACATCGTGCGCGTGGTGCATCTCGCGGCGCAGGCGGGTGTGCGCTACAGCATCGAAAATCCATTTGCCTATGAACGGTCAAACTTGGCGGGCCATTTGTCGGTGATGGAGGCGTGCCGGCATGCCGAGGGCTTTGAGCATCTGGTCTACGCCTCATCGAGCTCGGTCTATGGTGATAAGCCCATGGGCGGCGAGGGCTTTAAGGAAGATGAACCCGCCAACGATCCGGTCTCGCTTTACGCCGCGACCAAGCGCGCGTGTGAATTGATGAGCCAATCTTATGCTAAACTTTATGGCTTTCCGCAAACTGGCCTGCGCTTCTTCACCGTATATGGCCCATGGGGACGGCCCGACATGGCCTATTTCAGCTTCACGCAGAAAATCCTGCGCGGCGAGGCGATTGAGGTTTATGGCAATGGCCAAATGGCGCGCGATTTCACCTATATCGACGACATTGTTGACGGGATTATCGGGTCGCTCGACCGTCCACCCGCACAGGGGGAACACAGGGTTCTTAACATTGGCGACAGCCATCCGGTTGGCCTGATGGACATGATCGAAACGCTTGAACAGGCGATCGGGCGAGAGGCAGTCAAGATCATGCGGCCCATGCAGCCAGGCGATGTCACGGCGACCTATGCTGATGTGTCGAAGCTGCATGCGCTCACCGGTTACAAGCCAAAGGTCATGCTGGCCGAAGGTCTTGGGAAATTCGCCGACTGGTATCGGGCGTATTACGCAGCGGCCTAGGTCCTGACCCTAGGGCTTCAACTCCGCGGGCAGCGCATCCAACGCCGCCGCCAGCTTTCGGCCAGCAATGTGACGGCCAGCTTCGCGTGGCAAGCCAAGCGCCGCCGACAATGGCCCGCCCAGCAGCGCATCACCAAGTGCCATCAGCACCATCTCAAGCGTTAGCTCATGCAGCGAGGAGTCGGCGTGGCCGTCTTCGGCAATATCGTCGACCAGCTTGTGGATTGCCTCGACAATAGGGTCGAGCGCGTCTTCATTGCCGGACAGCAGCATCCAAGACGCAAGCGCGCCTGCACCCTCGCGGTCAAACTGGTCAAAGATTAAATCTGCAAGCTCATCCGGCGTCATCACGCCGCCACGCATTTGGGTGACGGCCTCAGCCACCTTGCTACAGATATTTTCGCCCATATACGCCGCCAGCGCGCGCTGGAGCCCCGATGCCGACCCAAAATGATGCAGTAAATTGGCATGCGTCCGCCCGATCTGTCCGGCGACCGCCTTTAAGGTGACAGCCTGCGGCCCCGCCTCAAGCAACAGGCCGCGCGCCGCCTCAAGCGCCGCCATCCGGCTCGCCTCCGGGCTTAATCGGCGCGGCATGCCGATGTCTTTCAAATCGATAATCTTGGATGCCTGTGTTGCCATAGTAGCCGCTACTCCGATAATTCTACAACGCTACGCCAATTTAGGGGCATATCCAAGCGTGTTGGGAGGCAGTGCTGCGGATTGTGTTGGGATTATTGCGGCGTTGGCTTGGGCGTGTTTACGGACACTTCGCTTGCGAAATCTCTGACCTTCTGGCTCATTCCTCGGGGCAGGATCATCACTTCATTGCCATTTGCAATGATGAGCAAATCATCAACATTATGCACCGACACGCGGATGCCGTCGGCGTGAATAAGGTTGCCGTGGCTGCTATCCAACCGAACGGTGCCGGACGTAACATTTCCATCTGCGTCCTTGTCGCCGATATCGTGCAACGCATCCCAGCTGCCAACGTCTGACCAACCCATGCTTACCCGAGCAACCGCGACCTTCGGCGCTTTTTCCATAATCGCATAATCAATGCTGTCTGCGGGACAGACGGCAAAGCTATGGGCGTCGGGCCTTATGTGATTGCCGCTCCGCTGCGCCCTCGACATTGCGTCCCGAACCGCTGCGCCCATTTCTGCGGCATGTGCGTCCACTGCGTCCAAATAACTGTCCGCGCAGAATAAGAAAATACCGCCATTCCACACATAGTCCCCAGCCTCTATCATGGCCGCAGCGCGGGCTGCATCCGGCTTCTCGACAAATCGCTGCACGGCCTGAACACCTGTACCAACCACAGAACCCATCTGAATATAGCCATAGCCTGTTTCGGGCCCGGTCGGGTTGATCCCATAAGTGGCGAGCCAACTATCCTGAACCAAGGGCAAAAGCGCGTCTGTAGCCGCGTGAAATGCCGCTTCGTCGGTAATGACATGATCGCTTGGCATCACCAGCATGACCGATTGTGGCGCACTTACGGCAAGTGCGGCCAGTGCAATTGCTGGCGCCGTATTGCGCGCGCATGGCTCAAGTAAGATAGTCGCATCAGTTACACCGATTTCGACCAATTGCGCGCTGACAATCCCTGCATGTGTAGCATTTGCGACTATAATGGGCGCGGTGAAGCGTTCGCGGTCCATCACGCGGAGCACCGTCAACTGAAACATCGTATGTGCATCCGTCAGCGCCAAAAACTGCTTGGGGGTTTGCGGTGTCGATAATGGCCAAAGCCGGGTACCGCCGCCGCCCGATAGGATTACAGGACTAATGATCACGCGTTTTCCAACTGTCAGGACTTGGGGAGGGTAGAATGATATTGCCGATGTTGCGTCATGGGTCAAACGCCAAAAAACGGTTGCATGTCCGGACGGGGTGGTGGGCAGACGGTGCGGGCCTGAAGCTGTGACCGAGATTTGCCTATTTGTGACAGGCCGCCAGCAAAATTTGCCGCGTGCGCAAGCGGACGGGTTCTGCTATCCTTCTTTGAATGAAACTAACCAAGCATCCGGTTGACAAGCCCTGGGGTCGAACGGACATTCCTCCAGAATTTGGCACCATGAGTGGCCGCCGCGTCGGCGAAATCTGGTATAGCGCCGACACCGAAGTGCCTTTGCCGATTTTGGTGAAATGGCTTTTTACGTCCGAGAGGCTTTCCATCCAGGTACACCCTGATGACGCGCAGGCACGCGCGCGCGGCATGCCCTCAGGCAAAGAAGAATGTTGGTATGTTGTTGACGCAGAGCCGGGCGCGGTCATTGGAATCGGGACGAAGCGCCCGCTCAGTCGCGAAGAATTATACGCTGCGTCACTTTCGGGCGAGATTGAACGCTTGATGGACTGGAAAAAAGTGTCTGACGGAGACTATTTTTATATTCCCGCCGGGACAATCCACGCCATTGGGGCCGGGATAAGCCTTGTCGAGGTTCAGCAATATGCGGATATCACGTATCGCCTGTATGATTACGGCCGCGATCGCGAGCTGCATCGGGACGATGGCGTGGCGGTATCTTCTGCAACACCCTATGCAGACCCTCGGTCGGGACATGCCGCAACCGGAACACAGCTTGTAGGCGGCCCACATTTTGAACTTTGGTATGTCCGCGACATGGACGATGTCCCGCCGCTTCCACCTTTAGGGAATATCTGGATTATTCCGTTGTCAGGCGAGGTTCAAACAGATGGGGAGCTCGCCGCCAAGGGTGATTGCATAATCACGTCTGGCCAAGCAAAGATTACCTTTTCAAGCGACGCAAAGGCGCTTGTTGCCTTTTAGAGCGCGTAGAAGATTTGAGTATGTGCTTCTTCCAGCTTGCTGCGCGATCTCGTGCCTGAATACCACCGAATGCCGGCAGCAACGCAGGCGCTGCCGCCGCTTAGGCGGCTTGCAGGCGATCTATTGTTGCGCGGATATTGAACGCGGGCAATGGCGGCATCAAGGTGGGCGCGGAACCTGCGTCCTCCAGTGCCTTTTCATACAGGACGCATGTCATGGCTTCACGGCGGCCGTTACTGTGCCGTGAAGCAGTCTTGCCTGTGTTTTGAAAACCAAGCTTGCGCAGCACGTTGCCTGACGCGGGATTGTCGGTGAAGTGGCTGGCGATGAGTTTTTTATGACCTATTGTCCGGGCGATATTGATCACGGCGCGGCTGGCCTCGGTGGCAAAGCCAAGGCCCCAATAGGGCCGCGATATCCAATAGCTCAATTCGACGCAGCCTTCATATTTGCTAATGCCACATGAACCAATCAGGCGCGGTGCACCATGGGTGCGCAGCATGAGCAGAAAGGCGGGGTAAAGCGGATCATGCTCTTGCATCGCAAATTGGACGGCATCGGCGACAGCATAAGGCCATGGTGCGCTTGCAAGGTTGCGAACGATGCCTTTATCGGCAATCGCCTGATGCAATTCGGCTGCATCCTCCGGCCAGCTTGGCCGCAATAACAATCTTTCGGTTCTTGCGAACATCGTTTCTCTCCGGTTCTGCGCCGCCCTTTGCACGACAAAGCGACAGCCATGTTACAGTTCCTCCGCAGGAGGCTGAGAACAGGGAGAATGAGACAAAAAGAGAGGGAGACCGGTTGACCCGTCTCCCTGTTCAAAGGCGGAAACCACCTAACATGATTTCCGGGTCATCCGTCTGGACAGCCCGGTATCGACTGTCCTGTTTATTCGGCGGCCATCGCTGGCATATCGACCGACACATATTTGCGGCCAAGTTTGCCAGCATGGAAACGCACGCGGCCCTCGACGAGCGCGAACAAGGTGTGGTCCTTGCCAAGGCCAACGCCCGAACCAGGATATACCTTGGTGCCGCGCTGACGGATGATGATGTTACCGCCGATGACGTTTTCGCCACCGAACTTCTTTACGCCAAGGCGACGGCCTGCTGAATCGCGACCGTTGCGTGACGAACCACCTGCTTTTTTATGTGCCATGGTCTAAACTCCTGCGTCAGAGCGTTGCCGCTCAATCTTCCTTGGGGGCTGCGGCCTTTTTGGGCGCAGCGGCTTTCTTTGGCGCGGCTTCCTTGCCAACGGCAAGGATACGCAGAAGTGTCAACGACTGGCGATGACCCTGCTTGCGGCGATAGTTGTGGCGGCGACGCTTTTTAAAGACGATAACCTTTTCACCACGCTCTTGCGCAATGATTTCGGCAGAAACAGTCAGGCCGTTTACGTCCTGCGCCTTGTCACCGTCACCGGCAAGAAGAACGTCACCAAGCGAGATTTTGTCACCCGCTTCACCAGACAGTTTTTCAACTGCGATTTTATCTCCGGCGGCGACGCGATATTGCTTGCCGCCTGTGCGCACGATTGCGAACATGGCTTTAACTCATCCGTTTCTAAAGCTTAGCGCCTTATAAGGGCGGGTTGCTCTGGCGCGTGACATAGCGGAGACGAATCTCAACAGGGTCACACAAGAATGAGGGCAGCTAATGCAAGCAAATATCTATGTCAACGTATAATCCAGCGTTTTGGCCCTTATGACGCCGCCTGCGTCGCCACTGAGATGCGCTTGCATGTGCCTCAAAGCAGGCTTAGACGACGGATATGTTGAATTTCAAGCCCGCATTCCCGTTGCTTCTGCTCCTGATCCTCGCCGCATGTGGCACGAGAGGGGGGGGATTTCCCTCGCTTGAGCCCCGGAGTTACGAGGCCGATGCGCCGATTACTGCGCCCGGCGATTCGGCAGCTGCGGCATTTGTGTTATCGGGTGAATTCGCTGCAAAAATCGAAGCGCTGCAAGCGCGGCACAGGTCGGCGCATAGCGCATATCTGCGCGGATTGCCTGCGGTGCAGTCTACCGCTTCACAGGCGGCAGGAACCGTGCCGGCAAGCGAGGCGTGGGTAAACGCGCATCTTATGCTGTCACGGCTCGACAAAATGCGGTCCGATTCGGTGGCCGCCTTGCGCGATTTTGACGGGTTGATAGCAGAGGCAGGCGTGCGCGATGCCGACATTGCGGTGCTTCTGACAGAGGCGCAGCGACCAGTGGCCGAGGACGTCGCAGAACAGAATGCGGAAATCGCGCGGCTTTCGAAGGTGATTGGGGAATAGCTATTCGCGTGTGAAGATGCCCGCATTTGCTTGCACCAGCCTTGCCCATGTGGGTTATTCCCCCAATGAACGGTCAAAACACACAAGCCATTTCGCAAAACCCCGATGTCCGCTTCCTCGGTAAGATGCTTGGCGATGTCATTCGCGCCTATGGCGGCGAACAGTTATTCCGAGGGCTGGGGTCTCTATTCGGAGAAACTCGCTAAGGACATGGGCCTGTATACCGATCCGGCGCGCGATTTCGGGCGTTTGCAACTCGAACTGCACCGCGCGATTCGCTTGGTCGTCGATAGCGGCCTGCACCACAATCGCAGGACGCGCGAAAAGGCGATCAAATATGTCGAGGACAATAGCGCCGACGCATCGGGCGGTATCGTCAAGGCGATTGAACGCTACATCATCTATCCCGGCCAAGCGACCGCCTACATGGTCGGCCGCCTGAAAATCAGCGAACTGCGCGACAAGGCGCAAAAGGCGCTTGGGAAGAAATTTGATGTGCGTGGCTTCCACGACACTTTGCTGAAATAAGGTCCAGTGCCACTCGATGTATTGGAAGAGCAAGTCGACGGCTGGATTGCTTCGCGGACGTGATGGGGTGGCGCGCTAGCCCCCCTTTGTCAACAAATAGCCTTGTAGCAAACCCCATCGTCGCTCTAGCGCCGGCTGGAGCCTATCGCGTCTTTCGGGTTAGACTGACAGAGTGAAGGGTCCCAGCCTGCGCTGGGACGACAGTGGTTTTTCCGGCGAGATAATCACTCTGCGGAAACCCCGCCGCCCTCAACCTCCCTTACCCCGAAATCGAAACGTATCCGCACCCATACGCCCAGTTGCGGTTTGTTGTCGATGCGCGGAGGCTTGACCAAGAATTGCCACGCGGCGAGGCGTAGTGCCTTGGCAAGGCCTGTGCCGCGGGGGTTTTCGCCAATGATCTGGCAATTTTCAACCCGGTTTCGTTCGATCATGCGGCACGCGATTTCCGCCGACGCGCCACGCGGGATGCGTTTAACCGCAGCCAGATAGGGCGTAAGTTCGCTGTCATAAGGTTCGCGTAGCCACGCCACAGGATAAAGCTGCGCGCCGCCTGGGCCAAGGCCTGGGCCCATCATACCCTTGGCCCCTTGCCCGCTGCCCTTGCTCTCCCCCGACCCAGCACCGCCGCTCGCTGGCAATTTTGACAGATCCATCGCGTCAAGATCTGATTTGCTGACCTTGATAAAATCCGGGCTGGGCGGTGGCGCTTGGACCGGGTTGACCGGCGGCAGCAGGGGCGGGGGAATTGGGGGTGTGACGACGCTTTGTACTTTTGGGGTGACGGGCGTTTGCGTTTCGCTCTTTTCAGCGGAAGACGCCGACTCCACCTCTGCCGCAAGCGAGAAGGTGCTAAGGCCGCGTGTGCCCGCCGCTGGCCCGCCGGAGCGCATGCTGAGGCTCAGTATCGCCAATATGATGATGACCTCAAGCAACAAAGCGATAGCGAGGCCAAGTCCGCGCCGCCGGAGGTCTTCACGGCTCCAATCTGTCTGTTCTGAATAGGCCATGCGTGCAGCGCGCAGCTTTAGTGCCGTCGGCGCTGCTTGCAATCCCGCATTATAGAGGCGTGAACCGGACCTTCAATCCATCCTTTGGCTTGGGGATCGGCCATGCCTGCCAATCGGGCTCATAACCATCGGCAATTTCGACCTTAACCGACGTCAGCAAATGGTGCATGAACAGCTTGGTCTGCATATAGGCAAAGTGCAGGCCAAGGCACATATGTGCGCCGCCGCCAAAGGGCACCCATGCATATTTATGCCGCGCTTTTACCTTATCGGCCGTGAAGCGCATGGGATCAAACTCATGCGGGTTTGGCCAATACTCTTCCATCATATGGACATAAGACGGGCTGATGCTGACCGACGTGCCCTTGGGGATATGGTAGCCCATGAAATCAAAGTCACGCAGCGCGCGGCGCGGGATCGATGGCACGGGCGAAATCAGGCGCAGCGATTCCTTAAACGCATATTCTGTCAGCTCGAACTTATCGAGATCGGCAAAGGCGATGTCCGATCCGGCAGGGCCAATCGCAAGGCACTCTTCGCGCAATTTCTGCTGCCACTCTGGATGCTTGGCAAGATACCAGATCATCGACGTGACCGACGACGTAATCGTATCATGCGCGGCCATCATCAGGAAGTTCATGTGGTCGATCAGCTCGCCATCAGACATATATTCGCCGTCCTCGCGTTTTGACCGGCAGAATTGGCTGAACATATCTTGCCGGTTTTCGTTGCGGCGGCGTTCGGCGATTTGGGGCCCGAAATAATCGATGAGATATTTGCGGCCAGCCACACCCTTGCCCATCGGCGTGAAGGGCAAGGGCGCCCGGATCGGCGCGACCGATGCCTGCACCATGTCGACAAATGCCTTGTTAATCTTGTCTGCCTCTGGCCCCAATGGAATCCCTAAGAAGCTGCTCGCCGCGATATCAAGCGTCAGTTGCTTGATCGCCGGATAGAATAGCATATCGCCGCGCCAATCCTTCAATTGCTCGGCAAAAATACGGTTCATGTCTTGGGTATAGGCGCGCATCGGCTCTGGCTTAAACGCGATGCCCAATGCGCGGCGGTCCATGCGGTGATGGTCGAAATCCATCAACATCAATCCGCGTGGGAACAAAAGGTTCAGGACTGGGCCCCAACCTTGCTCCGACGAAAACAGCTTTTCACGGTCAAACAGCAACAGCTCATTAGCCTCTGCGCCGACCAACGAGACCGTCGGATTTCCAAAGGCGTTGGTGCGGAACACCTTGCCATAGGTTTTGACCATGCGCGCGCCATAGCCGGGCGGATCGCGCAGCACGCGAAACGTGGTGCCAACGATCGGCGGACCATTTTCGCCCGGGATATGCGACAGGTCGCCAATCTTTGTACGTGGCACCCAATGCGGGTTGGCAGCTTCGCTATGGGCAAGGGCCATGGGTCTCATTCCTGTTTAATTGCGCGATTAAGGTTTACTGCCATGGATGTTAATATGGCGCAAGTGGGCCATGGGGGTGCGGCTATTATAGATGGTACCAAAACACTCTGGCCAACCCAAGGCCTCTGCCGAACGTGTCGTGAAGGATATTCGGCGTGCAACCCGTCGGCATTTTTCTGCCGAAGATAAGATCAGGATCGTGCTTGAGGGCTTGCGCGGTGATGACAGCATAGCCGAGCTGTGCCGCAAGGAAGGTATCGCGCAGAGCCTATATTACACATGGTCCAAGGAGTTCATGGAAGCTGGCAAGCGGCGTCTGGCGGGTGATACTGCCCGTGCAGCGACCAGTGGTGAAGTGCAGGACCTGCGCCGTGAAGCGCGTGCCCTGAAGGAGTGCGTGGCTGATCTGACCCTTGAGAACCGGCTGCTTAAAAAAAGCATGATAGCGGATGGGGGAGACGACGAATGAGGTATCCCGCCCCTGAGAAGCTCGAGATCATCAGGATCGTCGAGCAGTCGCATCTGCCTGCCAAGCAGACCCTCGATAAACTGGGCGTCGCCCGCCGGACCTTCTACCGCTGGTATGACCGCTATCTCGAAGGCGGGCCTGAAGCGTTGGCCGATAAGCCATCAAGCCCGGCCCGTGTGTGGAACCGTATCCCGAAGGTAATCCATGACCAGATCATCGATCTGGCCCTGGAGCAGTCAGAGCTGTCACCGCGTGAACTGGCGTGGCGGTTCACCGACGAACGGCGTTACTTCGTGTCAGAAGCGACGGTTTACAGGCTTTTAAAGGCTCATGACCTGATTACCAGTCCGGCCTATGTTGTTGTGAAGGCAGCCAATGAGTTCCACACAAAGACCGCCCGTCCCAACGAGATGTGGCAGACAGACTTCACCTACTTCAAGATCATTGGCTGGGGCTGGATGTACCTGTCGACCGTACTCGACGACTTCTCGCGCTATATCATCGCATGGAGGCTGTGCAGCAATATGCGGGCCGAGGATGTCACCGACACGCTGGACATGGCCCTGGCAGCATCGGGCTGCGATCATGCGACGGTTCAGCACAAGCCGCGGTTGCTCAGCGATAATGGTCCCAGCTATATCGCGGGCGAACTGGCGGAGTATATCGAAGCCAACAAGATGAGCCATGTGCGCGGCGCACCGATGCATCCGCAAACACAGGGCAAGATCGAACGCTGGCACCAGACACTCAAGAACCGCATCCTACTCGAAAACTACTTCCTGCCAGGCGACCTTGAGCAACAGATCGAAGCGTTCGTCGAGCATTACAACCATCAGCGCTATCACGAGAGCCTGAACAACGTCACACCTGCCGATGCCTACTTCGGCAGGGCGCAAGCCATCATCCAACAACGCGAAAGGACAAAACGACAGACCATCGAATATCGGCGCTTGCAACACCGCAAGCTGGCCGCTTAATATCAACCCAACTGATGAGGCCAATGCTCCGTTAATTTACGCAGCCATCAGTGCCAAATGTTCTGACGACGGACACTTGCTGAAGCCAATCATCAAGACGGTCGATCAGTCTTTTGGAGAGCGTTGAGCAGATCGAATAGCAAAGGGTGTTATCATGGCATCACCCGCATATCCTTGCCATATGCAGGGGAGCGTTGGTACGCGTTGTGCCCGCTGGCGGGCCGCAGGACCACCGCTTTGGTGCTGCCGCCGAGCCAAGTTCAGAGCCTGCACCTTTAAGTGGCTGGAACGTGCCCGACAGCTCGCAGTATAAAATTTCTCACGGAAGTAGCCCGTGACAATCACAGGGCTCTTGGCCCTACACACCGGGGGGTCCGACAACTACAGCAACAATTTTTGTATTTAGTCACATCAAAGTGACCGCAGTTCCAAACAGCCTAGTGTCATAACAATTCCATCCTGGTACCAATGCGAATTCGGCGCAAGACGCGCCCACCGCATTCCTATTGGTGCTTGCTATGTGCTTGCTGAAAAATATGCCCGATCAAAAATAAGGATAATACAAAGCTTCAGTAATTGAAGAAAATGGTCGGGGAGGCAGGATTCCCAGTAGCGGCGCCATTCTTACGAACGCGCTGCCACATCAGCTAACGCTCTTTAAGCTCGTTACAACCGCGCCGGTTAATTGAATAAGTCACTAACCAAATGCCCCCTATCAAGCCTCAGGAGCGCCTTAGCGAGCTAATGCGAGGGGCTGGCAATTGTGTTCAGTTATTGGCCGCTTTTAATAACTCTATCGACTGATTGCTTTTCAAATCGTCGCTCGACGAGCTGTGTGCGATTTCAGTCGGAGTGACCCCGCCACCTGCATCTGTTATCTTACTGTGAAACAATCGCTAGAAATGCGTGATAACGCTGCTGTGATAAAATGGTGCGTTCTGCCACCCTAAGTCATTAATACTTTGGACTTGGTGACCCCTACGGGAATCGAACCCGTGTTTCAGCCGTGAAAGGGCCGCGTCCTAACCGCTAGACGAAGGGGCCAATCGCTTGGCGAGCCGCGCCTTTACGGATTCGTGCCGCACTCGTCAAGGCCAAGTTGGCGCAAGTTCAGTCGGCAAAGGCAATGTCGTCGACATGCAGCTCGGCTTTTGGCGTTGCGCCCCAGTCATCGGTCTTGGCGCGGCCGGCGAACCAGTAGCGGCGACCGCGATCGGCATGGAGCATGGTCTGGCCAAGAACGGTTTCGCCCTGACGAAATGCCATGGCTTTGAACGACTGGCCATCGTCGCCTGCAACGATGGCGCGGACATGGTCCTTGCCGACAATATCGCATTTGATAATCCGCAATGGCCCAGTGACCACCCGCGGCCCGGGCCAGCCCATGCCATAAGGTCCAGCGGACTCCATGGCGTCGACAAAAATGGGGTTCAGGCCGCGCGGCGCGACAATGGCGTCGATCAGCAACGCCTTGGCCCCCGATGCGTTGGCGACATCTGTTGCCAGTCGCGCGTCGAGCCAATCGGCCAAGGCATCAATTTTGTCGCGTGCGACTGTTAGGCCCGCCGCCATGGCGTGGCCACCGCCTGCGACGAGCAATCCAGCCTCGCGCGCCGCAATGATGGCCGCGCCTAGGTCAACGCCTGCGATAGACCGACCCGATCCTTTGCCAACACCATTTTCGTCGACGGCAATGACGATCGATGGCTTGCCCGTCTTTTCCTTGATGCGGCCAGCAACGATGCCAATGACACCGGGATGCCAGCCTTCGCCCGATAACAACGCCACCGCGCGGTTATGTTGTCCGGCCAACATGGCCTCGGCCTGCTCCTGCACCACCGATTCAATCGCGCGGCGTTCTTCATTCAGGCGGTCAAGCTCCATCGCGATGTCTTGTGCCTCGACCGCATCTTCAGTGATCAGCAAGCGCACGCCAAGGTCAGATTTGCCGACGCGGCCGCCGGCATTTATGCGTGGACCCAAGGCAAAGCCAAGGTCAGAGCATATCGGGGCGCGAGTTAGACGGCTCGCTTGAATGAGCGCAGACAGACCTATGTTGCGGCGCGCGGCCATGACCTTCAGCCCTTGCGCAACAAATGCGCGGTTCAGCCCGCGCAGCTGCGCCACATCGGCCACGGTGCCCAAGGCTACGATATCGAGTAGCTCCATGATTTTGGGTTCGGGCCGAGTGGCAAAATAGCCACGGGTGCGCAGCGTGCGGATCAACGCCGCCCCCAAAAGGAACGCCACCCCAACCGCTGCCAGATGCCCGTGGGACGCCGCCGCGTCGGTTTCGTCGAGGCGGTTGGGGTTTACCAAGGCAAAGGCCTCAGGAAGCTCTGAGGCGCATTTATGATGGTCGACGACGATGACCTCAAGCCCTGCAGCTTTGGCCTGCGACAAGGCGTCATAGGCCATCGCTCCGCAATCGACGGTGACGATTAAGCGGCTGCCGCCGTCGCCAATACGGACCAAGGCTTCGCCGGAGGGGCCATAGCCCTCCATCAAGCGGTCCGGGATATAATAGCCTGCGTTCAGCCCCAAATTGCGCAGCAAGCGGATGAGCAAAGCCGCGCTGGTCGCGCCATCGACGTCATAATCACCATAGACGGTGATTTGCTCCTTTTCCTCAACTGCCTGTGCGAGCCGAAGCGCCGCATTCTCCATATCCTGAAAGATCGACGGGTCGGGCATGAAGTTGCGGATGGTCGGGTTGCGGTGCCGCTCAATATCATCGCGCGCGACCCCGCGCGCCATCAGCAACTGAGTAACCAGATCATCGGGCTGAAAGTCCGGGTCACGGCCATCGGTGCCGCTGCCCCGCCAATGCCACGCTTGTTCAAGGATGGAGTGATTAATGTCGAGGACTGGCTTCATCATACTTCCCTATGGCCCGCTGCTGGTGCTAGCAAGGGGGGATGCGGCAATTGGCAATAATCTGGCACAGTATGACGGGTGGGTCTGAAGCCCTGGCGCAGGCCGCCTATGATGGCGCGCGGCGGGCGCAGGGCACGGATGTGCTGATGCTGAACGCAGCAGAGGCTGGCCCTGAACATATGTTGGCGGCGGACGGCTATCTATTCCTGTTCCCGGAAAATCTGGCGGCGATCAGCGGGGGCATGAAAAGCTTTTTCGACCGATGCTATAATCCGTGCCTTGGCGCATTGAACGGGCGGGCTTATGCGATGATCGTGTGTGCCGGGTCCGACGGACGCAATGCTGTTGCGCAGGCCGAGCGGATCGCGACGGGCTGGCGGCTGCGACAAATACTGCCAAGTGTGATTGTCTGCACGCATGCCCAGACGCAAGCGGCGATATTATCGCCCAAAACTATTGATGTTGCGGATCTATCGGCGGCAGCGGACATGGGCGCGCAAATCGCGACGGGTCTGCAAATGGGTATTTACTGAATATCAGCCGAGATGGTCTGCTTTCCGATGCTCGCTCTTGACCCAGCGGACGGTGCCCGATGAGGCGCGCATCACGACGGTTTCTGTAGTGACCCGGCCATCGCGTAAAGTTTTGACGCCAGCGAGCAACGAACCGTCGGTGACACCAGTCGCTGCAAAAATGCAGTCACCTTTTGCGAGCTCTTCCAGATCGTAAATCTTGTCGAGATCCTCAATTCCCCATTTGCGCGCGCGCGACCGTTCATCGTCGTTGCGGAACAGCAGGCGGCCCTTGAACTGGCCGCCGACACAGCGCAGGGCCGCTGCCGCCAGCACACCTTCTGGCGCACCACCGCTGCCCATATAGATGTCGACGGTGGTATCGGGATTGGTTGTTGCTATGACACCCGCAACGTCGCCATCGGGGATCAGCATCACGCCACAGCCAAGCGCCCGCAGCTCGGCGATCAGCTTTTCATGGCGGGGGCGGTCGAGTACGCAAACGATAAGTTCGTCTGGAGCTACGCCCTTTTCCTTGGCAACTGCATTCACATTTTCAGCAACCGTTTTGTCGAGGTTGACGATGTTGGGGGAATAGCCGGGGCCAATTGCGATCTTGTCCATGTAGACATCAGGCGCGTTCAACAGATTGCCCTCTTCGGCCACAGCCAGAACGGCCAGTGCGTTCGGGCCGGCCTTTGCGGTGATGGTTGTGCCCTCCAAAGGATCCAGGGCGATGTCAATTTTGGGGCCAGTGCCAATCGCCGATCCAACCTTTTCACCAATGAACAACATCGGCGCTTCGTCCCGCTCGCCTTCACCGATGACGACGGTTCCATCCATATATAATTCGTTCAGGGCGGCGCGCATCGCTTCGACGGCGGCGGCATCAGCTGCCTTCTCATCGCCGCGACCAATAAGCTTCGCCGCTGCGATAGCTGCAGCCTCAGTCACGCGCACCATTTCCAAAACAAGGACGCGGTCGAGGATTTGGCTTGCGGTAGTCATCTGAATTTCCTAGCTATTTGAAATATCGGGTTTCTGGGGAAAGAAATTTCGGCATCTGGGGCGTTTAGGTCGGCACTGCGGTTCCGATAGGGAAGGTGTAGCCAAATGTCGAGATTACTTGTTGCTGCCGTGGTACTTTCTACCTCCGGCATGTTTGCGCGGTGATACTAACTGCAAGATTTACATGAAGGGCGCTAGCGCGAGTTTCGGCTATGTCCCAATAGTCGCCATTCCGCTTGAGGAGGTCCTCAAAGGACTGCCTGAACCTGATATGATTGTCACCAACGGCGAGAACGCCCCGCCCTGATCATTCGCCCAAAATGTGCATAACCATCGGCTCGCCAAGCAAGCTGTCCGAGGTTGCCAAAGCACCAATGGTATCGCTGATGGCTTGTTCTGGCCCGGCATGCGTGACCATGGCAATCAACGCCGAACCATCGTCACTTGCCTCGGTTTGGATAAGGCTTTCAATCGACAGCCCCGCATCGCGCATCGCTGCAGTGATTTCTGCGAGCACACCGACCCGGTCGGCCACCAACATGCGCAAATAGGTTTTGCTGATCCGGTGCGCCGAGGCTGCGCGCGGCAGCTTTTCAAGTTCAGCCGACGGCATGGAGAATGCAGGGCCGGTTTCCTTGCGCGCAATATCGACCAAATCGGCAACGACCGCTGATGCTGTTGGCTTGTCGCCTGCACCTGCGCCTTGGAACAGCAAACGGCCCGAGAAATTGCCCTCTGCGACGACGGCGTTGGTTGCGCCTGTGACAACTGCGAGCGGGTGGCTTAAAGGCACAAGGCACGGCTCAACACGCTGAAAAATAGTCGACGATCCATTGTCGCCGTCAATTTCAGCAAGGCCAATCAGCCGTATACGATAGCCCAAGGTTTTGGCCTGCGCGATGTCGGCCGCTAGGATTTTGCGCACGCCGCGCGCCTCAACTCCGCCAAAGTCGATGACAGAGCCAAAGCTTAACGACGCAAGAATGGAAAGCTTATGCGCAGCATCGATCCCGTCAATGTCGAACGACGGATCGGCTTCGGCAAAGCCCTTGGCCTGCGCATCGGCAAGAACCTGCGCAAAATCCAGCCCGTCGCGCTCCATACTGGACAGGATGAAATTACATGTGCCATTGAGAATGCCATAGACTCGGTCAATGCGGTTGGCGGCTGCACCATCGCGCAGACCTTGAATGACAGGAATACCTCCGGCAACAGCCGCTTCAAATTTCAGCGCCGCCTGCTTGTTCTCCGCCAATGCCGCAAGCTCGAAACCATGATGCGCGATCATCGCCTTGTTGGCGGTCACCAAAGCGCGTCCGTTGGACAAAGTTTCACGGGCCAAGGTCAGGGCAGGACCATCGGATCCCCCGACGAGCTCAACCACAACGTCAATATCTTCCGCGGTCGCAAGCGCACCCATGTCGTCGACCCAGCGATAAGGCGACAGATCAACGCCGCGATCCCGTGTCCGGTCACGCGCGGTGATAGCTACAATCTTAATCTCGCGGCCGGCCCTGCGTGCAATAAGCGCCGCATTTTCTTCAATCAGGCGAATGACACCACTGCCCACGGTTCCAAGTCCAGCGAGGCCCACTTTAAGCGGTGCATGACGAACGGGTGTGGACATGGCTAAACGACTTTCTGCCTTGATTCTGGAGGATTTACGCCGTGCTTAAGTGGAATTCGATGGAAACGCTAGCCCAAGCTTGCGATGCCCTTGCCGGTGCGCGTGCCAAAGGCATAAGACAAGCGCAAGGCTGGCGCTTGGGCCTGGGGTTCGCTAGAGCCCGGAGATATGCAAAATCGGAGTGAAAAAATGCGTGCAGTTGGTGTTATCGGGGCGGGTCAAATGGGTGCAGGCATATCGCAAGTGAGCGCTGCTGCTGGCTACCATGTCTATCTGTCCGACCTTGATCTGGCCAAGGCCGAAGCTGGCAAAGCCAGCATTGCTAGCGCCTTGGCCCGTTTGGTCGCCAAAGAGAAAATGGGGCAGGTCGAGGCCGACACAATGTTGTCGCGGATTGAGCCTGTCGCCAGCTATGAACCGATGGCAGATGCTGGGCTGATCATCGAAGCGGCGACGGAGCGCGAGGACATCAAGCGCAAGATATTTGAGGCTGTGGGCAAAATCCTTGGCCATCAGGCTGTATTGGCATCGAACACATCGTCCATCCCGATTACCCGTTTGGCGCAGGCGTCGCCTGACCCGAAACGCTTTATTGGCGTCCATTTCTTCAATCCCGTGCCCGTCATGGGCCTGATTGAAATCATCCGTGGGCTTGCGACGACGGACGCCACCGTCGACGTTGTGCGCCAATATGGCGAAGCGCTTGGCAAGCAATTGGTTTTTGCCAATGATGCGCCGGGCTTTATCGTCAACCGCGTGTTGATGCCTATGATCAACGAAGCCATCTTTGCGCTTGGCGAAGGCGTTGCCAACATGTGCGATATTGATACCGCCTGCCAGCTTGGCCTCAATCACCCCATGGGGCCGTTGACCTTGGCGGATTTTATCGGGCTCGATACCTGTCTTGAAATCACCAATGTGCTGTTTCAATCGACGGGCGACCCAAAGTTCCGTCCTGCGCCCTTGCTGCAAAAATATGTTGAGGCCGGATGGTATGGCCGCAAGGTGAAGCGCGGATTTTACGATTATTCTGGGGACGTGCCCGTGCCGACACGCTGAGGCTTACGCAAGGCGTGCCGCAATAAAGGCTGCCGCAAGATCAGCTATCAAATCGTCGGTATCTTCCAGCCCGATTTGCAAGCGGATGAGGGTGCCTTCCTTGTCCCAAGGCACTGCTGACCGGTATTTTTCCGGGTAGACGGGCAAAGCAAGGCTTTCAAAGCCGCCCCAGCTATAGCCAATGCCGAATAGGCCGAGTGCATCTACAAAGGTGGCTGCGGTTGCGGCGTCACCTTTATAGATGAACGAGAACAGGCCCGACGCGCCAGTAAAGTCGCGCTTCCAAATGTTATGCCCCGGACAGTCGGGCAGCGCGGGGTGGAATACCCCCGCAACATCTGGCTGTGTATGTAACCATGTGGCGATCTTTAGTGCGGAGGCCTCATGTGCCTTCATCCGCACCGACAATGTCCGCAGGCCGCGACTGGCGAGATAGGCATCGTCGGGTGACACTGTCTGGCCAAGTTGCTGCGCGGTTTGGCGCAATCGCGGCCAATATTTTGCATGCGTGGTGACGCTGCCCATCATGACGTCGCTATGGCCCACAATATATTTGGTGCACGATAGGATCGCCATATCAACGCCCTTGTCGAGCGCAGTGTGGAAATAAGATGTCGCCCAAGTGTTATCGAGCAAAGTGACAATATTGTGTTTTTTGGCCGCTGCGCAAATGGCGGGAATGTCTTGAACCTCAAAGGTCAGGCTTCCCGGCGACTCCAACAAGGTCGCTTTGGTGCGACCACAAAACAGCGTGTCATAATCAGCGGTAAGCGGATCGAAATAGCGTGTTTCCACACCGAAACGCTTCAAAAAACCGTCCGCCAACGAACGGCTTGGGTCATAAGCATTGTCGGTCATTAACAGGACGTCACCGCTCTTCAAAACGGACAGTAACGCGCAAGCAATGGCGGCTACACCCGATGGATATAGCATCGTACCATGCGCGCCGGGTTCCATTTCGGTGAGCGCTTCGGCCAGCGACCATTGCGTTGGCGAGCCACGGCGGCCATAGAAAAAGCGGCCGTCTTGATTGCCCGTCTTGCCTGCCTCCAACGCAGCTACGTTCTCATATAAATGCGTGCTGGCGCGCCAGACAGGCACGTTGACGACTGGGCCGGTTAACGAGCTGCTTCGCCCTGCAGTGACTGTTTTGGTAGCTGGCTTCTGGGGCTTGTCAGAACTCAAGCCGCACCCTGCGCTTTTGGGGTGTCCTTATCGAGGCCCCATTCGGACCAGCTGCCGTCATATAATGCGACGTCCGTCTTGCCGGTCATCTGCGCGCCGAACAGGATTACCGCTGCGGTCATGCCTGAACCGCAGGTGGTGATCATCGGCTTGCTGAGGTCAACGCCTGCATCGGCATATGCTTGGGCAAGTTCATCACCGCGCTTCCATGTGCCATCTGCATTGAATAGCTTCCCAAAAGGCAGGTTGCGGCTGCCCGGAATATGCCCGGACGCCATTTCAGGCCGTGGCTCGGCCTCTTCGCCGGTAAAGCGGCCAGCACCGCGCGCATCGACGACATCTGCGTCCTTGCTATGCAAATTTGCCAGCAGGTCAGCCTTGCTACGCACGGCCTTGTCATCTTTCCACACGGTAAAGTGGCGATGGCGCAAAGTGGGTTTGCCGGTTTCGAGCGGGCGACCTTCCGCTTTCCATTTGGCAATGCCGCCATCGAGGATTGCCACAGCATGTGCGCCGAAAAGCGTGAGCATCCAACGAGCGCGGGCGGCAGACTTGAAAGGGCTGTCATCATACACCACGATACGGCTGCCGTCCCCAAGCCCGAGCGATTGCATGCGGCTTGCGAATTTTTCAGGCGGCGGCAAAGTGTTTGGCAGGCTGCTATTTGCGTCAGCGAGTTCCTCTAGGTCCATGAACACGGCCGATGGAATATGCCCACCTTCATATTCGGCCTGCGCATTGCGGCCCGCATCGGGCATGAACCATGTTGCATCGACCACGCGAAGGTCGGACGCGCCGATTTCGCTCGCTAACCAATCGGTGCTTACTAACAATTCCATGATTTAGTCCTTGCCCGTATTTGTGATTCTTGTTGCGAGGGGATAAGCTGCTTTTTCAAACTATCCAAGTGTTTCCAGAAACTGCTGCGCATGGCTGCGAAGCTTTACTTTATCTGCGTCCGCCATCCGCTCCCAATTTTTGTATGGCATCGCCATGCGTGGGTTTTTGCACAGCTTGCCTGCGTTCCGGGCGATGAATTCCCAGTATAACGCGTTGAACGGGCACGCTTTTGGTCCAACGCGTTGCTTGACGTCATAACGGCAATTTGTGCAATAATCGGACATGCGGTTGATATAGGCACCGCTTGCCGCATAAGGTTTTGACGCCAACATGCCGCCATCGGCAAACTGGCTCATCCCAAGGCTGTTGGGCAATTCCACCCATTCATAGGCATCGGCATAGACCGCGAGATACCATAAATGCACTTGCTTGGGGTTAAGCCCTGCCAGCAGAGCGAAGTTGCCGGTGATCATCAGTCGCTGGATATGATGCGCGTAGCTATGCGCGATTGTCTGGCCAATGGCTTGCGACAGGCAAAGCATGTCGGTTTTGCCCGTCCAGTAAAATTCGGGCAGTAGCCGCGTTGCGTCAAGGGCGTTGCTCTCGACATATTCGGGGCCAGCATACCAATAAATTCCGCGTACATATTCGCGCCAGCCAATGACTTGGCGAATAAAGCCCTCGGCGGCGTTGATCGGAACCTTTCCCGCCTGATATTGCACCTCAACCGCGCGGCACAGCTCAAGTGGGTCAAGCAAGCCGGAATTGATATAAGGCGAGAGGATCGAGTGCCATAAAAACGGCTCGCCAGTAAGCATCGCGTCCTGATAATCGCCAAAATTCGGCAAAGCATGCGCCAGGAAATGCTTTTGCTGCTTCAACGCATCTTCACGGGTCACGGCAAAGCCAAAATTGGCCGTCTGTCCGATATTGTCGCCATAACGGCTCTCTACCATCTCGATGACGTCTTGCGTCACGACATTGGGCGCAAAATGCAGGGGCTTTGGCATCGTCAGATCGCGCTTGGCGGGCTTGCGGTTCTCTGCGTCAAAATTCCATTGCCCACCTTCGGGCGCATCTCCGTTCATGAGCAGGCCGGACTTGCGGCGCATATCGCGATAAAAATACTCCATGCGCAACTGCTTGCGGTCTTTGGCCCAGTTTTCAAATTCGCCATGCGTGCACAAAAACCGGTCGTCGGGCAGGATTGTCACCGGAATATCAAAACGGTCGGGCCAGCTATCGAGCATGGCCTTTACGCGCCATTCGCCCGCCTCAGTCACGCGCAGTGTGGAGACTTTGTGCCGCTCAATTGCGCGCGCAACTTCGCCGGTGAAGCTACCGCTGTTTTCGGCCTCGGTCAGTTTTACGTAATCGACGGTCCAACCTGCGCTGCGCAGATCCTCAGCATGGTGGCGCATGGCGGACAGAATATACGCCATTTTGGATTTATGGTGCGGCACATATTCAGTTTCTTCGTCCACCTCCGCCATCAAGATGACGCATGCTTTTTTGTCCTGCCCAGCCAAAGAAGACAGGCCATGGCTTAGCTGGTCACCAAATATGGGAATGAGAATGGTCATAGCGGGGCTATAGCGCGGCGCGCATGCAAGGGCGATACAGGGTTTCAAGAAAGACGGGGCTTAGGGTCAGGACCTATTTATTCCCAATCCATTGGCGATATCTGACATCACTCGTTTGCTTCGCGCGGCGAAACCGCTAAATGCGCGATCATGACTGACACATTAAAGCCCAAATTTCTTGGTGCGCAAAGCGCGCTTCCCCAAACGCCTGAAGAGGCGCAACTTGATTATGTTCCTAATCCGCGCCCGGACACGCTGTATCTTGCGCGCTTTGCCGTGCCTGAATTCACGTCGCTTTGCCCGGTTACGGCGCAGCCGGACTTTGCGCATTTGGTCATCGATTATGCGCCAAATGTGACGATCGTCGAATCGAAATCGTTGAAGCTGTTTTTGGGTTCATTCCGTAACCACGCTGCTTTCCATGAAGATTGCACCGTTGGCATCGGCCAGCGTCTTTTCTCGGAGATGAAACCGCATTGGTTACGCATTGGTGGCTATTGGTATCCGCGCGGCGGCATCCCGATTGATGTGTTCTGGCAATCCGGCGAACCGCCCAAGGGTCTGTGGTTGCCCGACCAAGGTGTTCAGCCCTATCGCGGTCGCGGATAGGCTATTTAATCGGCCCGACCAATTTTGCGTCAATAGTAACCAATTTCAACCCTGCTGGGCCATACTTCCTCATTTCGTCGACGCTGAAGAATCGTTCGTCGCAATATATCTGTAATCGCTGTTCTCCACCCAGGGGCTGCTTTATCACTTCTGCATGGTGCAAATAGCAAAAACTTGGGAAACATGCGTTCAAGGCGCGCGTCGCAAAAGCATAATCTCATTGGCTATGCTGTCCGTGCTGTCGGCATGTGTCGCTGCAGAGCGCGCACCATCACGAACACAGCCAGCGCCAATCGCGCTGCCCGCGCAAAAGCAAGCTGCACCAGCCGCTCAAGTCCGCCCAGCGGTGGTCCGCGCACCTTTGGGACTTGAAAATCTGCTGAACGACCAATGGCGTATTTTCCCAGGCCGCACAGGCGTAGCTATTATGCGTATCGATGGTGGCGAATGGCTAACCGGCAAACGCGTTGACGCGCTATTTCCCCAGCAAAGCGTATCCAAAACATGGGTGGCGCTGACGATTTTGGACTTGGTCGACCAAAATAAGCTTCGGCTGGACCAAAAAGTACGTATTACGCGCGATGACCTTGCGGTCTTTCATCAACCCATTCGCGATCGCGTTATCGCCAATGGCGAGATCGAAGTGACGGTGCTCTCGCTGCTCGAACAAGCGATTATCGGCAGCGACAACACCGCCAATGATTCTCTGTTGCGTACAGCAGGTGGTCCGCAGGCTGTGCAGAATTTCCTGCTGCGCAAAAAACTGGGTGCCATCCGTTTTGGTCCTGGTGAGCGTTTGATGCAAAGCGCGATAGCCGGGCTGGAGTGGCGTCAAGAATATGCCATTGGACGCCGCTTTTACGCTGCGCGTGCAGAGGTTCCAGCGGCGACGCGCAAAGCAGCGTTAGATCGCTATCTTGCTGATCCCGTCGACGGCGCAAGTCCCGAGGCGATAGTCCGTGCGCTTGCGAAATTGGCTAAAGGCGAGCTGCTCTCTGCTTCATCGACGCGCCTAATTTTGGGGATAATGTCACGCACATCCAGCGGTCCAAACCGGTTGAGGGCTGGTGTGCCAGCAGGTTGGCAGTTTGTACACAAGACGGGGACAGGGCAAATTCTGCCTCCGGTTTCAACGGGCTATAATGATATCGGGATAATGACGGCGCCTGACGGCACGCGCTATGCCGTGGCCGTTATGATGGGCAGCACAACCGCGCCTATTCCGCAACGCATGTCATTCATGCAGTTCGTGTCGCGTACGATCGCCACATATCACGGACAATAATCATAGCCGCGCATTCGGGTTGCCAAAGACATGGTCCAGCCCGTTACCGCCGATAAGGAAAAGGGCCCCCGACATAGAAATTGCCGCAGACAAAGAAAAGGGCCGCCCTGTAAACAGGACAGCCCTTTTCAAAATGCTTTCGCTTAGAAAGCGCGAATATTACTTCGCAGCTTCTTTCGCAGCTTCTGCAGGTGCACCAGCAGCAGCGGCCGCATCGGCAGGTGCAGCAGCGTCAGTTGCAGCAGCGTCGGTTGCAGCGGCTTCAGTTGCAGCAGCAGCATCGGTAGCTACTTCAGCGCCTTCAACAGCGGCATCAGCAGCTTCTGTGGTTGCTTCTGTGGTTGCTTCTGTGGTTGCTTCTTCAGCACCTGAGCAAGCGGCCAAACCGAGCGAAGCGGCAAGAACGAGAGATACAGCAATTTTCTTCATATGGGAAACCCCCTAGCAAAACTTATGAAAACCTGACAGGCACGCTACAATACTTGCAGCTTGCCTGCGAAAAGCCCTCTAGCCCGTTCATAATTCGCTGGCAATGCGCTTTTTCATTCTGACAATATGTTGCATAGCTGTTTGGGGCTTATGTCTACTATAACAGTAGAAAATATGGCTAATTTGTGCGGGTTGACTTTATATAAAGAATTCTTTATATCTATTTCAAATGATCAGTTTGTTAAATATCATGCGGGCTTTAGCCGATCCTACGCGGTTACGAATCGTGTTTCTGGTGCTTCGGCTGGAGCTGTCTGTGGGCGAGTTGGTCCAGATACTCGACCAGAGTCAGCCGCGCGTTTCCCGGCATATCCGGATTTTGGATGAATCTGGGCTTTTGGAGCGTCGTAAGGAGGGAAGCTGGGTATTCCTGAGGCCAAGCGGCCTGTTAACGAACGGCCCGCTTTCATCATTATTGGCAGAGGCGGATGTGTCGCAGGCAAAGGCGTTCCAGCGGGACCTGCTTCGACTTGATGAAGTCCGCAACGCGCGCACGGACATGGCGGCACATTATTTTGCGGCGCATGCGGAAGAGTGGGACTCGCTCAGATCATTGCACATTGCCGATTCGGAAGTTGAAGCACGCTTGGCGCAAGTTCTGCACAGTGCACCATTAGGCCAAGTCCTTGATGTCGGCACGGGCACGGGGCGCATTGTCGAATTGTTTGCGGCGGATTCCAGCCGACTTGTGGCGATCGATAGCAGCCCAGAAATGCTTCGGCTTGCACGCGCAAAAATTGCCAACTTACACCCGGAGACCGCGAGTAAAATCGACATAAAGCTTGGCGACTTTAACATGTTGCCACTGGGGGATGGTGAATTCGACACCGTCATCTTCCACCAGGTCCTGCATTATGCGCAGCACCCCGAAGCCGTTATCGCCGAAGCGATCCGCACGCTTGCGCCGGGTGGCCGGCTCGTCATCGTTGATTTTGCAGCGCACGATCTGGAGGAGTTACGCACGGTACATGCCCATGCCCGGCTAGGCTTTTCCGATGATTTCATGCGAAAAGCATTTATCAGTCACGGCCTGCAGATGGTGCACCAAACTGCGCTTGAGGCTGGCGAACTGGTGGTTAAAGTCTGGATGGGCGAAAAGCTGTCTGCCTTGCAGCCGCGTCCGGCAGATAATATCAGCCCAAAAAACAATTTAAGGATTGTCGCATGATTCTTCCCCTTGCACAGATGCAGGAGGCAAGCCGAGCTGTTGCCTCCCCCCTTTTTGCTGAGCTTGCCGGTAATTGCGAGATCAGTTTCGAATTCTTCCCGCCCAAAACGGAAAAGATGGAAGAGCAATTATGGGAATCGGTCGTCACTCTCTCACCGTTGGGTCCACGCTTTGTTTCGGTCACTTATGGTGCAGGCGGCACAACCCGCCAACGCACACATAACACAGTGGCGCGCATTGCCCGCGAGACCGATATTCCGGCGGCCGCGCATTTAACCTGCGTCGAGGCATCCAAGGGCGAAATTGCCGATGTCGCCAACGCCTATTGGGAAGCAGGGGTCCGCCATATCGTCGCGCTGCGCGGGGACGCGCCAGGCTCCGACGGACAATTTGTGCCGCATCCCGACGGCTATGCCAGCGCTGCGGAACTGGTCGAAGGTTTGCGCAAACTGCACCCGTTTGAAATATCGGTCAGCGCCTATCCCGAAACCCATCCAGAGGCCTTGTCTGCTGCGTCAGACATTGATTTTTTGAAGCGCAAGCTGGGCTCCGGTGCCAGCCGCGCGATTACGCAATTCTTTTTTGAACCCGAAACTTTCTTCCGTTTCCGCGATGCGGCTGCTGCGGCCGGCATCGATGCGGAGATCGTGCCGGGTATTATGCCAGTGTCGAACTTTGCGGCGATTACGCGCATGTCGCAGTTGACGGGCACAGCTATTCCCAACTGGATGGCGGATGTGTTCAATGGATTGGATGACCATCCGTCCGCACGGCAATTGGTGGCCGCCACTGTCTCGGCAGAAATGTGCGGGAAATTATATGCAGGCGGCGTCCGGGAATTTCATTTCTACACCCTGAACCGCGCGGAATTGTCCTACGCGATTTGCCATTTACTGGGCAAGCGGCCAGCCACTGTAGCACAAAAGGCAGCAGCATGAGCGCGCGAGAAACCTTTGTCGCCCGTGCGGCACAACAGATACTCGTTTTCGACGGTGGCTATGGCACTGCGATCCAAGGTTATAAATTGTCTGAGGCTGATTATCGCGGCGACCTTGAGCTGACGCATGATCAAAAGGGCAATAACGACCTGTTGTCTATCACCCGTCCTGATGTCGTTGGCGCAATCCATAGCGCCTATCTGGAGGCGGGTGCTGATATGATCGAGACCAACACCTTCAGCGCAACCAAGATCAGCATGGCCGATTATGGCTGCGAACATTTGGTGCGGCAGCTCAACATAGAGTCGGCGAAGCTCGCCCGCGCGTGTTGCGAGGCTGTGGAGGCGAAGGATGGCATAAAGCGGTTCGTCGCTGGATCGGTTGGCCCAACCAATAAAACCTTGTCCTTGTCGCCCGACGTCAACGATCCGGGCTATCGTGAAATAGACTTCGACTATCTGAAAGAAGTCTATCGCGAACAATGCGACGCGCTGATCGAAGGCGGCGTCGATTTCCTGTTGATCGAAACCATCTTCGACACGCTCAACGCCAAATGTGCTGCGATGGCTGCGCAAGAGGCTGCTGCGGCCTGCGGGCGCGATGTGCCGTTGATGATATCGATGACCATCACTGACATGGCCGGCCGTAATCTGTCCGGCCATACGGTAGAAGCATTCTGGGCTGCGATCCGGCATGTCAAACCACTGACAATCGGGTTGAATTGTTCGTTCGGTGCAGATCTGCTGCGTCCGCATCTGGCCGCATTGTCCAAGCAAGCCGATACGCTGGTCATGGCATATCCGAACGCAGGCCTGCCTAATGATCTTGCCGAATATGATGAACTGCCTGAGACCACGGCGCAATTGATTGGCCAATGGCTTGACGATGGGCTGGTGAATATCGTCGGCGGCTGTTGTGGCACCACGCCTGCGCATATCGCCGCAATCGCCAAGGCGGCTGCGGACCGTGCGCCACGTGCCATTCCCAAGGCGGATATAGTGACACGGCTAGCGGGGCTCGAACCCTTCATCATGGCCGCCTAAGCCTTATAAAGCAGAACAAAAATGTCCCCCATTATTTCCTCTTCCCGCTTCGTCAATATCGGCGAGCGCACCAATGTCACTGGCAGTGCCAAGTTCAAAAAACTGATCCTTGCTGGCGATTATGAAGCTGCCGTTGAGGTTGCGCGCGACCAAGTCGAAAATGGCGCGCAGATTATCGACATCAACATGGATGAAGGCCTGCTGGACGCGCATGAAGCGATGACCACTTTCATCAAGCGCATCGCGGCAGAACCCGACATCGCCCGCGTGCCGTTAATGATCGACAGTTCCAAATGGAGCGTGATTGAGGCTGGGCTGAAATGCGTTTCGGGCAAGCCCATCGTGAATTCGATTTCGATGAAAGAAGGCGAAGAGGCGTTTTTGCACCACGCGCGCTTGTGCATGGCTTATGGCGCTGCGGTCGTTGTCATGGCTTTCGATGAAACTGGCCAAGCCGACACGCAAGCACGCAAGGTGCAGATTTGCAAACGAGCGTATGACTTGCTGATTGGTATCGGTTTTCCGCCCGAGGACATAATTTTCGACCCCAACATCTTTGCGGTGGCCACGGGCATTGAGGAGCATAATAATTACGGCGTCGACTTTATCGAGGCGATAAAGGAACTGCGCGTCTTGTGCCCGCACGCGCATTATTCGGGCGGGCTTTCCAACCTGTCGTTCAGTTTCCGTGGCAATGAACCCGTGCGCCGCGCGATGCACTCGATCTTTCTCTATCACGCCATCCCTGCAGGGCTTGATATGGCCATCGTCAATGCAGGGCAGCTTGATATCTATGATGATATTGACACGGAACTGCGTGTCGCCTGCGAAGATGTGATCCTCAATCGCGACCCCGATGCGACTGAGCGCCTGATTGCGCTTGCCGAGAAATATCGCGGGACTGACGTGGCACAGGAAAAGGCCGAGGCTGAATGGCGGGGCTGGCCCGTGACCAAAAGGTTGGAGCATGCCTTGGTCAAAGGCATTGACGCGCATATCGTCGATGACACCGAAGAAGCACGGCTTGCGATCAAGGAAGCAGGCGGTCGCCCCATCGAAGTGATCGAAGGACCGTTGATGGACGGTATGAACGTCGTTGGCGACCTGTTCGGGTCGGGCCGCATGTTCCTGCCGCAAGTGGTGAAGTCCGCGCGCGTCATGAAGAAAGCAGTCGCGCATCTCTTCCCATATATTGAGGCGGAAAAAGAGGCGGGCGCCAAGGGCAAGGGCAAGATCATCATGGCGACCGTGAAGGGCGACGTGCATGATATTGGCAAGAACATTGTCGGCGTTGTCCTGCAATGTAATGGCTTTGAGATTGTTGATCTGGGCGTCATGGTCCCGT
Source organism: Sphingorhabdus sp. EL138 (assembly GCF_945882965.1). Classification (GTDB taxonomy): domain Bacteria; phylum Pseudomonadota; class Alphaproteobacteria; order Sphingomonadales; family Sphingomonadaceae; genus Sphingorhabdus_B. Next base: position 71,286 of record NZ_CAMCWY010000007.1, read on the forward strand.
GGCCGACAATTTTGCAAGCGGCGGTCGAACATGATGCCGATATAATCGGGCTGTCGGGCCTTATCACCCCTTCGCTTGACGAAATGGTGACCGTTGCCGAGGAAATGGAAAAAGCAGGCATGTCAATGCCGCTGATGATTGGCGGCGCAACGACGTCGAAAACACACACGGCCTTACGTATTGAGCCTGTCTATTCCGGTCCCGTCATCCATGTGCTCGACGCGTCGCGCGCTGTCGGTGTTGCGGGCACATTGGTTAGCGATACGATGGCGGACAAGTTTGTTGCCGACACCCGCGCCGAATACAGCCAGATCCGCGAAGCGCGCGCTGGTAAGACCGCAAAGCCACTCGCCACGCTGGAAGAAGCCCGCGCGAACGCATTTGAAATCGACGAAAGCATGAATCCAGCCGCGCCGCAAAAGCCCGGTGTCCATGTCTATGATGACTGGGACTTGGCCGACCTGCGCAACTATATCGACTGGACCCCGTTTTTCCGTGCGTGGGAATTGCATGGCAATTTTCCGGCGATTTTGACCGATGAAATTGTGGGCCAAAGCGCAACCAGCCTATTTGCCGATGCCAATGCGATGCTCGACAAGATCATCAACGAAAAATGGCTGCGCGCAAAGGGCGTTGCGGGCCTTTGGCCCTGTCGGCGTGATGGCGATGATGTGCTTGTCTATTGCGAACAGACTGAGGCGCATGTGCGCCTGCCGTTCTTGCGACAACAAATTACCAAGCGCGCAGGCAAAGCGAACATGTGCCTTGCCGATTTCATCAGCCGCGATGGCGACTGGATTGGCGGCTTTGCGGTGACCACTGGCCACGGCATTGAGACGCATTTGGCGCAGTTCAAAGCCAATATCGACGATTATTCGGACATCATGCTCAAGGCGTTGGCCGACCGGTTGGCGGAGGCCTTTGCCGAGCGGATGCACGAACATGTTCGCAAGGATCTGTGGGGCTATGCCCCTGAAGAACAATTCACGCCCGAGGCTCTGAACCGCGAGGAATATCGCGGCATTCGGCCAGCCCCGGGCTATCCCGCCTGTCCAGACCACAGCCTGAAGCCGACATTGTTTGACCTGCTGGATGCGACGCATGCAACTGGCATCACGTTGACTGAAAGCTTTGCCATGTTACCGACCGCCGCGGTGAGCGGGCTGTATTTTGGCCACCCGCAATCTGAATATTTTGGCGTTGCGCGTATTGGTGATGATCAGGTGTTGGATTATGCGGCGCGCCGTGGGTTGGATATGGATCGTGCACGGCAATATCTAAGGCCCAACCTTAACGAATAAGGATGGTCTTGGTTTTAGAAACCCCGCTTTACACTACTCGCTTTCCGCCAATGCGCCGTGCAGACATCGGGCATTATTGCCTTTCGCGCTGTCCTTTCTGGGCAGGGCGCGCGTATCCAACTGAAGGCCTCTCGGCAATCTCTACACTGCAAAAGCGAGGCAGGCCTTACCGGCCTTGCGCGCGCCACCTTCTGACCACGCGTTGCAGCATCTCGGCCTCTCCGCCCGTTTCCTGCCACAACTGGCTAAACAGCGGATCGTCCGAAGCAGGGCGCTTTTCTTCTTCGAGAGTATCGAGCGCAACGCGGATGGGAATGCTGACGCCTTCGCCGCAGATAATGCATTCGCGGTTTCGCAGCGCGGGGATAGAGTCGAGGAAGCCTCGCGCGCCTTCGGGCATTGCGGCGCGAACAAAGGCTTGGTCGCGCTCGTTATTCAAACGCATCGAAATGATTGTGCCGCATTGCGACAGCACGCCTTCTGCCAAATCTGAGGGCCGCTGCGTAATCAGGCCCAGCGATACGCCATATTTACGGCCTTCCTTGGCAATTCTTTCAAGGATGGAGCGCACGGCGCTGTCTTTCGACAGATGTTCCGACGGGATATATCTGTGCGCCTCTTCACAAACGAGTAAGATGGGCCTTTGCGGTTCGTTGCGTGACCACAGGGCATAGTCAAATACGAGGCGCGAGAGCACAGCAACAACTGTCGAGGTGATGTCCGACGGCACGCCCGAAACGTCGATGATGGAAATGGGCTTGCCATATGAAGGCGGCCGGAAAATCTTGCCGACAAACTCTGCCATCGTATCCCCAACAAGCATGCCTGAGAACATGAAATTGTAACGCGGGTCTGGCTTTAACTCGTCAATTTTGTTCTTCAACCGCATGAATGGAGCAGACGATGTCGCCTTGTCGAGCCGTCCCATTTCATTTTGAATGATGTTCGTTAAATCGGACAGGAGGTAGGGAATAGGGGCGTCAACCGTCAGCTTGCCAATCGTCTCGGCAATCCGGTTTTTTGACCGCGCTTGGCGAAGGCATTTGGCGAGAATATCGTAATCTGTTTGCCTGTCGTCGCCATCGGAAGTGACGAAAATTTCGCAATGTTCGGCGAGATTCATCATCCAATAGGGCACGGCTAGGTTGTTGACGTCGAACAGAGCGCCATTATTTTTAAACGCGGCGCTATATTCCCCATGCGGGTCAATCATCACGATATGCCCTTCTGGCGCGATGTCGCAGATCTTGTGCAAAATCAGCGCCGCGCCGGTCGGCTTACCCGGACCGGTTGAACCCAGCAGCGCAAAATGCTTGCCAAGCATGGCATCAACATAGAGCGCGCCGCGAATATCCTTCGTCGGAAACACCGTGCCAATCTCGACATTTGCCCGCGCGTCGGCGGCATAGACTTGTTTGAGGTCGGTGCTGGAAACCGCAAATACTTCGCTGCCAGGGACCGGATAGCGCGTTACCCCGCGCCGGAAATTGTAAATCTTGCCCGTCAGCTTTTCCTCATCGCCTTCGCCGAGGAAATCGACTTGCGCCGTGATGATTTTATGGTCGCGCTCGTGCATTTTTTGCGTACGAATGTTGGCAAGAAGCCAGATATTACCGACGCGGATTTTAATCTGACTGCCGACTTGCCCTGACATCGCGATGCTTGCGTCACTATGCGCGCTGAGGCTTGTCAACAAGGCGGCATCAAGCGTCACTTGTGACTGCGAACCCGAAATCTCCATGACGAAGCCAATAGGGTTGAGCGTTGCGTCAACGACTGGGGCGTCCACCGGTGCGGCTATGGGCAAAGGTGCCGATTGATCTGGGCGGCCTATCCCATCGGTCTGCCGATATACCGAAATGTCCATAAAGTTTCCGCCTCTTTCATAAAGAAGCGTCGGGCAATAGGCCAAGAAGGTAAAAATATATTTACCAGCGCAACAGGAGAAAGGTCGGGCAACTAAAAGGCGTTAGATCGTTTTAAAAATCAGAGCCGGTTGAAGACAAATCCGGCAAACCAACCAAGTAGCAACGATACAAGTACCGCCATCGCGCCGTAAAAAAGGGCATAGTCTTGCGCCAATACGGTGACCAATTGTTCGAACCCTGTTTTGCGGATGCGGACTTCAACATTATCATCGGCCACAATGACTCGGCCATCGCGAATGAGCAAAGTTTCCGCAGTATACACACCGACCGGAACACTGGACGGAATGTTGAGACGCGCACGATACAGCACCTGATCGGTTATCTCGACCGTGCCCGCATCTTGGCGGAAAAGGCCGTTGCGGCGATTTAAGTCCACCAGCCCATCGACAAAGCGGCGTTGTTCGGTGGCGTTGACTTCGCCGCTGGGCGACAATTGCAGGCGGTCAAGGCCAAGCTCGTAAATCGCGGCTGTTTTGCTGCTGATGATTTGATCGAGCGGACGTGATGATGCTATTGCGTAATATGCGGGGACGGACCGGAAATCGGTGCTGTCGGCGTTGATCCAGATGCCTGCAATTTTCTGCTTTTCACGCAACGTTACCGACCGAGTTGGCCCGCGCAGAACAACCGCAACATCCACTTGCCCGTCTGGCGCGACGCCGCGTGGATAGATGATGGCTCCGAATAATAGCATTTCGGCGCCCGTGAATCCCGACTGGATGTTGATTTGCCGTTGTGAAACGTCAGGCACCAATTTGGGCACATTTTGCGCGCTCGCCGTCATCGGCAGCAAAAACAATATCAGGGCGAATAAACGGATCATAACGCCTGCAACGTGTAGATTTCGTCGGGACGCCAGCCCAGACCAAGCGCCATACGGATTGCGACAAGCAGAACGATCGCGGCGAGAAAGAGACGAAGATATTCTGGCCGCATGCATTGCGCCAGACGCGCGCCGATTTGCGCCCCTGTCACACTACCAATGAGCAAGAAAACGGCCAGAACAATATCGACCGCTTTGGTGGTCAGGCTGTGCATCATCGTTGATGCCATCGTCACGAACAAAATCTGGAATAAGGATGTCCCTACCACTACCTGCGCGCCCATGCCCAATAGATAGAGCATAGCGGGCACCATGATGAAGCCCCCGCCCACGCCAAGCAACATTGTCATAATGCCCGTGATAAAACCCAATATTAACGGCGCGATAGGCGAAATATAAAGACCGGAACGATAGAAACGCCAGCGCATCGGCAAATTGGCTACCAACGGATGATGCCGCCGTTTGGCCGCAGCGACTGGCTTTCCCGCGCGCACAGCCAGAACGCTGGTTAAGCTTTCTTTGGCCATCAAGCCACCGATGCTGCCCAACATCAGCACATAAAGGATGTTGATGACGGTATCGATCTGGCCAAGCGCCTCCAATATTTCAAATATCGCTGCGCCTGCGCCGGTGCCGAATATACCGCCGACCACGAGCACGCCGCCCATCTGAAAATCCACCCCGCCGCGTTTCATATGTGCGAATACGCCCGAGACGCTGGCCCCTGTCACCTGCGTGGATGCGGACGCCGCGGCAACCGCTGGCGGGATACCGTAGAATATGAGCAAAGGCGTGGTCAGGAAGCCGCCACCGACGCCAAACATACCCGACAGCACGCCGACGCCGCCACCCAGAAGGATGATCACCAGCGCGTTGACCGACAGATTGGCTATGGGAAGATAAATATCCATGATCGACGATGGCACCCTAACGGCATTTGACGGCAGGATAAAGGCGGGGTTTTAGAAACTGGTGGACAAGGTGATCGTGGCACCACCGCTGTGCCGAGCGACGCCACTCTTACCTAGGACTATAAACTAAGATAAGATGCCACAACAAGGCAATCGCTCTATTTCCCCCCTTTGCTTGCCATCTTTTGGCTGCTTCGCCATAAGGGATGGCGATGATTGAAACTATAAAACAACCCGCCAAAAACTCTGCATTGCGGGCATTTTTGTCGAGTGAAGCCGCGGGCGGTATTTTGTTGATGGCGGCCGCTGCATTGGCTATCATTATTGCCAATTCGGCTATTGCTGAAAACTATAATGATTTTCTACATTTGCTAATCGGGCCGGAGTTAACACCAAAGCTTGGCCCGATGACCGTCCATCTTTGGACAAATGACGGTCTGATGGCGATTTTCTTTTTGCTCGTCGGGCTGGAGATTAAGCGCGAATTTATCGACGGGCATTTGTCGACTTGGGCCGACCGCACGCTTCCAATGCTTGCCGCTGCGGCAGGCATGGCTGTTCCCGCGTTTGTGTATCTTGCGGTCGCAGGCGGCGATCCTGCATTACAGCGTGGCTGGGCTATACCGGCTGCTACCGACATTGCCTTTGCCATTGGCGTGCTTGCGCTTTTGGGCAGTCGGGCACCTGCTTCGCTGAAACTGTTCCTGACGACCGTTGCTATTGTTGACGACATGGGTGCGGTGGCGATCATAGCTTTATTCTACACAGCCGAGTTGAACATCGTCGCGCTGGCTGCGGCAGGTGGCATTTGGGTCGCAATGATGCTGCTGAACCGTTTTCGGGTAAATGCCCTTTGGCCCTATCTCATCCTCGCGGCCCTTTTATGGTATGCGACATTATTATCCGGCGTACATGCCACCATTGCGGGCGTGATGGCGGCATTTGCTACTCCCTTCCGCCGAACACTCGCGGCACCTGACGCGGAAGATTCGGCACTCCACCGTCTTGAACATGCGCTGGCGAAGCCAGTTGCCTTCCTTATCGTACCGATCTTTGGGTTCGCAAATGCGGGCGTTTCCTTGGCGGGTATCAGCTTTACGGCATTGGCTGCGCCGCTGCCTCTCGGCATCGCTATGGGCCTGTTTTTGGGCAAACAACTTGGAATTTTTACCAGCGTCTGGATCGCGGTCAAACTTGGCATTGCCGCGCGTCCGTCAAAGGCAAGCTGGACGCAAGTATATGGTGTAGCCTTGCTGTGCGGTATCGGCTTTACGATGAGCTTGTTTATCGGCGGCCTTGCCTTCACTGGTCCCGAGCAGGTGGATGATGTCAAAATTGGGGTTTTGATGGGGTCTATCCTCTCTGCCATTCTAGGCTATCTCGTTTTGCGCTTTGCCGCGCCGCACAAAACCCATTCTGGAGGCAGGATATGAACTTGCGATTTTCCCTCATCATTCCGGTGATACTGCTTGCGTCGGGTTGCGCCACTATTGCCCCAATGGCCCCAGCCTCTTCAAATGTGGCCACGCCAGCGATATCGATCGCTGATATTTCTGATGCGTATATCCGGTTGACGCTTGATGCAGGTACCCATGAAGCGGAATATGTCGATGCATATTACGGCCCACCCGCGCTGCAAGAAGCAGCTAAAGCAAATCCGCGATCTTTGGCACAGTTAATTGCTGAAGCCCGCGCGCTGAGGGCGTCTATTGATGCGGCCTTGCCATCATTACGCACCGAATCGGACCGCCGCCGCGCGGTTGCGTTGCGCGGCATGCTGGTGGCTGCTGACACACGGCTGCGGATGCTTGAGGGGCGGAAATTTTCGTTCAATGATGAAGCGCAGGGTCAGTTTGCAACGGTGCCGGACTTGAAACCTCTGTCGCATTATGACGCCATATTGGCCAATCTTGAAACGCTGATTCCGGGTGATGGCCCACTCGCCGCACGCGTCGATACCTTTAATGAGCGTTATGTCATTCCCAAGGACCGCTTGCAGATGGTGTTTGATGTCGCCATTGCCGAATGTAAGCGCCGCACGGCGCAATATATCCAATTACCAGCGGGCGAGACGTTCGTGATGGAGTTTGTCACGGGCAAGCCGTGGTCAGGCTATAATTATTATAAGGGCAATTATAAAAGCCTGATCCAGATCAATACCGACCTGCCGATCCGTATCAGCCATGCCGTCGATCTGGGCTGTCATGAAGGCTATCCGGGCCACCATGTGCTGAACCTGATGGTTGAAGAACGGCTCGCACGAAAAAATGGGTGGAAGGAATATGAAGTTAATCCACTCTACAGCCCGACCAGCGTTTTGTCCGAAGGCAGCGCCAATTACGGCATTGATCTCGCCTTTCCAGCCGCGGAACGCTTGGCATTTGAACGCGATATTCTGTACCCGATGGCTGGCCTTAATCCCAATTCTGCTCAAGCCTTTTGGGAAATGCAGCAAATGACCGAAGCGCTCGCGGGCGCGCGCCTGACCATTGCGAAAATGTATCTCGATGGGGAAATATCCCGTGCTCAGGCACTTGAACTGACCCTGAAATATCTGCTCTTGTCGCCCGCGCGCGCCGGACAATCGGTGGCGTTTACGGACCATTATCGCAGCTATGTTATCAACTATGGCTGGGGCAAAGACCTCGTGCGTGGTTATGTCGAGCGCGGCAATCCCGACCAAGCCGAGCGCTGGCGCCGGATGGAAAAGATACTCAGCGAGCCAACGCAGCCCGCCGATTTGCTACCCTAGGCAAGGTGATCGCGGAACCAGGCCGTTAGTTCTTTTTCGGACAATTCACCCTCGGCGAAAGCCAAAACAATGCGTGTCGCGTCCTGTGGGTCGAATGTCAGTGCATGCCCGTTGAGCGCCAAAAACAAACGCGCAAGTACCCATGCTGTGCGTTTGTTGCCATCGGCAAAAGGATGGTTCCGAGCAACACCATAAGCATAAGCCGCTGCCAGTGCAGCGGGATCGTCCGTGCCATAATTCCACTGGTTCACGGGTCGTCCTAATGCCGAGTCCAGCAAGTTGGAATCGCGCACACCGCTAATCCCGCCATGCTCGGCAATCTGCCGGTCGTGGATGGCAAGCGCATCGCGTGCGTCGAGCCAATGGGGCTCAATTCGAATGGCCGGTGGCAATTGCGGCCCTTACTGCGCCAACACGCGCAATATGTCGCGGTCCTCACGCATGATCGTTTCAGCCAACGCCATCTTTGTCTCAAAGCCGAGGTCGCTTGGGGTAAGGTGAAAGCCGTTAGCGGTTTCCGTCAGATACAGGTCGTCGCCAAGCGACACCCGCAGCTTGGCGAGTATCTCTTTGGGAAGAATCATACCGGCGCTGTTGCCGACTTTTATAACTTTAATTGGCTTGTTCATACATATGTTATAACGCAAACATTGCTACAACTGCAAGTCCGGCATATTGACATTCACCGATTGCGAAATCATGTTGGCCGTGCCGAAGATCGCCATAAAGCTGATGTCGGTTGCATCGGTCATTTACCAGAGCCGCGCAAGCTCTCGCAAAGTGCATTTTGACGGGCTGTGCGGTGGCATAGTGTAAACTGGAATATCCCGAACGATGCGCCTGTTTTTTGATCCCCGCCAGCTTGACCATGCGCCGGTTCAAGAGCTCCATAATGGTGCGTTCGTCCCTTATGCCGAAACGCCCGCACGCGCATAGGCGCTATGTGCACGCGTGCCCGCTACGGCACGGCCCACCGAGCATGGAGAGGCACCGATATTGGCGGTGCATGATGCTGGTTACATCGCATATCTCAAGACTGCGCATGACCGTTGGGTTGCCGCCGGACGGTCAGGTGATGTGATGGGCTATATATGGCCAGTGGTGCGTTGGCGCGCGTTGGACTTAAAGCGTATTGACGCCTTGGCCGGTCGCTACAGCATGGACAGCTCTACGCCATTGACCGCCGATAGCTGGACGTCGGCCTATTGGAGCACGCAGTCGGCCTTGTCGGCGCTTGATGCGGTGCTGGCTGGCGACCGCGTTGCCACCGCTTTGTGCCGTCCGCCGGGGCATCATGCAGGGGCCGACTATCTTGGCGGATATTGCTTCATCAATCAGGCAGCGGTTGCGGCGCAAGCGGCGCGCGACGCAGGTATCGCGCGCGTGGCCATTCTCGACATTGACTATCATCATGGCAACGGCACGCAGGACATTTTCTGGGACCGGGGCGATGTTTTTTATGCCTCTGTCCACGCAGATCCGGCGACCGATTTCCCGTTTTACTGGGGCCATGCCGATGAAGTCGGCGACGGCGCGGGGGCAGGCGCAACGCTGAATCTGCCATTGCTGCAAGGGACAACGCTCGATGCCTTTTGCGCCGCACAAGCGACAGCGCTAGACGCCATTGCCCGGTTTGACCCCGGCTTGCTGATTGTCAGCTTCGGCGCGGATACGTTTGAACGCGACCCCATCGCCAATTTCGCACTGAAGACATCGGATTATGCCACGCTGGCCAGGGACATTGCCGCGACCGGATTGCCGACAGTTGTCCTGACCGAAGGCGGCTATGCGGTCGATAATTTGGGCGAAAATCTCGGCAGCTTTTTAAGCGGGTTTTGAAGCTGCGTTTCTGTTGCTCAAAAGAAAAGGGCGGCCATCTCTGACCGCCCCCTTAAAGCTCAAATTGAACGTACTTACAGCTTGCCAACCATTTCAGGCACGACGGTAAACAGGTCGCCGACAAGGCCGATATCTGCCACTTGGAATATCGGGGCGTCTTCGTCCTTATTGATGGCGATGATAACCTTGGAGTCCTTCATGCCGGCCAGATGCTGGATAGCGCCGGAGATGCCGACCGCGACATATACTTCTGGCGCGACGATCTTACCCGTTTGGCCAACCTGATAGTCATTGGGCACAAAGCCTGCGTCCACGGCCGCGCGGCTTGCGCCAACGCCTGCGCCAAGCTTGTCCGCCAAAGGCAAGATGGTTGCCGCAAAAGTGTCCGCATCCTTCAACGCACGACCGCCCGATACGATGATCTTGGCAGATGTGAGTTCAGGGCGTTCTTGCTTAGCAATCTCTGCCGAGATGAACGTCGAGGTGCCAGCATCGCCTGTACTTGCAACCGCTGCGATCGTCGCCGAACCGCTGCTTTCTTGTGCCTTGGCAAAGGCCGTGCCGCGCACAGTGATAACCTTCTTGGCATCTGACGACTGCACCGTGGCAATCGCGTTACCGGCATAGATCGGGCGCGTGAACGTGTCCGCGCTTTCAACGCTGAGGATGTCCGAGATTTGCATGACATCCAGCAAAGCCGCAACGCGTGGTGCGATGTTCTTGCCGTTCGATGTTGCAGGCGCCAAAAACGCGTCATAGCTTGCCATCAATGACGCAACCAAGGGCGCGACATTTTCGGCCAATTGCTGCGCATAAGCCGCATCATCGGCAACATGCACGGTGGTCACGCCCGCAATCTTGGCAGCCGCTTCGGCAACCGCGCCGCAGCCAGAGCCTGCAACGAGGATATGCACTTCGCCAATTTGCGATGCAGCGGTGACGACGGCCAATGTTGCATCCTTCAACGATGCATTGTCATGTTCGGCATAAACGAGGGTCTTCATGCGGCCACTCCCATTTCCTTAAGCTTTGCAACCAACGCATCGACGTCGGCAACCTTGATACCTGCGCTGCGCACAGGTGGCTCGATTACCTTCAACGTCTTAAGGCGTGGGCTGACGTCGACGCCATAATCGGCAGGGGTTTTCTGCGCGAGTGGCTTGGACTTTGCCTTCATGATGTTTGGCAACGACGCATAACGTGGTTCGTTCAAGCGCAAATCCGTCGTGATGATTGCTGGCATCTTCAACGCCACGGTCTGCAAACCGCCATCGACTTCGCGTGCGACATGCACTGCATCGCCCGATACATTTACCGTATTGGCAAATGTGCCCTGCGGACGCCCCGTCAACGCAGCGAGCATTTGGCCTGTCTGGTTGCTATCATCGTCAATCGCTTGCTTGCCCAATATGACAAGGCCGGGCTGTTCTTCGCCCATGATCTTTGCAAGGATCTTGGCAACGCCCAAAGGCTCAACATCTTCAGCAACAACCAAGATCGCGCGATCCGCGCCCATGGCCAAGGCCGTGCGCAGCGTCTCTTGCGCCTTGTCCGGCCCAATCGACACCGCGATAACCTCGGTTGCAACACCCTTTTCACGCAAACGCAGCGCTTCTTCCACCGCAATCTCGTCAAACGGGTTCATGCTCATTTTGACATTCGCCAAATCCACACCCAAACCATCAGGCTTAACCCGCGGCTTTACGTTATAATCGATGACCCGCTTCACGGGGACGATGATCTTCATGTGCTCATCCTTCCATACCGACTCAATAAGGCAATTGGATGCCTGCTTAAACTGTTGCGCCTATGCTTAACGTTTACGTGAACGTCAAGTGCCTGATCTACACACCCTGCCAAGCGTTTAACATGCTGACGATTCTTGCACCTTGCAGGAACCGCCAGAAGTCAATTTTACGCCGCCTTGCGTACTTCAGCGACTATTTTCTCCGCCGCATCGCCCAAATCATTGGCCGATACGATGGGCAAGCCGCTATTGGCCAAAATGTCTTTGCCCTGCTGCACATTGGTGCCTTCAAGGCGCACCACGAGCGGCACTAACAGATTCACTTCCTTGGCCGCAGCAACAATACCATCGGCGATGATGTCGCATTTCATGATGCCACCGAAAATGTTCACGAGGATACCCTTTACGGCGGGGTCCTTCAGAATGATCTTGAAGGCGGCCGTGACCTTTTCCTTCGATGCGCCGCCGCCCACGTCCAAGAAGTTGGCAGGGAATTCACCGTTCAGCTTGATGATGTCCATAGTTGCCATGGCAAGGCCCGCACCATTGACCATGCAGCCAATGTTGCCGTCCAGTTTAATGTACGCAAGGTCATATTCCGAAGCTTCAACCTCAGCAGGGTCCTCTTCGGTCAAATCGCGTAGTTCGGCGAGATCCTTGTGCCGGAACATCGCATTGCCGTCAAAACTGACCTTGGCATCAAGCACCAGAAGCTCGTCGCCATTCTTGCCTTCGCAAACCGCAAGCGGGTTGATTTCGATCTGTTCGGCATCGGTGCCGATGAACGCGCTGTAGAGGCCAGCAAGCACAGTCTGCGCTTGCTTGGCCAGATCACCAGTCAGGCCAAGCGCCTTGGCAACGCTGCGGCCATGATGGGGTTGCAGGCCAGCGGCCGGATCAATGACGATGGTGTGGATCTTCTCGGGGCTGTCATGTGCCACGTCTTCGATATTCATGCCGCCTTCGGTCGACGCCACGACGGCAATACGGCTCGTCGCGCGGTCGACGAGCAAAGCGAGGTAGAATTCCTGCTTAATGTCGGCGCCATCAGTGATGTAGAGGCGATTGACCTGCTTGCCTTCGGGGCCAGTCTGGATTGTCACCAGCGTGTTGCCAAGCATGTCTTTTGCATGGGCCTCAACCTCATCCAGATTGAAGGCCAAACGCACGCCGCCCTTTGCATCGGGTCCAAGTTCCTTGAACTTGCCCTTGCCGCGTCCACCGGCATGAATCTGGGATTTCACCACATAAAGCGGGCCAGGAAGTTGTTTCGCGGCGGCAACCGCCTCCTCCACGCTCAACGCCGCAATGCCGGCAGGCACAGCCACACCGAATTTTGCGAGCAGTTCTTTGGCCTGATATTCATGGATATTCATGGGAGATTGCATCCTTGCAAATGGAAAGTATCGCCGGTCGCTTAAGCACAGAAGGGCATTGAATGGAAGGGCTTGCGCTCATGTTTTTTGGTTCACGCACAGGGGCAGAGCGTGCGGAGAATCTGTACTAATTTTTGCGTCATTCACGCAGCTGCGTGCAAAAATTCAATGTAATAAATCGAGGGCAAGCAATTCACGACGAAGTGAATTGGCGTCCATAAAGTGATGGGCAACAAAACCGTTTTGGCGCGCGCTGATGACATTGTCATGATTATCGTCGATAAAAATCGCCTCGCCCGGCTTTAGTCCGAAACGCTGCAACGCCAGCGCGTAAATGGCTGGGTCCGGCTTCACCAATTTTTCGACTCCTGATACAATTATGTCCTGAAAACGGTCGAATATCGGCTCTGTCGGACGGAAACTATCCCAGAATTCTGCGCCGAAATTGGTGATCGCAAATAACGGCACATCGCGTTCGGCGAGTTCCTCTATAATCTCCAGCGACCCTGTGATGGGCCCGGGAATGGTTTCATTGAAACGGCTGGCGTAAGCCGCAATCCAAGCTGCATATTTTGGAAATTCAGCGACCCGCTCGGCAACCATATCGTCCAAAGCGCGACCCGCATCATGTTGAAAATGCCATTGCGGCGTCACAATGACTGTGACGAAATATTCCAGCTCGTCCTTGTCCGTGATCAGCTTTGCAAAAAGATGCCTGAGATCCCATTCAAAAAGCACTTTGCCGACATCAAAGACCGCAGTGGTTATTTTGGTCATGCATACCACCTCTTCGCAGAAGGGATTTTGTCGAGGTTAAGGCGCAAAAAAACCGCCCACGAGTCAGATCCGGAGCGGCATTTTGCCTGATCCAACCGCCCGCATCGCGCAGGCAGGGCCAAATTAACCCTGGCGCGCCTTGAAGCGTGGCTGGGTCTTGTTGATGACATAGGTGCGGCCACGGCGGCGAATCACGCGGTTATCGCGATGGCGGCCCTTGAGCGACTTAAGAGAATTAACGACTTTCATCGGATTTACCCGTCTAATAAATGCAAGAAGCTTGAATTGAAGGCGCGCTCCTATGGGTCGGGCACCGGAAAGTCAAGCGGGATTGGCCCTTTTTGCGGATTCGGCCCCCATACATGGCTTGATATGCAATATGACAAGCCTAAGGATAGGTGCATGATGAAAATTGTCCGAATTTTGCCACTTATCATACTTTCTGTGTTGACCGCTTGCGTCGTGCCAACGGGACCAGTCGAGGTTACCCGCTTCAACCGCGCTGCCGAAGGGGTGTCCTATGGCAAGGGAAGTTTCATGGTCACGCTCACGGGCGAATCGGCTTCGGACCGGTCACTTGCCGGATCGCCCTATCTGGCCGCTGTGGCGCGCGAGATGCAGCACATTGGCTATGGCGACACTATAAACAACGCGGACTTCATGGCCGAAGTGCGTTTTGGCACAACCGTGATCCGCCCCGACGGCCCTGTGCCCGCGCCCGTGTCGGTTGGCGTCGGAGGGTCGACAGGTAGCTATGGATCGGGGGCGGGTGTTAGCCTTGGTTTCAATCTGGCTAGCGGTTCAGCGGCGCAGTTACAATCCAGCTTGGCCGTCCGCATATTGCGGCGCAGCGACCAAGTGGTGATTTGGGAAGGTACGGCGGTGCAATCTGCCAAGGCCGGCTCACCCGCCGCGCAACCTGGCATCGCTGCATCAAAATTGGCCGAAGCCTTGTTTAAGGACTTCCCCGGCGTGTCGGGGGAGACTATCCGCGTGCCATAAACTTCATTGCGAGAGCGAACCCAAAATGCCAATTACGGACATCAATGCCGTCTTAGATAGCGGTAACATCATCGTTCATGCCATTGATGGCAATGTTGCGACGCTGGGCATCCGCAAGGACAAGGATTCGGAATTCGCCCAATGGTTTCACTTCCGCGTGGCGTCTACCGCAGGCGAAGAACTGGAATTGCGGATTACTGGACTGGAAAGCAGCGCCTATCCCGGTGGCTGGCCCGATTACCGCGCTTGCGTTTCTGAAGACCGCGATTATTGGGGCCGCGCCGATACGACCTATGACAAGGCGAAGGACGGCGGCACGTTGACCATCCGTTACACCCCTGCAAGCGATCTTGCATGCTTTGCTTATTTCGCCCCTTACAGCATGGAACGGCACCATGACTTGATTGCCGAGACGGCATCGCTGGAAGGCGTGACCTATCGCTGCCTTGGCCATAGCATTGAAGGCCAGCCCATTGATTGCCTCGAAATGGGCCATGGCGATATGCAGGTCTGGCTCTATGCGCGGCAGCATCCCGGCGAGACTCAGGCCGAATATTGGATGGAAGGCGCCATCGACATGCTGACGGACCTCAGCGACCCGCACACGCGCCTACTGCTCGATAAATGCCGCTTCCACATTGTACCCAATTGTAATCCGGATGGAAGCTGTCGCGGGCATTTGCGGACCAATTATCTGGGCGTCAACCTGAACCGCGAATGGGCTGAACCGTCCGCAGAGCGTAGCCCCGAAGTGTTGTCCATCCGCAACGCCATGGATGAAAAAGGCGTGCATTGGGCCATAGATGTGCATGGCGACGAAGCCATTCCAGCCGCGTTTATGGCGGGGTTTGAAGGTATTCCTTCATGGACCGATGATCAGGGTGATCGCTATAATGCTTTCATCAACCGCCTTTCGGCGCGCACCCCCGATTTCCAGACCGAGCTCGGCTACACCAAAGCTGGTCCCGGCAGGGCCAATCTTTCCATGTCCACCAACCAACTGGCCGAACGTTTTGGCCCTTCGCATCAGTGCGTCTCCATGACGTTGGAAATGCCCTATAAGGACACCGTCCACGGCAACGACCCCGACCAAGGCTGGTCCCCCGAACGCTGCCGCTTATTGGCCCGCGAATGCCTCGCGACCCTTGCGGAGATGGTGTAGATATAGCTGTGTGCTCGGTCGCGCGCAAAACCCCTTTCAGTTGTTTCATGACCTTGGCGATTTAACCAACTTGCGTTAGGGCGTGGGAACATAATTCAGGAGCCTCTCATGCCAAAACTTATCCTCATCCGTCACGGCCAATCGCAATGGAACCTTGAAAACCGCTTCACTGGCTGGTGGGATGTGGATGTCACCGAAAAAGGTGCGGCAGAGGCTTGGGCGGCAGGCGAGCTTATGAAGGAAAAGGGCATCGCGCCCGACACCGCCTTTACCAGCGTGCAGACACGGGCAATCAAGACGCTCAATCTGGCGCTTGAGGCGATGGGGCGCCTGTGGGTTCCGGCAACCAAAAATTGGCAGTTGAACGAACGGCATTATGGCGGGCTAACGGGTCTCGATAAAGCAGAGACAGCAGCAAAGCATGGCGAAGATCAGGTGAAGATCTGGCGCCGCAGTTTCGACATTCCGCCGCCGCCGCTTGCGGCAGGGTCGCCATATGATCTTTCGTCTGACCCGCGTTATGCCGGTATCAATATTCCGGCGTCTGAAAGCCTCAAAGACACCATCAATCGTGTGCTGCCTTATTGGGACAGCGCGATAGTGCCGGAGTTACAGGCCGGAAAAACCGTATTGATTTCGGCGCATGGCAATAGCCTGCGCGCGCTCGTCAAGCATTTGTCGGGTATTTCTGATGCGGACATTAACGGCTTGGAAATCCCGACGGGGCAGCCAATTGTGTATGAATTGGATGACCATCTGAACGGTGAATATTACTATCTGTCCGAGCGTTAAGTTCGCTTTAACCACTTGGCCGGTTAACGCCTAGTTGCTGGATTGCGCCTTTTGCACCACAAGGCTAAGGCCATCGCCAACGAACTTGTCAGGGGAGTGACATATGACCGACGCAGCGCCGATCATTGGCATCATCATGGGAAGCCGTTCGGACTGGGAAACGATGCGAGAGGCTTCGGCGACGCTTGCTGCGCTGCACATTCCGCATGAATGCAAAGTGGTGTCTGCGCATCGCACGCCTGAACGTCTTTATGATTACGCCAAAACTGCCGTTGACCGTGGTCTAAAATGCATCATCGCGGGCGCTGGCGGCGCGGCGCATCTGCCGGGCATGGCAGCATCCATGACGCGCCTGCCCGTGTTGGGCGTACCCGTACAGTCGAAGGCGCTGGATGGCATGGATAGCCTTTTGTCCATCGTGCAAATGCCCGCTGGCATTCCGGTTGGTGCATTGGCCATCGGCAAAGCGGGCGCAACAAACGCCGCGCTTTTGGCGGCGGCCATGTTGGCGAATGAAGATGCCGCACTGGCCGAACGGTTGGACGCTTGGCGCGCGGCACAGACGGCCTCAGTCGCCGAAACGCCTGAATAAGGTTCATTTATGGCGGCGTTACCCCCGGGATCGACGATTGGCATATTGGGCGGTGGTCAGCTTGGCCGCATGCTGGCGACTGCGGCTGCGCAATTGGGCTATCGTTGCCATATTTACGCGCCGCCGGGGGACAATATCGCCTGCGATGTCGCTGCTGCTTATACGGTCGCCGAATATGATGATCTGGTCGCGCTAAAGGCGTTTGCAATGGCCTGCGACGTGGTGACTTTTGAATTTGAAAATGTGCCCGTGACGCCGCTGGGATCGATTACTGGCCTTGTTTCGGTCTACCCGCCGCTCAAGGCATTGGAGGTTGCGCAGGACCGGGCCGTCGAGAAGCAGTTTGTCCGCGCCCTTGGCGGGAAAACGGCGGAGTTTGCGGTTGCGCAGGACGAATGCGCCGTGGCGGCGGCGATTGGAGCGGTTGGCATCCCGTGCATCCTCAAAACCATACGCATGGGCTATGACGGCAAAGGCCAGTCGCGGATCACCCACGATGGTGACATAGCAGGTGCGTGGGAACGCACAGGCGGACAGCCGCTCATCGCCGAAGCCATGGTGTCGTTTGATGCAGAATTCTCAGTGATATTGGTCCGCGGTCAAGACGGTGAAATCCGTTTTTGGGACAGTTCGCAAAATCTGCATATCGGCGGTATCCTCGCAAAATCGACGCTGCCGGCCGGGCCATTGGTAGAAAGCCAGCAGCAAGCGGCGCGGGATATGGCAGCTTCTGTTGCATCGGCGCTGGATTATGTCGGCGTCTTTACCGCTGAATTCTTCGCTAGCGCGCAAGGACCCTTATTCAACGAAATAGCGCCTCGCGTGCATAATAGCGGGCATTGGACCATCGAAGGTGCGGCCACCAGCCAGTTTGAGAACCATATCCGTGCCATTTGCGGACTGCCCTTAGGTGCCACAGAATCGATTGCTGCGCGGGTTGAAATGGAAAATTTGCTTGGCGCAGATGGCGATAATTTTGAACAAATTTTAGCAGATCCTGCGGCGCATCTGCATCTATATGGCAAGGCAGAAGCAAGACCTGGCCGAAAAATAGGCCATGTCACCCGCTTGTATAGGTAAGAAAAAGTCGGCAAGACGGGCGCATGAATCATCCCGAAATCGTTCTTGTCCTCGCCCGCGCCGCCAATGGAGCAATCGGGAAGGATGGCGGCATGCCATGGCATATCCCGGCCGACCTGCGGCATTTTAAGCAAGTTACCAAGGGGCGTCCCATGATTATGGGACGCAAGACCTTTGACAGCCTGCCGGGCTTACTGGATGGCCGCCGCCATATTGTGCTGACTCGCGATCCAGATTGGGAAGAAGAGGGCGCCGAAGTTGTGCATTCGGTCGGAGAAGCATTGAAGCGCGCCAATGGGCCGCATGTCTGCGTCATCGGTGGGGCCGAAATCTATAGCCTGTTCCTGCCGCTGGCGGACCGGGTGGAGCTCACCGAAATCGCGGCCAGCCCCGATGCTGACGCCACCGTCCCCGCGTTTGACATGTCGATCTGGCAGGAAAGCGCACGCGAAAGCCATGCGGCACAGGGCGGCGCTCCTGCGTATGATTTTGTAACGTTATTGCGGCGGGCTGCGGAGTAAACGTCGGGGGTCATAGGGGGATTATGCGTAAAAAAATATGGATACCGGCGACGTTGATTGCCGCGGCGGCTGTGGGATTTTTCGGTTTTGCACCTGGCTATGTCGAAGGGTCAATGAACCAGATCGATGACAAGCCACTGATCGCGGTCAGCGCCGAAGCCAAGGCTTTGCACAAGACACTTAACATCGTTGACCTGCATAGCGACACGTTGATGTGGAACCGCGACCTAAACGACAGTGTATCACGCGGCCATATGGATTTGCCGCGTTTGCAAGACGGCAATGTTGCCCTGCAATTATTCTCGTCGGTGACAAAGACGCCAAAGAACCAAAATTATGACGGCAATGGGGCCGATACCGACAACATCACCTTGTTGACTATTGCGCAGTTGCAACCAGTGAAGACCTGGAGCTCTTTGGCCGAGCGGTCCTTATATCATGCCCAAAAGCGTGATGACGCCGTTGTTGCTTCCGCCGGCGCGATCAAGGCCGTCGATACCGCAGGCCAGTTGGATGCGTTACTATCCGCGCGGCAGAAAGATAAGCGCCCCGTCGGCGCCATGCTGACCATTGAAGGCCTCCAGAATCTGGAAGGCAAGGCGGCCAATTTGGACCGTTTGTATGACGCTGGTTTTCGTATGGCTGGCCTCACCCATTTCTTTGATAATGAACTGGCCGGTTCCATGCATGGCCTGAAAAAAGCCGGATTGACCCCCTTTGGCCGGGACATTGTCCGGCGGATGGAAGCAAAGGGCATGATCATCGACATCGCCCATTTGTCGCATAGCGGCGTTGCCGAAGTGCTGGCGATGGCCACGCGGCCGGTCGTCTCTAGCCATGGCGGCGTGCAGGCGACCTGTAAGGTCAACCGCAACTTGACCGATGACGAAGTGCGCGGTGTGGCCAAAACGGGCGGCATCATTGGCATTGGTTATTGGGACGGCGCCTTGTGCGATACCAGCCCGCGTGCGGCCGCAAAAGCAATGAAGCATGTCCGCGATCTGGTGGGCATAGAATATGTCGCCTTAGGTTCAGATTATGATGGCGCGACCACCGTGCGGTTCGACACCTCGCAACTGGTTCAAGTCACGCAAGCATTGCTGGACGAAGGCTTTACGGCGCAAGAAATCCGGGCCGTGATGGGCGAAAATGCACTGCGCGTTATCCGCGCTGGCTTGGTACCGAAGGTGAATGTTGCAAAATGACCAATAAGCAAAACCTTAGCCCTGAGCCGTCGATGCGAAGCGTCGGCGAAAAGTCGAAGGGCGTTGCAAGGTCGAGAGCCACCCTTCGACGGACGCAATCGCAAAACGATTGCTGCTCAGGGCTAAGGTAATATTGACATGATGATTCCCCGCCTTTCCGCCAAAGATCGCATGCCCAATGCCTTGCGCGGCGCTGTCGTTGCTTTGGGCAATTTTGATGGATTCCATCTGGGGCATCAGGCCGTCGCAGGTGAAGCCATCGCGCAGGCGAAGGCAGCAGGCCGTCCCGCCATCATCGCCACATTTGACCCGCACCCTGTGCGTTTTTTCGCGCCGCAATCGCCTTGGTTCCGGTTGACGACATTGGACCAGCGGCAGCGGTTGTTCGAAAATGCGGGCGCGGACGCCATGTTGGTGTTTGATTTTGATGCTGAACTGGCGGCGACCAGCGCGGAAGATTTCATTGTCAAATTGCTCGTTGAACGGCTGGGGATTTCGGCTGTTGTTACAGGCGAAGACTTCACCTTTGGCAAAGCGCGCGGCGGCAATATCGATGTGCTGCGCGATATTGGTGGCGCGCACGGGCTTTCCGCGACGGCGATGGGCCCTGTGGTCGATGACGCGGGCATCATCTCGTCAAGCCGCGTCCGCACGGCATTGCAAGATGGCAACTGCGCAACCGCCACTGCCTTGCTGACGCGACCCTTTACCGTCCAAGGCGTTGTCCAGCATGGGGACAAAAATGGTCGTCTTCTGGGCTTTCCCACCGCCAATATCGACATGGGCCATTATTTACGCCCGCGTTACGGCATTTATGCGGTGAAGGGCCGCTTGCCCGATGGCCGCGTTTTGAACGGCGCGGCAAATTTGGGCATCCGCCCAACCTTTGACCCGCCCAAGGAATTGCTTGAGCCACATTTCTTTGACTTTGCCGAAGATCTCTATGGCCAAAATATCGAAATCGAATTTCATGCCTTCATTCGCGGGGAGGCGAAGTTTGACAGCCTCGACGCGTTGATAAAGCAAATGGCAAAGGATTGCGACGAAGCCCGCCGGATATTGAGCGCATAATATCGAAGAGCTTGGCCCGGCGTTGCGGCGGTAGTTCGATGCGGTGTATTTACTCTGCGTGCATGGCGATAATTGATAGTTATACCATTTGTCACCCCCGACTTGATCGGGGGTCCATGGTCTGTCTGCGCAGTTTACGCTGACATGTCATGCCATGGATTCCCGCATTCGCGGGAATGACACACGCGTGGAGTGACAAGGAGGTTTCAATTCTCCTCATCTTTGCGCTAAGGGCGCTTCTAACATGACTGATCCTATCGACTATCGCGACACCGTTTTCCTGCCGAAAACAGATTTCCCTATGAAGGCTGGCCTTCCGCAGAAGGAGCCGGGCATTCTCACACGCTGGCAAGAGCAGGATTTCTACGCTGAGTTGCGCAATCGTCGCCGTGGGCGCGAAAAGTTCATCCTGCATGATGGCCCGCCTTATGCCAATGGCGACATGCATATTGGCCATGCGTTGAACCATATCCTGAAAGACATGGTTGTCCGCACGCAGACATTGTTGGGCAAAGACGCGCCTTATGTGCCCGGTTGGGATTGTCACGGTTTGCCCATCGAGTGGAAGGTCGAAGAGCAATATCGTAAGAAAAAGCTCAACAAGGATGAAGTGCCGCAGCAAGAGTTTCGTGCCGAATGCCGCGCTTATGCACAAAATTGGGTCGATACGCAGCGCGAACAATTGAAGCG
Organism: Sphingorhabdus sp. EL138; assembly: GCF_945882965.1. Classification (GTDB taxonomy): domain Bacteria; phylum Pseudomonadota; class Alphaproteobacteria; order Sphingomonadales; family Sphingomonadaceae; genus Sphingorhabdus_B. Next base: position 92,855 of record NZ_CAMCWY010000007.1, read on the forward strand.
TCTGGGCATCAATGCCGATTGGGACAATCCCTATCTGACGATGGATTTTCAGGCCGAGGCGACGATTGTTGCCGAGTTGCTGAAATTTGCCGAAAGCGGGCAGCTCTATCGCGGCGCAAAGCCCGTGATGTGGTCGCCGGTTGAAAAGACCGCCTTGGCTGAGGCTGAGATTGAGTATGAGGACATCACATCGACGCAGATCGATGTGGCGTTTGAGATTGTTGGATCGCCGATTGATGAATTGGTTGGCGCGCACGCGGTGATCTGGACAACGACGCCTTGGACGATTCCGGTCAATCAGGCGATCGCTTACGGGCCGGATGTTGATTATGTGCTTGTCGGCATCCGCGGCAAGGGATTTGAAATTGGTAGACCTGATCCTTTTGGGATTGCCGAAGATCCTGTTCTTTCTTCGTTGCGAGACAGAAGGTTTTTGATTGCATCTGACCTTGAAGGTCAGTTCTTTAATCGTGTTGAAAGTTTGGTGCGGCAACGTTTGAAGGAGGTGCATGGGGAAGCTGTCGATTTGACTGGTTATCCAATCTTTGAGACTGCTGGAGCAAGATACAAAGGCTCCGACCTCGCCGGAACCATCGTCCGCCACCCGATGCACGAACTGGGTGGTTTCTTTTCTAAGCCGCGTCCGATGCTTGCAGGCGATTTCGTCACCACGGACAGCGGCACCGGCCTTGTCCATATGGCGCCTGACCATGGCGAGGATGACTTTGACCTGTGCAAGGCCAATGGCATTGAACCGGTCTTCGCGGTTGAAGGCGATGGCAAATATCGCGCCGATTGGCTCTGGCTCGGCGGTGAGGGCAGCGTCATCAACCCCAAATTCAACGCGCCTGATGGCCCCATCTGCACTGCGTTGCACGCGGCTGGCGGATTGCTTGCGGCATCGGCGGATTACAAGCACAGCTATCCGCACAGCTGGCGGTCAAAGGCGAAAGTCATTTACCGCTGCACCCCGCAATGGTTTGTGCCGATGGATAAGCCGTTAGACCTAAACCGTAGTGCTGAGCTTGTCGAAGCACGCCCCACGGACGAGAGCCGCCCTTCGACAGGCTCAGGGCTTCGGTCTTTGAGAGAAACCGCGATGACCGCCATCGCCGAAACCCGCTGGGTGCCCGAAAAGGGCCAGAACCGCATCACTGCGATGGTCGAAGGCCGTCCCGATTGGGTGCTGTCGCGCCAACGCGCATGGGGCGTGCCGATCACGCTTTTTGTGGATCGCAAGTCCGGCCAATATCTCTGCGACGCAGGCGTGAACGCCCGCATCATCGCGGGCATTCGCGAAAATGGCGTCGATGGCTGGAGCGACGAACGCGCACAGGAATATCTGGGCAGCGACTATGCGCTTGCCGATTATGAGCGTGTTACCGACATTCTCGACGTCTGGTTCGATTCAGGCTGCACGCATGCATTTGTGCTCGAAAGCGGACGCTGGCCTGATCTGCAATGGCCTGCTGATCTTTATTTGGAAGGCAGCGACCAACATCGCGGTTGGTTCCAATCAAGCCTGCTGCAAAGCTGCGGCACGCGTGGCCGTGCGCCCTATAATGCCGTGCTGACGCATGGGTTTACCATGGACCAAAAGGGCATGAAAATGTCCAAATCCTTGGGCAATACGATTAACCCGTTGGACCTGATGCGTGATAATGGCGCGGATATCTTACGGCTATGGGCGTTGACCGTGGACTTCACCGAGGATCATCGGATCGGCAAGGAAATCCTGCAGGGCGTTTCCGACCAATATCGCAAATTGCGCAACACCTTCCGCTATTTGCTCGGCGCGCTCGACGGGTTCACGGACGCGGAAAAGGTTGCGGTTGCGGATATGCCCGAGCTGGAGCGTTATATGCTTCATTTGCTCGCCGACATGGATGCGAAGTTGAAGGTCGCCGTCAATGACTTTGACTTCAATACTTATGTCCGTTTGCTGACCGAGTTTTGCAACGAAGACTTGTCGGCCTTCTTCTTCGATATCCGCAAGGATTGCCTCTATTGCGACGCGCCGACCGACGCAAAGCGGATGGCGTATCGCACGGTGTTGGACACGCTGTTCCACGCCCTCGTCCGCTACGCCGCGCCGGTGTTGGTGTTTACCAGCGAAGAAGTGTGGCAGACGCGTTTCCCCGATGCGGACAGCGTGCATTTTTCGGATTGGCCGGAACTCGCCGAAGTAGATTGGTCCGACGAACTCTCCACTAAATGGTCTGACGTTCGACATTTCAGACATGCCGTCAATGAGGCGATAGAACCTCTTCGGCGAGACAAAGTGGTAGGTTCAAGTCTTCAAGCAGCCGTTAAGGTCGAACTGCGGAATACCGATGTCCGCTCCGATTTGTCCAATGTAGATATGGCTGAGGTGGCCATCGTTTCTGATTTCGCTTGGGCAATTCCTGAGGACTTTAATGGGAACGTCCAAGTGGAAAAAACCACCAACCATAAATGCGGTCGTTGCTGGCGGCATCTGCCTGAGGTTTTGGACGACGGCGCATTGTGCGGTCGGTGTGCGGATGTTGTTGGTGGGTAATGATCCTCTTCGTGCCTTTGTGCCTTTGTGCGAACCAAAAAGCATGAAGGGCTCGCACAAAGCCACGACGGCACGAAGACCGACTAAAGCCCGTCATGCTGAACCTGTTTCAGCATCTTACTTTGGACGGATTAATATTAAGACCCTGAAAAAAGTTCAGGGTGACGATGCAGCTTTGGTGGGTTAGGACGCACGCATGAACCCCAATTCTAAATTCCGCCTTCAGGGCCTCATGCTTGCCAGCCTCGTATTCATCGCCGATCAAATGGTGAAGCTTGCGATGCTTGGGCCGCTGCAGTTAAAAGAGCGTGGCGTCATTCACATCATATCGTTTTTCGACCTGCGCTATGCCGAAAATCGTGGTGTCTCGATGAGTTTCCTAACTGCGGACAGTGATGGCGAACGCTGGGCTCTGGTTGCACTCACATCGGTGATTGCGGCTGGCGTAGGGGTATGGATGTGGCGTGAGAAGCTGCGCGGCGATATACTGGCTTTGTCGTTGGTCTTGGGCGGTGCGCTTGGTAACATCGTTGATCGGACGCGTTATGGCTATGTTGTGGATTATGCCGATTTGCATTTTGGCGCTTTCCGGCCTTTTTATATTTTCAATCTGGCCGATGCCTGCATTAGCATTGGCGTATTGATATTGCTTGCCCGCGCGTTCCTGATAAGTGACAAGGATAATGATCGCGGGCCTGATGTTCAGGAACCTGCAAGCAATGCCGATATAGTGGAGAAGTCATGAAGCGGATATCTATCTTAGCGGCGGCGTCAGTTGCTATTCTTGCGCTGTCGGGCTGCGGAACGACCAGTATCTATGACCGTGATCGCCCCGATGAATTTGCCGTTAGCCGGTCAAAGCCAATCGAGGTCCCTAAGACCTTCACCCTGCCAACGCCGACCCCTAACGCCCCGCGTCCGCAGGATGGAGACACGAAGGAGCAGGTTTTGGACGCCATGTTTGGCGGCACTGCGCCTGCAACTGCGCCCCGCCCGTAACCCGGCCTGAAAGTGGATAAATATATGAACACAAAACCTGTCCTTTTCGCCGTTGCCCTGATGACGCTTCCTTTGCTGTCGGGATGTGGGTCGATGGGTAACATATTAGGCGGCAATAAAGCCGCTGCGCCGTCGGTTGGCCGCGCTGCGCCCTTGGTGGTTCCGCCTGATTTTGCGCTTGAACCAACGGTAGCCTCGGCCATTCGCCCTGCTCAGGCAGGGCAAGAGCAGATGTTGGAGACTTTGTTTGGCGGTACTGCGACGCGCTCTGCTGCTGAACGTGCGATTTCGACGACGTCGGGTACTGCCGAATTGGGCATCCGTTCATCGGTCGGTGATCCGCAGACCACCACGGTTAATAAAGGCAGCATCACACGCGATATCATCGCCGCACCGGAAGGCGATGGCCAAACCGCGCAGGCGATTATACCGGGTTAATGGGGTGACAGCGGCGCGCCCTTAAGCGCGCACGCTCGCTTCCTCAATGCCTGCACTATTGTGGCGCAGGGCCCTCAACACAGTGTCAACGATCTGTGGCGCATTGAGGCCCGCTTCGTCATATTGCTTCTGTGGGCTATCATGCTCTTGGAAAAAATCTGGCAGACGCATAGTGCGGATTTTTAGGCCTGCGTCCATCAGGCCAGCGTCGCTGGCCAGCGTCAACACATGCGCGCCAAGGCCGCCAATTGACGCTTCTTCGACAGTGACGACAACTTCATGCGTGGCGATAAGGTGGCGGATTAGTTTTTCGTCAAGTGGCTTGGCAAAGCGCAAATCTGCAACGGTGGTGCTAAGACCCTTAGCGTCCAGCGTGTCCGCTGCCTTCATCGCTTCGGCGAGGCGCGTACCGAGCGACAGGATCGCGACCTTTTTGCCTTCACGGACAATGCGGCCCTTACCGATTTCGAGCTGCTGAGGCACTTCGGGCAAGGCAATGCCCGTGCCATTTCCGCGCGGATAGCGGAACGCGATTGGGCCGCTGTCGTGCAAGACGGCCGTATAGGTCATGTGGACCAACTCCGCCTCATCGGCTGGTGACATGACGACCATATTTGGTAGCGTCGCCAAATAGGTAATATCGAACGATCCGGCGTGCGTGCTGCCGTCGGCACCGACCAAGCCAGCGCGGTCGATGGCAAAACGTACGGGTAGATTCTGAATCGCGACGTCATGGACGACTTGATCATAAGCGCGTTGCAGGAAGGTCGAGTAAATCGCACAGAATGGGCGCATCCCCTGCGCCGCGAGGCCAGCGGCAAAGGTCACGGCATGCTGTTCTGCGATGCCTACATCAAAAGAGCGTTCGGGGTGCGCGGCGGAGAATTTGTCAACGCCCGTCCCGCCGGGCATGGCGGCGGTGATCGCACAGATTTTGGGGTCGGTTTCCGCAAGCTTCGCCAGTGTTTCGCCAAACACATTTTGATAAGAAGGTGGCCCGCCACCGGGGCCTTTCTCCTGCTTGCCGGTGATGACGTCGAATTTCACAACGCCATGATATTTGTCGGCGGCTGCTTCGGCAGGGGCATAGCCCTTGCCCTTTTGCGTGACGACATGGATCAGGACAGGACCGTCGGCATTGTCGCGGACATTTTCGAGGACGGGAATCAGCTGGTCCAAATTATGGCCGTCAATGGGGCCGACATAATAAAAGCCAAGCTCTTCAAACAAGGTGCCGCCCATCGCCATGCCACGGGCGAATTCTTCGGCCTTTGACGCCGCAGTATAGATACGGCGCGACAGGCGCTTGGCGACTTTGCTCGCCAGGCTGCGCAGGCCCAGATACTCGCTTGACGATACCAAACGCGACAAATACGCCGACAGTCCGCCGACGGGCGGCGCGATTGACATGTCATTGTCGTTCAGGATGACGACCAAGCGGTTGCCCGCGGCTTGCGCGTTGTTCATGGCCTCATACGCCATGCCAGCGGACATGGACCCATCGCCAATCACGGCAATCGCCTTGCCGGGTTTGCCAGCGATCTTGTTGGCGACGGCAAAGCCCAAAGCTGCGGAAATCGACGTTGAGCTATGGGCTGCACCGAACGGATCATATTCGCTCTCGCTGCGCTTCGTGAAGCCCGAGAGCCCTCCGCCAGTGCGTAAGGTGCGGATGCGGCCGCGGCGTCCGGTAAGAATTTTGTGCGGATAGCATTGATGGCCCACATCCCAGACCAACCGATCGTCGGGTGTATTGAAGACATAATGGATGGCGGTCGTCAGTTCGACAACGCCCAACCCAGCGCCCAAATGGCCACCCGTGACGGATACGGCGGAAATAGTTTCGGCGCGCAATTCGTCGGCAAGCTGGCGAAGCTGCGATGCGGCAAGATTACGAAGGTCCGAGGGCACTTTAACCGTATCAAGTAACGGCGTGTCAGGCGAATGAGTCATTGTTTAAGCTTAGCGGCGTTTTATCTGGCTGTCGAACGGGTAATTGCAAATATTTCAATCACAATCGGCGCATTTGCCGCGCACTTCGATGACGGGGCGTACTTGCGCAAAGCCAGCATGTTCGGCTGCTGCACGCACGCTCATGGTTAGTGCATCATCGTCAATATGCGTTGCGGTGCCGCAGCTATTGCAAATCAGGAAAATGCAGTCATGCAAACATCCTGGGTGCGAGTTGGCGATATATGCGTTTGCGCTTTCCACGCGGCGCGCGAGGTTAGTTGTCACAAATAGGTCCAAGATGCGATAGACGCTGTTGGGGGCAACACGTTTGCCGCGCCTTTGCGACACAAGGTCGGCAATATCATAAGCCGACGCCGGCTTTTCAAATGTTGCGAGTACCGCGAAAATATCTGACCGCATATCTGTCCATTGTTCGCCAGCCTCGACCAGCGCGGCTTCTGCGGCTTGCGCAAGCGATGCGCCTGCATGCTCATGATGGTGATGTGCTGCCATGTTGTCGATGTAGGCGCTGGCATGCGGCGGGTCAATCACTGCGCGATTAAGGTTCAGCCTTTGGCCCGATGATTAAGCAAATGGCCAAGTCCAAGAAAGACGACGCCAATTACCGTCCAAGCGATTTCCATGGTGCCATGTGGCAGCGTCAGTGCGCCGCCCATCATGCCGATACCAAGCGCGCCGACAAAGGCGGGCAGGAACAAGCCATGCATGCGGAAGCCTTGGCCCAATGCCAAAACACCCAAGAGGATGGCGAGAACCAGCCCTACCTCATGGATCATGGGGTTCAATAAAGCGCCACCCGCAGACGCAAGAATGGCCAGCACAACCGTCGTTATCAGGCAATGCAACAGGCACAGTCCGGCGATGCTGAGGCCAAGCCCGTCCCACCGCCATTTTTGCCATACCTGTGCCATGACGTGGTCCCTACACCGATTCGATGCACGTTACAACATTACATCGCTAAATTGCAGCTTGGTTAGCAAATTTTGCAACCTCCTTTGCTTGCGGCAATCCGCATTAAGCGGCATATCGCTGCGCATGGATACTGCGCTCACCTCACACCCCGCGTCCGAAACCGCATCAGCAGGACCCACTGCTTTGATCAACTGGCTGATGGGCGTTGCTGCCTTGGTCTTTGCAATGGTCGTCGTCGGCGGCATCACGCGTCTGACCGAATCGGGATTATCTATCACCGAATGGAAACCCATAACCGGCACGCTTCCTCCGCTCAGCGAGGTCACCTGGATGTCGGAATTTGAGAAATATAAGCAGATTCCGGAATATACCCAGATTAACGGTCCGGCTGGTATGACGATGGCCGAATTCAAATTTATCTATTTCTGGGAATGGGTGCACCGCTTGCTTGGCCGCGTGATTGGTTTGGCCTTTGCGCTTCCGTTGGCATGGTTCTGGGTAAAGCAAGCCATTCCCGCAGGGTACAAGCCGCGCTTGCTTGCGTTGCTGGCCTTGGGCGGGCTTCAGGGCACCATTGGCTGGTGGATGGTATCTTCGGGTCTTTCTGCGCGCACCGATGTCAGCCATTACCGCCTTGCGGTCCATTTGCTCACCGCTTTCATCATTCTTGGCGGGCTGGTTTGGACAGCGCTTGACCTAAAGGCGCTGGTCAAAAACCCAGCTGCGAAGCCAGCGAGGATCAACCTTTTTACGGCGTTGGTTTTTGCCATCCTGTTTATCCAGATGCTATTTGGCGCATGGGTTGCGGGCTTAAACGCGGGCTATGTGTCCAACAGTTGGCCTTTGATGAATGACCGGCTGTACCCTGACGGGGTAGATACCACCAAAGGCGCGTTCTATGCGTTGGTGAACGACCCCTATCTCACGCATTTTGTTCATCGCTGGTGGGCGTGGGTCGCGGTGTTTGCCTTGATCCTGCTGGCGCGCCGCGTCAAAAAAGCAGGCGGCCGTAGCGCCTTTATTGCCATCCACAGCAGCTTTGGCGTTCAGATTATCTTAGGCATTGCTACCGTCATTACCGGCGTGAACATTGTGTTGGCGGTATCGCATCAGGCGGTCGGCGCTTTGCTGGTCGCGTCCACCGTTTGGGGTGCGCATATATTGGGGAACAAAACCGCATAATTTTCCAAAAGGTATTATTATACCCGTCGTGAGACCCTTGCTTTTGCTTGACTAAAGGGGCTTTCATCGCCATTGGCTCCGCTTCGCATGTGGGTCAGTGATGATTCTACATATCTACAAAATTTCGAAAGGTGCGATTAGCGATGAAAACGCTATCCAGAGTTACGAAATCGATCCGTCCACAGGACGTCGAGAAATCGTGGATCCTCATTGACGCAGAAGGTTTGGTTGTCGGCCGTGTGGCCAGCCTTATCGCCAACATCCTGCGTGGTAAGACCAAGCCAAGCTACACCCCGCATGTGGATTGCGGCGACCATGTGGTTGTCATCAATGCGGACAAGGTGAAGTTCACAGGCAAGAAATTGACCGACAAGGTCTATTATCGTCACACTGGTTACATTGGCGGTATCAAGGGTATCACTGCTGGCAAGGTGCTGGACAGCAAATTCCCTGAACGCGTCCTTGAAAAGGCCGTTGAGCGCATGGTTCCACGCGGTCCTTTGGGTCGTGCGCAAATGCGCGCGCTGCATTTGTACAATGGCACCGAGCATCCTCATGCCGGTCAACAGCCAACGACGCTCGACGTCGCTTCCATGAACCGCAAGAATAAGGTGGGTGCATAATGTCTGATACTGCAACTTCGCTCGCTGATCTCGAAACCTTGGGCGCCGACGTTCAAGCGCCTGCACAGATCGCTGCTGTCATTCGTGAACAGGAAATCGATGCGCAAGGCCGCGCTTATGCAACTGGCCGCCGCAAGGACGCGGTGGCCCGCGTATGGTTGAAGCCTGGCACTGGTAAGATTGTCGTCAATGGCCGCGATCAGGAAATCTATTTCGCACGCCCTTCGTTGCGTCTCGTGATCAACCAACCGTTCGGCGTTACCGAGCGTACCGGTCAATATGACGTCATCGCAACCGTCAAGGGCGGTGGTCTCTCGGGCCAAGCCGGCGCCGTAAAGCACGGCATCGCGCAAGCACTGTCGAAATATGAGCCACTGCTGCGCAGCGCCGTGAAGTCTGAAGGCTTCCTGACCCGCGACAGCCGCGTGGTCGAGCGTAAGAAATACGGCAAGGCCAAAGCGCGTAAGAGCTTCCAATTTTCGAAGCGTTAAACCGAAAAGTCGGTTTTTCCGAACAAAATCAAGGGGTTGCGAGAAATCGCAGCCCCTTTTTCTATGTAGCAGAATCGTAGCAGGTTCGCAGAAACGTTGACGTTCTGGGTTCTCAGATATAGCAGTATCATAGCAGTCAGGGCATCTTTTGGGGATCTGCGATGGCATATTATGAGAACAGGATGGAGCATCTGGATGGGGATCTGATTCTCTATCAACGCAATCTTGCCACTGCCGCTCCCAATGTGAAAACCCATCGCAAAGCTAAATGGTATATGAAACTGCGATTAGGTCCGCGCAAATTTGTAAATCGCAGCACTGGCTTGACGATTTATGAAGATGCTTATGCATTCGCTCGTAAGGAATATGATCGTCTTAGTAATGCGGTGGCGCTGGGTCACACGCTGGAGGACTTCACTTTTGAGAAGCACTGGGAAGATTGGTATCAGCGCAATTTGAACAATCGCACTTGGGCTGCTGATCGTCAGCGTTGGCACAAGAATCAAGCTGGTCGCTACTACAAAGCGTATTTCCGTTATGCAGACGGCACATCCATGCGACTCAACGATATTACCCCGATTTTTGCACACGCATATTGGGACTGGCGAATTAGCTACTGGTCAACGCAGCGCGGAGAGAATCTGTCTGACTACAACCCTAAACGACGCCGAGCCAAAACCGTCTCCACACATAACGCAGCTAAAGTGCCTAGTAAAAAGACGCTGCAAATGGACCAGACTGCGCTCAATCAGATTTTTCACGATGCGCGGGAGCGTGGACGCATACAGCAAGTGTTCAAGCTCAAGCCGCCAGCTGACAGTAGACCACATAATCGCAGACCGCATTTTGAACCAGACGAACACAAGTCACTGACAGCTTACCTGCGAAGCTACCGCGACGTGATAGGTCACTTTAAGAATGATAAAGTGAATGCTTGGCACAAGATGCAACGAACGCAACTCTATCACTTTATCATCTTTATGCTGAACTCAGGTCTAAGGCTGGGAGAGGCTCGTGAGATGCGTTGGCGTGACATTAAGTTTGATGAAGTTGATAAGGAGCATGCTGAGCCAATTTGCGTTGTCGGTGTCAGAAAAGCGACCAAGACCAGCCAGAACCGCGATGTTCAGACTCAACCCAATGCGAACAAGACATTGAAAGAATGGAAAGACAAATCACCATATACTGGCGATAACGATCTGGTGTGGTTTGGTCAGCAGAAAGCAGGCAGCGCACCGAAGCCGTTCACCGACCTGAACAAGTCCTTCCAGACCTTTTTGAGCCGTGTTCCTGTTGAAGGCGCCAAAGACGGATTGCTCTACAACAAGGAAAACGAAAAGCGTTCTATTTACTCACTTCGGCATACATATGCGACAATCCGACGATCACATGGCGTAGAATACCCCGATTTAGCTTTGAACATGGGCTGCAGGCGTGAGCAGTTAGAGAAGCACTATGACCATTCTACATCCAACAGCCGTCGTAGTAATATTGTGAAAGTGAACCCAAAAGCGAAAGCTGCTGCTCCTGTCGCTACTGATACGAGCGACCCATTTTTGCTTGAAGCTATGAAGCGATTCCAAGCTGGGCAGATTGATAAAGAGACATTGCTTGCGTTGCTGAAACCCAACGAAACCCAGAGCTAACTTAAAACTTTTAAGTAAGCTCATCTGCCCAGCTGCTCTGCACCATCGTGATAAATACACTCGTAACGGAGTGTAGAATATGGGCGCTAAAACTGACGAAAATGACGCAATTCATTTACTACGAGATGCTGTGATTGCGGTCATAGATATGGCTGATGATGCTAGTAACGATAATGTGAAGCTGGCGATGGATATATTGCTGGCTGGCACTTCGCAGCTTGGAACGATTTTCCAACGAAGATGCGTTCAGCTAGCGAACCAGAAACAACCCCGTGCCGCGAAACCACCGAAACCCGCTCCACAGAAGACTGCTCAGACACAAAAGCCCAAGCCAAGCAATGCAGATACCCTTCATAGTAAGAATGACTCTGAGGACCGTTCTAAGGCGATTTCTTCAATTCAGCAGGGCATTCGTCAAGCTGAGCCATCGCTTGCAGATCAGCAACAAGCGTTGCGTGGCTATGTCTATGGAGCTCAGAATGATGAAGTCGCATTTCGTAAAGCTGCACAGGCTATCACACGATGAAGCGCAGAGTTTTGATCGACATTGAGACGACTGCGCTGACACCTCAGCGTGGCGAGATTATTCGTCTCTATGCTCGTGATCTCGATGACCCTTGCTCAACGTTCAATCAGCTCGTGAAGCCCAAACACCCACTATCGAATCTTGTTCAGCAAATCACAGAGATTACGAACGAAATGCTTGGAGATGCGCCCTCCATTGAAGCTGTAATGCCCCATTTTTCGAATTTTCTCGATGGTGCAGAGCTTATGTCTGATAGCGTAGACTTTGACCTACGATTTCTGAAGCAAGCTGTAATGAGCTACAGAAACGGCGCCACAACTGATCGTGCTTGTTCGATGTAAATCTGCTTCTCACCAACTGGAGCAACATAATGCATCGCTTCTTCTGCGTCCTTCATCGATGCGCCACGAGCGATGATCCATGTTGCAAGATACTGCGATGCCAAGCAGCCACCTGCTGTTGCTATATTGCCGTGAGCAACGAACGGTGCGTCTAGCACTTCAACACCAGCTTCTATCACCCAAGGCTTTGTCGTCAGATCAGTGCAAGCAGGGAGACTTCCAATCAAACCTAGCTTTGCGAGTAGCAACGTGCCTGAGCATTGCGCTCCAATCAGTTGTCTCGAAGGGTCGAGCGCAATCTTCGAGATAAGCTCTTGATCTTCTGCGATTTCTCTCGTCTTGATGCCGCTGCCAATAATCACGGCATCTGCTTCAGTTGCGAACTCAAGAGGCTTTTGACGCTGAATCGTTACGCCATTCATCGACGTGACTTCATGTGAAGGCGAAGTGATGTGTGCTGCCCACCCCTTAGCTTTGAGACGATTCAAGATTGCAGCAGCCACGAACGAGTCCAACTCGTTGAAGCCATCGAAAGTGAGAACTGCAATCTGCACAAAAACCTCCATAAATCTCTGATCTGCGATCAATCGATCACCTCGAGAGCCACAGAAGATTTCTTAGCTCAAAGCGCAATCAGATGCGATAGCTCTTTGTACGTATAAGCTCAAGAAAGGTTTGCAGATTGCGATATCAGGCTCTCGCCATAGAGCAGCTTGTATGCGTTGCGCGGTTATGTCTATGGAGCTCAGAATGATGAGGTTGCGTTTCGCAAAGCTGCACAGGCAATCTCACGATGAGTGAAAAGCTCGTCCAAAGCCAGAAGCGGCTCCATGACAGTCTGTTTGAACTCTACATTGATGGTGGCTTGGAACTCTATCTTGCTGGTACTCGTGGCTTGAAGCGTGAGTTGATCATACGGCTTGAGACAAGCGCACTTACGCCAGAGAAGGGTGAGATAATTCACTACTACGCTGTCAATCGTTGGGATGAAGAGGACGAATTTGATGAGTGGGCGAAGCCGTCTGTGGCTTTGTCCGCAGAAGCCGAGAGTATCTTGGGTGTGACGAATGCACAGCTTGAATGTTGTCGTCCAACGGATGTGGTGCTGGAGGATTTCTCTAGCTTTCTGCAGGCATAAAGAAGGGCAAAGATGCCGATCGAATGTTGTAGAACCGCAACCTTTCTCTTACATTTCTAAACGCCGCTCGATCTCATAAATTCGCCCTTCAATTTCTTGAATTTTTTGGTCCTTCTCCTCGATGCTTTGTTCTAGCTCTAGAATTTTTTCATCGTCAGCGATCGCATCCCCTGCTGCATCGCCTGCGATATCGGTTATTTCATCTCGTTGGGCATCGGTGAATTCAGATTTATCTGTGGAATCCTGAGCGCAACTGCCCAGCAGAAACGTAAACGCCAAACCAACCCCGATCAAAGCTCTAGAATTTGGTCCCATTTTTTCGTTCCCCCAAAGCCTGAAATTTCAACGAAAAGTTTGATATAAAATTACGGCTAGCACTATCAAAATTATACTCATGATTTTATTGATTTTTTCGAGTTTTTGATCGGCACTAGAAATATTCTTTTCTTCATAAAAATCCAAATCGGATTTGGAAAAATTATGCGGGGCTTCTCGCATTCTTTTTTCGAAAATTTCTCCATAATCGAATTCGCATTCCAGCAAATCAGTGGCATTATTCGTGTAGTATCGATCAATAATTTTTATTTTTACTCTGCTTTGCCATATGTCGTCGTTATTTAAAAATTGACCAAAAGCGAACATACCGTCCTTGCGCAACGACCACCAAACTTTCCATGCTGAAAACTTCCCACAACGATAAGCAGCAGAACGTTCTGCAATGTCGCTGCTGCTAAGTAGGTAGGAAATACGACCCTCATTATTCTTCAAGCCAGCAAGAGCGCAGTAAAATCGAACAGACTGAAAAATCGACAACCGACCCTCGCCATTAGCCTTAAGCTCAGCATCTAAATCTTCAGGTTCACTCGCAATCCAACGGTTCGTGTCTATGTTGCCCTGCACCCCAT
>NZ_CAMCWY010000008.1 GCF_945882965.1 Sphingorhabdus sp. EL138
ATAGGCATCAGTATGGCAAATGCCAGTCGCCATGATCTCGACCAACACTTCGCCAGCCTTTGGACCTTCCAAATCAAGCTCGACAATCTCCAATGGCTTCTTCGCTTCAAATGCAACGGCTGCGCGGGTCTTCATGGCAGGGATCCTTAATTGTTATGTGATGTGCGCGTATTTTATTTAAACACAATAGTGCGGTTGCCGTTCAGCATCACGCGATGTTCCAAATGGAGCTTGACCGCACGGGCAAGTACCCGGCTTTCGGTGTCTTGGCCCTGCGCAATTAAATCATCGACGGTGTCGGCATGGTCAACGATGGACACGTCCTGCGTGATGATCGGCCCTTCGTCAAGGTCGGCGGTTACATAATGCGCCGTGGCACCAACCATTTTGACGCCCCGTTCATACGCACGGTGATACGGCTTTGCGCCTTTGAATCCCGGCAGAAAGCTGTGGTGAATGTTAATCACACGGCCATCGAGTTTGCGGCAAAGCTGGTCCGACAGGACCTGCATATAACGCGCAAGGATGATGAGATCGACTTGCTGTTCTTCCACCATGGCCAGCAATTTGGCCTCTTGTTCCACCTTGTTTTCTGGCGTGATCGGCAAATGGTGAAAGGCCATGCCTTCATGCTCTGTGCGGCGTTGCCAATTCAAGTGGTTGGATACCACGCTGGTGACTTCCATCGGCAGCCGGTTGGTGGAGGTTCGGTACAGCAGGTCGTTCAAGCAATGACCGCCTTGGCTCACCATGATCATGGCGCGGAGTTTTTTGCGCAAGTCGTGGATGCGCCACTCCAACTGGAAAGCGGTCGCAATGGGCATAAATGCGGCGCTAAAACTTTCTTGTGTCGTTTCGGCGGCGCACGCAATCGCAATACGCATAAAAAACCTGCCGGTATTTTCATCGCTATACTGCGAGCTTTCGACGATGTTGCAATCCTGGCTGGCGATTGAGTTGGCGACAGCGGCGACGATACCCTTTCGGTCCTCGCACATGATTAACAGAACAAAGTCGGCGCCCGTTTTCATCTTGTACCCTACTCCCATAGAAATTGGCCCCCGCCTAGCCTCCCAACGCCGCAGGCACCAACTCGTTCAGGCATATATTAGGTCTTCTAATCGGGATATGTAGATGATGTAATTGATTGACGAATTTATTTTACCAATCGCGAAAATTTGGTCAGTTGCTTGCGTGGGCCTCCAGTTTCAATCTGCAAAGTGGAGTTTAAAAACCCTCGCAATGTCGGGGGATGGTTGAGGGGAAGAAAATTGAAAAGTTATTTGAAAGTTTCGACTGCGGCGCTTGTGATTGCGTCGGCCAGCGTTGGCATCGGCATCAATCCTGCATTTGCTCAACAGTCGGCTGAGGAGCAGGACCGCGGTATTGCGGATATCGTTGTGACCGCAACACGTCGCGAAGAGTCGGTAAACAAAGTTCCGCTCGCGATTACCGCTTTGGGTGGTGACACGCTGAGCGATCTCAACATAACCAAATTCGACAAGTTGATCGAATATCTTCCTAATGTGCGCGCTGCTTCACGCGGTCCTGGTGCATCTTCGATCTTTATTCGTGGCCTCTCGACGGATTCGCCGGGTCTGCAAATTGCCGGTACTGCCGGTGCGCAGCCTACGGTCGCGCTCTACATTAACGATGCACCTGCATCGCTTGTTGGCCGTAACCTTGACCTTTACGCAGTTGACCTTCAGCGCGTCGAAGTTTTGGCAGGCCCACAGGGCACGCTCTTTGGCGCAAGTGCGATGGGCGGCGCGGTCCGCTACATCACGAATAAGCCAGACACGAGCGCGTTTAGCGCCGGTTTCAACTCCAGCTATGCCTTTACCAAGGGCGGTGAAGAAAGCGTTGCCGGCGATGCATTTATCAACATCCCCGTCGTGCAGGATAAGTTGGCCGTTCGCGCCGTATTTTATACCGACCGTCAGGGTGGCTATATTGACAATATTGCGGGGACATACCAAATGCCGTTCAACGGCAATGTTGGCGTTGCCGGAAAATTACCGACGGGCAACCCATTGTTGGTAACTCGGGCTCTTCAGTCGTGTACTGCGGTTCTGAATTGCACAGGAAGCGGTTATCAGGCACCGACGCGCCAGACTATCGATAATGACGCATTTGTCGAAGATAATTATAATGACGCGACCTATCGCGGTGGCCGTATTGCCCTGACTTGGAAGGTGACCGACGATTGGTCTGTCGACCTCATGCACGTGCGCCAGGAACTAGATACTGATGGCGTGTTTGACTTTGAGCCCGATGTTGGTGACCTTAAGGTAACCAAGTTTGCTGATAACAGTCTTCGCGACAAAGTTAACCTGTCTACTTGGGCTGTCAACGGCCGCTTGGGCGCGCTTGACCTGATCTACACGGGTTCGTTTATGAAGCACAGCGCCACTCAGGTTGCTGATTATGCGGGTTATTCGAACATTGGGCTTTATTTGCCTTATTATGAATGTGATGCGGGGGTTTATTATAGCAGCCAGGCCCAGACCGCGGGGAATACATGTTACGCGCCAAACAAAAGCTATCAGGTTCGCAACCGGACTGAGCGTATGACGCAGGAGCTTCGTATCACAACGCCTGTTGACAAGCGCATTCGCGGAACATTCGGTCTATTTTACGACGAGAACAAATTATTCGACAATACCGACTGGTCGTATCTGCAAGAGGCTGCTGGATATATCTACCGCCGTGCGCCGAATGCTTCGGTCAATGCTAACGACACTAGTATTCGTCCCGTCAAGGTCGGCTTCTTTAACGACATCCAACGCAAGGATAAGCAGTTTGCTGCTTATGGTGAAGCCTCGTTCGACATCATTCCTGAAAAGCTGACGCTCACCGGTGGTCTGCGTTACTACAACGAAAAAGCATCGATCAATGGCTCGTCCAATGGTAGCTTTGGCGGAGCACGGGGCGTTTACAATGCCGTTACGGGAACATATTCCGCCGCAGGATCACCGCCCACAACGTATAACGTTAGTGCCAACCTCAATCAGCTTTACGCCGATGCCTCACCTGCAAAATATGATGGCGTATTGTACAAAGCCAACTTGACCTATCGCATCGGCGACGGTTCTCTGGTTTACGCAACCTATTCGGATGGTTTCCGTCCAGGCGGCTTTAACCGGCGTCCTTGTCGTGTACCAAGCGCGATTTGCCCCACCAATGCAGATTTTGTCCGCCTTGGTACATATGTGCCTGACAAGGTACAAAATTATGAAGTTGGTGGGAAGTTCTCACTGCTCGACCGGCGTTTACAGGTCAATTTTGCAGCGTATCAGATCGATTGGAGCAATATCCAGATCACGATATTTGACCAGAATATTTCCAACCAGACCTTTACGACGAACCTGCTTGATGCGCGGATCAGAGGCCTTGAGGGTGATGTAACATGGCGCACAACGCCAGAACTCACATTCAACAGTGCGTTTTCGTATAACGATTCGGAAATGACGAAGTATCGGAAGAATACCACCTTGCTTCGTCCGCTAGGAAGTCCGTTGGCGCTAAGCCCCAAATTCCAGTTCAATGCGCGTATGCATTGGGAAAAGGAACTTTCGTCGGGCCTCGCTCCATTTGCTCAAGTTGGATTTCATTATGTCGGTAAGAGTATTTCCGACGTAATAGACAATGTCGACATTAGGTATGGCGGCAGCACGGCAGTCGTATATAACGGTGTCACGGTCAATCCGGGTGACGTGATTGCGCCAATTAAAGCCGCGCAAAACCTTGGTTCATACAGCACGGTTTCGGCATCGTTCGGCGTCTCCAAAGACGAATGGCGGCTGGAATTATTTGGTGACAACCTGACCGATGAGCGGCCCGAGCTTTACAAGAGCGGGAATGACGGTGAGCTTCGTACAACAACCTCACGTCCACGTACAATCGGACTGCGTTTCTCGTACAAGATTTAAGCACCACGGCGGGCGCCCCTAGGAAACTAGGGGCGCTTTGCCATTTCTGCATTTCTGCATTGCGTTAAGCGTGCGAATTGCTGCAGGGTTCGTGCAATCGTTCGTCACAATATGGGAGAATAGGTGACAATGTTGGCCGAGGCCTCGCCGGATACTATTGACGCCAACTTGCGTGAAGCTCGGTCGCATTTGCAAAATGCCCGCTTGGCTGAAGCAGAGGCCTTGTGCGTTGGCATACTTAAAAACGCATCCGATAACATTGATGCTATGTATACTTTGGCAGTCACGCAGCGGATGCGGCGGCAAGTGCCGTCAGCACTCGCTACTCTTGATGGATTGCTTGCTGTTAACTCAGGCTATGGCCGTGCGTGGCAAGAGCGTGGGCATTGCTTTCGCGATGCCGGTCGTGTCGAAGAAGCGGTCGCTGCTTATCAACGTGCCGTGACGCATAATGGCGCGCTTGTTGCAAGCTGGCGTATTCTTTCCGAATTACATGAAGCGGCTGGGCGCGAAGGGCCGGCTAACTTTTCGCATGCGCAATATACGCATCTGTCTGCCCTTCCGGCTGAGTTGCTAAGCGTCGCGAGCTTTATTCAAGAAGGGCGCATCTACAAGGCCGAGCAATTGTGTCGCGCCTTCCTGCAGCGCAACGGCCACCATGTTGAGGCGATGCGATTGCTTGCCGACATCGGCATGAAATTCAATGCCTATGACGAGGCGGAGTTTCTGCTCGAGTCTTGTAAGGTGCTGGAACCTGACAATGTCAGCGCGCATTTCGACTACGTAAAAGTATTACGTAAGCGGCAAAAGTTCGAACAGGCACTCAGCGAAGCATCAGAACTGCGCGGAAAAGAACCGGGTAATCCCGAGTTTGAAATGTTGTACGCCAATGAAAATCTTGCCGTCGGCAATTTTGATGAAGCGATGTTGATTTATGAGGCCCTGCTTGGGTCAATGCCCAATAATCCGGGTATAAATCTGACCTATGGGCATGCGCTAAAAACCGTTGGCCGACAAAATGAAGCAATTTCCGCCTACCGACGGGCGTATGAAGTGCGGCCGGACTGCGGCGATGCCTATTGGAGCCTCGCCAATCTGAAGACCTACCGGTTTGATGACACCGAAATTGCGCAAATGCAGACGCGACAAGCCTCGCCCATGACGGCGCTTGATGACCGGTATCACTTATGTTTTGCGCTTGGTAAAGCGTTGGAAGATCGGGGCGAATATCGTGCTTCGTTCGAATATTATGAGCTGGGCAATCGTTTAAAGCGTGAGGAGCTGAAATATAATCCGAGCCGACTGTCGAACGAAATGCGGCTGCAACGCGAATTGGTGACGGCTGATCTGCTTGAAAAATTTTCAGGGGCGGGTTGTCCTGCCCGTGACCCGATTTTCATTGTCGGGCTGCCGCGCGCGGGGTCGACCTTGCTGGAACAAATCCTCGCCTCGCACAGCCAAGTGGAAGGGACGATGGAGCTCCCGAATATCTTTGCTTTGGCCTTCCGGCTCGACCGGCAGCGCGTTGTGGGGGAAGAGCCCGAATATCCCTCCAATTTGGCGGATTTGACGCATGAAGATGTGACCCGTTTCGGTGAAGAGTTTATCCGCGACACGCAGGTCTATCGCAAAAAGGGCACGCCCTTCTTCATCGATAAAATGCCAAATAATTTCCGTCATATTGGCCTCATCCACATGATTTTGCCGAACGCCAAAATTATCGATGCGCGGCGCGGAGCCATGGGTTGCTGCTTTAGCGGGTTTAAGCAACTCTTTGCCGAAGGTCAGGAATTTACCTACGGACTAGAGGAAGTCGGGCAATATTATGCCGATTATGTGCAGCTCATGGATCATTGGGATAATGTGCTGCCGGGTAAAATATTGCGCGTCTGTTATGAGGAAGTCGTTGCGGATCTGGAAGCCCAAGTCCGGCGCTTGCTCGATTATTGCGGCCTTCCTTTTGAAGAAGCATGCCTCAATTTCCACCAGAACGAGCGCGCGGTCCGCACCGCGAGCTCGGAACAGGTGCGACAACCCATTTTCAAAAGCGGTGTCGATCAGTGGGAAAATTTCAGCAGTTTTCTGGATCCACTGCGCAATAAATTAGGGCCAGAACTGGCTACAACCTGAGAGGGAGTTTCATGGCGAACAATACACAGTCGGTTCCGGTAAATGTCGATGAAGTCTCCTCGCTGGGGCAGCGTTGGTATGTCCTGATCATCATGATGTTGGTGTATACGATCAGCATCGCGGACCGTTATGTCTTGTCCACATTGCTTGGCCCGATTAGCGAAGAATTGAACCTAAGCGATACGGAAACGGCATGGCTTGGACTGCCGCTGGCGCTTTTCTATGTGATCATGGGCATCCCCTTGTCATGGTTGTGCGACCGAACGAACCGCCGCAACCTTCTGGCCGCGTCGGTTGCAGTCTGGTCATTTATGACGGCGATTACGGGCTATACGCGCGGTTATTTAGACTTGCTTTTGGCCCGTGTGGGCGTTGGCATCGGTGAGGCTGGCGGCACACCGGCGTGCAATTCGATTATTGCTGATTATTTCCCCGCCGACCGGCGTTCCATGGCCATGACCATATTCGCACTGGGCGCGCCCATCGGGGCGTGGCTTGGTTCGGACATTGCGGGCTATGTCTCTACATTGCGCGGCTGGCGCGCCGCTTTCTTTGTGCTGGGCGTACCGGGTATCATTTTGGCGCTGATCATCCTAGTAACGATTAAGGAACCAAAGCGCGGACGCCTTGACCTAGTGCAGGAAGATAAGGCGCCGACAATCATGGAAACGTTGAAATTCCTCTGGTCACAAAAATCGGCCGTGCATGCGATGACGGGCAGCGGCCTGTCTGCACTTTGGGGCTGGGGATTGATGTGGTTCACGCCACTGTTCCTGCAGCGCACTTATGGCATGGATGAAGGCGAAGCTGGCGGCATGTTGGGCTGGATTTATCTTATCGGCGGTATTGGTGCGTCGTTGTTAACGGCATGGGTGGTGGCTCGCCCTACGTATACCGATCCACGAAAAATCGCTCGGCTTTTGGCCGTGGTAACGGCATTGGCCACTATCCCCTCATTCCTTGCATATTATACGCGGGATCTGGGGCTAGCGCAGGTTATGTGGTGGTTGTTTATTCCGGCAATCTATTTCTACATCGGTCCGGCATTTGCACTATGTCAGAACTTGGCTGCACCCAAAATGCGGTCCATGGCCGTGGCTATATCCTTGCTTGTTGCGAATGTTCTGAACCTGATTGTTGCGCCAACTATTGTTGGCAGCCTCAGTGACTTTTTTGATGCTACAGGCGGCGGCAATGCAGATTCTCTACGTCTTGCACAGCTCATTCTCGCGCCAACGGGTTTGTGGGCGGCCTGGCATTATTGGCGCGCCGAAAAATACATTATTGAAGATCAAAAGAGAGCCATTGGATATGTCTAATTCCGCACTTAAGTCTTATATCAATGGCGCATGGGTCTTGCCTGCGACATCCACGGCAACGGTGGATGCGGTAAACCCTGCCACAGAAGAAGTCTGCGCCATTGTTGCGGTTTGCGGGTCCGACGATGCTGATCGGGCCGTCCACGCCGCACGGGCGGCATTTGATGGCTTTGCCGCGACCACGCTTGAACACCGGATTGCCTTGGTGGAGAAGCTGATCACCATTTTTGAGCGACGCTATGACGAAATGGTCAATGCCATTTCGACCGAGATGGGCGCGCCTTATGACTTGTCGCACGATGCGCAGGCGGAAAGCGGTCCCGGCCATTTGAAAGCGACGGTTAAAGCCGTGCGTGAAATGACTTGGGAATATGATGTCGGCACAGATGGCATTGTCACGCATGAACCTATCGGCGTCTGCGTGCTGATCACGCCATGGAATTGGCCGATAAATCAGATCGTCTGCAAGGTGGGTCCTGCGCTTATTACCGGTTGTACGATGGTATTGAAACCCAGCGAGATTGCGCCATTGTCAGCGCAATTATTCGCCGAGATGGTCGAAGAGGCCGGATTTCCGAACGGCGTATTCAACATGGTCCACGGCACGGGTGCGTCGGTCGGCGATACGCTGACCAGCCACCCCGAAGTCGACATGATCTCCTTCACCGGATCGACACGGGCGGGCATTCAAATTGCCAAAAACGCCGCAGATACGGTCAAGCGTGTTGCCCAAGAACTGGGTGGAAAATCAGCTAATATCGTTTTTGCGGACAGCGATTTGGAAGCAGCGGTCACGCGCGGCGTTTTGGATTGCTATGGCAATACCGGCCAATCGTGCAACGCACCGACGCGTATGCTTGTCGAAAAATCGGTTTATGACGCGGCAGTTGCCATTGCGGCCCGTGTTGCGAAAGCCGCAGTGCTTGGCGACCCGATGGAGAAAGGGCCGCATTATGGCCCGGTGGTCAGCAAGGCGCATTATGACAAGATACAGGCCCTTATTCAGGTCGGGATTGATGAAGGTGCGCAGCTTGTTGCCGGCGGCACTGGCCGGGCCGAGGGCTTTGATCGGGGCTATTATGTGAAACCCACGGTCTTTGCCGGCGTCCATAACAAGATGCGTATCGCGCAAGAAGAAGTGTTCGGGCCAGTGCTCGTGCTGATTCCCTTTAAAGATGAAGCCGATGCCATCGCTATCGCCAATGACTCGCCATATGGCCTTTATGCGTATGTGCAGACCAGCGACATGGATCGTGCGCACCGTGTCGCGCGGCGTATGCGGGTGGGCGGTGTGAGCATCAATGGCACAAGCCAGGATTATATGGCGCCGTTTGGTGGGTATAAACAATCGGGTAATGGCCGCGAATATGGCGAGTTTGGGGTTCGCGATTTTCTGGAGATTAAATCGATCAGCGGGTTCCGCACTGCATGAAGCTGACCGATATCGAAACCTTTGTCGTGGGCAATCCGCCGCCGCATTTTGGCGGACGCTATTTTGTCTTCGTCAAGATAACGACCGACAGCGGTGTGTCGGGCATTGGTGAGGCCTATTGCGTGCCGTTTGAACCGCATCTTGTGGCCAAAATGATCGAGGATGTGTTTGCGCGTTATGTCGCAGGCAATGACCCGCACGATATCGAAAATATGTGGCGCAGAGTGTATTCCAGCGGCTTTACCCAGCATCCCGATTTGACCCTGATGGGGGTTTTGTCCGCGCTCGAAATGGCGTGTTGGGACATCATCGGCAAAGAGGCGAACAAACCAGTTTACAAGTTGCTTGGCGGACAGGTGCATGAACGATTGCGCGCCTATACCTATATCTATCCGCGACCCAGCGATACAAAAGACGTATATCACGACCCCGACCTCGCGGCGGAGCGGTCGGCGGAATATTTGGCCCAAGGCTTTACCGCATTGAAATTTGATCCCGCAGGTCCGTATTCCGCGTTTGATGGGCGGCAATTGTCGTTGGAAGCCCTTGATCTGTGCGAACGCTTTGCAAAGTCTTTGCGCGAAGCGGTTGGCATGAAAGCCGACCTATTATTTGGCACGCATGGCCAAATGACGGCGGCGGGTGCCATTCGCCTTGCGAAGCGGCTAGAGACTTATGACCCTTTGTGGTTGGAAGAACCCGTGCCGCCCGATGCGCCCGAAGAAATGGCGAAGGTGGCAAGAGCAACATCGATTCCCATTGCAACGGGTGAACGGCTGACAACCAAATATGATTTCGCACGGCTGTTGCGCGCGGGCGCGGCGGCCATTTTGCAAATGAATCTTGGCCGGGTCGGCGGCATATTGGAAGCAAAGAAAATCGCCGCCATGGCGGAGGTTGATCATGTCCAGATTGCGCCGCATTTATATTGCGGACCAATTGTCGGCGCGGCCAATATCCAGATTGCGACGTGCTCGCCCAACTTCCTTATTCTTGAAAGCATTGAGAGTTGGGGTGGCTTTCACACCGAAATCCTGAAATCACCCATCCGTTTTGAAGAGGGGCATGTCATCCCGTCGACTGCGCCTGGTCTAGGGGTGGAATTGAACGAAGATGTCGCGCGCGCCAACCCCTATACGGGTAATATGCTCCACCTTGAAATGACGCAGCACCCCGTTCAGTGACTGAGGAATTCGACTATATCATCGTCGGCGCAGGCACCGCGGGTTGTGTGCTTGCCAACCGGTTGACCGAAGACGGCAAATACAGCGTCTTGTTGCTTGAGGCAGGCGGCAGCGATTGGTCCATCTGGATTCAAATGCCCATTGGCTATGGCCGCACCTTTTTCGACAAGCGGATTAACTGGATGTACGATACCGAGCCAGTTGAAGCGCTTGGGGGCAGGCGAAGCTACTGGCCGCGCGGCAAGGTGATTGGCGGTTCGGGCTCGATCAATGCCATGGTCTATGTGCGCGGACAGCCGTGCGATTTTGATGACTGGAAAGCCTTGGGCAACGCAGGCTGGGGCTGGGACGATGTGCTGCCTTATTTCAAAAAGTCAGAGGATTTCGACTGGCATAGCGCGCATCACGGCCAGGGCGGGCCGCAGCATGTCACCGATGCTTCGCCATTTGCGCACCCCATCTGCCGTAGCTTTATCGAGTCTGCGCAGGCATTGGGCTTTCCTGCCAGCAGTGACTTCAACGGCGGCCGGCCAGAGGGCGTGGGATATTATCAAATCAACACGCGTGGCGGTTGGCGTGCATCAACGGCGAATGCGTTTTTGCATCCGGCGCGCAAGCGCAAGACGTTGAAGCTTCAGACATTAGCGCATGTTTCGCGCATATTGTTCGAAGGACGACGCGCAGTAGGCGTTGCTTATACCTGCAAAGGCGTAAGCAAAGAGGCAAAGGCGCGGCGCGAGGTCATTCTTTCGGGCGGCGCGATTAACTCGCCCCAATTGTTAATGCTGTCGGGTATCGGTCCCGCGGAGCATTTGAAAAATGTCGGCATCGATCCGCTGATCGACGCCAAGGCCGTTGGCCGTAACTTGCAGGACCATATTGCCGTGTCCTATTTCTACAAGGTCCGGACGGCAACGTTGAATGATGTGCTCCACCCGTTGCTGGGCAAATTGCGGGCTGGTTTGCGTTATGTCGCAGACCGGGCAGGACCATTGTCGTTAAGCGTCAATCAAAGTGGTGGGTTCGTGCGGAGCGATGCGACCAAAGAGCACCCCAATTTGCAACTCTATTTCAGCCCGGTCAGCTACACCAAGACCCCCTTGTCGGAACGCAAACTGCTGAATCCCGATCCGTTTTCGGCATTTTTGCTGTCGCACAACCCTTGCCGCCCAACCAGTCGGGGGCATATTGAACTTAACAGTTCGGACTCTTCCGAACATCCTGCCATCCATCCCAATTATCTGGCAACGCAGGCGGACATTGACGACGTATTGGCCGGTAATCGGATATTGCGCCAGCTCGCGGCGACCAAGCCGCTTGCCGATATAATAACCGAGGAGCTTATTCCGGGCGCGCAGGTTGACGGTGATGAAGCCTTGTTGGCTGACTTCCGCGCCCGCGCCGACACGGTGTATCATCCGACAAGCAGTTGTATGATGGGGACGGACCCTGCCACTTCGGTGGTTGACGTTCGCTTACGCGTGCACGGCATTGAGGGCTTGCGGGTGGTCGATGCATCCGTGTTTCCGACTATTACATCAGGAAATACCAACGCACCAACGGTCATGGTCGCGGAAAAAGGCGCTGCGATGATTTTGGAAGACGCAAAATTGATGCGTTAATTTAATTTACCAGTCCTTTTCGGCTGTGCTATTCCCGTGCCACCGCGCGAATCTGGGGAGGGAGTGGCAATGCATCCGAAGATTGATCTTAAGCAATTGCCGCCTTTAAAAGCGCTGAAAGGCTTTGAAGCGGCGACGCGTCACCAAAGTATCCGCGATGCGGCCGATGAGCTTTGCCTGACGCACCCTGCGGTCAGCCATCAAGTTCAGCTTATCGAAGATGCGCTGGGCGTAACTTTGTTCGTTCAAGAAGGACGCCATATTGTCTCGACCGAAGAGGGCAAGGTGCTTTACCCTTATGTGCGGGCCGCGTTTGAATCATTGTTGGAGGGCGTCGAAGAAGTTCATCGCAATGCCCTGGATAAGCCGCTTCGGGTGCAAACCTATGTGACGGCGTCAATCCGCTGGCTTGCAAAGCGCGTGCCGCAATTTCTGGCTGACCATCCCGAAATCAAACTCACGCTCAATACGTGCGCGGTTGAATGGGAATTTGACGATGTGCATGCTGATGTTGGGTTGGTCTATTGCGCAACCGAACCCGACCCGGCCAAGTTTCATTGGGTACCGCTGTATGAATATGCCCTATTCCCGGTATGCAGTCCTGAGGTGGCAGCAGCCATGGGGCAGAATCCCGCCCCACAACAATTGATGACTAAACCTCTCGTCGCCATTTACACCGAAGTGCAGAACTGGGAAACGTGGTTTGCTTCTGCCGGTGCCGAGTTTGAACCTTCCGTGCCGTATCTTATGGTTGATACCTTGGCTGTTGCGCTTGAAATGGCGCTAAATGGCGAAGGGATTGCTCTGGTCAACGGCCCGTTTGTGGATCAGGACCTAGCCGCAGGCCGGTTGGTGCAGCCTATCGCGCACAAGGCGGTATGTCCCGGCGCGTGGGGGTTGATCTGCCGTAAAGATATGCGGGAGAATCCCCGAATCCGGACTTTCATGGATTGGGTGTTCAAAAATGTCGCAGATAGCCAGTCGGCTAAGGTTGCGGCCAGCTAGGTCCTAAGTCTTAGCGCTTGGCCACAACTTCGTACCCGGGTTCTTCGGGTTCATCATCGACCATATCGGCAGGGAAGCCAGTGCCCAACACTTTAATTCCAAGCGGCTCTTCATAGCGGCGGATGATGTTCGGTGAAAACTCACGCGGACCGTAGGCGGCCTCACCCTCTTTGAATATCTTCACGATAAGCGGCGAAAGCTCAACGGGCACATTGGCAGCATGGGCAATTTTGTCGAACAGGCCGACATCCTTGCTGACCAGATCCATCGTAAAGTTGATGTCGCGGCTTCCGTTCAGGATAACCTGACTTTCGGTTTCATGGACAAAGCTGTTGCCCGATGAAATCCGGATAGCTTCATATGTTGTGTTCATATCAAGGCCGATCGCCTTGCATGTCGTCAACGCCTCAGCCAACGCAACGAGATGCACAGTGCATAGATAGTTCGTCATCACCTTCAGTTGCGATGCAGTCCCCAGATCGCCTGTGTGCAATATGCGGCGTCCCATCGTTGTCAAAACAGGCAGAACGAATTCGAACGCGGCACGTGGGCCGCCAGCGAAAATCGCGATATTGCCCGTGTCGGCACGGTGACAGCCGCCGGAGACGGGACATTCCATAAACATCGCGCCGCGCGCTTCGACGAGCGCGCCAAGTCGTATGATTTCACTGTAATCGGTGGTGCTCATTTCAAGCCACGCTTGCCCTGGGCGCATCACTTGCAAAAAGCCATCTTCGCCTTCGGCCACGGCTGCACTGGCGGCAGGCGATGGCAGGCAGGTGACGATTAAATCAACAGCCTCGCCCAGTAACTTGGGTGAGGCCGCCGATGACGCGCCGCGCGCGACATATTCGGCGACTAAAGCGTCATCAAGATCACGGACAGTCACGTCATGTCCGTTACGGATCAGGCTTCCCGCCAGTTTTCCGCCGACATTGCCAAGCCCGATAAATCCGATTTTCATGATTGCACCCAGTTGTTTTTCAAAAAGCGTTACCCGCCGATTGAAAAAGTTAGAGCGCCGTCGATGCGTGGCCACAATTGAAAAATTTGGCCGATTGGGTGAATTATTTTGCTATTCCTGCGCGTATGGCAGCGTAGCTGGCTGTTTTAGTAAACGTCGTAACCAAGCTTTGCAGATAATGCCTCGGCCATCCGTGTCCGCGCAAGGGCGCACACAAGTTTACGGTCAGCAAGCGCGCCGGGGTCGAACGGTTCGAGGAAATGCACACCAACGTCATAGCTGCCAGGCCGCGTAAATGCGCGCCACGCGCTTTCCCAGCCGGTTTCTTCGCCCAGCCAAGCTATCTCTGGGCCATCATTGCCGAAATCGATCAACACAGGTTGAATCAGCATTGGCTTGGGTGGCGGAGCCAAGGTCGCAAACAGGGATTGTTTGAACGGCAAAAGCCCACTGCCATCGGACGTCGTACCTTCTGGAAAAAGCGTTACCGACCAATTTTCTGCAATCGCTTCGCGCAATTCGGCCACTTGCTGAGCGACATTTTGTTTTTCGCTGCGGCTAATGAAAACGGTTCGGTTCAGTTTTGCGAGCCAGCCAATCACTGGCCAATCCCTCACACCATCCTGCGCCACAAAAGAAGAGCCGGTAATCCCCGCCAAAATCGGGATATCGTGCCACGAGATATGGTTGGCGACAAAGAATACGTCTTTGCGCAATGGATTTCCGTAAACCGTTACCCGCGCGCCCAGCGCACGTGTGGAAATGCGCAGGAACAACATAGCCCATGGCGAAGGCAGTTTTAGCAGATGCCAGACGAGATGTAGTGGTAACAAAGCCACCAACGGTAACGCGATCCAAAGCACCCGAACGATGCACAGAGCATAGGCCTGAACATCTAACTTCCGGATAGAAATGGAAATGGTTGCCATTGAGCTTCGCTTTACAGTTAAGATTTCTTCTCAGACCCCTTCGCCGTAGATGTCAACTGTGACTATGTTGTGACGGTGTAAGGGGACGGCGTTTCTGCCAGTCCACGCAAAATCCTTCAACGTTTTTTCAAACGAAGATCATCCCAACTGGCATCCGCGACCCATCCGCCGTCTACAGGGAGGCTAACGCCGTTTATAAAGCTGTCTTCCTGCGCCAGAAACGCAATGGCACGCGCAACATCTTCTGGTTTTGCAAAACGGCCCATGGGCACGCGGTTGATAATGTCTGAATCAGAATAGGCGCCCGAACCTTGGTCCGCTTCGTCCATTTCGGTCTTGATCCAGCCGGGACATATCGCGTTGACGCGCACGCCGCGACTGCCCCATTCGGCGGCAAGTGTGCGTGTTAATCCGATCAGCCCATGTTTTGACGCGTTATAGGCCGAACGGTCGATAACGCCGTGCAAGCCCGCAATTGAGGCGACGTTAACAATATTACCCTGCCGACGCGCCAGCATTTGCTTGCCAAATTCCCGGCACAACAAAAACGGTCCGGTCAGATTAATGTCCATGACGCGCTGCCATTGGTCTAGGCTTGTGTCTTCGGCGGGGCATATCATGCTGATACCGGCATTATTTACAAGGACGTCGACTGCCGTGTGATCGCGCGCAACTTTTTCGGCCAGTTCGGTCACGAAAGCTTCCGAGGAAATGTCACCCGACACAGCGGATACGCTTTGCCCAAGGGCCGATAGCGTTTCGATTTGCGCATCAAGCGGCTGCACATCTGTCAGGACGACATGATATCCCATCGCGGCAAACGTCTTCGCGGTCGTATAGCCGACCCCTTGCGCAGCACCCGTAACCAATACAACCCGCATGTTTTACCTTCATATCAGAATATTATATTGCCTTCCTTACAGACACCATCGGTTGTGATCCAAAAATTTTTTTAACCGATCCCGTCATATTCCCCATTTGTGCCTGACCTTGAACCCGCCATAAGGTTCGACGAATTTAATGCCTAAAGGAGCACGGCTGTCATGCAAACATCGGCGCGGGTTGTCATCATTGGCGGGGGCATAATGGGCGCCTCGCTGCTATACCATCTCGCTGAGCTTGGATGGACCGACTGCTTGTTGATCGAAAAGGATGAGCTGACGTCCGGCTCGACTTGGCACGCCGCCGGGCAGTGCCCGAACATCACCGGAAGCTATAATCTCGCCAAAATGCATGCGTATAGCAATCAGCTTTATCCAAAGCTTGAAGGGCTGACGGGGCAATATGTGAGCTGGCATAAATCCGGCGGAATTCGCCTTGCGACCAACGGGCGCGAGTTGGCTTGGATGCGCTATATCGAGGGTTTTTCCAAAATCATCGGCTTTGAAATGGAAATTATCCCGCCAGAGGAGATCCTGCGCCATAATCCTTTTATGACACTCGAAGGGGTCATTGCGGGCGCACGTACAACTGAGGACGGACATGCTGATCCTTCTGGTATCTGCAATGCGCTTGCGATTGGTGCGAAGAACATGGGCGCAAAGATTGTCCGCAAAAACCGTGTGACTGGGCTGACCCAATTGCCGTCGGGCGAATGGGATGTTGAGACGGAAAAAGGCACGATTAGAGCAGAAATCGTCGTGAACGCCGCGGGCTGCTATGCTCGGCAAATCGCGCAAATGGCGGGTATCGATATTCCGGTGACCAATATGGAGCATCATTATGTCGTCACCGATCCCATTCCGGCGTTTAAGGATCGCGAGGAGGAAATCCCGGTTATGCGCTGTCCGCATGTATCGGGCTATTTCCGGCAGGAACAGAAAAGCGGCCTGATAGGCGTGTATGAAACGACAGGCTTGGCCGAGGCGTGGGCACCACGCGGCGGGCACCCGGAATGGGATTCGACCAGCGAGCTGTTCCCCGAGGACCTTGAGCGGATTGCCCCATGGCTTGAACGCGCGATTGAGCGGATGCCGATATTTGGCGAGGTTGGCCTGCGGCGCTTTGTAAATGGCGCTATCCCGCATACCCCTGATGGCGGGCCTTTATTGGGGCCAGCGGTAGGGCTGAAAAATTTCTGGCATTGCTGCGGCACCAGCTTTGGTATTGCGCAAGGCGGCGGCGCTGGCAAGTATATGGCGCAATGGATGGTGTTTGGCGATGCCGACATCAACATGACCGAGTTCGACCCGCGCCGTTATGGCCCTTATGCGGACGAAAATTACAGCCGCGACAAGGTTTTCCTCGATTACCGGATGACGTTTACGACGCGACTTCCGGGTGAAGAAGAACCCGACGGTCGTTCACAAAAGACCAGCGCGCTATATGGCAAATTGCTGTCGGCGGGTGCTGTCTATGGCGAAACCTATGGCTGGGAACGGCCCAAATATTTCGCGCTTGACGGGGCCGAGGAGCAAGGCGGCTATCAACGCACCAACAGCTTCGACGCGGTCGCCGCCGAGGTGAAAGCCGTTGCCGAAGGCGTCGGTGTGCTCGATCTGTCCGGTTTTGCCAAATATGACGTGTGCGGGCCCGATGCCGAGGCTTTCCTCAACCGTATTTGTGCGAACCGTATGCCAAAGAAAGTGGGCGGTATCGGCTTGGTACATCCACTGTCGGTTCAAGGGCGCATTTACGGCGAAATGACGGTCACGCGCTTTGCCGACGATCATTTTTATTGCCTGTCGGCGGCGGCGGCCGAACAACGTGACTGGGATTTGCTGATTCAAAGCAAATTGCCGCATGAGGATGTAACCATCCGCAATTTGACGATGGACTTGGGCGTGCTGGTGATGAACGGCCCACGTTCGCGCGATGTGCTGGCAAAGCTCACCAATGCGGACTTAACGAATGACGGTTTCCGCTGGTTAAGTGGTCAAGAGATCACAATCGCGGGCATAAAAATGCGCGCGCTGCGTGTGTCCTACGCCGGTGAGCTTGGGTGGGAGCTGCATCCTGCGATGGAGGATCTTGCGGCGCTTTATGATGCTGTTTGGGAATCTGGGCAGGAATATGGCATCGTCAATTACGGGCTATATGCCGCAAATACGATGCGGATCGAAAAAGGCTATAAGGCTTGGGGTTCCGAACTCACGAACGAATTGACAATGATTGAGGCCGACATGCCGCGCTTCATCAATTTCAACAAGGATGACTTTGTCGGCAAGCAAGCGACACTCGATGCGCCCGACCGCTTCCGCATCGTTTATGGTGCGGTGGACGCTGCCAATGTCGACGTGCGCGGCGCAGAACCATGTTTGATTGGCGACCAATGCATCGGCCTGACGACGTCAGGTGGCTACGGCCACCGTGTGGGTAAAAGCCTGTTCTTTGCTTGCGTGCCGATTGAAAATGCAGCGCCCGGGTCCCGTTTCGACATCATGCTACAGGGCGAACGACGTGTTGGAACGGTGCTGGAGCATCCTGCCTATGATCCCGATAACGCAAAAATGAAGGTGTAATCTAGTGGCTGAACTCCCCAAAAAGGCGAAGGTCGTCATTATCGGTGGCGGTGTTATCGGTTGTTCGATTGCCTATCACCTGACAAAGATTGGTTGGGACGATGTGGTGTTGCTTGAACGCAAGCAATTGACCAGCGGGACGACATGGCATGCGGCAGGTCTGGTGGGCCAATTGCGTCCGTCGATTAACATGACCAAGCTCGCAAAATACACAGGCGAGCTGTATCGGGGGCTTGAGGCGGAAACCGGGCAGGCCACAGGCTATCGCCAGTGCGGTTCCATTTCGATGGCAACCAATGCAGAGCGTTTTGAAGAACTGAAACGCAGCGCCTCTATGGCGAAAGTGTTTGATCTACCCGTCCATGTGGTGACGCCACAGGAAATCAAAGAGCTCGCGAAGATCGTCAATGTTGATGATGTTGTCGGCGGCATTCACATCCCGAGTGATGGTTATGCCAATGCGGTCGATATCACGCAGGCGCTTGCCAAAGGCGCACGTACCGGCGGCGCAAAAATATTTGAAAATACCAAAGTCACCAAAATCCGTCACAATGGCGACCGGATAACGGGCGTTGATACGGCAGACGGTTCGATTGATGCCGATTATGTCGTGATATGTGGCGGCATGTGGACGCGCGACTTGGCGGCTAGCGTGGGCGTGGCTGCGCCATTGCATGCATGTGAGCATTATTATGTGTTGTTTGAGGGCGTCGAGGGTATCGACAACACGCTGCCTGTCCTGCGCGATTATGATTATTGCGGCTATTATAAATATGACGCGGGCAAATTGCTCGTTGGCGCATTTGAACCCAATGCACGGCCATGGGGTATGGACGGAATTTCCGAAGATTTCTGTTTTGACGAAATTGCGGGCAGCTTCGAACATTTCGAACCGCTGTTGATGGATGCGATGCGCCGCGTTCCCGCGCTTGAAAAGGCAGGTATTCAGAAATTCTTCTGCGGCCCCGAAAGCTTCACACCCGATGTGCGGTACCATCTGGGCGAAAGTGCCGAATTAAAGGGCTGCTTTGTTGCAGCGGGCTTAAACTCTATCGGCCTGCAATCCGCAGGCGGCGTTGGCAAGGTTATGGCCGATTGGATCCGCGACGGCATTCCACCGGCAGATCTTTGGACGGTCGATATTCGCCGCAACATGCCGTTCCAGATTAACCGCAAATATTTGCGTGAGCGCGTTACCGAAAGCCTTGGTCTGCTGTACGCAACGCATTATCCGTTCAAGCAGTATGAAACCGCGCGTGGCGTCCGCCGCTCTGCCATTCATGATCGGCTGGTCGCAGCGGGCGCTTGCCATGGCGAAGCCTTTGGCTGGGAGCGGCCCAATTGGTATGGCGAACCTGGCAGCACGCCCAAATATGCATATAGCTATGGCCGCCAAAACTGGTTTGAGGCCAATGCCGAAGAGTGCAAGGCCGTGCGCGAGGCTGTGGGCCTGTTTGACCAAAGCTCCTTTGCCAAATTCCGGCTTGAAGGGCGAGATGTCTGCGCTGTGCTGAACCGCGTGTGCGCCAATGACGTCGATGTGGCACCGGGCAAGCTGATTTACACCCAATGGCTTAATGAAAAGGGTGGGATTGAAGCGGATTTGACGGTCACGCGGCTGTCGGAAACTGCTTATTTGATTGTCACTGGGGCCGAGACTGAGATCAAGGATTTTAACTGGCTGAAACGCCACACGCCCGATGACGCGCACGCTGTCCTGACCAACGTGTCGTCGGGCATGGGAGTCATTTCCATCATGGGGCCAAATGCGCGTGCGCTGCTTCAATCGATTTGCCCCAATGATCTGTCGCATGAGGCGTTTCCCTTTGCAACATCGCAGGAAATCGAACTTGGCTATGCCATCGTGCGTGCCTCGCGGATCACCTATGTCGGGGAATTGGGTTGGGAGCTTTACGTCCCGACCGAGTTCATGACGGGCGTTTATGATGAAATTGTCGCAGCAGGGGCGGCCTTTGGCCTGAAACATTGCGGTTATCATGCGCTCAACGCGCTGCGCATGGAAAAGGCCTATCGCCATTGGGGCCATGACATAACCGATGAAGATACGCCCTTGGAAGCCGGGCTCGGCTTTGCGGTGAAGATGGACAAGGTTGGCGGATTCATTGGGCGTGATGCGTTGTTGGCGCAAAAGGAGGCTGGCCTGAAGCAGCGCCTTGTGCAGTTTCTTTTAAAGTCACCCGAACCCATGCTCTATCATAATGAACCCATCTGGCAGGGTGACCGGATCGCCGGATATATCCGTTCGGGCATGTACGCCCACACCCTTGGCGGTGCGTGCGGGCTTGGCTATGTCGATGCAGCAGACGGGGGCGTGGTCGGACCAATCGGACCTGATGATTATGAGATCGAAATTGCCGGTGTCCGCTATCCAGTGACCGCCTCGCTTAAACCATTTTATGACCCTTCAAACATGCGGATCAAAATTTAATGACCGAAACATCACATGCCATCATGCAACAGCTCGCTGCAAAGACTCAGGTCGGGTACAGCTTTGATCAGGAATTTTACACCAGCGACGCGGTGTTCAAGGCGGATTTTGAACAAGTCATCAGCCAGAAATGGCTGCTGGCCGGGCATGTGTCGCGAATCCCCAATAAGGGCGATTATTTCCTGTTTCGGGTTGGCAATGAGCAGATCATTGTCATTCGTGAAAATGCCGACAGTGTCCGCGCCTTCTTCAACGTCTGCCGCCACCGTGGATCGACGATCTGCCAGTCGGAAAGCGGCAATGCGCCGCGCCTGGTCTGTCCCTATCACGCTTGGACCTTCGGTCTTGATGGGCGGCTTATTTCTGCGCGGCTTATGCCAGAAGATTTCGACAAAGCGGAAAACAGCCTGTTTGCATGCCATATCCGCGTGTTCCACGGCCTGATCTTTATCAATATGAGCGAGGATGAGCCGGTCGATTTCGATGCCACCTTCGGCGATATGGGGGCCATTCTCGATTATCACGGCTTTGCAGATGCGCGTATTGCGTATGCAGGCAGTTATCCAACGACCGCAAACTGGAAACTGGTCGTGGAAAATTTCTTTGAATGTTATCATTGCGTGCCGTCGCACCCGGAATTCTGTTCGATGCATGCATCGGAATCGATTGTTGCCGTTGGCGCTGGGCCAAGTTCCGGACCAGCAGACGCCATCGCCAGCTTCGCGCCTAAGTTGCAAGCGTGGGAACAAAGTGCCGCAGCCGCAGGCCGCCCAATCGGCACTATTGATGAGGCACCCAGCAGCAGCCACCTGCGCCTTTTGATGCAACGCATGAACAAGGACGGCTGGGCCTCAGAAACGCAAGATGGCTCTGCACCCGCACCGCTCATGGGCAAGCGTACCAAAGCGGATGGCGGACGGATGCACTTAAGCTTTAGCCCGTTCAGCCAAATTGTTGCAGATGATCATTTCGCCATCCTGTTCCAATTCACGCCGCGCGGCGCATTGGCGACCGATGTTGAGATGATCTGGCTGGTGGATGGACGCGCGACCGAGGCGGAAGTCGACATTGAAAAAATGATCTGGGGCTATCACGCAACAACGACGCAGGACAAAGTCATAACCGAAAACAATCAGGCGGGCATCATGTCCAGCCGCTATCGCCCTGGCCGGTATTCCGACCAAGAAGGCAGCGTGCTCAACTTCCAGAAATGGTATCTCAACCAATTCGGACTGGAACGCGCCGAGTGACAATAGCCGCCAATATGCGCGCGGTCCTGCTGACCGGCCATGGCGGCTATGATAAGCTTAGTTTTCGAGACGATGTTCCGGTGCCTACACCGGGGCCAAATGAGGTATTGATCCGCGTTGCGGCAGCGGGCGTCAATAATACCGATATAAACACCCGCATCGGCTGGTATTCCAAGTCAGTGGCAGAAGCCACGGACGCGGGCGCTGCATCTGGTATAGATGGCGCTGGCAACGATGGCTGGTCGGGCGCAGCCTTTCAATTTCCGCGTATTCAGGGGGCCGATGCGTGCGGGCGCATTGTAGCGGTGGGCGATGATGTTGACCCAGCACGCATTGGGGAACGCGTGTTGGTTGAACCTGTCTTTCGCGGCGCGCGCGCCTTTGATATTCGCTATTTTGGTTCCGAAGTCGACGGCGGCTTTGCGGATTATGCCTGCGTCCCGTCGTTGCATGCGCACCGCGTTATTTCGGAGCTGTCCGATATTGAGCTGGCAAGCTTCCCCTGCGCTTATGGGACCGCAGAAAACATCCTGACGCGGATTCATGTGCAGGCGGCCGAACGCGTGCTGATTACCGGGGCATCGGGCGGCGTTGGCTCTGCCGCGGTACAACTTGCCAAAAGGCGTGGTGCTGAGGTGACCGCCATGGCAGCCGACGCAAAGGCGGAGATTGTTCGGTCGCTGGGCGCGTCGCGGGTCGTTCCACGCGATGCCAATCTTGAAGCATTGTTTGGGCAGGAATCTTTCGATGCCGTTGTCGATATTGTCGGAGGATCGCAGTTTGGCCCCATCCTAAACGTCCTGAAACGCGGTGGTCGTTATGGCGTTTCAGGTGCCATCTCTGGGCCCATTGTCGATCTTGATCTGCGGACTTTGTACCTTAAGGATTTGCGCTTGATTGGCTGCACCGTTCTGGAACCCGACGTATTCCCAAACCTTGTCTCTTATATCGAACGCGGTGAAATCCGGCCAGTGGTGGCCGCAACTTATGACCTATTCGACATCGTCAAAGCGCAGGGAGCATTTTTGACCAAGCAGCATGTTGGAAAGATTGTCCTGTCGCTTTAATCGACAGTTTCGATCAATTCACTGATCCGGCCGACAATTTCATCGATATGGGATTTTTGCAAGATCAGCGGCGGAGACAGCGCGATGATATCCCCTGTCGCGCGCACGAGCACGCCATTGTCGAAGCATTTGTGGAACAATTGCATGCCGCGCTTGCCAACGCCGGCGGCATGTGGCGCAAGTTCGATAGCCGCAACGATGCCCATGTTGCGGATGTCGATGACATTTTTCTTGCCTTTCAGGCTGTGTACCGCGTCCTGCCAATAGCCGTGGAGGGAACCTGCATTTTCGAAAATGCCTTCCGACTTGTAAAGGTCCAACGTTGCCAAGGCTGCCGCTGCGGCCAAGGGGTGACCGGAATAGGTGTAGCCGTGGAACAATTCGATGCCATCGGGACCGCCTTCGACAACGCCGTCGTGGATATGGCGGCTGACCGCGACAGCGCCCATCGGCACAGCGGCATTGGTCAGGCCTTTTGCCATCGTAATAATGTCGGGCGTCACGCCTAATGTTTCTGATGCTGTCGTACCGCCGACACGACCAAACGCCGTGATGACTTCGTCAAATATCAGCACGATGCCATGCTTACGGGTAATCTCACGCAATTTTTCGAGATATCCGATCGGCGGCACCAACACGCCAGTTGAACCCGCCATGGGTTCGACAATGACCGCCGCAATGGTCTCCGCGCCATGCAGCGCGACAATGGCCTCCAGATTATCTGCAAGATGCGCGCCCCATTCGGGTCGGCCCATCGTAAAGGCGTTATGTTCAAGATTATGGGTGTGCGGAAGATGGTCAACACCCGTCAACAGGGTGCCGAATTGCCGCCGGTTGTTGACGATGCCGCCAACCGAAATACCACCAAAGCCGACGCCATTATAGCCGCGTTCTCGTCCGATCATGCGGGTCCGTGTGCCTTGGCCAATCGCGCGTTGGTAGGCGAGCGCAATTTTGAGAGCCGTATCGACCGATTCAGAGCCCGAGTTGGTAAAGAATATCCGGTCGAGGCCTTCAGGCATGAGCGTTGCGAGGCGCGAAGCCAGTTCAAACGCCAGCGGATGTCCCAATTGGAATGGTGGGGCATAATCAAGCTCTGCGGCACATTTCTGGATCGCTTCGACAATAGGTGGGCGGCAATGACCTGCGTTGACCGCCCAAAGCCCAGCTGTGCCATCAAGGATCTGCCGCCCATCATCGCTGGTATAATGCATGTCCTTCGCAGATTTGAGCTGGCGCGGCGTCGTCTTGAACGCCCGGTTTGCCGTAAACGGCATCCAAAATGCAGCGAGGGGGTCATTTTCCAGTTTCATCACGTCACTCCACCAACGGGTCTTTCGCTCTTATGCGACGGTAATACCGTCATTCTCGATTGAAAAGATTGTTGTGTCCGGAAAATTTTATAGGGGGCCTCAGATGCCGACAGCTGCGCGATCATATGGGGGCTTCCAAAGTGGGAACGGATGTCTTGTAAATGACAGGCCGAAGCGCAAAGCTGGTGGTCACATTGGCAACGCCCTTCACCCGGGTCAGCCGGTGGCGCAGAAAATCCTCAAATTGCGTCAAGGATGCAACCAATATGCGCAATTGATAATCTGCCTCGCCTGTCATCAGATAACATTCCATGACCTCAGGAAAGCTGGCGACAGCCGTCTCAAAATCCTCCAAATGACGATCATCCTGTTGATCAAGGCGTACGCGGACAAATGCTGTCACGGAAAGGCCGATCTTATCAGGGTCAACCAAAGCGACATAGTGCGTGATGGTGCCGTCGGATTCCAACTGGCGTACCCGGCGCAGACAAGGGCTGGGCGATAAGCCGACCCGTTCGGACAGTTCCTGATTGGACATTCGGCCATCGGATTGAAGGCAATCGATGATCTTGCGGTCAATTGCATCTAGGTCAGTTTTTGGCATAATTTATACCTATTTGAAGTAATTTAAGCATGTTCTACCAAATATCATGGCATCTGCCGTTGCGATACGCAAGGACATGCGGGGATGTGCTGGCTAAAGTCTTGCTTTGATTTAAGCGGAACATAGCCATGGCCAATATTGTCGCCGACAAGCGTGAAGAGAAAATAGCAGCCATCGAAACCATCGACTCGCGGCTGCGTTGGTTGGCCTCGTGGACCGTGCATAACGCTAACCACATCCGGCCAAAGCGGGACGGGTTGAAGGTCGGCGGGCATCAGGCAAGCTGTGCGTCGATGACGGCGATTATGGCGGCGTTGTATTTTCATGCGCTGCGCCCGAATGACAAGGTTTCCGTCAAACCACATGCGGGACCTTTGCTGCAAGCCATCCATTACCTACTGGGCAATCAGTCGCTGGAACAATTGCAACAGTTTCGCGCTCTTGGCGGCGCACAAAGCTATCCGTCCCGGACAAAGGATAAAATTCCGGTGGATTTCTCCACTGGGTCCGTAGGCTTGGGTGTTGCGATTACCGCCTTTTCAAGTCTGGTGCAGGATTATTTGATTGCGCACGGATCGATAGAAGAGGGCAATGCAGGCCGCATGATTTCGTTGATGGGCGATGCTGAACTGGATGAAGGCAATATCTACGAATGCCTCATTGAAGGGTATAAGCACGACATCCGGAACTGCTGGTGGGTGGTCGACTATAACCGGCAATCGCTCGACAGCACGACGGCAGACCGGATGTTTCGGCGCTTTGACGATATTTTCGAGACCATGGGATGGCGGGTCATCACCTTAAAGCATGGTAAGTTGCAACATGCAGCTTTCACCCGGCCCGGTGGGAAGTCGCTGGAGGACTGGATCGAAAATTGCCCCAATGCGGAATTCGCCGTTTTGACGTATCAGGGCGGTGCGGCTTGGCGGGCGCGCCTGATGGCAGATATTGGCGGCAAACCGCATGTGAAAAAGCTGCTGGATAGTTTTGAAGACGATGGTCTGGCCGCACTGATGACCAATCTGGGTGGCCATTGCATCGAATCATTGATGGATGCTTTTGACAGTGCCGGTGATGAACGGCCCACCTTGTTCATTGCCTATACGGTCAAAGGCTACGGCCTGCCGCTGGCGGGGCACAAGGACAATCATTCCGGGATGATGAACCCCGGTCAGATTGATCAGCTGCGCATGGCCATGGGCATCGCGGCGGGGGAGGAATGGGAGCCATTTGCCGGTCTTGGTGGTAACATGGCGGCACGGCTCAAAGATTTTATCGGGAACAGCGTTCTTGCCGCCAAGCCGGAAGAGCCCGTATCGCCGCAAATACACGTGCCCGCTCGCTTCGCAGTTCCGTCGGGTGATGTACAATCCACGCAGGCGGCATTCGGCAACGTACTTCTCGATCTTGCCAAATCATCGGAGGAGCTGGCAGACC
Source organism: Sphingorhabdus sp. EL138 (assembly GCF_945882965.1). GTDB lineage: Bacteria > Pseudomonadota > Alphaproteobacteria > Sphingomonadales > Sphingomonadaceae > Sphingorhabdus_B. The sequence goes on from NZ_CAMCWY010000008.1 coordinate 26,099, forward strand.
GGATCGTGACCACTGCGCCTGATGTGACGCAGACAACCAATCTGGGCGGTTTTGTGAACCAGCGCGGGTTGTTTCGCCGGTCGGACGTGGCGGATATTTTCCGTGAGGCCAAAATTCCATCCGCTCAGAAATGGGCGGCGCATGCGGCCGGTCAGCATATTGAACTTGGAATTGCGGAGAACAATTTCTTCTTGTTGCTGACGTCGCTTGGTCTGGCGGCACCGCATTTCGGCACGCGCCTTATTCCGGTTGGTACGGTGTATGATCCCTTCATCGCCCGTGGTCTCGATGCGTTGAATTATGGTTGTTATTCAGATTCGCGTTTTCTGCTCGTCGGAACGCCGTCTGGTTTGACTTTAGGACCAGAGGGCGGCGCGCATCAGTCTATTAACACGCCGTTGATTGGCATGGGACAACCGGGCCTTGCGTATTTTGAACCTGCTTATGCCGATGAAGTTGCTTTATTCATGCGGTGGGCGTTTGAATATCTGCAAAAACCCGAGGGAAGCTCTGTCTATCTTCGGCTGAGTACGCGTCAGGTCGCGCAAGTCGAACGGGCCAATACGGATTGGGAGGCAGATGCTCTCAAAGGTGGATATTGGTTGCGGCCACCCGCGGCAGGCGCAGAAGCGGCTATTGCATTTACAGGGGCCATCGCGCCTGAGGTGTTGGCGGCGTATGAAGACATGCTGGATGATATTCCCGGTTTAGGCGTTTTGAACGTGACCTCGCCCGATGTGCTGCATCGTGAATGGTCCGCGAGCAAGGCTGCGCGCTGGACAGACCGGAACGCGCAAACATGTCATGCGGAGGATTTGTTGTCCATTTTGGCACCCGATGCAGGCATTGTGACGGTGATTGACGGTTCGCCGGGCGCTCTGTCCTGGCTGGGCGGCGTACACGGTCGGCGGGTCAGTCCGCTGGGCACGGATCGTTTCGGTCAGACGGGGGATTTGCCCGACCTATACAGCGAATATCGGCTCGACTCCGCTGCGATTATGGATGCCATGGCGGAGCTGTTTTTAAAAAGGTGAATAACCAAAATTGACTTGAAATGGCTTCGAACTTTATTCAGCCGATTTTGCGCCACCGCTGACCATGTCTTCTGGGAGTGCGCGGAATATCAAAACGCCCGTGCCTTACGCTCCAGCCCGGTTAAAGTTGCGCGCTATAATCCTTACCATCATCTGCGCGCGTTAGCGGTTCTGCCACAGACGATTGCGAGTCCAAGGATAAGGCGCAGCGCATTTTTCATACGCTTAGATTTCTTCCATGGACGCGTGGAAGCTGCAATATTTTCTCGTGCAAATTATTGATTTACTTACCTTTGCGTAATCGGTGGCTGACCATGTCGAGGACCGCCCCTTCGCTTTCGTCCGGCATTAGGCCAAGGCGGCGGGCGACTTCTTGATAGGCTTCTGCTTCGCCGCCAAGGTCACGGCGGAACCGATCCTTGTCTAGCTTCTCGCCGGTTTCAATATCCCACAAGCGGCAACCATCGGGGCTGATTTCATCGGCAAGGATGATTCGCGAAAAATCACCGTCGAACAAGCGCCCAAACTCAAGTTTGAAGTCCACAAGCCGGATGCCGATGGCGGCAAACATGCCACACATGAAGTCATTGATGCGGATCGCCATGGACGAAATGTCCTGCATTTCCTCCTGCGTTGCCCAGCCAAAGCAGGCGATATGCTCCTCTGCGACCAATGGGTCGCCAAGGTTGTCGTCCTTATAACAATATTCCAGCAAGGTATGCGGAAGCGGCGTGCCTTCTTCGATACCAAGGCGTTTTGACAAGGAACCGGCGGCCACGTTGCGCACGATCACTTCAATCGGGACGATTTCGACCTGACGGATCAACTGCTCACGCATGTTCAGGCGACGAATGAAGTGCGTCGGGATGCCGATATGGCTTAACCGCGTAAAGACATGTTCCGACACGCGGTTGTTGATAACACCCTTGCCGGAAATTGTGCCCTTTTTCTGGTTATTGAAGGCGGTGGCATCATCCTTGAAATATTGGATTAACGTGCCGGGTTCAGGACCTTCATAAAGAATCTTGGCCTTGCCTTCGTATATTTTGCGGCGGCGGGTCATATGCGGTCCCTGACTTTGCTTGAAATGACACGCCCCGGTGGAGTTGGCCATTGAGGAGCCTAACTCTGCCGGGGCGATTACAGACACTATAATCCATTGCATGCGTCGGCGCAATTCGAGATAGGCAAATAGGACGGACACGAAAGGACATCATTTGCCCATCGATCTGGATTTACTGCTTCAGGCCTACGCCAATGGCATATTCCCGATGTCTGATGCCCGTGATGACCCCGATACCTTTTGGATTGAACCGGAGTTTCGGGCGGTCATGCCGCTGGATGGCTTTCGTTTGTCAAAGTCGCTTGCCAAAACTATCCGGCAGGACCGGTTTGTGGTCACCGCCGACACCGCTTTTGCGCAGGTCATTGCCACTTGCGCCGAAGCGCAAGCTGACCGACGGGACACTTGGATTAATCCGGATATCGAAGAGGCGTTCTGCCGCTTGCACCAAATAGGGCGGGCACATAGCATCGAATGCTGGTCCCAAGGTCGCCTCGTGGGCGGGCTTTACGGGTTGGCGTTGGGGCGCGCGTTTTTCGGGGAAAGCATGTTCTCGCGCGAAACCGACGCGTCTAAGGTTGCTTTAGCGTGGTTGGTCGCACGGCTTCGACTTGGCGGGTTTGAATTGCTCGATTGCCAGTTCATGACCGACCATTTGGCCAGCCTAGGGGCAATAGAAATGACCCAGAGCGCGTATCTTAAACTGCTTGAGGCTGCTCTAACAAAAGCCGTTCAAGCCTCTTCAGGGCTGGCTTCTTCAACCGCAGCGGGGGCGGCCTCAGGCGGCGACTGGGGGTCACTTGACGGCGCTTTGGCTGCTGGATCCGCTTTCGGAGCCTCTTCAGAAGATTTCTTCTCTACAGGTGCCTCTTCGCCGGGGAAGCGCATCTTGCAAGCCTTGACCCACACATCGTAAATCGGGTGCTCGACAACATTGGCTGCGGGATTTTCCTTGAACAGCCAACCCGAAAAAACATTACGCCATCTTTCGGCCTCAGTCGTCCCGGGGGGGCGCTCATTCACGAGCAATTGCACAAATGCACCTTCCTCAGGTGGATTTTCCCACGGCGCTGTTTTCTCGCAAGCCCTCAGCCGGATGACCACTTTGTCGAAGCGAATAGCTTGGCCGGGTTTCAGCTCAACGTCGCGCGTTTGACCATTTCGCTTGTTCAGCAGGCCAAGCACCGCAACGCGTTCTGCCATAGGGGTGCCAATGGTTTTGCCGGACATGGCAATAATTTTGTCTTTTGTCGCAAGAGCCTTGCCCGATTTTGCGGGCGCAAGCGTTTCATCCTGTGCAGAACCGCACGCGGCAAGCGTTGCCAATAAAGACAACCAGATTAAACCGCGCGAACGGATCATGATGCGTCGGGACTCCACGCCTCATAATCACCCGCCGCGCGCGCACGATGGCCGCCACGCTCAATGGATCCTGCTGGACGATAAGCAGCGTCGGTGCCGGTGAGATTTGGCATCGCTGCGGTTTCATACCCCCTGTGTGGCGGCAAGTAGCTCTCGGGATCGCCATCATGTGTGCCATGCAGCCAGCCATGCCAATCGGGCGACACGCGGCTTGCATCATTGGGGCCGTTATAGATCACCCAGCGGCGTTTGCCGTCGGATGATTGATAATATCGGTTACCTGAGGCGTCGGCGCCCACCGCTTTGCCTTTGCGCCAGCTATAGATTGCCGTGCCGATGGTCGCGCCATCCCACCAAGTGAAGATTTTTCCGAATATACCCATGCTTTTGGCGATTAGGAGCAAGCATGATTCCGTGCAATCCTTATTTGGTTGTCCATTGCACCCTGTCGCCGGCAACGATCCCCAGTTCAGCCGCGAGACCGCCGCGCAATTCCAACACAGCAGCAACTGGCTCGCCCGACGCAACGGGTATGGTGGAATAAGGGATCGTGTTGTCGGCGATACTCTCAATCGTGCCATCCGCGCGCACGAAGATGATGTCCAAAGGGATCACAGTATTTTTCATCCAGAAACTCGCAAAGCGCAGTTCTGGAAAGGGAAAAATCATACCCGCATTGTCGGCCAGCTCCGTCCTGAACATAAGCCCCTTGGCTTGCTCTGCGCTTGTTCTTGCGGCCTCAACGGTGAAGCTATGCGTTTTGGTGGCATTGGTGACGCATAAGGTCACTTGTTCCAGTCCCGCTATGGACTGGCCTGCGGCTGCGCCCGGAGTGCAACCAGCCGCCGAGGTTACGCCATTGGCTGGCATATTGCAGGCGGTGAGCGACAGTGCGATGGCAAAGGCACTGTACCGACTAAACGGGCTTAAGGTCATTAACGGTATTCCTCTTTTTTGATCCCGGGACAATGGATGGCAGCGTCTACAGCCTGTTTGGTGAGGCAGCGTTCGCTCCAGCCAATCGTGCCTCACCCCATTCAACCCAGCCAAGCCATTTTGGCGTCCGTTTCATATAATGTCCTTGCGGCGCATTACACACAAAGCCAGCGTCAGATATGGCCTGGGTCACTGGCCGGGTCAAATGGCAACCACCGGCAATCCGTTTCCAGATCGGCTCGATACGGCTTTGCCACGCGGCGGCCGATGGATTTGGAGCGCGGCCATGTTCGACAAACAGCAAGCGTCCGTTTGGCCGGAGCACGCGCTTTGCCTCTGATAAAGCGGCGCTTGGGTCCTGCACTGAACATAGCGTGAAGGTTGTGACAACGCAGTCGAAACTGCTGCTGGCGAAGGGAAGCGCCTCTGCGACGCCGGGCATGAAGTTGGCTTTCATCCCTTTGCTTTCCAACGCCAGTTGTGCGCGGGCAAGCAATTCAGCAGATGGGTCGACCCCTGACAGCGAACGCACCTTGTCCCAGTCATAATAATCGAGATTGGGCGCGCCGCAGCCAAGTTCAAGAACATCGCCAGAGGCGTGCGGCACGACCTTGGCCCTATCACGCATCACCGCAGGTTGCGTACATGCGCAACCTATTAATCGCGGAACGACGTTCCTGTCCCACCAATTGCTCATGTTATTTTGACACCGTGATTTAGGAGCAAATGATGCTGCCTAAACTGTCCCAGAAAACATATGGTATGATCCATGAAGTGCCCCCTTGTGTATATTGCCCAAACAATATGCTCGGCTTGGTTTCGCGCAACCCATTTTTGCGGTCTATCTGGAAAGGCCCATTTCCTTAAGGATTTTGGAAATATTTTCTTTGAAAGGGAAGAAGCCTTTCGTTGCATGTGGCCAGAAGTTTTCGTCCCAAGCGCGTCGGACTTGAAACAGCGGAACGCCTTCGGCGGCCAATATTGGAGCGATGCGGCAAAGCGCGTCGGCTACCGGGCCTGTGGGGGCGTAGGATGTGATGACTTGTTCTGCCCCTGCCGCGCGCGCTTGTGTAATAAGGGCTGCCGCATCCAAGTTACCGAGCAATGCTGTCGGGCATTTGAAGGCGTTACTGACGCGTTCAGTGACGTCATGGGTCGTGGCCGCGACAAAGGCTCTGGCATTGTCACCCCACAAAGTTTCCGGGTCGACCAAGATGCTGGCGCCGATGATTTTGGCAGGTGCGCCAAAGACCGACTCAGGGTGCATATCCTCCGGCGTTACCAACAGATATGCAGGCTTATGCGCGTCGAAAAATGCGGCTTGCGGCAAAGGACGCAGCGCTGGTGTCGTCACGTCCGCTGGCATCGTTGCAATGGTCGCCAGACCCTTTGGCACAAATCGTCCATTGGTAAAGCGCGCGATATTGTCGGCTGTTGCAAGATAGGTTTTGCCTGCTGTTTGTAAGCCCGCAACCCACCGCCAGGACAATGTATTGCTGGCCGCGTCGGCATCCACCAAATGCCGCAGGAAGAAGTCAGCGCCCAAGGCCCAAGGGAGGCGCAGAGTGAATATCCAGATTGACGCAAACCACATTCTGGCATGGTTGTGGAGATAACCGGTTTGCACCAATTCGCGCGCCCAGTCGTCAAACCCTTCGATGCCGGTCTCGCCTGCCTCTGCACTGCGGATCGCGCGGGCATTGGGGAAGCTGTCAAGTTGCCGGTCACGCTCTTGCCGATATTGTGTCCATACCGACGGCCGCATCTCAAGCCAGCCCTTCCAATATGTCCGCCACAGAACTTCTTGTACATATTTTTCGGCGGCTGGCAGGCTGTGTCGGCCAAGCGCGGCACCGACGACTTCTTGCTCGGTTAGCATGCGATAGCGCAGGTATGGCGAGAGCTTTGACACTGCGCCTGCTTGCTCCGGCCCGGGGTCAATATTGCGGCCAGACGCATAGGCGTGGCCAGCCCGCGGCGCAAACTGTATGAGACGAGACAGCGCAGCATTCCGCGTTGCAGGGAAGGTATCGAGAAGCATATCTAGTCCAGTAATTTTTGCAGGCGCGGCCTGATGATGAGGAAGCGGTTATAGAGCCGTTCGAGCAACTGCAGCACAAGGCGGTTACGGGCGATGAGGCCAAGCGGTTTCAACAACGGAATGGCCCGCCACATGGCGGCAAAGGCGGCGGCGCCCGATAGGATGATTCCGTCTTCGCTGGCGTGGAAGCGCGCGAGCATCATTTGACGGTCAAGCGGACACACCGCATCTGCAGGCGCTATGTCGAGGAAATCGATTGCCTGCCGCGTGTCGAGCCGACGCATCAATGCAATCTCGCGAATGCACAAGGGGCATGCCCCATCGTACCAGACTATTACCATGGCCATGTTGCCTCATATCATTCGGGACATCTAATTGTCAGGCTGGGCGTTACGCGGTAGCATAAGGCCAGAAAAAAGGGCGCCGTTTCCAGCGCCCTTTAGATTTTTCCGGTAAGGAAAGTTTATTCCGCTTTTTCGTAATACTGTGGTGCGGCTTCGTTGAGGATCACGAGGATCTTGGCAAGCGCCGCTTTTTCATCGGTTTTTTCCATGGCGGCCAGTTCGCGCGCGAGGCGGCTTGAGGCGGCTTCGAAAATCTGCCTTTCGGAATAGCTTTGCTCTGGTTGGTCGTCGGGACGAAACAGATCGCGCGTCACTTCGGCGATTGATACCAGGTCGCCCGAGTTGATCTTCGCTTCATATTCTTGCGCACGACGTGACCACATGGTGCGTTTAACCTTGGGCTTACCGGTCAAGGTGTGCATCGCTTCCTTCAGCGTCTTGTCGCTCGAAAGCTTGCGCATGCCAACGCCTTCGGCCTTGTTGAAAGGCACGCGAAGCGTCATTTTTTCTTTTTCAAAGCGCAGCACATAAAGCTGAAGCTGCATCCCTGCGATTTCGGAATCCTGAAGCTCTATTACGCGACCAACCCCGTGCTTGGGATAGACCACATAATCGCCTACATCAAATATCGCCGCGGTGGACGTCATATTACGACCTTTCTGATTATTCGGGAGAATAGCGTGTTCAGGCAACAGAGCGTCGCCCATCAGACTTTCTTCGATCGTCCCTTACGTCATGAACCTGTCGCTGCCTGGATTGGACGCGCAGTCATCAACCATTTTTGGCTTGTCGACACATGGTGTAACAGATTCGCAATAAAAATTCAATGGCCGCTTTACAGCATGTCAGTAGCGCGTGTTAAATCGCGCTTAACTTCCTAACGCGATCATCGACTTCATGCGTGTCGGCGCTGATCGGCGTAATGTCTGCCGCGTTCATCCAGCATAGGTCCATGTGGCCAAGAACCCGTGTATCATGGCTGCGGATTGTGACGGGCAGGATTGGTTGTCTGTCACGGTCATCGACCAAAACCGGATTGGACAAAACGCCCGTACCCCATTTTTCGCCCCATTGGCGCAGGGCAATCATCGCTGGCAGGAGGTCGAGCCCTTTTTCCGTCAGGCGATATTCAACCTTTCGCCGGTCGTCGGGGCAGGGGGTGCGGTGTAATATCCCGCTTTCGGTCAAGCGAGTCAGGCGGTTGGCCAATATGTTGCGCGCAATGCTGAATTCGGACAGAAACTCCTCAAAATGCCGAACGCCATTAAAGGCCGCGCGCAATATCATGAATGACCAGCGTTCACCCATCGCCTCCAGCGCCGTGGGCAGGCCACATTCGGCGAGCTGGTGCAAAGGTTCCCGCAATTCAGCCATAAAACATCCTCCCAATCGTAGATTGCGACCTTTGTTCCAAATAATCAACCCAAATTGCAAATTTAAGTTGCAAATAGAAACTTATAATAATAGGTATTGATTCGCAACTGATTTATCAGAGGCGCAAACCACAGACGAAGAGCAAAAGTTCCGGGCTGTAATTTGAAAGTATAGCAAATCTGAAGGATTATATGATGACTCTCTCCCATATTTCCGCCCGTATGGGCGCGCTTGTTGCCGCCACTGCTTTGAGCGCAACTTTTTTGTTCGTAGCGCCGCAGGCGCATGCCGCCACCAATGGTAGCTATTATAAAGCCGAGCTGGCACAGACGACCACTGCTGAGCCACAACTGCTGCGCAGCGTATATGTAAAGTGCGAAGGCACAAGCTGCCGCGCGCCAATGGCGTCGACTGCACCAAAGAATATGTGCGTCAGCATCGCACGTAAATTCGGTGCAATTACGGCCTTCACCGCTGGTGAGCGCGTGTTCACGGCTGAACAAGTTGCGGCATGCAATGGTGATAATGCACAGGCAGTCGCCAAGAACTAAGCCGACACGGAATTTTTTGGCTCCGCTCTCCTACCCCCAATGCTGCCTGTTTCGGGCAGCTTTAGGAGCCGAATGCAAACTGCGCTGGAAGATCCACGTCTTCCAGCGCATTTTTGTTGTCACGCGGCTAAGCTTAAGCCCTTCCAAGTCGTAAAGTGGTCCTGACCCTAGCCCAAAAACATTTTCCTGTTGCATCGCAGCGTAAAAGACCCAAGTTGGACTGATGATGCGGCAATATGAACTGGTTGAGCGGGTGCGGGCGTATGCACCTGATGTCGATGAAGATCGGCTTAACCGGGCGTATGTGTTCACTGTGCAAATGCATGGGGCGCAGAAACGGGCCTCTGGTGATCCGTATTTCAGCCACCCGGTGGAGGTTGCAGGGCTGATGACTGACCTCAAAATGGATGAGGACACGATCATCACCGCGTTGCTGCACGACACGGTTGAAGATACGCTGACCACTATTGAGGATGTTGAACAGCGCTTTGGTCCCGAGGTCGGGCGCTTGGTCGATGGCGTTACCAAGCTGTCAAAGATTGAAGCGCAGACCGAGGATGAACGGGCGGCGGAGAATCTGCGCAAATTCTTGCTCGCAATCTCCGATGATATCCGCGTGCTTTTGGTCAAGCTCGCCGACCGGCTGCATAATATGCGGACGCTGCATTTCATTAAAAGCCCCGAAAAGCGGCGCCGTATCGCCAAGGAAACGATGGATATTTATGCCCCGCTGGCCGAACGGATTGGCATGTATGAATATATGCGCGAGATGCAGTTGCTCGCCTTTGAACAATTGGAGCCTGCCGCCTATCAGACGATAACAGGCCGCCTGAAACAAATCCGCGACAAGGCGGATGTCGAGATTGACCAGATCAACCAGACCATCGCTTGGGAAATGGAGCAGGCTGGCCTTAAAATCAAAATTTTTGGCCGCGAAAAGCACCCATATTCGATCTGGAAAAAGATGCAGGAACGCCATGTCGCGTTTGAACAACTGACAGACATCAATGCCTTTCGCGTTATTACCGAAACGACCGAAGACTGTTACCGCGCCTTGGGCGTGCTGCATCGGCGCTGGCAAATGGTGCCCGGAAGGTTCAAAGACTTTATCTCCACGCCTAAGCGCAACGGGTATAAATCGATCCATACCACGATTATGTTCGCCAAGAATATGCGGGTGGAGGTGCAAATCAGGAGCGCCGAGATGCACCGCAACTCGGAAAGTGGTTTTGCTGCCCATTGGGCCTATAAGCAGGATGACAAGCCCGATGGGCAGGCGGGCTGGCTGCGCGATCTGATCGAGATACTCGAGACAAGCCAAGACGCCGAAGACATTCTCGAAAACACGCGGATGGCGATGTATCAGGACCGCATTTTCGCCTTTACACCTAAAGGCGCGCTGCACCAGTTGCCGAAGGGTTCAACGGTCGTTGATTTTGCATATGCTGTGCACACCGACCTCGGAGACAATGCCGTTGGTGGCAAGGTCAATGGCCGTCATGTGCCGTTGCGAACGCAGTTGCGCAACGGTGACATGGTCGAAATTCTGAAGTCAAAGGCGCAAGAACCGCAACAGGCGTGGCTGAACTTTGTGACCACGGGCAAGGCACGCGCCGCCATCCGTCGCCATGTCCGACACCGGGAACGTGATGAGCTGGTTGTGATTGGACGCAAGCTGTATGAAGAAATTGCCGCGCGTATGCCGGGCAAAATCGGCAAAAAGGCGCTTGCGGCGGCGCTGACGCGGTTAAAGCTGGAGGATGAGGACGAGCTGATGCATCGCATTGGCTTAGGTAAAATCAACGACCGTACGGTGATGGAGGCGCTGGTGCCTGGTTTCGACGCGGATGGCAGCCACATCGATTTTCCGGGCCAGGAAAGCGCGATCTCTATCCGTGGCTTGACCCCTGGCGTGGGGTATCATCTTGGCGAATGCTGCCATCCCATTCCCGGCGACCGAATTGTCGGGCTGCGGCTGGCGGGGCAGCCGGTTGAGGTGCACACCATTGAATGCGACCGGTTGGCCAATGGGACAGACGCGGACTGGGTTGACTTGAGCTGGGGGCAGGGCAGCGACGGCGCGTCGGCGCGGCTTCGGGTTATCATCCATAACAGGCCCGGCACATTGGGCGAGATTGCCGGGATATTCGGCTATCACAAGGCCAATATCATCCACCTGCGGATGACCGCGCGCGATATCGAATTTCACACATTTGAGGTGGATTTGGAAGTGCATGATCTGCAACACCTCATGCGCATCATCTCCGCACTTCGGGCGTCAGAGGCGGTGGCGACAGCAGACCGGGTTTACGACTAGGGTAGGACCCTAGGTCCTGACCCTAAACTCAGTCTTCGCTGATCTCATCGCCGGGTTCGGCATATACAAACCGTTTTGCCAATTCAAAACTATGTCCGGCGCGCAGGAACGCGTTCAACTGCTTATGCCGTTTCTCTTGTGGTGCGGCTTCCTGTGCAAAGGGACCAAGCCGTTTTCGCCTGGCGAAGTTTTGGGCAGCGGTGAAGATGCTATCGTCCATATGCGTTTTAGCATGTATAGCATCGGCGTCACCAATCCCGCTGGCGCGCAAATCCTCGTTTAGCCGTCGCCCGCCAAAGCCCCTGTGGACGAAGGACCGGCTGCGGGCCTCGGCAAATTGGGCGTCGTTGATATAGCCCAAGGACGTGAATTGCTCGGTCAATCCGGCAATGTCTGCGGAATATTCATCCTCCCAGCCCCGTTCGCGTATTTTGCGCGTCAAATAGCCAGCCAATTTTGACTGTGTAGTGGCATATTTACCGACATAATGCAGCGCCAATTGACGCAGCCTTTCCGCATTTAACGGTGGAGCGGGCTTTTTGGCAGGGCGGTGTTGGTTCACGCCCTATTCTTGCCACAGTCGGGCCGAAATTTGAACTGCTATCCTCGGCTAAGGAAGTTAATAAAAGTGATATGGGCTAATGCGCAATTACGCTATGGGAAACATTATGAGCGCACTCGCATCCACGCCAACGCAGGACAGCTTGCAACGCCGCTTCTCCGACTTTGCAACGCTTGGTGAGGCGCTCGATTACGCTGCCTTGGGTAAGCGCGGATTGAACTTCCATGATATGCGTGGGCAGTTAGCGCGGCCTTATCCTTATAGCGAAATGCGCGAAGACGCGCTGAAAATGGCCTATCGGTTGATCAGCTATGGCATTTGTAAAGATGACCGCGTTGCCTTGGTCGCTGAAACAGGGCCAGATTTTGCGGCGCTGTTTTTCGGATGTGTCTATGCGGGCGCATGGCCCGTCCCACTGCCGCTACCGACCTCGTTTGGCGGCAAGGAAAGCTATGTCGATCAATTGTCGGTGCAGTTGAAAAGCTGTGATCCCAAGATATTGTTTTTCCCCGCCGAACTGGCTGACATGGCCAATGATGCGGCGCGGGCATGCGCTGTCGAAGGCCTGGATTGGGAAAGCTTCAGCGACCGTATTGCGCCCAAAACCGAATTGCCAGCGGCGGAAACGGACGAAATTTGTTATCTGCAATATTCCAGCGGATCGACCCGTTTCCCGCATGGTGTCGCGGTGACGCATAATGCATTGTTAAACAATCTGTCGGCGCACTCGCACGGTATGGAAGTGACCGAAAATGACCGCTGCGTGTCGTGGTTGCCTTGGTATCATGACATGGGCCTTGTGGGTTGTTTTCTGTCGCCAGTGGCGAATCAGGTGTCGACCGATTACATGAAGACGGAGGATTTTGCCCGTCGCCCGCTGGCGTGGCTTGACGTCATCAGTGCCGCCGACGGCACGGTTATCAGTTACTCGCCGACATTCGGCTATGACATTTGCGCGCGGCGGATTTCGAGCCAGAGCCATGTGAACGACCGCTTTGACCTGTCCAAATGGCGGCTTGCAGGCAATGGTGCGGACATGATCCGGCCTGACGTGATGCAGGCATTTGTGGACACCTTTGGCGATGCAGGGTTCAAGGCGTCGGCGTTCTTGCCAAGCTACGGCCTTGCCGAAACCACGCTTGCGGTGTCGATCATGCCGCCGGGTGAAGGCATTCAGGTTGAATTGGTTGAAGAGGCCGAGCTTACAGGCCACCCCGGCGCTTCGGACCGCCCGGTTCGATATCGTGCAATCGTCAATTGCGGGCGTGCCGTAAAGGACATGACCATCGAGATCCGCGACGATAACCGCGCGGCAGTTGCGGACAGGATAATTGGCAAAGTGTGGTGCACTGGCCCGTCCTTGATGAAGGAATATTTCCGCGACAAGGAATCTACCGATGCTTGCTTGGTCGATGGATGGCTCGACACTGGCGACATGGGATATCTGTCGAATGGCTATATCTACATCGTTGGCCGTGCCAAGGACATGATCATCATCAATGGCAAAAACCATTGGCCGCAGGACATTGAATGGGCGGTGGAACAATTGCCGGGCTTTAAGGCTGGTGACATTGCTGCCTTCGCCGTCACAATGCCGGGTGGCGAAGAAACGCCAGCGGTGCTGGTGCAATGCCGGACCACGGACGAAGCCGAACGTGCCAAGCTACGTGAACAAATTCGGGACAAGGTTCGTTCGGTCACTGGCATGAACTGCGTCGTTGAATTGGTACCACCGCGCACCTTGCCGCGGACAAGCTCCGGCAAGATGAGCCGAGCCAAGGCGCGCAATTTGTATCTGTCGGGTGAAATTCAGCCTTACGCCATCGCGGCGTAATAGGGTGGCTTACAGGATTTCGTAGACCTTTTCCTGAGGTCGACATAGCCGGACGCCCTTAGCTGTTTCAACAAAGGGCCGTTCAACCAAGTTTGGGTGCTCGACCATTGCGTCCAATATCTGTTCGGGCGATGCACCTTCGATAAGGCCCAATTCTTCAGCAGGCGATCCGCGTGTGCGTAATGCCTCGCGCGGCGTCAGGCCTGCGTCATGGAGCAGTTGTTCAAGCTTTTCGCGGGCAAATGGCTGTGTGCGATAGGCGATGACATCAACCACGACGCCTTTGGTTTCCTCCAGGATTGCCAAAGTTTTTCGGGAGGTTCCGCAATCCGGATTGTGCCAAATCGTTGCATGCATAAGTGAAAATCCCTCCTGTCTGGGTTCAATACTGCAAACCTGCGACCAGATGCAAAAGCAATCCAACGATTTTTACAATTTTCAATTGCATATGATAACGCTTCTCAATAGTGAACCAAAATAGATTTGCGAGTCATTCGCAATAAAGTAAAAAGGCCCATTATGCTCCGCCTGTCCGCGTCTGTTATCGCTGTGTTGTCTGCTTCCGCATTTGGGCAACCCGTAAGTGCCGAAGAAGCGTTTGACGTCGAAGCCTATGATGACAGCCGGGCGATCATTGTGACTGGCATAAGCGACGGCTATCTTGCGACCAATTCGGTTACCGCGACAAAAACCGATACGCCGCTTATCAATATCCCGCAGACCATCAACGTCGTGACCCGCGCGCAGTTGGACGATCAGGCGCATCATTCGCTTGCGGACATATTGCGCTATATTCCCGGCACAACCGTGGGCCAAGGCGAGGGCAACCGCGACCAGATTACCTTGCGCGGGCAAAACACCACCGCTGACTTCTTTTTGGATGGTGTGCGCGATGACGTCCAATATTATCGCGGGCTTTATAACATCGAGCGGGTCGAAATCCTGAAAGGGCCTTATGCCCTGATCTTCGGTCGCGGCGGTGGCGGCGGCATTATCAACCGCGTGCAGAAATCTCCTTTGAGCGATGATTATATCTATGCAGGTCAAGCCAGCATCAACAGCTTTGGCGCTTATGATATGTCGGCGGATGTCAACGCGCCCTTAAGCGATGTCGCAGCCGTGCGCATCAACGCTGTTTACGAAAACTTTGACAGCCATCGCGACTTCGTTGGGGGTGCGCGCTATGCTTGGAACCCTTATGTAGCGTTCAAATTGAATGACGCGTGGAAGCTTGGGCTCTCCTATGAATATGTGCATGACGACCGCACAACCGACCGTGGCATCCCTTCAATCGCCACTGGTCCCGGTCAGCCCAACCGACCGATCGCTGGCTACCGCGACCAATTTTTTGGCGTTCCTGGCGTCAACTACACCAAGTTGGAGGCGCAAATCGCTAAACTGCGGCTTGATGGTGCGTTGACTTCAAATTTGAGCTTTAGCGGCACAATATTATATGGCGACTATGACAAAACTTACCTGAACGTCTATGCCAATATTGCTGCGACTGCGCAAAATGGCACCGTTGCTTTGGCCGCTTATAGTGATCCGACTCAACGTGAAAATTTCATCGCGCAAGCCAATTTGGTCTGGGATGCCGAAACTGGCCCGCTGATGCATAAAATCTTAGTCGGCACCGAATATGGAGACCAAAAATCGGCCAATCGGCGTTTCAATGGCGCGTTGTCCACGCCAAGCTTCAATCTTGCCAATCCTATTTTCCCGACCGTCAATTTCAACGCATTGTCGCGCGATACCGTGTCCGACGTAAAATTCTTCTCCGCTTATGTTCAGGATCAAATCAGCTTTGGCGACCATATCGACGTTGTTGCTGGCCTGCGTTATGATAAATTCAACATTGAAGGCACTGACCTGTTTCCCGTCGTTGACCGGCCCTTTGCCCGGAAGGACGAAAAAGTCAGTCCGCGCCTTGGCCTGATTTTCAAGCCGCAGGAAAATATCTCTTTATATGGCAGCTACAGCCAGTCTTTCCTGCCACGCTCTGGCGACCAGTTTTTGGCGCTCACGGTGACGCAGCAGAATCTCGCGCCGGAAAAGTTCACAAATTACGAGATTGGCGCCAAATGGGATGTGCAGCCCAATCTGAACCTGACGCTAGCCGTGTTTCAGTTGGAACGCAGCAATGCGACGACCCCTGATCCACGCAATCCTGTGGCCAGCATCAATATCGGCACGACCCGGACGCAAGGCGTTGAACTGGCGGTCACGGGCAATATTACGTCATCATGGCAAGTGCATGGCGGCTACAGCTATCAGGACGCAACCCTGGCTGGCAATGACAGCGTGCGCTTGGGGCAGGTTCCCCAGCATCAGGCGAGCCTGTGGAACCGCTATGAATTTAACGATCGATTTGCCGCTGGCCTTGGCATCATTCACCAATCAAGCCAGTTTGCCGCAATCCGGACCAATTCCAATACAACAAAGCTGCCGGCTTTCACGCGGGTTGATGCGGCGTTTTATTATGACCTGAGTGATGCTTTACAATTGCAGTTGAATGTCGAAAACCTGTTCAACACCGATTATTATTCGGATGCGCATAACAATAATAACATATCGACGGGTGCGCCGATCAATGGCCGCTTCACCATAAGGGCGAAGTTTTAAGCCGAGGTTGCGGCGGCATGTGCCTTGGCATTGTGGACATAATGCGCAACGCCAAGCCGCATCCCCATGACCGCAGCGTCGTCCAGATCGCGCACAAAGCGCGCAGGCGAACCCGCCCATAATTGCCGCGTCTCTATCCGTTTGCCTTGGGTCAGCATGGCACCAGCGGCGAGCATAGCGTCGCTTTCAATCACTGCGCCGTTCATAACGGTGGAGGACAGGCCAACAAATGCGCGATCATGCAAGATGCAACCGTGCAGCATGACATTATGTCCAACGAGCACATCGTCACCAATGATGGTGGGAAATCCGTCCTCAACCCCGGGCATCGGGCCATCGCAATGGACGATGCTGCCGTCCTGAATATTCGTTCGCGCGCCAATGACCACGCGGTTCACCTCTGCGCGGATGACGCAATTATACCAGATGCTTGCGTCTGCCCCGATGGTGACATCCCCGATGATACGGCAACCCGGCGCGATAAAGGCGCTGTCGTGGATTATTGGTGTTTTACCGTTCAGCGTAATGATGCTGATGTCGTTGCGGGTGTGTGTCATTGGCTTTTCCATAGCTAAGGTGCGGAAGGACGGATGCGCTTAGGCGTTACGCCTTAAGTAAACGCGCCGCCAATGCCGCATGATAGGTCAATATTCCCGAACATCCTGCGCGTTTGAACGCCGTGAGCGTTTCCAGCACAAGCGCATCACGGTCGCCTGCGCCGACCGCTGCGGCAGCCTCAATCATCGCATATTCGCCCGATACCTGATACGCGAACACAGGCACGTCAAAGCGCTCACGCACCCGCTGGACAATATCGAGATAGGGCAGGCCGGGCTTCACCATGACGCTGTCTGCGCCTTCGGCAATGTCCATGGCAACTTCGCGCATGGCTTCGTCGGTATTGGCAGGGTCCATTTGGTAACATTTCTTGTTACCCTTTAATAGGCCGCGCGAGCCGACGGCATCGCGGAATGGCCCGTAAAAGGCGCTCGCATATTTGGCGGCATAGGACATGATCTGAACATTATGGTGCCCGTTCATTTCAAGTGCTTTGCGAATAGCGCCAACGCGGCCATCCATCATATCGCTTGGCGCGATGATGTCTGCGCCCGCATTGGCTTGGTTGATCGCCTGGTCGACGAGCACGGCTACGGTGTCATCATTGACCACATAGCCGTCATCATTGATCAGCCCATCTTGCCCATGGGTGGTGTAAGGGTCGAGCGCGACATCGGTCAAAACGCCGATCTGGTCCCCATGCGCTTGTTTGATAGCGCGAATGGCGCGGCACATGAGGTTATCGGGATTGAACGCTTCTGCGCCATTTTCTGTGCGGCGGTCCGCCTGCGTATTCGGGAACAAAGCAATGCAAGGTATGCCCAATTCTATGGCTTCGGCAGCGCGCATCACAATCTGGTCAACGGACCAGCGCGAAACCCCGGGTAAGGTCGCAATCGGTTCCTCAACGCCTTCGCCTTCGGTTACGAACAAAGGCCAGATAAGATCGGCAGGGGAAAGCATATTCTCGCGCACCATCGCGCGGCTCCAACCCGTTACGCGGGTGCGGCGCAGGCGGCTATTTGGGAAAGAAGATATATCGTTCATCCAAAACACTTAGCGGCGATAGTTTCTTTCCTCAACGCCTTATCCGCCAGTGAGTGTCTTGTTATCCCGAAACGTTAATCGATCGATTTCCCGTTTTGGCGCTTCGTCTTTTTTGGTTGCCGTACGCAATTGCGCAAGTGCCGCGCCTGGCTTGACGGACTTCATGCTTTGAAGCTTGACCTTGAAACGGGTGAGGTCACTGCCGGACAGCTGCGCACGCTCGGTAAACTTCACGGACATTGGGTTTACCGCGCGCCCGTTGCGATACAGCTCATAATGCAAATGCGGTCCTGTTGACAGGCCTGTGGAGCCGATATAGCCAATAATTTGCCCCCGCCGGACTCTGCTACCGGCGCGCGCTGCTATCCTGCTCATATGACCATAGCCACTCGCAAGACCGCCACTGTGGTTGAGCCGCACAAAATTGCCATAGCCGCCATTGCGCCCAGCAAAAGCCACTACGCCGTCGGTCACCGCAAAAATGGGCTGGCCATAAGCCGCCTTGAAATCAAGGCCGGCATGCATCCGCATATAGCCCAAAATCGGGTGTCGCCGTCCGCCAAAACCGGAGGTCACGGCGCCATTGACAGGACGGCTGAGGGTGCCTTTCGATTCACCGACGCCCGATGCCTCAAACCATTGGGTGTTGTTACCCATCGTCCATTTCAGCATCTGGATATTGGATTTTCCATCGCGATCTACGCCCGCATATTGCAGTTCACCCACTTTGACTTCGCCGGTTTCAGCGCGCTTGTAATCGATGATGATGTCAAATTGGTCAGTCGGCCGGATGTTGTATAAGGATGTGCGTCCGGTAATGACTTTCAGATAATCCTGAATAGCACGCGCAGGCGCGCCAGCGGCCCGCGCCGAACGGTAAATGCCCTCGCTACCCACTGTCCCGCGAATACGCAGCGGCGTGTTGTCGACGTTTATTGGCTTTTTGCGCAATCTTAAACTGCCGCCCTCACGATTGATTTCGAGATTGAGGTCAAATCGCGCGCGAAAGGTAACCGATTCAAGCGGTCTCGGCTGGTTTTTCGACGGTCGCGTCCCAAGCACAATATCAATGGGCGTACCAGGCTCAATCTCCGACAATGCCGTTACACCCGATACCATGTTCACGACATTATCTGCCTCACTGCCGCCAACACCCGAACGTTGGAGCACGCGGGCAAAGCTATCGCCGCGCCCCAAAGATGCCGTGAGCGCGATGCGCGGGCGTTCCGGGCTGTCGGCCAGTGCGACAACAGCGTCGGTGGCGGCCATGCGCTTGCCGGTGTCGCTGCCATAACCGATTGGCATAATCATTTGTGCGCGCGCCTCTTCAAACTCTGCCGCGTTGGGCATTGCAGGCTGCACGCCGTAAATCGGTCCGTAATCTGGCAGAAGGGCAAGCGCAGCGACGCTTAATGCTATTAAGGTGCCAAGCCCACGGAACCAGCGAAGCGATCCAATATCTTCGCCAAGGTCTGGCACAAAATCGATTTCGGCCAGGCGGTGAACCCAGCTCGTGACAGACGCATGTGGTTCGGATTTTTGACGCATCGAATGGGTCATGGCATCGGGCACCGACACATCAATGTCCCAGCCCTGTCCAGCAAGCCGTGTTTCTTTGCCGTCAAACATAAGGCGCATAATCCACGACCGTCTTCCCAGCCCCACGGGGGTTCCCGCATGCACTCCTGTGGCGTATGGCGGTTAAAGTCAAATTAACAGCAACCTTGCCAGTGTCGAACTGCGGCAAACGGTGCAAATTCCTGGACAAGCGTTGGAACTTTTGCCCATGGGCAAAAATCAAAATTTATCAGCTTCATAAAATATGACGCAATGCTATGGCTGATATTGGCAAAAGGAGAGGCACATGAACGGCGAACGGGTTGAATTCTTCTACGATCTTTCAAGTCCATGGACGTACATTGCGTTCCACAATCTTGATGCCCTGATCGCACGCACCGGCGTGTCTGTCTGCTTGCGTCCCATATTGGTCGGCGGCGTTTTCAATGCAGTCAATCCGTCTGTATATGCCGCACGAGAAGCGGCCGATAACCCCAAGTTTAAGCATAGTTGGCGGGTTATGCGCGATTGGGCAAAGCTGGCGGGCGTGGAAATCAACTTTCCCAGCATCTATCATCCGGCAAAAAGCATCCATGCGATGCGTATGGCAACTGCGCTCGCAGGCGATCAGGTGGCGCTAAAGACGTTCAGTAAGGCTGCCTTCGAAAGCTATTTTGGCGCGCAGGAAAATCTTGACGACCCCGATGTGTTGGTCGCGGTGGCGAACAAAGCGGCGCTTGACGGAGAGGCCATGCGCTTGGCGTCACAGACCGATGCGGTAAAGGCCCAGTTGCGCGCCAACACAGACGAGGTAATCGCGCGTGGCGGCTATGGTTCGCCGGCCATATTTGTTGACACTGACAAGATGTATTTTGGCAATGATCAATTGCCTTTAGTGGAATTTGCATTGAACAGGAGCGAAGCATGAACGACCGCGTATCCATTTCCATCGACAATCATGTCGCCGACGTCCGCTTGACGCGTGCGGACAAGATGAACGCGCTTGATCCAGCGATGTTTCAAGGGATCATAGCCGCAGGTGAAGAGCTTGCCAGCACGAAAGGCATACGCGCTGTGGTGTTGTCGGGCGAAGGACGCAGCTTCTGCGCAGGCCTTGACATGGCCAGCATGGCCAGCGGCGGCGCAAGCGCGAACAGCGGAATGGGTAGCCTGACCGACAGGACGCATGGCAACGCCAACACATTCCAACAGGTCGCCATGCTGTGGCGCAAATTGCCGACGCCAGTGATTGCGGCGGTGCATGGTGTGTGTTTCGGCGGCGGGTTGCAAATTGCGAGCGGCGCAGACATCCGCGTGGTCGCGCCTGATGCGCGGCTTGCGGTGATGGAAATGAAATGGGGCCTTATCCCCGACATGGGTGGATATGCTTTGTGGCGCGGGATGGTGCGAGAAGATAGTTTGCGTGAACTGACCTACACCAACCGTGAGTTTTCAGGGGCCGAAGCGCTCAATCTGGGCTTTGCGACGTTTGTGGACGAAAACCCGCACGCCAGCGCGATGGCCATTGCGCGCGAAATTGCCGACCGCAACCCGCACGCGATGCTTGAAGCAAAAGCGTTGTTCAATGAATATGCCGATATGGACGAAGACGCGATATTGATGGCCGAAAGCGTCCGCCAAGCCCGCGTCATCCGCAAGCCCAACCAGATTGAAGCGGTGATGGCCGGAATGCAGAAGCGGGCGGGAGTGTTTGCCGATTAAGCCGACTTAACGTGCAACCTTTCAAACTCCGCGCGCAACTCTTGCGGTAAGGGGGTCGGGCCGTTCGCATCGGTTAGCACGACGGTGGTGATGCAGGTCGCCTTGCATTCGCCACCTTGAAACGCAGCAGAGGCGATGTCCCAGCTGCTGCGGCCGATCCGCAATATGCCGCTGGCAATTTCCACATGTTCGGGGAAATGCGCCTCGGCAATATATTCAAGCGCCACGCTGACGATTAGCCAGCGTTGCCCGGGCGCGCGGCGTTCGACCGCGATGGCGTGATTGAACATACCGCGGCCATGTTCGAACAATCCGGCCATCGAGACATTGTTAATGTGGCCCAGCAAGTCCAGATCGGCAAAACGCGTTTCTGTGCGGTGTTTGAACGGATAGCTTGCAGGGTCAAGCTGCCAGCTTTGCGGTTTGGGCATAAGGAACCTTTATCAACAGTCGTCACCCTGAACTTGGTTCAGGGTAAATTTATCAGCCTCAACCGCCGGTTGTGTGGCAAGATGGACCCTGAAACGAGTTCAGGGTGACGGAGTAGTCCGGGAATATAGATCGTTCTAAAGACCCCGACCAATCAGTTCTTTCATGATCTCGTTCGTACCACCAAAAATTCGCGTTACGCGGGCGGCGCGCCACATGCGGGCGATGGGATATTCGTTCATATATCCCGCACCACCATGTAATTGCAGACAGGCATCGACCACTTCCCATTGCAAATCGGTGTGCCACAATTTGGCAGCTGCGCCTTCTTCGGCGGTCAGTTCTTTTTTGTAATGGCGGTTCAATGCCCAATCGAGATGCGCCCAGCCGACTTGCAGTTTTGCCTTGATATCGGCCAGTACGAAGCGGGTGTTTTGGAAGTCGAGCAATGGCTTACCAAAGACGATCCGGTCGCGGCAAAAGGCGACGGTTTCGTCAAATGCCTTTTGCGTGCTTGCCATCGATGACACGGCGATGGAAAGGCGCTCTTGCGGCAGTTCGCTCATCAGATAGATAAAGCCCTTGCCCTCTTCACCCAAGCAGTTGGTCATTGGGACGCGGACATCTTCGAAGAACAATTCCGACGTGTCGGCTTCGTCCATGCCGATTTTGTCGAGGTTGCGGCCGCGCTTGAAACCTTCACGGTCAGCCTCGACGAGGACAACCGACATGCCCTTATAGGCGGGCTGAATTTCGGTGTCGGTTTTGACGCAGACCAAAATCAGGTCGGCATTCTGGCCATTGGTGATGTAGGTTTTGCTGCCATTGATGACATAATGATTGCCGTCTTTCTTGGCAGTGGTCTTCATGCTTTGAAGGTCGCTTCCGGTGCCAGGCTCGGTCATGGCGATGGCGGTGATAACCTCGCCCGAAATCATCTTAGGCAGCCAATGCTTTTTCTGCTCTTCGCTGCCATAGCTGGTGATGTAGTTGACTACGATGTCGGACTGGAGCGAAAAGCCGGTGGCGACACCGCCATAATAAGCCGATTCCTCGTCAACAATGGCGTTATAGCCAAAGTCGAGGCCAAGGCCGCCATATTCCACTGGAACAGTGGGGCAGAGCATGCCGACTTCGCCCGCCTTGGGCCAAATGGATTTGGGGACAATGCCGTCTTCCTGCCACTGCTTTGCGTGGGGCGCGACTTCCTTTTGCAGGAATTGGCGCACCGACTGGCGGAACGCCTCATGATCTTCATTATAGGCAGTGCGTGGAATGGTATCGAGCGACATGGTAACTCCCCTGCAAATTTGTCCTGCGGATATGCCTTATCAATGGCAGGAAGTTAACGCGGACGTCAAGCCGAATTTAATCGTTCGATTAAACCGGTTCGCCCGCTTCGCGTGCGCGCTCGACTATCGTCTGTTCCGACTTGGGTACAGTGCGATAGGCGGCTATTAACAAGGCCAAGGCAACAGGTGCAACGGCGATGAGCGACAGGATGCCAACGCGCAAATTGCCCACCAGCTTCCCTTCGACCATCGTTCCGGCAAGGTCGGAAATCTGCCCGACCATATAAGGTCCAAACGACAGCCCGACGAGCGTGGTGCCCAAGAAAAACGCGGCGGTCGCAGTGCCGCGCATCCGTGGCAACACGAGGTCCTGCGTGGTGGCTGCTGCTGCGCCGAGTGCCGTTGCGCCAAGCATCCCCGCGAGGAAGTTCATGACGTAGAACAATGTTGCATTATCGGTGGTGTGGCCAATAGCGATAGGAATGATCGGGCCGAGGACGCCGAGAATGATGACAAGGATCCGGCCGGCGGGATTTTTGGTGCGCAGTGCATCTGCCACGCGGCCACCGACGATTACGCCCAAAAAGCCGCTTAGTGCGCCGTTGGCGCCGAGGATGAAGGCCAATTCCTGCTTCGGCAGGCTAAGGACTGTCTCAGCATAAGGTGCGGACCAGAATGCGAGTGCATAGGCCGCCAGCGCGACAAGGCCATAGCCGAGGGTTGTGCAGATAAAGGCAGGCGTGCCCCAAATCAGGCGGAAGGTCGCAGGGTCCTTGGCGCGAAGCGTCGATGCCCATGAGAACACGGCATAATAGCCAAAACCAACGGCGGACCATTGCGGCAGATTGCCTGTGAGCTGGATCATCCAATACGCAAAGGCCGCAATGGCCGCGCCGGTTGCGACGTTGAGGGCGAGCGCAGCAGGGCCGCGCTGCCAAGCGCCGAGCAGCGTAAAGGGCGGAACGATCATCGACAGGTCGCTCACAAATGCGCGGAAAGGGGCGGGGTGTGCAGGCGTTGCCAAACCATCCATCGCACCGCGTTTGGGCTCGCGCAGGCTTGCGACCCATAATCCTACCAAAACGCCTGGAACACCAACGGCGAGAAACGCCGCTTGCCAACCGACCAGTCCAAGTGGCCCTCCTTGCGGATAGGCTTCGTTCCAGCCTTGGACGATGAGCGCGCCAATGAACAATGACACGCCGCCGCCAATATATAGGCCCGACGAGTATATCGCGAGCGCGGTCGCGCGCTGCCGTTTCGGGAAATAATCGGAAATCAGCGAATACGCCGTTGGACTTGCCGTGGCCTCGCCAACGCCAACGCCCATACGCGCTATCGTCAACTCTGCCTGATTGCGGGCAAAGCCTGACAAGGCAGTCATGATTGACCATAAAGCAAGGCCAATTGAAAGCAGTTTCACCCGGCTCCAATTATCCGCAAGTCGTCCAAGAGGAATGCCGAACAAAGCGTAAAACACGGCAAAAGCCGCGCCGCCCAAAAAGCCCATATCTGCGTCGGTCAGGCCAAGGTCAGCCTTGATATCGACTGCCAAGATGCTAAGGATTTGGCGGTCGATGAAGTTGAGGATGTAGACGATCACCAGCACCAAGAGCACATACCAGCTGTAACTGCTTGCCCCTGGCAATGGGGCTTCGGGTTCCGGTAAAGCGACGTTGTTGTTGTCATCTTCGGTCGTCATACGCACATCACGCTCCCTATCGGGCTGTTTGCGCCCTCTGGCGTTATGGCTAGCAGAACAGCAAAGCGGTGCAACCCGATTCACGAAAGGCGTGTTCACGCCCGAAATGCGGGTATAGCTGCGGCCATGAACGAAACGGGCGAGGCAAAGACACCCTTTTTGTCATGATCTGTTAAAAACGTTACGTTCCATGTCGTGTTTCGCTTGAATCTGGAACGATTTCATCCAATATACTGTGCTTACGGCCATATTGCCGTGTTTTGAGGAGAAATAAGTCATGGCACAGTGGTCCGATCCGCGGGTAACCGGGACCCAGTCAAGTCTTGCAGGTGTCGGCTCACGCGCCGGTGACGTCGCTTTTGACGCCGGTCTGCGTTCGCACATGCTCAAGGTTTACAATTATATGGCGTCGGGCGTATTGCTGACTGGCATCGTTGCGATGTTGTTTGCAAGTAGCGCCTTTGGTCAAAATCTGATGATAAACGGCGGCGCGTTGCGCTGGGTTGTTATTCTGTCACCGCTTGCGCTGATTCTCGTAATGAACTTCGGCTTGAACAAGCTGTCGACTGGTGCATTGCAAGCCTGTTTCTGGGCCTTTGCAGGTCTGATGGGGCTGTCGATGTCGACAATCTTCTTGGTCTATACAGGGGCGTCGATCGCAACGACTTTCTTTGCGACGGCAGCGGCTTTTGCTGGACTTAGCCTTGTCGGGTACACGACCAAGAAGGACCTGAGCGGCATGGGCACGTTTCTGATCATGGGCGTCGTCGGCCTGCTCGTTGCGTCACTTGCCAATATCTGGTTCCAGTCGAGCACCTTGCAGTGGGTTGTTAGCGCTGCTGGCGTGCTGATCTTTGCGGGCCTTACCGTTTACGACACACAGATGATCAAGAATACCTATCTGCAACTGCGCAGTTCGAATTCTGACTTCATCGGCAAGGCAGCGATCATGGGCGCGTTGACACTCTATCTGGACTTCATCAACATGTTCCAGTTCTTGTTGAGCTTCCTAGGTAACCGCGAATAACCATCCGCGGTTCAAACTAAAAAGATCATTATGGCCCGGTGGTGAACCACTGGGCCATTTTTCTTGGGGATTTGGTCGAACATGGCTTTTCTTTCCGTGTAAAATCTTGTTGAGGTCAGGTTCAGCGTATCGGAGACCAAATAATGCGTCGGGGTATAACAAATCTAGCAGCGCTCATCCTCGTCACTGCCGTCGCCGCTTGTGCACCGCCGCCTGTTAAGGTCGCCCCTGCCGCCATTCAACTGCCACCCCCACCGCTCCCTATTATGCCCTTGCCACCGGGCGGTGCTGCTTTGTCGATGACCATACCGCCTGTGGGCTTGGATGGCATCCGCGTGACCCCAAATCGCGGCCTCAGCCGGGACGAGCAGATATGGCATTTCCGTTCTGCATTAAACGTTGCCGCGCTCAATTGTCAGGGCCCAGTGTGGGGACAAATCGCGACCGAGTATAATAAGTTCATTGTCATCCATAAGGTGCTGCTGTCGAAAACCAGTAAGTCGGTTGATCGCGAATATGTGAAGCGCTATCCAAAGCAGAATGGCCTGCGTATCCGCGATACGCGCATGACGGATTTGTACAATTATTTCGCGTTGCCGCCTGTGCGCGGGCAATATTGCGATATGGCGTTGCGCAAGCTGCAAGAGGCTAATCAGGTGCCGAAAGAAGCTTTGCCCGAATATGCTATGGGCAGCCTCGCAGATATCGACAATGTGTTTGTCAATTTCTACGAAACCTATGTAAAATACGAACTTGATCTGGCGGATTGGAATATGAAATATGCGCCAAAGCCTGTTTATAGCCCGGCCAACAACATCATGGCCCCGCCGGTAACAACGCAGCCCGTGGCGGCCCCTCCCGCCAATGTGACGACGCCATCGCAACCGCAATAGCGTTAACGGGCGGGCACTTTTTTCACGCCATGCTGATGTAATCGCGCATCGCGGCAGCTTCACCTTCGATTTTTTCGATGCGGTGCTTAACCAAATCGCCGATTGAGACAAAGCCCACAAGTGCATCATCCGTGATGACTGGCAAATGCCGGATACGGCGTTTCGTCATCAGTGATAATGCCGATAATATTGCGGTGTTAGGTGTAACGCAAATGGCAGGCGCGGTCATCGTATCGGCAACCGCCTTGGTCAGAAAATCCGGACCATATTTGGCAACGCCATACACAATGTCGCGTTCGGAAAATATGCCGACCACGGACATACCATCAACCACGGGCAATGCGCCAATGCGCTTTTCCGCCAACCGGGCCACAACATCTCCAACACTTTCATGCGGCGATGCCGTCAACACGTCGTGATGGTGATTGGCCAATATTGCAGAAATCGTCATAGACTCTCTCCCTATATCCTTGCCCCCGATGGAACTTATAGCATAAGACGGCCTTATCAAGCTATGACTCGTCCCTCCCGCCTCGATGATCCCGAATATGCTAACTTCGCGTGGCAGCGATACTGGCGTCTCATGCGGTGGATGTTTGGCGTCACATTGCTTGTAACCGCCATCGTATTGGGGACATTCTGGTGTCAGAATGGTATGGTTTCCATCCATTTCTTCATCGCGACCGCAGGCGCAATTGTTGGCGCAATCATGCTCACGGCGGCGCTGATGGGCTTGGTTTTCTTATCTAGTGGGTCGGGCCATGATGAAGCCATTGATGATCCATTTGAAGATGAAGCCGACCGGTGACGGAGAATATCCGAAACCTGCCGCAACGGAATGACCCAGTATTACGCGTCATTCCGGGGCCAGCGGATATCAATGCCAATGGCCACATCTTTGGTGGCTGGGTGCTTGGTATGATGGATCAGGCCGGCGGCATAGTGGCGGGCCGTATCGCACAGGGTGCCTGTGCCACGGTCGCTATCGAAAAAATGGAATTCATCGCGCCGATATTGTTGCGCGACATTATCTCCGTCTTTGCAACACTTGAACATCGCGGGCGGACATCAATGGGTGTCCGGGTTGAGGTAATAGCCACGCGCGCGCGTGGCCAACAAGAGGTAAAGGTCACCGAAGGATTATTTACCTTCGTCGCGTTAGACGAAAACCACAAACCAAGGCCCTTGCCCGAGGGTTGAAGGCGCCGGAAACCCATCAAGCGCCAGTTTTCTTGTTCCAGCAGAAACGGCGTCATTGCCTTAGGTTGAAATCATTCCGCCGCAGTCGCAACCGCATCTCCACCAACAGGCTTCACGCGGCGGGCACGGGGCTTACGCGCTGGCTTTTCGGCGGCATCGTCTTCACTGGACGATATCGCAATGGAAGGCGGCAATACGGCAAGGTCGAGGCTAGCGGGGGCATCGTCAACGTCTTCGCTGTGATGGCGGCGCGGGCCGCGATTTGCATTCCGGTTATTTGCAGCGCGCTGAGCACGCTCATTGCGTTCTGGGCGGCGTGGGCGCGTATCGCGCGGTTCGCTGTCGTGAGATTCCTCATCGGATGCGTCTTCTGCGTCGTCATTCCCCGATGAAGGCTGGTCATCATAATTGGGCGATCGATCATAATTCGGGGTGCGGTTGTCATTTTGCCAATCGTCGCGATCATCGCGATTGTCATCGCGCGCATCGTCACGGGGGCGGCGCTCGCCTTGCTGTTCCTGACGCGCTTCTTGGCGACCACGGAAATCGGCGAGTACGCGGAAATAATGGTCGGCAAACTGCAGATGATATTCCGCGTTAACGCGGTCACCGTTAAACTGCGCATCTTGGGCCAGCTTCTTATATTTTTCCAACATCTGCGCTGCGTTACCGCGCGCACGATTATCGATCTGGTTCTGATAGTCAAAACCACTGCGATTGTTATTTTGCTGCCGGTTGCTGTTGTTATTATTGTTATTGCGACCGCGCCGACGATTGTTGTTCTGCTGCTGCCTGTTGTTGGTATTCATCAGGGCTGACCCGTCCTCTTTTTAGCACTTTGATTGCATGAAACCCCTGAACCCGGTTTGGGTTGCGCGCGGGTCAGCGTTGACCCTTATACTTTGTCCATCTGCGCTGGGGGGGCGGCTTCGCGCGAAAAAACCATGAAGTCGGAGTTTTTGCTGTGAAGCGTTTTTGTCCTAGTCCCACTATTCTGGGATTCCAAGCGAAAAGCGTATGCCCCGCGGATTACCAGCAAGATCATGATGTAGTTCCGTAAAAAATCCTTCTTTTGCAGAAATTTGGTTAACGGCTTGTGCCTGATTATATCCGATTTCGAAAAAGGCAACTCCGCCTAAATTAAGCAATTCGCGCAGCGATGGGATCAGGACTCGGTAGTCATTCAGACCGTCTGCCCCTGCAAACAATGCGCTGTGCGGTTCATGCGCCGCCACCATCGGGGCAAGCATAAAGCTGTCCTCAATATATGGTGGGTTACACAGGATAAGGTCAAATTGGCCAAGCCCGTCGGCCCACCCCGATTTGGTCCAGTCGCGCAGTTCAAATTGGACACGGTCGGATAATCGGCAGCGGTTGGCATTATCGCTGGCGACGGCAAGCGCCTTTGCGCTGATATCAATGCCGATAGCTTTGGCGTTCGGAAAGATAGACAGGGCCGCGAGCAACAGCGCCCCTGACCCTGTGCCAAGGTCCGCAATGCGCATGGGTGCGTTATGTTCGCCAAACCAATCAATCGCCGCCTGAAGCAAGGTCTCGCTGTCTGCGCGCGGGATCAGCACGTCAGGCGTGACACAAAGTTCAAGGTCCCAAAACGCCTGCACCCCAGTGATATAGGCGACCGGTTCGTCGGCCACCCGGCGCGCGAGCAGGCCACTATAGCTCTCGGGCACGGTTAAGTCCTGCTGCTGCAACAGCATCGCTGATCTGTCGATGCCAAGCGCATGCGCCATCAACAACTCCGCGTCTAATCGCGGTGTCGGGCTTATGCCTTCAAGGGCAAAGGTTGCTTCCCGCAGGACAGGGGCAAGGCCAGTCATCACCCGTCCGTATATCGCGCAGCAGTTAAAGCCCAACTATATTTCCGCCTTGTGCACCCATTCAGCCCCTTGCGACGTTAAGCAGATTGGGAAACCATATGGAAAGACTTAGATTATGAAAAAATCGACATTAACATGGGCCATAGGCCTGTCTGCGCTGGCTTTGTCGGCATGTAGCGGAAGCGAGCCTGCGCCAGCCGAAACCGAAGTTGTACAAGACGACGCCATGGCATCTGACACGATTGTTGCAACCGAACCGGCCGGGGACAAGACTATCGTCGCATTGGCACAAGGCAACACACAGGTATCGACACTCGTCACCGCCATAACCGCTGCTGGCCTTGGCGAAACCTTGTCGGGCGCTGGCCCATTCACCGTGTTCGCGCCATCAAATGACGCATTCGCCAAGTTGGACAAGGCGACGCTCGACGGCTTGTTGAAGCCGGAGAGCAAGGCCAAGCTTGCTAGCCTGCTTACTTATCATGTCGTTGCCGGCAATGTGAAGTCGGGCGATCTTGCCAAGCTGATAACGGACGGAAACGGCACTGCGACCGTCAAGACGGTCAATGGCGGCACCTTGAAGGCCAGCATGTACGGTAGCAAAATTGTCCTGACCGATGCCAAGGGCGACAAGTCAACCGTCACTGCGGCAGACATGGTCGCGTCAAACGGCACGATCCATTTGGTCGATACTGTCGTAATGCCATAAGATTTCGGGCCACTTCGGCGGCCTGAATGTCCTCATTATCCCCCTAGCAGGCGAAAGAGGACCAAATGAACCCCGTCCGGACCCCTCCCCCGGACGGGGTTTATGCATGTGCTTCATCCTGCCGCGGGATTGACGGTTACTGGACCAAGCTCTTTGAAGCAGGCCTGCAACTGGGCAATGCCTTCGGACGGGCTGGGCGGGTTAGCGACAAGATCGCCCAAGCTTTTGCCGTCCATGACCTTGTCCGCCGCACAGCCGCAGACCTGATTGACGTCGACCTGAATGCCCTCGGGGATTTGTTCGCTGCCGGCGGTGGTGCAGGTAGCGACGATGGACTCGCGCACACTGACCTTAATTGTGTCGTTCAACGCCCCGCCTTCACCGCACGCGGCCAGCGTGAGTGATAAGAGTGCGACTGATAATATGCGTTTCATGGCTTTTCCTCTGTCCAGACACCCCCGAACAGGAAATGTGGGCGGCGCGGCGGGCTTTACAAGCCCGCCTTGCTTGAAACGCGCCACATTACTTAAAACCCAACGCCGCGCGCATGATCTGGAATATGGTGTTCTGTTCAATCGTCCCTTTGAACAAATGCGCCTTTGGCCCTGCGGCGCGGGCAACGACGTCGTCACCGCCATGCGTTTCGGCGAACATGCTGATCAACGATTGCTGACGATAGTTAAGCGCCTCGGTGTCCTGTTTGGACGGGTCAGGGCGCTCGGCCGCGTTCACTGCGCCGGGGCCATTGGCATAGCCCAAGGTGGTGTAGGCCTTTCCATCCATCGCCAGGGTCGGCGTGCCAACAGGGGCAGAGACCACGCCAAGGATCGGGTTCCCGCGCTCTGGATAGCCAGCGATCGTGAACACATGGCTATGGTCCGATGTCACGACAATCAACGTATCGCGCAGGTCGACGCTGTCCATCGCGGCCTTTAACGCAGTGTTGAGCGCAACGGTGTCTTGCAAGGCGCGGCGGGCATTACCGCCATGATGGGCATGGTCAATCCGGCCCGCCTCGACCATCAGGACATAGCCCTTTTTATTCTTGGACAGCATCGCAATCGTCTTAGTCGTCATTTCGGCGAGCGATGGTTCTTTGCCGCCAGCCGCCGTGCGGTCGGCCTCAAACTGCATATGCGATGGTTCAAACAGGCCAAGCAGCTTGGTCGTTTTCTTTGGGTCAACGGCGACGAAACTGTCATGGTTCCACACATAAGCGCCCTTGGGGTTGGCGGCGGCCCAGCTTGCGGCTAGGTCCTTGCCATCGGCGCGCTTGCCCTTTGCATTGGGATATTCAGGGTCAGCCATGGTCGCCGGAATGAAGTGCTGACGCCCGCCGCCCAACATGACCTCAAGCCCGTCACCATGCGGCCATTCGACCATCTGCCGGGCAATGTCCGTGCAGCCTGCGGCCTTGGCCGCAGCGGGCATATTGGCATCCACCTCCCAATCGCGCTGCGCCACATGGGCGTAGGTGGAGGCGGGCGTTGCGTGCGTGATCGTCGCGGTGGAAACGATGCCCGTGGCAAGGCCCCGGTCTTCTGCCATGCCGAACAAGGATTGCACCTTGTACGGCGCAGTCGCGGCGCAGTCATTCTCAATGGCTTCGGGGCCAACGCCAATCACGCCATTTTTGGTTTTGACGCCAGCGACAATCGCGGTCGCGGTCGGCGCGCTGTCGGGCACTTGCGCGTCATGGGAGTAAGTTTTGACTAAGGCGGTGTGCGGCAAACGGTCCATTTGCGCGACATAGGATTCGCCGTCGAGGCCAAGCTGCTGCCCCTCAAAAATCCGCCCGGCGGTCAGCGTGCTCACGCCCATGCCGTCGCCGATAAAGATGATGACATTGCGCGCCTTATTATTGTTGGGCTTATCCGCCTCCAACCGTGCAAGTTCGGCTTGCCCAGCGTTGAGATAGCCGTCGGTCGTGGCGATCGGTGGCTTGGCGGGGGCGGGCGCACTTTGCGCCAACAACGGCGCGGTGATCAGGCAGGATGCCAAAAGGGCGGATGACAGTTTACGCATGCGATACTCCTCAAAAGGCTGTCTTATCCATCGCAGACCAAGATGACCGACGCATGACAGGGGCATGATGGGACGTGTTTACACAGGCGCGCTTGGCTTGGCGAGGGGGCGTGCGCGTGGATTTACCGCCGCGTGCCGATCACCACCTGCCGCCAGCATCCTCTATGGCCTTCAGCAAAGCCTTTTTGCTTTCGGTGCGGTTTTCGCCGCTGTTGCGGGGCAGGTCGGGTTCTCGCCCATATTTGGCTTTATAGGCTTCTCGACGGCGCACGACTTCAGCCCCGAACTCTTCGAGAGTCGGGATTTTCGGTTCAGCCTTGGAGCGCTTCGATGCCATATTCGCCTGCGGTTTCATATCTGATACGATTATCCATATAGTCCAAATCGGCCTGATTATGAACGATAAACAGCCGCTGCGCCTGTTCGCGTTGATCCTTCCCCTCTCCCCTTGCGGGAGAGGTGGCCCGAAGGGTCGGAGAGGGGGCCGGGCCGCGTTGGTGGCGCTCCGTCTGGATTCTGTGCGCGGAATATCGGCACGCAAACGCGCACCGCACCCCCTCCCTAACCCTCCCCCGTCAAGGGGGAGGGGACTGCGCGTCGCCGCCAGCGATGAGAATAACGCGATAGGCGGGCATAAGGAGGGTTTGCCGGATTGGACGTGGGTTGGGAAGGGTTTTTGGTTCACGCAGAGGCGCAGAGGCGCGGAGGCCAGCCGCAGAGGCGCGGGGAGTTTCGGCGCGGCTTCCCCGTTGCAGGCCCCTCCCTCAGCCGTTCCGGCTGCCACCTCCCCATCGCAAGTCGATAGGGAGGATTTGGCTTACTTCGCCTCTACCGACCCCGGTTTCCCCGTTGGAATTCCGGTGACAACTGCGACAACCCCGAAACAGGTTTCGCTTGCAATGTAGGATTTGTTTTGAGATTCTGTGCTCCACGCCCGCAATATTTGCGGGACCGGCTCTTTGAATGTGTTGAACCCCAGCCCGGCTTTCGGACCCGGCAAACCAACGTCGCAAAGTCGAGATAAGTTTACAGAAACACCGCGTTTTGCATATATGTTTGTAAACTTAGAACCCCGATGACATCTGCGTCATCCCCGAAATAGCGGCAGCTTTTTGGTCTTCGTCATGCTGAACTTGGTTGTGCGATGCACGCCTTCGGCTCCGGCATCTTACTTTCTGCAGACGGACGGAATTAAGATCCTGGAACGTCAGTCACCGCAGGTGAAACAAGTTCAGGATGACGGTGGGTGTTTTGGTAGACGGGTCGGGCCAACCTCTTCTTCTTGTCTTCGCGTCTTTGTGCGAGATATATTAGCGCAGGGTTCCCGCTCGAACGGACTTGGCGTTGTGCGTGACCGATAGGGCACAGCCCCTCACCTAGCTTCGACTAACGAGCGAGCTCGTAAGTCTGCGCAACCCTCTCCCGCAAGGGGAGAGGGGCCCACCCTTCCCGCCTGCGGGAGGGGAAGCTCAGCTTGCCTTCGCCAACATGGGAGCGAGATAATGCCCGGTGTATGATCTCGGCTCCTTGGCGACCTGTTCCGGTGTGCCTTGGGCTACAATTTCGCCGCCCTTGACGCCGCCTTCGGGACCCAGGTCGATCACCCAATCGGCGGTTTTGATGACGTCGAGATTATGTTCGATGACCACGACGCTGTTGCCCTGTTCGACCAGACGGTGGAGCACTTCAAGGAGTTTGCGGACATCCTCGAAATGCAGGCCAGTGGTCGGCTCGTCGAGGATGTACAGCGTCTGGCCAGTGGACCGGCGGCTGAGTTCCTTGGCGAGTTTGACGCGTTGCGCTTCGCCGCCCGATAGCGTCGTTGCCTGCTGCCCGACCTTGACATAGCCCAAGCCAACCTCCCCCAGCATAGCCATTTTGTCGCGGATCGGGGGGACGGCCTTGAACACCTCCACCGCGTCCTCCACCGTCATGTCGAGCACGTCGGCGATGCTCATGCCCTTCCATTTGACCTCCAACGTTTCGCGGTTGTAGCGTTTGCCGTTACATTCCTCGCACGTCACATAGACGTCGGGCAGGAAGTGCATCTCGATTTTGATCAGGCCATCGCCGCTGCATGTTTCGCAGCGTCCGCCCTTGACGTTGAATGAAAACCGGCCCGGTTTATACCCGCGTGCGGCGCTTTCGGGCAATTGCGCGAACCAGTCGCGGATGTTGGTGAACGCGCCGGTGTAGGTTGCTGGGTTTGACCTTGGCGTGCGGCCAATGGGGGATTGGTCGATGTCGATCACCTTGTCGCAATGTTCAAGGCCAGTGACCTTGTCATGCGCGCCGGCAATGACGCGCGCGCCATTTAAGGACCGTGCCGCCGAGGCGTAGAGCGTGTCGATGGTGAAGCTCGATTTGCCGGAGCCCGATACACCGGTGATGCAGGTGAACGTGCCCAAAGGAATGCTCGCGGTGACGTTCTTTAGGTTGTTGGCGCGGGCGTTGTGGACGGTGAGCTTCTTCTTATTGCCCTTGCGCCGGGTCTTGGGCACTGCAATTTCGCGGGTGCCGTTGAGGTATGCGGCGGTCAGGCTGTCTTTAGATTTCAGGATTTGCTTCAATGTCCCTTCGGCCATGACCGTGCCGCCATGGACGCCAGCGCCGGGGCCCAAGTCCACCACCCAGTCGGCGGTGCGGATCGCGTCCTCGTCATGTTCGACCACAATGACGGTGTTGCCCAAATCGCGCAAGCGGCGCAGCGTGGCGAGCAATCGGTCATTGTCTTTCTGGTGCAAGCCGATGCTGGGTTCATCAAGCACATAGAGCACGCCCGACAGGCCGGAGCCGATTTGGCTGGCGAGGCGGATGCGCTGGCTCTCCCCGCCGGACAAGGTTCCGCTGGTCCGGTCAAGGTTGAGATAATCGAGCCCGACATTGTTGAGGAAGCCCAACCGTTCGTTGATTTCCTTGAGGATCGCCTTGGCAATCTGCTGCTGCTGATTGGTTAGTGTCTGGTCAACGCTGCCGAACCAGACCAAAGCGTCGCCGACGCTCATTTTGGTGGGCGTGGCAATATCGACGCCTGCAATCTTGACGCTAAGCGCTTCGGGCTTAAGGCGCGCGCCGTGGCAGGTCTCGCAGGGCTGCGATGTTTGGTACTTCGACAATTCCTCACGCATCCACGCGCTGTCGGTTTGCAGCAAGCGGCGGTTGAGGTTGCCAATGACGCCCTCAAACGCCTTGTTGACGGTATATTCCTTGCGCCCATCCTTGAACGTCAGCGCGACCGCCATGCCGCCCGTGCCTTGGAGGATGATAAGCTTTTGTTCCGGAGCCAAATCTTCCCAAGTGGACTCAAGGCTGAACCCATAGGCCTTCGCAAGGCTCGACAGTACTTGCATATAATAAGGGCTTGGCGGGTTCGACTTCGCCCAAGGCACAATCGCGCCCTTTTTTAAGGACAGATGTTCGTTGGGGACCACCAGTTGCGGGTCAAATTCCTGCCGCTCGCCAAGGCCGTCACAATCGGGGCACGCGCCTTGCGGGGCGTTGAAGGAGAATAGACGCGGCGCAATTTCGGCAATGGTAAAGCCGGAAACGGGGCAAGCGAATTTTTCCGAGAACACAATGCGGTTGGCGGGCAGGCCAGTGCCCTTCATCTTGGTTTTGGGACAACTGCCATCTCCTTCAACCGTAAGCCCTGAGCCTGTCGAAGGGCGGCTCTCGGCTGTGGGTCGTCCTTCGACAGGCTCAGGACAATGGTTTTGTAATTCCGCCACCGTGGTATCTGCGAGGTCCACAAACGCTAAGCCATCGGCAAGATTCAGCGCGGCTTCAAAGCTTTCGGCTAGCCTTTGCTGGATGCCGTCTTTGACGACAATGCGGTCAACGACAACTTCAATGTCATGCTTGTACTTTTTGTCGAGCGCGGGCGCTTCTTCAATCACGAAGAGTTCGCCGTCGATGCGCACACGGGTGTAACCCGAACGCTGCCATTCGTCGAGTTCCTTGCGATATTCGCCTTTGCGGCCTTGCACCACTGGCGCGAGCAGGAAGGCGCGGGTGCCTTCGGGCAAAGCCATTACGCGGTCGACCATCTGGCTGACGGTCTGTGAGGTAATCGGCAGTCCAGTCGCGGGCGAATAAGGCACGCCAACGCGCGCCCATAACAGGCGCATATAATCGTAAATCTCGGTCACGGTCGCCACCGTCGAGCGCGGGTTGCGGCTGGTCGTTTTCTGCTCAATGGAGATTGCAGGGGAAAGCCCCTCAATATGCTCGACATCCGGCTTCTGCATCATCTCCAAAAACTGGCGTGCATAAGCGGAGAGCGATTCGACGTAGCGGCGCTGCCCCTCGGCATAAATGGTGTCGAACGCGAGGCTGGACTTGCCTGAACCGGATAGGCCAGTGATAACGATGAGCTTATCGCGCGGCAGGTCGATGTCGATGCCCTTGAGATTATGCTCGCGCGCACCGCGCACCTTGATGTGGGTGAGTGACATAGTATAGCTTGTTCCAGATTTGTTCTAAAAGCGCAAGCGAGCGCGTTGTTGTAGAAGTGGGCTAAAATTCATCGAATTTCAAGCTAGGCTTTTGCCGTATCCTAGTTCCCTTCGCATTTGCGACGTGTCGGTGCATCATCAGCCGCGATGCCGTCACGACGATAGATTGATTTTCCGCTTCTAACATGTTCGAAAGCATGCTTGAGTAAACTCATGGAAACTGAACTGCGCAACCACCCGATCAGCGGCGAACCGCTTCCCGTCGCGACGCCTGCTGCCACGATGGTTATTTTTCGGCAGAACCCTGATGGCGGCGCGCCGTTATTGTTGATGGTCGAGCGAGTCAAGGCAATGGCCTTTGCCGGCGGCGCTGCGGTCTTCCCCGGTGGCAAAGTTGACCCTGCCGATTTTGATTATGCGCAGATGTTGGGTTCGCCTTTGCCGATAGATGAGGCCGCCGCCCGGCTTGCGGCGATCCGCGAAACTATTGAGGAGGCCGGGCTTGCATTGGGGCTGTCTGGCGTTTCGGATGCCGCTAATTGCGTTGCGGCGCGTGCAGCGTTGCATGATGGCGAAAGCCTGCAGGCCGTTTGCAACCGTTTTGGTTGGGAGCCTGATTTTGATCAGCTTGTTTTATGGTCACGCTGGCGGCCGCCCGCTTTTGAAAATGCCAGCCGCGTTTTTGACACGCGTTTTTATCTAGTGTATGCGGGCGACACCACGCCACGTGCGACCGTTGACCAGACCGAGAACCGGATGCTGTTTTGGGCAACGGCTGCTGAGGTTTTGGAAAAAGCAGACCAAGGCCAGGTGAAAATCATCTTCCCCACGCGGCGCAATCTGGAACGGCTGGCTATGTTCGGTGACTTTGACGCTGCCGCTGCGCATGCGGCGGAACATCCTGTGTCGACAGTGCTGACGTATATCGACAAGCGCGCGGACGGAAGCTGGCTATGCATTCCCGACGGCCATGGGTATCCAGTGATTGAGGAACCGCTCGGCAGCGCCATGCGCGGGTGATTAAGCGTCGCTGAGAGGCATTTCTGGCAAAAGCTTGTGACCTTCACCGTCACCCTGAACTTGGTTCAGGGTGCATCTATCCTCTCAGGCACCGGGCGTGATGCATGATAGACCCTGAAACAAGTTCAGGGTGACGCAGTCGGGAGTATATAAATTCAATCCTCAGCCGCGATTGTCACGATCAAGCCATCGAGCGCATCGCTGACGGGGATCTGGCATGACAGGCGCGAGGTTTCGTTGCGGTGATCGGTGCTGTCGAGCAGATCGTCTTCGTCCGCACTCATTTTTGGCAAGCGGTCGGCAAAGGCAGAGTCGATATGCACATGGCACGTCGCACAGGAGCAGCAGCCCCCGCACAAAGCAAGTAATTCGTCAAAACCATTGTCGCGGATCACTTCCATTAGCGACAGACCGTTTTCGGCTTCGACTTCGCGACCTTCGCCGTTACGTGAAATTACCGTGACTTTGGCCATGAACTGCTCCTTGTATTCTGAATGTTGACGGACTGATAGGTTGCACCTGCGGACATGTGAAGCCCTAATTTAATGGGGATAAGTCAGGTGCTGCCCTTGGCCAGCGCCGCGCCAACGCCTATGTCCGCAGCCAACAGAATCAGAAAGACAATTCATGACCGAAAATCGCCACGCCCCTGTTATCATCATTGGTTCCGGCCCTGCGGGATATACCGCCGCGGTTTACGCTGCGCGCGCAAACCTGACGCCAATGATGATCACCGGCGTTGAAGTTGGCGGGCAATTGATGACAACGACGGAAGTCGACAATTGGCCCGGCGATGATGCAGGCGTCATGGGCCCTGAATTGATGGAACGGATGCGCAAACATGCCGAACGTTTCGGCACGCGCATTGAGAATGACTATATCGAGAAGGTCGATTTTTCGAAGCGGCCCTTTGTGCTGACGGGAGGGGCGGGCGACTATACCGCCGATTCAGTTATCATCGCGACAGGCGCAAGCGCGCAATATCTTGGGCTGCCAAGCGAAACCGCGTTCATGGGTAAAGGCGTGTCGGCTTGCGCCACATGTGACGGCTTCTTTTACCGCAATAAACCAGTTGCCGTGATCGGTGGCGGAAATACCGCTGTAGAAGAGGCTTTGTATCTGGCGAATATCGCCAGCCATGTGACCTTGGTCCACCGCCGCGATAAATTAAAGGCGGAGAAAATTCTGCAAGACCGCCTTTTTGCGCGTGCGGCAGAGGGCAAGGTAACGATCAAGTGGAACCACAGGCTGGATGAAGTCTTGGGCGACGCAATGGGTGTCACTGGCATGCGGATCGCCGCGACCGATGGCGACGGCACAGAAGATATCGAACTGCATGGCGTATTCATCGCCATCGGGCACAAGCCAAATACGGACATTTTTGAAGGCCATCTCGATATGGCAGGCGGCTATATCAAAGTGCGCGGCGGGTTCGAAGGGCAAGCAACCGAAACCAGCGTCCCCGGCGTCTTTGCCTGCGGTGATGTGATGGATCATATCTACCGGCAGGCGTGCACCAGCGCAGGCACTGGATGCATGGCGGCGCTGGATGCAGAGCGCTTTATCGACGCGCTGGCTTAGGCCATGTCAGCCTTCTGCTTTCTTCTCCTGCCGGAATTTGTGCAGCAGCGGTTCAGTATAGCCATTGGGCTGCGTGACGCCTTCAAAAATCAGGGCGCGGGCGGCCTTTAACGCAAGGCTTTCTGCGTCCAGCTTTTCATAGAGTGGATCGCCCGCATTTTGTCCATCGACCTTTGCCGCCATCTTGGTCAGCGCGGCATCGACCTGCGCCTCGGTCGCAATGCCGTGCAGCAGCCAGTTGGCGATATGCTGAGATGAAATGCGCAAAGTAGCGCGGTCTTCCATCAGGCCGATGTCGTGAATGTCGGGCACCTTGGAACAGCCGACGCCTTGGTCAATCCAGCGCACGACATAGCCCAATATACCTTGAGCGTTGTTTTCCAGCTCTTGAGCCACATCCTCGTCCGACCAGTTATGACCAACGGGGGCGACGGGAATGGTCAGCAGCGGATCCAGCCCCGGTGTAGCTTCCTTGGCAAGTTCCGCTTGGCGGGCAAAGACGTCAAACTGATGATAATGCATTGCGTGCAAGGTCGCCGCGGTTGGTGAGGGCACCCATGCGGTGTTCGCGCCAGCCTTGGGATGGCCAATTTTCTGTAATATCATGTCGGCCATCATATCGGGCGCGGCCCACATACCCTTGCCGATCTGCGCCTTGCCACTAAGGCCGCAGGCAAGGCCGATTTGGACATTGCGCGCTTCATAGGCTTGAATCCACGAAGAGGCTTTCATCTCGGCTTTGCGGATCATCGGGCCAGCCTGCATGGCCGTGTGCATTTCGTCGCCGGTGCGATCCAGAAAGCCAGTGTTGATGAACACAATACGTTCGCGCACCGCATGAATGCAGGCGGCAAGGTTTGCGCTGGTGCGGCGTTCTTCGTCCATCACGCCGACCTTGATCGTGTGGCGCGGTAGACCAAGCACATCTTCGACAGCGTCAAACAGGTCATTGGTGAATGCGGCTTCTGCAGGGCCGTGCATTTTTGGTTTCACGATGTAGATTGAACCCGCGCGACTGTTGCGGTGGGTGCCAAGGCCTTTGAGGTCATGCAGCGCGCACAGCGATGTGAGCAAAGCGTCGAGTATCCCTTCGGGCGCTTCGCTACCGTCCGCGAGTAAGACCGCCGGGTTGGTCATCAAATGTCCGACATTGCGCACGAACATCAGGCTGCGGCCAGCGAGGGTGAGGCCGTCATAATCGCGGTCTGGTTCAAGCGCGCGGGTGACAGTTTTGCCACCTTTATCAAAGCTGGCGATGAGATCGCCGCGCATCAGGCCAAGCCAGTTTGTGTAGGCTGCAACCTTGTCATCGGCGTCAACAGCCGCGACCGAGTCCTCCAAATCGATGATGGTCGTCAGTGCGGATTCAAGGATG
Source organism: Sphingorhabdus sp. EL138 (assembly GCF_945882965.1). Taxonomy (GTDB): domain Bacteria; phylum Pseudomonadota; class Alphaproteobacteria; order Sphingomonadales; family Sphingomonadaceae; genus Sphingorhabdus_B. The sequence goes on from NZ_CAMCWY010000008.1 coordinate 66,568, forward strand.
ACATCGGCGATGTGTAACGCATCGGTCGCGCCCACAGGGTGCGTTGGATTGACCAAAACCTCAATATGCAGGCCATGATGTTTGAACAGGTAACGCGTGCTGTCACCAGCCAGCGCCTTAGCTAGGAAATAGGGATTTTCGCCGCCAGCTAAAGCCGCCTGCCAACCGGGAATGGCGTCATCAAGAAAATGGCGCGCATAAGCAACGACCGCATCACCTCGGTCGGTGTCATAGCCACCAGGCCGTGCGGCGGGTGCCGGCAGGACGTCAGTTCCGTATAGCGCATCATACAAGCTACCCCAGCGCGCATTGGCGGCGTTGAGGACGAAGCGGTCATTGAGGCTGGGCACCACAAGCTGAGGCCCGGCCATCGTTGCGATTTCCGCATCGACATTTTGGGTACCAATGGCAAACGGCGCGGGTTCAGTGACCAGATATCCAATTTCGCGCAAAAATGCCTGATAGGCAGGCATATCGGTGATTGGTCCTGGGTTTGCCTTGTGCCAAACGTCAATCTGTAGCTGGATCGCGTCGCGCTTGGCGAGCAATTGCCGGTTAACAGGCACAAACCGCGAAAGAATATCGGCTAGTCCTGACCACAGAGCATCCGCAGCTATGCCCGTGCCAACAAGGGCATGGCTCTCAACAAATTCGGCAAGCTGCTCGGCAATCCGAAGTTCGGCACGCGTCACATATTTAGTCATAATTGGGCTCCAGCAAAAACGGCGCCTGGGGAGATTCTTATCGTTGCGCATCCCCTAACGGGTGTTGCCCATCGACAAAAGGAAAAAACTGGACTGGTAATGAACTCGGTGACGCGTCATGAATCGGGCTGAGGCAAAAAATCCGTAAGGTCGATCAAGCACAGCCCGCCTAGCGTCGCGTTTGCATCCTTAGCTTCAACCTTAATGATGTCTCGGCATCTGTGAAGTAGCCAGTCGTTCCACTCGAACGAGGCATGCCTCAACATATTTGGTTCCTCGTTCTTGGACTTTGGCAGCTCTGGCAGTTGTCCAACCGCGCCTAAGCTGTTAGGCGCGCCGCAGATATTTTAGCTTCGGAACAATTTTGATATGACAGACAGCATCAAAAAAGTCGTTCTTGCTTATTCAGGCGGTCTCGACACCAGCGTTATCCTGAAATGGTTGCAGGTGGAATATGGTTGCGAAGTCGTGACCTTTACCGCTGATTTGGGGCAGGGCGAAGAGCTTGGACCAGCGCGCGAAAAGGCGGTGCTGATGGGCGTCCCCGACCACCATATCTACATTGACGATCTGCGGGAAGAATTCGTCCGCGACTTTGTTTTCCCGATGATGCGTGCCAATGCCCGTTACGAAGGCGACTATTTGTTGGGCACGTCGATTGCGCGTCCGTTGATTTCGAAACGGTTGATTGAGATTGCAGCGGAAACCGGCGCTGATGCCATTGCGCATGGCGCAACGGGCAAGGGCAATGATCAAGTGCGTTTCGAGCTATCGGCCTATGCGCTGAACCCCGATATCAAGGTCATTGCGCCTTGGCGCGAATGGGACCTGACCAGCCGGACGCGCCTGATTGAATGGGCCGAACAACACCAAATCCCCGTGCCAAAGGACAAGCGCGGCGAAAGTCCGTTTTCAACCGACGCCAATTTGCTGCACACCTCGTCCGAGGGCAAAGTGCTTGAGGACCCATGGGACGAAACACCCGATTATGTCTATTCGCGCACGGTCAATCCCGAAGATGCGCCAGACACGCCGGAATATATCACCATCGATTTTGAAAAAGGCGACGGCGTTGCCCTGAATGGTGAAGCCATGTCGCCTGCGACGTTGCTGGCGGCGTTGAATGAATTGGGTCGCAAGCATGGTATTGGCCGACTTGATCTGGTCGAAAACCGTTTCGTCGGCATGAAGTCGCGCGGCATGTATGAAACGCCCGGCGGCGAGATTTACGCCCGCGCCCATCGCGGCATCGAAAGCATTACGCTGGATCGCGGCGCGGCGCATTTGAAAGACGAGCTAATGCCCAAATATGCCGAACTGATTTACAACGGTTTTTGGTTCTCGCCAGAGCGCGAAATGTTGCAGGCCGCGATAGACCATAGCCAAGTGCATGTGTCTGGCACCGTTCGATTGAAACTGTACAAGGGCCTTGCGAGTGTCGTTGGCCGCAAATCGCCCAACAGCCTGTACAGCGAGAAGGTTGTGACCTTTGAAGACGATGCTGGCGCTTATGATCAGAAAGATGCAGCAGGCTTTATCAAGCTGAACGCGCTGCGCCTGCGTTTGTTGGCGGGACGCAAAGGGTAAACCCGCCGGTAAAGCGGTTCAAATCTGCTACCGCGTTTCTCCGCGTCGTATGTACCTCTGCGTGAAGCCATTTTGCACGCAGAGGCGCAGAGAACGCAGTTGGCAGACAAACAAGAAAGTTCTTTGGGCACGCAAAGGTTTAATTGCCTGATTAAAGCTGATACGCTCCGGCCGGGAAAAGAGGAGAGTCGGCATGCATGATCTGGTTATTCGGGGCGGGACTATAGTCGATGGCACGGGCGCTGCGCGCTTTGTTGCCGATGTTGCGGTTGATGGCGGCATTGTAACGGCCATCGGCAAAATCAGTGCGACTGGCCGCGAAGAAATCGACGCAAGTGGCAAGGTCGTTGCACCCGGATTTGTAGACATTCACACCCATTATGACGGCCAAGCGACGTGGGACAGCGAGATGGCGCCATCCAGCTGGCATGGCGTAACTACGGTGGTCATGGGCAATTGCGGCGTTGGATTTGCCCCTGCAAAGAAAGACAAGCATGACTGGCTCATCGGCCTGATGGAGGGCGTGGAGGATATTCCAGGCACTGCGTTGGCCGAGGGCATGGCGTGGGATTGGGAGACCTTCCCCGAATATATGGATGCGCTTGAACGCCGTCCCCGCACCATCGACGTCGCAACGCATGTGCCCCACGGGGCGGTGCGCGCTTATGTGCTTGGTGATCGTGAAATGCCCGGGGCCGTGCCAACTGACGCCGACATCGCAGAAATGTCCCGCATTGTCGAAGAAGGCATGAGAGCAGGGGCGCTTGGCTTTTCAACATCGCGAACCGTGCTGCACAAATCCGTGGACGGCGAACTCGTTCCTGGAACCACGGCCACAAAGGAAGAGCTGATCGCTATCGGTCGCGCCATGGGCCGCGTCGGATATGGAGTGTTTGAAATGGCGAGCGATATGAAACGCGATTGGGATGAATTTGGCTGGATGGGCGCGTTGAGCCGCGAAACCGGTTTGCCCGTCACCTTTGCTGCTTTGCAATCCATCGCCAAGGAAATGCCGTTGGAGGAACAGATTTCCTCAATGATGGCCGAAAATGACAATGGCGCAAACATCGTCGCGCAGATCGCCTTGCGCGGCAATGGCATCATAATGGCATGGCAGGGAACGGTGCATCCTTTCCGTTTCAAGCCAGCATGGGCAGAGATTGAAGCGCTGCCATGGGCGCAGCAGCTTGCGCGCTTGAAAGACCCTGCGTTTAAGGCGCGAATGATTTCCGAAGACTCGGTGTTCCCCGAAAGCGATATCATCGATTTGCTGCGCATCGTTGCCGGTGGCTGGCCTGTACATTTTGAGATGGGGCCTGAATTCAACTATGAGCCACGGCAGGATGAAAGCGTCCTGGCGCGAGCCATTGCGGCTGGCGTCAGCCCTGCCGAATATGCCTATGACCTGTTGATGCAGGACGACGGCACCGGGTTCATCTATTTCCCAATCCTCAATTATCGCGACGGCAATTTGAACTTCCTTGAGGAGCTGCAAACCCGCGATGACTGTGTGAACAGCCTGTCAGATGGCGGCGCGCATTGCGGCACGATTTGCGATGCAGCCAGCCCGACCTTCATGCTGCAACATTGGGTCCGCGACCGCGCAGGGCAACGCATCACGCTGGAGAATGCGATTAAGCGGCAGTGCCATGACACTGCGCGGCTATATGGACTAAATGATCGCGGCATATTGAAGCCGGGTTATCTGGCGGATATCAACGTCATTGATCTAGTTCGGTTGAAGCTTAGTAAACCATGGCTGGCGTTCGACTTGCCCGCCGGTGGCAGGCGCCTGCTGCAAAAGGCAGATGGCTATGTCGCGACTGTGAAAGCCGGTGTCGTCACCTTCCGTGAAGGTAATATGACTGGCGCGTTGCCCGGAATCGTTGTGCGTGGGCCGCAGAGTATCGAAATGGCTGAAGCGGCGGAGTAAGGGAGGGCTTCTAGCGCGGAAGCCACTCCATTTATCAAACCCGCATTGGCATCAAAACATACAACGCTGTCGACTTGTCATTCTCGCGAATGAGAGTCGGGGCGCTGGCGTCGGCCAAGTGGAGTTCGACCACGTCGCCTTCAATCTCGCTCAATATGTCCATCAGATAGCGGGCGTTAAAGCCGATTTCGAAACCTTCGCTGCTATATTGGCCGGAGACTTCTTCGGCGGCAGTGCCGTTTTCGGGGCTGGTGACCGACAAGGTGATCTTGTCCTGATCCAGTGCCATTTTGACGGCGCGGGTTTTTTCGGTAGCGATGGTCGCAACGCGGTCGACGCCTTGGCTAAAGGCCTTGGGGTCGATGCGCAGCAATTTGTCATTCGCGGTCGGAATGACGCGACTGTAGTCAGGAAAGGTGCCGTCGATTAGCTTCGACGTCAGGATGACGTGATCGAATGTGAAGCGGATTTTGCTTGCCGATAGGTCCACCTGAATGGAGTTGCCGCCGCTTTCGTCGAGCAGCTTGCGGATTTCGGCGACGCATTTGCGCGGCACGATGATGTCGGGCATATTTTCTGCGCCAGCAGGACGCGGGAGTGTGACGCGCGCAAGGCGATGGCCATCGGTCGCCGCCGCCTTCAAAACGGGCTCCGCATCGTCAGTGACGTGCAGGAATATGCCGTTGAGATAATAACGCGTTTCTTCGGTCGAAATCGCAAAGCGCGTTTTATCGATGATCTGGATAAGCGAGCTAGCAGGAATTTCGAACGAGGTGGGCAAGTCACCTTCGGCAATCGTCGGGAAATCGTCGCGCGGCAGGGTTGCGAGCGAGAAACGCGCGCGGCCTGCGTTCACCGCCATGCGGCCATCGGCGGCGTGCAGTTGGACTTGCGAACCTTCGGGCAGCTTGCGCGCGATTTCGAACAATGTATGCGCCGAAACCGTGGTTGCACCGGGGGTTTCGACATCGGCGGCAAAAGTTTCAACGACTTGCAAATCAAGGTCGGTCGCGGTCAGTTTGATCTTGCCGTCTTCGCTTGCTTCGACAAGGACATTAGACAATATGGGTATGGTGTTGCGCCGCTCCACTACGGACTGGACGTGGCTCAGGCTTTTCAGCAGGGTCGCGCGTTCGATCGTGGCTCTCATTCAAATTCCCCTTGTCGGGCCGGGTGGTCCACAGACCAACCAAAAAACCCTATTTCTACACCGAACCTGTCATAACCGCTTTGACCATTAGGGCAAGTCGATAGCTTTTGCCTCTAACAAAATCCTGTGGAATAAGGGCAATATGGGAATTTCAACACATAATCGACGGCTTTTCATCGCGCGGCATGGGGAGACAGTGTTTAACAAAGTGGCACGGATGCAAGGCCAGGCCGAATTGCATACGCCGCTGACCTGGGAAGGCTGCATTCAGGCGCGCGATATGGGCCGTGCGTTGGCGAACTATCTGGGTGCGGATGCAAGGCCGCAGCTTTGGTCATCCACAGCAGGCCGCGCGCTGCAAACGCTCGCCTTAATTGCCGAAGAAATTGACGCCGATTGGCACGAGACCAACCGCGACGACCGTTTGCTTGAAATCGACGTCGGACGTTGGTCAAGCCGGACCTATGCCGACATTGCCGCTGAAATCGGCCCAATCGTCGACGTCGAACATAAATTATTTTCGGTTCGGCCCGATGGCGGTGAATATTATGAAGATGTGGCGCAGCGTTTGTCGCACTGGCTTGGCGCATTGCCCTTTGATCAGGATATGCTGATCATCTGCCACGGTATGACCGCGCGGGTGCTGCGCGGGTTGCTGCTTGGGATCGAACCGATGGCGCAGTTCGGCGCGCCCATCGCGCCCAGCCTGGCACAAGGGGGCATGGTGATGATCCGCGACGGTGTCGAAGCGTTGGTCATCGATGGCAGCGGGCAAAGCGAGCGCGCGTGAATGAGGCCGTATGGCTGCTAGGCATTCGGCGACGTCGTTAACCATTAAAACGGTTCCAGAAAACGGAAAGTCAACTGTCGATAAATGAAGTCTTCGCGGTGCGCCCTGTGCCATCGACGCTGCTGCCTTGAGATGTATTCAAATAAAAAATAATTTAAAGCTGAATTGACTCACTCTAATGCTTTAGGCCTGTTACAACACGTTACAACACGTTACAACACGTTACAACACGTTACAACTGAAACCGTAATTACGAAATGCGCCTGGGTATGGCTCTCGTCCCGCGAACCTCCAGCTTATAACGGCTATATGCCATGGAAAAGCAACTGAACCTTTTGCCCGAGCATGCCGACAATATGTCGGTCGCATTGATATCGTCATCTTTTTCACCGCTTATATTGTTGCGTGAGGATCTGACGATTATCGCGGCGAGCAAGTCCTTTTGCCTTGCATTCGACATCGATTTTGCGGGCGTGATGGGCAAAAAACTGGCCGATTTGGGTGGGGGTGAGTGGAACGTGCGACAGTTGAACACGCTGTTGCAAGCCACGGTGTCGGGCAAAGCTGTAATTGATGTCTATGAAATGGATCTCGTGCGGCCGGAAAAGGGCACGCTACGCCTTTTGATAAACGCCCATACGCTCGATTATTTTGAAGCCGAAAGCATTCGTGTCGTGCTCGCCATCACCGATGTCACCTCGCAGCGCTTGGCTGATAAGGTGCGCGACGATCTTGTTCGCGAAAAGCAGTTGTTGCTGAACGAAATACAGCACCGCATAGCGAATAGCCTTCAGATTATCGCGAGCGTCCTGCTGCAAAGCGCGCGCAAGGTGCAGTCGAACGAGACGCGGGAGCATTTGCGCGACGCGCATAACCGCGTTATGTCCGTCGCAATGCTGCAAAAGCACCTGTCGTCGACCGCTGTCGATAATGTCCGCCTCAAAAATTACTTTGCGGATTTGTGCAATAGCATCGGGGCATCCATGATCGGTGACCCCGGGCGGATAGAACTCACCACGCAATGTGATGACAGCATCGTTGACCCAGATACCTCAGTCAGCCTTGGCCTGGTTGTCACCGAATTGGTGATCAATGCGTTAAAGCATGCTTTTCCGGGTCGGACCCAGCACGGGTCGATCAAGGTTGGCTTCAGTTCGGCTGGCAAGGCATGGACACTTGTCGTTGAAGATAACGGCGTCGGCATGCCCGAGAATGAAGAAGACCGTAAACCCGGCTTGGGCACAGGTATTGTCGAGGCATTGGCAAGCCAACTGGCCGCTGTTGTGATGATTTCGGATGCGGCACCGGGAACAAAGGTTTCGGTGGTCCGTACCGCATAAGGCGCAAGGCTGGCTTTTCGGGGACAACATAATTATAGGCGCGGCTATCATGCAGATTCCCGGCCATATCGACCCCGTTGTCACGCCGCGCGCAATTACCCCGCGCAGCGATGGACGCATTGACCTCATGGGGTTGAGCCATCTCCAAATTCGGCAACTATTTGAAGAATCGCAGTTGGACGAAAAGGCGGCAAAGCTGCGTTCCAAGCAGGTGTTCCATTGGATTTACCATCGCGGTATCACCGATTTTGAGGCGATGACCGATATTTCGAAAATGATGCGGCCTTGGCTCGCCGACCGCTTTGTCATTGGCAGGCCAGAAGTGGTCGAGGCGCAAGTGTCGACCGACGGCACGCGCAAATGGCTTTTGCGCACTGACGATGCGCAGGATTATGAAATGGTGTTCATCCCCGATGCAGATCGCGGGACTTTGTGTATTTCGAGCCAAGTTGGCTGCACGCTCAATTGCCGGTTCTGTCATACGGGCACGATGCGGCTGGTGCGCAATCTGACGCCCGGCGAAATCGTTGGTCAGGTTATGCTGGCACGCGATGCGCTTGGCGAATGGCCAAAGGGCAATATGGCCTTTTCAACGGCGGATGAAGATGACGACGACGATGTTGGCCATTACACCGCCGATGGCCGCATGCTGACCAACATTGTACTCATGGGTATGGGGGAGCCCTTATACAACTTTGACAATGTCCGTGACGCTATGAAGATTGTAATGCATGGCGACGGTCTTGGTCTTTCGCGTCGCCGTATCACGCTGTCGACGTCGGGTGTCGTGCCGATGATGGCGCGCGCAGGCGAGGAGATTAACGTTAACTTGGCGGTATCGCTGCATGCAGTGGTTAAAGAGGTGCGTGACGAACTGGTACCCCTTAACCGCAAATATGGCATTGATGAATTGCTGCGTGCTTGCGCCGAATATCCCGGTATCAGCAACGCGCGGCGGATTACGTTTGAATATGTGATGCTGAAGGGCAAAAACGACAGCGACGAAGATGCGCGCCAACTTGTAAGCCTTATCCGGCAGTATAAACTGCCCGCCAAGGTCAACTTGATCCCCTTCAATCCATGGCCCGGCGCAGACTATGAATGTTCTGACCCCGAACGGATTAAGCGTTTTTCGAGCATCATTTTTGAAGCCGGTGTCAGCGCGCCCATCCGCACACCACGTGGCCGCGACATCATGGCGGCATGCGGGCAGCTGAAATCCTCCAGCGAGAAGAAAAGCCGCGCTGAACTTGACCGCCTCGCCGAAGAAAAACAGGCGGCTTTGGGCTAAGGCATGACCGCGCAAGGCACAGACATGAACGGCGGCGTATTCGCGCGCCACAACCGTCTGCCTTTTGCTATTGATGTCGCCACTGGTTTATTATTCTACTTCGTGGCCAAGTTTACCGATTTGCAGACAGCAGCTTTGGTTGGCGTTGTAGTCGGTTCTGTCTTGGTCACGTTTCAGCGGATCACAAAAATCGACGTCACGGGCGGCCTCGCTTTGTTCGGCATACTCATGCTTTGTATATCGGCGGGCTTAGCAGTCTGGTTGAATGATGACGAATGGATAAAGCTACGCGGCACAATCACAGGATTGATCGCCGCCAGCTTCTTCATCATCGATGGTGCGCGGGGTGGACCATATATCGGCAAAGGCTTGGCGCGTTACATGCCATATTCGGATATCAATGCGGGCCGCCTTGCTATCGTCATGGGCATGATCGGGATTGTCATGGCGGCGTTGAATTATGGCGCTGCAAAGTTGCTGACGACCGACAATTGGCTGTTTTACAAAACCTTCATCGATAATTTTATCGTTATTGGCCTTGTAATGCTTGCCATGCGCTATGCCCGGACAAAGCCAACTGTTTAAGCGAAGATCGCGACCGATTGCATACCCGTTAGCACCGCTTCGCCCCAGCTGTTCCATACCGTCATATACTGGCTGCTTGCGCCGTTTGCGGCATGGTGCGTTTCGCTCGATAGATACCACCAGCCATTTTCGGTGGTTGGTGCATCGGTCAACATATTGATTTGCCAGTTCATGGAGCTCACCATACCCTTTTCGGTCATGAGCCCCATGGCCGACGGCGGCAGGGCGTCACCGATGCAGATAAGCTCGGCAACTGGGTCCAGCCCTTGATGCTCGGTCAGCCGATGCCAACTTGCGAGCCGATTGGTCGCCATCCCAAGTTCAAGCCGTTTGTCCGGATATTGCATATGACCCGTGAAAAACTCCGGTGGGCCGCTGCGCATAGTATCGGCCGTTGGAATAAGCGGGAGAGGCCGAGCCGGGATATTCGCATAATCCAGATGGCTTTGCCTGCGGTTCATGAAAATGAAATTGCATGTCAGGCCAACGCCATCTGCGCCCTTGATTTCCGCCTGAATGAAGGCGGTGTTCTTTCCACGCCGCAGGATATGTGCGCTGACCTCTATGTCGCCCGCCAGAGGCCCCACAAACGCAATTTGGGCCGATTGCAGAGGGGGCAGATGATCCGCTGCCAGCTTGGCCGCCTGATAGGCCAGAGCGGAACTTAGGCCGCCATAGGACGTGCGTCCCTGATGCCAGCTTGGCGGAATAGATATCTTGTGAGTCTTGGCGGCGGGCGAAAACTGTGCGAGAAGCGATGCTAGGTTCATGCCTTTGGCTTAGCGATGGAAAATCAATGCCGCAAGCCGGGGACGGAAATTGGCGGCGGAAGGCCTGTCCTTCCGGGATCCGCTCCACCTTGTCCGTCAGGATATGTGCACGCTATATTTCATGGAAGATACCGCTCCCTCGGCGAGATCGCTCTCTTGCTTGGTTACAGTGATCTAAACGCCTTCGGCCTTTCCAGCGCCCCGACCTTTACCAAGAGCCGTTACAATGACAATATCATTCAACTTGATGCTGATACCTCTGTGATCATCGAAGGCTATATGCCTGCTAAACTTACTGACCTCTTGGGTAGCAGCATGCACTGTTCATCGATCGTGCTGTAGATCAAATAAGCATGTGCCGCCCCGAAAGTTTCGGGCTGCACCTGCTTGGTTTGATGTTCCATCTGACGGTAGCGTCAGAAAACCAATGATCCGTCAGTCCAGCTGTCGTCATAGATCTGGATGGAATAGCTATTATGGTTTTAGGATGGCGGGTATTGAATTGCCAAATCGAGGTGTGGAGGGGTTTTGCCCGTAGGTGAAAGGCAAAGAAAAACCCCGCCAACCCATTAAGGCGGCGGGGCTTTTAAATGGTGGGCGTAGCAAGGATTGAACTTGCGACCCCTGCGATGTCAACACAGTGCTCTACCACTGAGCTATACGCCCACTCTGCGCAATCCTCTAGCTGGGCTTGCCCTATCATTCAAGCCTATTTCAGTGCACGGAAACTTTCCTTTGCAAACACGCGTTCGACCTTGCGCGCAAGATTTTTGCGCTATCTTGCTAAGACTCTGCCAATTATGTCCGTGGGAAGCTAAGGGGAAGCATGGCACCGACGGATATAGATGGATTCGCAAAATGGGGCACGGACACACCCTCCGTCCCGGTACTGCTGTCCGTGCCGCATGCCGGGCGTGACTATCCATCGGAGCTGTTGGATGCGTTAAGGCTGCCGCCGGCGGCCCTATTGCGGCTTGAGGACAGATATGCAGATGTGTTGACTCGGCGCTGCGTCCAGTTGGGATATCCTGTCATTATGGCGCACCGTGCGCGGGCGTGGATTGATTTGAACCGCGATCAGCAGGACATTGACACAGAAATGGTTCAAGGGGCGCTGCGAAGTGATTATCCGCCACCAGGGGTCAAGCAACGCGGCGGTCTTGGCCTAATTCCCCGAAGATTGTCAGGCGAGGGTGAATTGTGGAAACGGCAATTTACCTTGGATGAGGTGGCGCACCGCATATCGTCGTTCCACCGACCTTATCATGAAGCGGTTGCGGATGTACTTGAACACATGCGGCGGCGGTTTGGTGTTGCTATATTGCTTGACCTGCACAGTATGCCGCCGATCCGTGGTGCAACTTCTGGACCAGCGCCTCAATTTGTCATCGGTGACCGTTTCGGCAAAAGTGCAGCGTCGCGATATGCCGAGTTATTGATGGCGCGGTTGCAGGCTCGAGGGTTTAGGGCCGCGCTGAACCACCCTTATGCTGGCGCGTATATTCTGCGCCGCCACGCGCGGCCACATGCAAACATCCATGCCATTCAGTTGGAAATAGACCGCTCGCTGTATCTCGACCCCGATTTGCTTTATCCTGGAGCTGGTTTTGACCGTATAAACAGCATGATTACGGCTTTAGTGTCGGCGCTTGCCGACGAAGCGTTGGGTTCCGCGACCCTGATTGCTGCGGAATGATGGTGAAAAAAACCACCCCGGATCGTTCCGGGGTGGCCTAGGTTCAGGGAGTTGATGTCTTCACAGACATCGGTGGACGGAAACGGGAGGGGATGATTCCGTCCATTGATGAGAATGGGGTGTTGGCATTACGGTTTCAAGACTCACGTGGAAAACAAGGGTAGATTGCCGACCAGCCGCCCGACGGTTGCGAGGAATTGTGTGGTGGCCTTTGCCGCGCCCGCGTCAGGGCCACATGCGCTGGAGGAATGGCATGCGGTCGATAAACTGATGTGTCAACGCGCCGAAGACATGTAATCCGATTAGAATGATAAGAGGCGTGGCAAGAAATTCATGACCTTCTTGCGCGAAGTCGGCAAGCGCCGCGTTTTTGCCGCCCGCCATATCAAACGTGAATAGACCAAAGAAGTCCACTGGCGCCGCATTATTATTGGCACCGATCATGAGCCAGCCAGTCAGTGGCATAACGATCATCAGAATGTAGAAAAGAACGTGCGCGGTGCGTCCTGCCGTCACTTCCCTAAAAAGGTGGCGTGACGGCATGAAGCGATCGGTTGGCTTAGTTCGAAGGCAGTTCCGTCACTTGCGGTACCTTACCTTGTGCGACCTGAACTGCAAAGATTTCCCGCATTAATTGCAAAGAAAATAAATGTGCATGGATCAGCGCAAGAATGCCGTTTTGGTTCAACTTGCGAACAGTATCGCCACGAAGCTCGCGCAATTTGTTTTCATCGATCATTTTAAAACCACGATAGATGAAGGGCTGCGCCTGACCTTCTTGCTGAATGGATACTTCACCATCCATGAGAAGGTCGAGCTTTTTGATTTCCTCAACAAAAGCGTGCGTTTGTGCGCCAGCATTTTCAAAGTCTTCGCAGAACTTCAAAATCGCTTTTGTATTCTCGCTTGGCTTGCTGTCTTCAAACAAAGGCGTGCCGTCTTCAAATTCGCCAACCGCACCGGATGTTGGGTCAAAGCACAACGACAATTCGTCGGTGTCCGGACGCAGTTTCGCCAGCAGGAAAGGATAGCGACGGACATATGCAGGAATGTAAACGGGACGATCAAATTGCCCTTCGTCATTCATGAACGTGTTCACGCCTTCATTCATACCCATCAATACGAGTGGTACGGGGTTTTCCGACGCCGAGAAGATGATTGGATAGGTGCGCGACGCCGGCACAAATTCTTCAATCGTCAACGGGATGGCATGTTGGCCCTCAAGAAATTTAGCGTTTTCGAGCATGCGTGACTTCCACGTTACATGATCGTTGCTGCTCAACGGCACCAGGTCGTTGTACAAAAGCGGGAGGTTAGCGGCTTGGGGCGCGGTGGCCATATGAAACTCCATCGTTGATTTATACTAAACAAATTTTGAACGCGCCGTTTAAGCGGACAGTTTTGTTTACGCAAGCGGAACAAGTTTACCGGGGTTCATAATTCCCAACGGATCAAGCGCATTTTTAATGGCCCGCAATGCGCCAAGCCGCGCCGGTTCGATCAGACGTTCGAACTCGGCGATTTTAGCCTGTCCAATACCATGTTCGGCGGAAAGCGACCCGCCATAAGCGCGCACACGGTCGTAGACATGCGACGTGATCACTTTGCCGTGGCCTTCGTACCAGGATGTTATATCTATTCCGACCGGGGCTTTGACGTGAAAATGGATGTTGCCGTCGCCCAAATGCCCAAAGGCAAGGGTTTTGGTGCCGGGATAGGTGTTTTCAATCACAGGGGATTCATCCTCAATGAAACGGGCCATCGCCGACACGGGGACGCTGATATCATGTTGCAGCGCAGGTCCCGCCGCGCGCTCAGCTTCTGCAATGGAATCGCGGATTTTCCAGAATGCTTCGGCTTGCGTGTCGCTGCGCGCAATGGTTGCGTTGCCGAGTAGATTTTCATGCATGGCCTTTTCCAACAGGTGCGTGGCCAGTTCGCCGGGGGGCATCTGCCCTGGATCATCTTGCACAAATTCCATCAGCGCATGCCAGCGATGCTTAGTATCCAGGGGCGACCGGGTTCCGGCGATGTGGGTTGTCACGGCATTAAGCGCGCGTTGTGGCAGGATTTCGAAACCTTCCAAGCGATCCCGGCCTTGCCGTTGCATGAACAACAGTAAGTCATATGCTTGGGCAGGGCTGTCAACACCGGCCCATACGACGCAGCGATCTATCAGAGCCGGGACCGTGTGTACGACGGCCTTGGTAACGATACCAATCGTCCCCTCTGCGCCAATTAGCAGTTGTTTCAGATCATAGCCGCGATTGTCTTTTTTCAATGGTGCCATTGCATCGTAGATGGATCCATCGGGCAAGACCGCCTCTAGGCCGGCCACGAGCATCCGCATGTTGCCGTGGCGGAGCACTTGCGTTCCGCCCGCATTGGTTGAAATCAACCCGCCGACAGTGGCAGAACCCTTTCCACCCAAGGTCAGCGGAAAGCGGCGTCCAACCGCCGCTGCGGCCTCGTGCAAATTCTGCAGAATAACCCCCGCATCGCAGCATATCAGCCCATCTTCTGCGTCCATCGCGGTTATGTTGTTCATGCGCCGCAAAGACAGGATTAGCTGCTGACCGCTCTTATCTGGCGTTGCGCCAGCAACCATCCCACTATTGCCACCTTGCGGAACCAGAGAAATCCGGTGCTTGGCCGCTAGCTTCACCACTGCGGCAACCTCGTGCGTATTGGCTGGCGAAAGCAGGGCACGGGCTGCGCCTGTAAATCGGCCGCGCCAATCGGTCAGCCAAGGCGCAATCACGTCGGTTTCGTCCGAATAGCCCTTCGGTCCCAATATGGCGCGAAATTCCGATAAAATCTTTACATCTGGCACAGTTTTTTCCATTGTACGTGGCGGTCCTGGCTTTTAATTCATTATAGGTTCAAGCCTATCGGGTAAAGCCATCCGAACTTCAACTTCATACCGGAATGTTTCTTGCGCGCACTATTGGTAATCATCCTTTTTGCGGTCGCATGGACAACATTGCCGTATAAGGCTTTGGCGCAGTTTAAGGTTGCCGCGATCAATAGTCCGTTCATGCCCTTTTTGGGGTTAAAGACCAACTTTAATCAGGTACGTATTGACCAAGGTGTGATCGTTCGATTTCCTGCCTCGGCTTCAGCGCCGGTAACATTGGGTGCGCAGCGACAGTCCGTTGGCCCGATCAAGTATAAGGAAAAAAAGATCGGCAAATGCCTTTGGGTCAACAGGCTCGGAGGTTCGCGTCCTGGTCCTGACCGCAGTCTGGATTTGGTGACGCGGGACGGCATTCTGATTCGTGCGTATCTAGGCGAGGGCTGCCTGGCCCGCGAATTTTACGCCGGAACCTATATGGAACGGTCGTATGACGGCAAATTATGCGTCAACCGCGATCTTTTGCATGCACGCACTGGCGCCAAATGCGATATCGACAAATTCAGGTTGCTAACCCCGCGCTAGCGCCCGTTCCATCGGGCATCTATCTTGACATTTGTCGCGGTAGCGACCAATGGCCACGCTCGTTGCCGTGAATTTGCTTCTGGTGGCGCTGCGCCATTTTTTTCCGGAACACTATATGCGTTTTGCCGATATCGGCCTGTCCGACGAGTTGTTAAGAGCCTTGAGCGAGGCTGGCTATGACACGCCGACCCCAATTCAGGCTGCAGCTATTCCGCAAGTCCAAATGATGCGTGACATCATTGCCATCGCCCAAACAGGGACGGGCAAGACGGCAAGCTTCGTACTCCCGATGATTGACGTGCTCGCCAATGGCCGCGCGCGCGCGCGTATGCCGCGCAGCCTGATCTTGGAACCAACACGCGAACTGGCTGCGCAAGTTGCAGAGAATTTTGAAAAATACGGCAAATATCATAAGCTGTCGATGGCGCTTCTGATTGGTGGCGTACAAATGGGGGATCAGGTCAAGGCGCTTGAAAAGGGCGTTGACGTTTTGATTGCTACCCCCGGCCGGTTGATGGATTTGTTTGAGCGCGGCAAGATTTTGCTGACTGGTTGTGAAATGCTCGTCATTGACGAGGCGGACCGTATGCTCGACATGGGCTTTATTCCCGATATTGAACATATCTGCACAAAGCTGCCACCAACGCGCCAGACATTGTTGTTTTCGGCAACGATGCCGCCACCGATTAAAAAGCTGGCGGACAAGTTCCTGTCGAACCCCAAATATATCGAAGTAGCACGTCCGGCGACGGCGAACGTCAACATCGAGCAGTTTTTGGTCAACGTGTCACCGACGAAAAAGCGAGAAGTTTTGCGCGACCTTTTGCGGACCGAAAAAGTGTCGAACGCGATTATCTTCTGCAATCGTAAGACGACTGTCCGCGAATTGAACACAAGCCTTCAACGCCATGGCCTTCGGTCTGGCGAAATTCACGGTGATATTGACCAAGCGTCGCGCCAGAAGCAGTTGGAAGCGTTCAAAAATGGCGACATTGACCTGCTTGTGGCATCCGACGTCGCCGCACGCGGGCTTGACGTCAAGGGTGTGAGCCATGTGTTTAACTTCGATGCGCCATGGCATCCCGACGACTATATTCACCGCATTGGCCGCACGGGCCGGGCTGGCGCCAAGGGCAAGGCATTTACATTTGTCACCAAGGCCGATGAAGAAGCGATTGAAAGCATTGAAAAGCTGATCGGCAATAAGATTACGCGTTTGGGCAAAATCGAAGCGCCCACCGAGGGTGAAGAACGCGTGCCGGCAAAGCGCGGGCGCCGAACACCTTCGGCTAAGGCCAAGGAAGCGCGGCCTGACACGCCTCAGCCAGCAGCCGAAGCGCCAGAGCCGAAGCCGTTACCTGAGAAAGTTGTGGCCAAGCCAGCGCGTGAGAAGTCAGCGCCTAAGGCTGAGGTCGCCAAGCCAGATCAGTCGAGCGGTGCCGCGACGTCAGGCGATGATGGCTGGAACGGGCCAATGCCCGGTTTCTTGAGCGTAGGTTTCGGCAGTTAAGCAACGCCTGCGGCGCGATTAGGCGCATTTTTTCAAATGATATTTCTATCGTCATCCTGAAACAAATTCAGGATGACGAAGGCCGCGCGCAGAAGTGATTTATGCGTTCACGGCCTAGATCCGATTTCACTTTCTCTTCATCCAACAAAAAAGGGCCCGCATCGCTGCGAGCCCTTTTTCATTTAAGTGAGCGACGTTTCTAGAACTTGCCGCGCAATGTGATGCCATAGGTCCGCGGTTCGGCAAGGAACTGCGAGAAGATCTGCCGACCACCGGGATATTGTGGATCGACAAATGGCGCTGAACTTTGACCCGCTTGGAATGGCGAGTTGAATGCGACCTGTGCATAATCCTGATTGAAGATATTTTGGCCCCAAAGCTCAAGGCCCCAAGCTTCGTCAGCACCACGAAGACCAATACGCGCGTTGAATACGGCGAAACCGTCCTGCTCCTTCTGCGGGAACAAGTCAGAACCCGTGTTATAATCGCTGGTCATACGGCCATCGATATACACCAAGCCGCTCATGCCATTGCTGCCGATATCAGGCGTCCATGTGACGCTTGAGGTGGCAACAAGTTCAGGTGCGTTGGACAGGTTATCGCCCGGCAATTTGCGCAGCGCGGAATCGAGCGCCGCACCGTTCTTTGTGCCGATCAGATCATCCCGATAGGTGGTCTTGGCATAAGTCAGACCAGCTGCCATGCGGAAGTTACGTGCAGGCACAAGCGATGCTTCAAGCTCAAGACCTTGTGTGCGAACACCATAAGTGATGTCGCCCGTGGCGCAGCTGCCGGTTGTATTGCTGAGGTCTGTATCCGCGTTTGAGCCGCCAACAAGATTATCACAACCATTGACATTCTGAACGAGGAAGACGGTGCCGTTGAAGGTATTCAACTGGAAGCTGCTGAAGTCCGAACGGAAGGCCGAAACGCTCAGGCCAAATGGGCCATTTGAGAATTTCGCACCCAGTTCATAGCTGTCCACCAATTCGGGATCGAACTGAAGGTTGCCGACCAAAGCCTGCGCTCCGCCAAGCGAAGCAAAGGTTGATACTGGCGATTTCAGTGCCGAGCGGTCAAGATTGAAACCGCCTGCCTTATAACCGCGTGCAAAGCTCGTGTAGAGCAGAAGATCATCGACAGGCTTCCACGAAAGAATGGCCGTTCCGGTGATTTTATCTTCATTGCGGTCATCACGGATCGACACGCCGTTCAGTTCAGCGGTTGAGTTACCCTGACAGGAAAGGCCGATGATCCCGCCTGCCGTTGGGCCAAGAGGCCCTGCAAGCAGAGGACCAAGTGCCGCCTGATTTGCGGTGCAGACCGTATTGTCGTTACCGAAGGTTGCATCAAATTTCTTCTTGTCCTTGGTATAGCGAAGGCCAAGAGTTAGATCGACAGTATCGGTGATGTGCACGATGTTATGCGTAAACACAGCCCAGTTGGTTCCGTTCTGGAAATACCGGTCATTGGTCGTGCCGACATTGTTCATAGTGTCGAGACGGTCAAGCCCTGCAAGGATAGCAGGACCACCAGCACCAAGCGCGGTCAATCCTCCGGCAATGGCGCCGCGAACGGGCGCGCTGAGGCATGCCTGGCCAGACGGCAGATAACCCGACGCGAGACTGCCACCGGAAACAATGCGGCAATTTGCAAAGCGGCCATATTGATTGCCGAAACGCAGATTGTCACGAACAGTCAGCTTTTCATTGGCAAAGAAGCCACCGACCAACCAATCGAGCTTGCCGTCAAATGCCTCACCCTGCAGGCGCAATTCTTGCGTAAACGTGTGGAACTGACGATAGGCGTCATCGCTTGGTGCGCGATATAGGATGTCGACTTCGCCATAGTCTAAGTCGCCAGCCTGACCCGAACGATATTGGCGATAGGCGGTGATTGAGGTCAAGGTCGCGCCACCGAAATCATAATCAATCTGGCCGGAGAAACCATAGTCCTTGGTCTCGCCGGTGAAGACGCGGTTCGGGCTGACCGAAATGTTGCGGTCATAGCCTTGGTTGAACGCTGCCAATGGCTGACCGAGGTCACGTAACACGTTAATTATGTTGTTGGACGTGGCAGTCGACGCGGCGCCAACAGCGCTTGGAGTGATCAAATTGCCAATGAACTGGTTGACCGTTCCATCGACATAGGTCGCCGCGCAGCATTCTTCTATACGCGATGTGTAATCCGCAATTAGGCGGACGGACAGCGCATCGGTTGGCTGAAACAACAATTGTCCACGTAGGAAGTAACGGTCACGATTGTTTACATCAGCGCCATTCTGGTCATCGCGGTAGAAACCGTCACGCTTTACATACACGCCGTCAACGCGGAACGCGAGCTGGTCCGAAATCGGGCCAGTAAAGCTGGTCGCCGCGCGCATGAAGTCATAATTGCCATACGTCAGCTCGCCGCTGCCACCGAAGGTGAAGCTTGGCTTTTTCGAATAGATGCTGATCAGACCAGCGGAAGAGTTACGTCCACCTAACGTGCCTTGTGGGCCACGTTGTACTTCGACGCGGTCAATCTCGCCAAGTTCGTTCAGGCCAATGCCCGAACGCGAACGATAAACGCCGTCGATGAACACAGGGACCGAGCTTTCAAGACCGGGGTTATCGCCTACGGTGCCAATTCCGCGAATACGGGCCGAGCCATTGGCTTCTGATCCGGTTGAGGACACGAGCAATGATGGTGCAACTTGGTTGAGCTGACGAATATCGTTAGCGCCACTGTTTTGCAGCGTTTCGGCGTTCACGGCGGAAATCGCGACAGGAACGTCGGAAAGCAGCTGGCTACGGCCCTGGGCCGTTACAACGATTTCTGCGTCGGAACTGTCTTCGGCTTGCGGCGCTTCTTGTGCGTATGCCATACTAGGCACAGCAAGTGCGAGGCAGGCGGCCGACAAATTCAATGCACGGCTAAACGATTTGTCACTTCGCAACATATTTTCACTCCTATTGTCACATGCTCGTCACAGTTTATCGAAAGCGCGCACAAATGTCATCGGCGTTAACCACTAAAATCATTAAATTATTATTGTGCGTCAATATTGCAACATTGGCGACTTTGACGTCGCGGAAACGTTACGTTTTGGATTGCAGGTCTCGCGCGCCATGCCCAAAAATGCTGCGCAACAATTTGCTCAGAGCTTAACGAGCATCTTGCCGGTGTTCTCCCCGCTGAACAGACCGATAAAGGCTTCGGGAGTCTTCTCCAGCCCGTCTTTGACGGTCTCACGGCCTTTGACGGCTCCTGATTGAATAAGCCCAGCCATGTCCGCGTTGAATTCTGGCACTTGCGCATAAAAATCAGGATAGAGAAAACCTTTGATCATGATGCGCTTGCCGATGATCATCGGAAGATACTGCATAGGCTGCGCCTTGAAGTCGTTGTAGACATCAATCATGCCGCAAATCGCAAAGCGCGCCCACTCCTTCGCCGTGGCAAGCGCGGCGTCAAAATGTTCGCCGCCAACATTGTCGAAATACACGTCAATACCGGTTTCGCCCATGTCCTTCAGGGCCGTCATTAACTGCGGCAGCACCTTGCCGGATTTATAGTCAATCACGGCGTCCGCGCCCAGTTCTTTTACCCAAGCGCATTTGTCAGCGCCACCTGCCGAGCCAATGACTTTCATGCCCTTGGCTTTGGCAATTTGGGTCACTGTGGAGCCTACAGCGCCGGCCGCAGCCGACACGAATATTACTTCGCCCGCCTTGGCTTCCGCAACTTTAAGCAGGCCGAACCATGCGGTGCCGCCGGGCATACCGATGATGCTTAACCAATGTTGGTCCGGCACGCCCAAATCGGGCAGCTTCACAGGTGGCATGCCGGCAGGCGGCGTTTTGTCGCCGCCAAAGACGACCGTGTCACGCCAGCCCGCCATGTGAAGCACCTTTGCGCCGACAGGAAATTCGGCATTGTTGCTTTCGGTCACAGTACCAACTGCGCCGCCAGTCATGGGTTCGCCCAACATGAACGGGTCAGCATAGCTTTTCGCGTCATTCATACGGCCACGCATATAGGGATCGACCGACAGCCAGCCATTGGTTACGCGAAACTCTTCCGCGCCAAGGGGGGCGTCCGGATGTTCAACAATCGCAAAATTGCTGTTGTTCGGAAGCCCAACCGGGCGGCTAGCCAATGTCCATGCGCGCATTATCGTTTCTCTCCATTCATTTTTTCGTCTGCAGCATTTGTTGCAGCATTTTTATAGACAGGTCGTCCCCCGACCCACGTTTCCTTGACGGTTGCATGACGCAATTCTCCGGGGCTTGCAAGCAAAGGGTCGACATCTATCAAGATAAAGTCAGCATAATGTCCAGGCGTCAGTGAACCGAATTTGCCCTCTGCAAAAGCAGCATAGGCTGCGCCTGTCGTAAAACCGGCAAGCGCCTGTTCACGTGATACGCGCTCTTCTGGCCGCCAGCCGCCAAAGGGTTGGCCCTCGCCATCTTCGCGGGTTATCGCGGTGGCAAGGCCAGCAAAGGGATCCGCCGATTCTACCGGCACGTCGGAACCAAAGGCAAGTTTGCCCCCGGCGCGTGCAATGGACTGCCATGCATAAGCGCCATTAAGGCGCGCTCGACCCAACCGCACCTCGGCCATCAACCGATCCGATGCCTGGTGCACAGGCTGCATCGACGAAATAATACCATGCTTGCCAAGCTTTTGCAGATCGGCTGGATCAACGATCTGGACGTGTTCAATCCGCCAGCGTTGATCACCCTTGTAGGTTTCGGACAATTCCTCAATCGCGCTGATGACTTCCGCATTGGCGGCGTCACCAATAGCGTGAACGGCGGTTTGAAAGCCGTCCATGGATGCGCGGACCATGAGGTTTCGGATTTCCGCGCTCGCTAGAAATTGGAGACCCGTTTGCCCAGCGGCATCAGCATAAGGCCTTTTCAACCACGCACCCCGGCTGCCCAAGGCACCATCGAGATATAGCTTCACCCCGCCAAGTCGGAGCTTTTCATTATACAACCATGGGCTTGGCCGCGGACCAGCAATTGCGACCATATTGTCGATGCCGCCCGCATAAGCGAAAATCCGCATCGTCAGCCAGCCAGCATCGCCCGCCCGGCGGTAGCTTTGCCAATCGTCCATAGTTGTGCCCATGTCGGCAATGGCGGTGATGCCTAAGCTATGGAGTTTCTTCTGCGCCTCACCCAAGGCAATATCGCGCTCCAGCGGCTTTGGCAGGGGTACAAATTTGCCAACCAGATCCGCCGCGGCGTCAACAAATATGCCGCTTGGCTTTCCGCTGATAAATTCGATACGCCCACCTGGCGGAGATTTTGTTGTGGCGTTGACGCCAGCGATGTCCATCGCACGACTGTTTGCCCAACCCGCATGGCCATCGACCCGCTCAAGCCAGACGGGACGGTCGCTGACGGCGGCATCAAGGTCTTGGGCCGTCGGGAAGCGGCCAAGGCCCCATTTTTCCTGATTCCAACCGCGACCAATAATCCAGCGGCGTTCGGGATATGTTGCGGCATAGGCCTTGATCGCAGCCTGTGCTTCGGAAAGGCTGCTGGTGGCGGAAAGGTCAAGCGTCAGCAATTGGAAGCCAAGGCCCATGACATGGCCATGCCCATCAATCAGACCGGGTAATAATGTAGCGCCGCGTCCGTCCAAGCGGAAATCGAGTTGCTCGGGAAGCTTATCCTTTTTGGTGAGCAGTTCCGTCACCTTACCGTCGCTACCCATCAGCATGGCGTTAAAACGTATGACTTTGCCGTCTTTGTCGAGCGTGATGCCGTTAACGTTTTCGACAAGCCCATCGGCGAATGCGGGCGAAACGGCGGTGCTCGCGAACAGGGCGATCGCGCATAATTTCAAAAATAGCCATTTCTTGTCTGACACGAACGGGGATTGGACTGAAGACGGAGCTTGAAGACGGGGCGCCAGTGATAATGCGGTTTTCATCATCCTTTAGGCAACCTTTTCACAATCGCACTGGTATCTAGCCGCCCCCCGCCCATATGCTGCACATCGGCGTAAAACTGATCAATTATTGCAGTGATGGGCAAAGTTGCGCCGACCGCGCGGGCTTCTTCGAAGGCTAATCCAAGGTCCTTGCGCATCCAATCGACCGCAAAGCCGAAATCGAACCTATCCTCTGCCATCGTCGCCCAGCGATTATCCATTTGCCAGCTTTGCGCCGCGCCGCCGGAAATGGCTTCATATACCTTTTCAACGTCCAGTTCAGCGGACTGCGCAAAGCGCAGCGCCTCCGACAAGGATTGTATAACGCCAGCAAAGGCGATTTGATTGCACATTTTCGTGATCTGACCCGTGCCGGGACCGCCGACATGGACGATACGTTTGGAGTAAGCCGCAATAATGGGTGAAGCTGCCGCAACAGAAGCTTCCGTCCCGCCACACATGATAGACAAGGTGCCGTTCTCTGCACCCGCCTGCCCGCCCGTCACGGGCGCGTCGACGATCAATAACCCCCGCGATTTCGCCTCAACGCCAAGCTGTCGAGCAATCCGTGCGGAAACCGTTGTATGGTCAATATACACGCTGCCCTTGGCCATCGCCGAGAACGCCCCGTCGCGGCCAAGCGTGACGCCCGACAGGTCATCATCCGTGCCGACACAGCTAATCACGACCTCGGCGTCTTTGGCCGCGTCTGCTGGCGAAGTGCCAAGCGTGCCGCCATAAGCTTCGACCCATTTTTCGGCCTTGGTGCGCGAACGGTTATACACCGTCAAATCATGCCCCGCCTGTTTGAGATGCCGCGCTATAGGGCCGCCCATGACGCCCAATCCGATAAAAGCTATTCTGGTCATTCTTTAGTCTTAATGTCTGTTTTCAGTTAACACCAGATGCGTTAGGGCCATTTTATATGTCTGACCTATTGACCCTGGACCATGTCCGCGCCGCCCATGACCGTATTCGCGATTCCATCGTGGCAACGCCGACCCTGCACAGCCAGACTTTGTCAAAGCTGACGGGCGCAAATATTTACCTGAAGTTTGAAAACTTACAGTTTACGGCAGCTTATAAAGAACGCGGCGCGCTAAACGCAATCCTTCTGCTTTCGGAGGAACAACGCAACAAGGGCGTGATCGCGGCGTCGGCGGGGAACCATGCGCAGGGGCTTAGCTATCATGGCACCCGCCTCGGCATTCCAGTGACTATCGTCATGCCAGTGCCAACGCCAACGGTTAAGGTCATGCAGACTGAGAGCGTTGGTGGCAAAGTCGTGCTGTTTGGCGAGACTTTTGACGACGCCTACAAACATGCACGGCAGCTTGAGGCCGAGCAGGGGTTGACCTTTGTGCATCCTTTTGATGACTCAAATGTTGCCGCCGGGCAGGGTACTGTTGCGCTTGAAATGCTTGAGAGCATCCCGTCCCTTGATATGTTGGTAGTACCTATTGGCGGCGGCGGCTTGCTATCTGGCATGGGGACCGCCGCGCGCGCGTTGAAGCCCGATATCGGCCTCATCGGCGTTCAAGCCGAGCTTTACCCATCCATGTATGCTTTGCTGAACAATCTGCAAATGCCATGCGAAGGCGACACTTTGGCGGAAGGGATAGCGGTCAAAATCCCCGGCGCATTCACCAGCGAAGTCATCCGCGAACTGGTCGACGAAATTGTACTTGTGAATGAGGCGCACTTGGAAACCGCAGTCAGCCTGCTGCTGCAGATTGAAAAAACCGTTGTCGAAGGCGCTGGTGCGGCGGGTCTTGCTGCGGTGATGGCTCATCCTGAGAAATTTGCAGGCAAGAATGTCGGCGTCGTCCTGTGCGGCGGTAATATCGATACGCGGTTGCTGGCAAATGTACTTTTGCGTGATCTTGCGCGGTCCGGTCGCTTGGCGCGTTTGCGTTTGACTCTTCAGGACCGCCCGGGCGCGTTATTCAAGGTGATGCGTTTGTTCAATGAGCATAATGTCAACATCATCGAAATTTACCATCAGCGGATTTTTACGACCTTGCCCGCCAAGGGTTTGATCACCGACATTGAATGCGAAGCGCGGGATGCCAATCAATTACAGGGACTTGTTGATGGTTTGAATGTTGCTGGCTACAAGGTCGAGCGGGTAGAGCTTAACAAATAATCAGGCATCGCCACAAAGATGGTAAATGCGCTTTCCAGCATTGGTTGCCCAGTGCATACACGGTAAACAACTTATTAAGAGCTAATGCTCCCCGCGGAGAGAATATGAGCGCACCAGTCCGTTTTCCGCGATTTTTTGTAACCAGCCCTGGCCCTTGCCCTTATCTACCAGGCAGAACAGAACGGAAAGTCTTTACCGAACTCAATGGCAATCACGCCGATGAATTGAACGAGGCGCTTGGCCGCATTGGGTTTCGTCGAAGCCAGAATGTCGCTTATCGGCCAAGTTGCCCGGACTGTAAGGCATGCGTATCGGTGCGCGTGCGAACGGACGAATTTAGGCCTAATGCTACACAGCGCCGAATTTTGCGGCGCAACGCCGATCTGGTTGTTAGCGCCTGTCGCCCTTGGTCAACGACCGAGCAATATGACCTGCTAAGCCATTATCTTTCCGCACGCCATCCCGACGGTGGCATGGCGAATATGGATGATATGGATTATGCGGATATGGTCGAACAATCACCTGTGCGCAGCCAAGTGATTGAATACCGAACTCCGCCGCGATTCGGCCGGACTGGCGAATTGGTCGGCGCATGCCTAACAGATCAGCAGAGCGACGGCATGTCGATGATCTACAGCTTTTACAATCCCGAGATTGCAGGCCGGCCTAGTCTTGGCAACTTCATCATCATGAACCATATCTTGCGCGCAAAGGCCGCAGGGCTTCCTTATGTGTATTTGGGTTATTGGGTGAATGGTGCGGCACGGATGCATTATAAGACCCTCTACAGGCCGTTGGAGCGCCTTGGGCCGGACGGGTGGGAATGTTTCGATCCCGATGCTGAGACGGTCTAGAATTTGTTCTTAGGCAAGGCCATTCCGCTGAACAGCATCGGAGTTAAGGCCTTTGGATTACCAGTCAGATTCTGTAAGCAATCATCCGTGCAAGCAGTTCAGCACCTTTTGCGTCTTCGGTATCAAAGCGGTTCAGCGTTGGGCTATCGAGGTCAATCACTGCGATAACTGTGCCATTACGCTTCACAGGCACCACCAGTTCCGACGCGCTATTGGCATCGCAGGCAATATGGCCGGGGAAGGCGTGGACGTCTTGCACCAACTGCGTTTCGCCCGATTGCGCCGCAGTCCCACAGACACCTTTGCCAAAGGGTATCCGAATGCAGGCTGCCTTGCCCTGAAAGGGCCCAAGGACCAGTTCGCTATCGACCACGCGGTAGAAACCCGTCCAGTTTACGTCCGGCAAATATTCCCAAAGCAAGGCGGCGATATTCGCCATATTGGCAACGGCATCAGGCTCACCGCTGGTCAACGCATCGGCAGCGCGAAGCATTTCGGCGTAAACGTCGGATTTAGGGGCTGTGCTATCAATTTCAAATGCGTACATATTGTTGCCTTATCAATCAAAACTGACCTTGCCACGGTTTTTCTTGATCGTGGATCGGCCCTTTTTGGCGTCAACCCGCCGTGCCTTGACGGCTTTGCTTGGTTTGGTAGCGACGCGTCGGGGTTGGCGGATGTGCGCGCGGTCGATCAGCGCGATCACGCGCGCACGGGCATCCTGCCGGTTGGCCTCTCGCGCACGGTGACTGCGTGCGGTAACGATCAGTTCACCTGCTATTGTCATCTTGCTACCCGCCAGGATTTTCAACTGGCGAAAGGCATAAGGTTGCAGACCCAGCGCATAGATATCGACACGCAATTGGCACGCGGTGGCGACCTTGTTGACATTCTGCCCGCCCGGCCCGGTTGAGGCGAGGAAAGTTTCTTCAAGATACTCTTCGGGAAGGTCAAAGGCCATGGCGACGGCTGTAACAGCCAACGCCACATTTTGCCAACATCACACGCATGGATTAACGCGAGTCGACCAGAACGATTTCTGCGTCTTCTATTGCCGTGATCATGACCCTACCTTCGCCGATTGCCACACCGTCGCGGGCATTTGCACGCTGACCGTCGATTTCAATCGCGCCGGTTGCTGCCACCATATAGGCGTGACGGCTTGCGCCAATGGCATATTCCAAGCGGTCACCCGCTTTGATCGTTGCGCCGAGCACGCGGGCGTTGGTACGGATGGGCAGGGCTTCATTATCTTCGTCAAAGCCACTGGCAAGGATTTGCCACGCGCCCGAACGATCACCCTTGGGAAATGGCTTCGCGCCCCAGCTCGGCGCTCCGCCGGTTCGGTTGGGTATGATCCATATCTGGAAAAGAGAGGTTGGTTCATTCTCCAGATTATACTCCGCATGCCGGATGCCGCTGCCCGCGCTCATGACCTGCACATCGCCCGCCGCCGTGCGACCTTCATTGCCAAGACTGTCTTTGTGCGTGATCGCGCCGGTGCGGACATAGGTGATGATTTCCATATCGGCATGCGGATGGGGAGGAAAGCCCGACTGCGGCGCAATCACGTCATCATTCCACACGCGGATTGCACCCCAGTCCATCCGTGCAGCGTCGTGATAGCTGCCGAATGAAAAATGGTGATGTGCGTCAAGCCAGCCATGGTTCGCCGCGCCAAGCGTTTCAAAAGGACGAATTTCAAACTTGGACTTTGCGTCGGTCATGTCACGCACGCCTTTAGCAAAATGTTTTAGATGTGCCTAAGATAGAACACAACCTTGCGATGCGAAAGTAGATTTGATCGGGGAAGGTTTTGACATTGGTTGGCGTATTGCTGCGTTGCCCGACAGCAGTTTGCTGCTTAACGCCGTGGCGGTAGGCCAGCGAAGGTGATCGTGCTTTCCGCGCCTTTCGCACTTAAGGCACTTACGCCGACAAAATGATCATCAACGATCAAGCCCTCTAGCACTGTTTCGGTGCCCTGCAGTTCAAGGAAAAAGCTCCAATCCTGCGCATCGGCGCGGCGCTGATACACGCGATAGCGTTGCGCGCCGGGGCTTGCGTCCCATGTGACTGTGGTGTTGGAGGTGACAGCGCCGCCCAATGTCGCGGACGCAGGCGCTGGCGGCGCATCGGCCAATGCCGTTGCCGTCAGGACATTCAACATCGTCACCTTTGCCAAATAGTCAAAGTCCATCTTGTCGATGGTATCACCATATTCAATGCCATTTTCGGTGCGCAGAACTTGATGCTGGTAGTGATAATTTTCAACGCCGACGGTCTACCGGATAGCCGGAAAGCCAAGCCCGAGCGCAGGCAAATGGTCACCGCCGCGCGCAAAGCGGTCAGGCCGGCGGACGCCAAAGACATCGAGTGTTACCTCAGGATAGGCCTGAGCCGCAAGCTTGTCGGCAAAGCGCATCAGCGAACGGCTTGGTCCGTCATCTTCAACGCCACTATTGCGCCGCGCCATCTGCCCCGCCAGATCTTCGGATGCACGAATGCCTTCGCTGAACACCCGCACGACATTATCAACCTTGCGTCCGTCGGTGCCAAGCGTGCCGCCGACGATATCATTGTTCAACTTGGCGCTGACTTTCCAGCCACGTTCCTTGGCGGTTTCGGCGAGTAGCCGCCCACCCCTCAGGCCCTGTTCCTCGCCTGACAGCAGGGCAAAGACAATCGTCGCCCCATTCTGCGGCTGTTGAGACATGATCCGTGCGGCCTCAATCACCAATGCGCTGCCCGAACCATCGTCACTCGCGCCTGGCGCATCCTTGGTGAAATCCATCACGTCGGACACGCGGCTGTCGATATGTCCGGCGATAATGATGACATGGTCCCAGCCCATTTTGCCGGGCTTTATCGCGAGCACGTCGACAATATTGACGCCATTTGGAATGCGCGGGCCCGACATATTGCGTTCGAGCAATTCGGTCTGCAGGCAGCCGTTGCACGCCTTGGCGATTTTCACAAATTTGCTTTGCGCCCATTTGCGGGCAGCACCGATGCCGCGTTTTGGGTCCGTCGCCGATGACAGCGTATGGCGCGTGCCAAAGCTGACGAGTTTCTCCACGTCGGCTTTCAACCGCTCTGCCTTCGGCGTGGCTGGGGGGCTCGCCAGTGCGGCCAAGGGGGCGGCAAGGCCAATTGCGATGATGCACGCGCAGACGAATAGTTTTTTCATGATGTTTCCCCGCCCGTCATGTTTGTAGATACCAGCGATCGCCGCCCTCAAGCGCCAGCGCGGTTAACTTGCCCGAATCATAGGCGCCGGTATCAATGCCAATGCGCGACCCGCGTTCTTCGACCTCTTCATATATGGTGTGGCCGTAGACAATGACCTTTTCCAGATCGCCGCGTTGCCCAACAAATTCATCGCGTATCCAGCGCAAATCGCTTGGCTTTTGGTCTGCCAAAGCGACACCGGGGCGAATACCGGCATGGACAAAGGCATAATCGCCGATGATAATCTGGTCTTCAAAGCTTTCGACAAATGCGATGTGCGCTTGCGGGACTAAGGTCGCCAGCCGCTCGGTCAGTTGCTCCATATCCAAGGCCATATATTCGTCGCGGGTGATGGGATACGACAATAGCGTCTCCTCGCCGCCAATGCGCAGGAAAAAACGCGTCACCTTTGGGTCGCCCTTGCGGCAGGCGCTGACAAACACTTCCTCATGATTGCCCATCAGGAACCGGACATTTTTGCCAGATGCCTGTAACGCCATCGCGGTTTCAATCACTGCCGCGCTGCCGGGGCCTCTATCCACCAGATCGCCCAGAAATATGATCTGCGTATCGGCAGGGCCGCGCGCTTGGTCGTCGGCGTCAATCTTGGCCAGCAAGGCGGATAACAAGTCATCGCGTCCGTGGATGTCGCCGATTGCATATACCCGCACGCCGTCTGGCACCCGCGCGGTATCGAGCGGGCGCGGGGCAACGGCTTTTTTGAAAAGGCGACCTAACATGGCTTGCGCCCTATAAGCCCGCCTGATGAATTATGAAAGCGGTCCGCCTTCAACGGCGAAAATCAATCCGGCATTTTTCTGCAACCGGTCAACAAGCTGCGCCCCCAGGGCAGCCCCCGGTGTTGTCACGCCGCCCGGACCATCCTGTTCGCACAAGGCAATCGCGGTTTCGCTGATCATCTTGCTGGTCGAACCATAGCCGGGGTCACGGTCGCCCTTGACGCTTAATCGCGCCGTCCGGCCATCGGGATATTCGGCGATGAACAGCACGTCATAAAAGCCGGTGTCGCGTTCTTCTTTGGTCGGGCCTTCGCCGGGCTTTGGATCATCTGCGCCGCCCATCATTGGGGTGGAGGCGACATGCTTGGCCATGGCTTCGCCTTGTTCGCCCGGACCCGTTAGCATCATTTCATCATAGGTAAAATCCGCGCCATATGCATGGTCAAGCAAATGGTTGGTGCGGTGAACATTTTTGGTGTTAATCGGGGCCATGACAAAATTGGTCGCCCAACTGCTCAGGCTTTCGTCATATTCCGGCTTATTGCCCGCTGGCTGCGGCGGGCCAGCAAAATCGGCGGATAGGCTGAACGGATTGGTCAGATAGCCGATTACCGCCGGGTCCTTACTTGCGGCGGCCATAGTGGCTTTCAAGCTGGCTGCGGTACCGCCCGAAAAAGTGCCCTTCATCGCGCGCACGCGGCCCTTCACCCGCGGTGCCGGCGCGCCAAATGTCGCCACGCAATGCTTTTGCAGCATCATCACGCCAAGGTCGAAGGGGATGGAATCAAAACCAGCGGAAAATACGATCCGCGCGCCCGACGCCTTGGCCGCGGCATCATGCTGGTCGATTTTCTGGCGCATCCATGCCGGTTCGCCGCATAAATCGGTATAATCGGTTCCATTGGCAACGCAGGCGGCAACAAGTTCATTACCATATAATTGATAGGGCCCAACCGTTGTCAAAACGACCTTAGTGCGCTTGACCATTGCGTCGAGCGTAGCGGGATCAGATGCATCGGCCACAATCAAAGCTGTGTCTGCGGCGGCACCAATCAGGTCGCGCACTTCTTCCAACTTGGAAAGGCTACGCCCCGCCATCGCCCATTTCACGCCAGTTTTACCTTTGAGATATTCGGCCACCAAACGCCCAGTATAGCCCGTGGCACCATAGACAATGATATCGAATTCGCGTGGGGTGGTGGGCATGAAGTTTCCTCTCTTTGGGCGTGACGGCGTTATAAGTTTACAAACATATATGCATAAGCGGCTTTTTTTGTAAACTTATGAAGCGCGTGGGCGTGCTTTGGCATGGCTGCGCGGCGGGGGCGAGCGCAACACTCTCATGATGTGCTTGGTATCGGGGCCAGTTTGAACTTCAAACACGCCGCACAACCGCATTTTAATCGTGGTGACGCCGTAAATGGCGCGTTCCATGGCATAATCGAACATCATGCCCCGCCCGAACCCCAACGCCCGGTCCCATTCCGCCGCAAAGCTGCCCGCGTCGGCACGTTTTTTGAGGTTATAGGCCGAAATCCGCGACATCCCCACCGCCTGCGCCGCAGAATCAACCGTGCCCAGCGCCGCCAGCGCAACCAAAAACAACCGCTGCCGCTCCGGCGTCCAACCATCCAACCCTTTAAACCCCAATCACAACTTCGGCAAAGTCACCCCGCGCTGGCCCATATATTTGCCTGCGCGGTCGGCGTAGCTGGTTTCGCAGGGCTGCTCGCCTTTTAGGAACAGGAACTGGCACGCGCCTTCATTGGCGTAGATTTTGGCGGGCAGAGGCGTGGTGTTGCTGAACTCCAGCGTCACATGGCCTTCCCAGCCGGGTTCCAATGGCGTGACGTTGACGATGATGCCGCAGCGGGCATAGGTGCTTTTGCCGAGGCAGATGACCAGCACATCGCGGGGCACGCGGAAATATTCGACGGTGCGGGCCAAGGCAAAGCTGTTGGGCGGAATGATGCAGACGTTGGTCTTGCGGTCCACAAAGCTTCTTGGGTCAAAATCCTTGGGGTCAACGATGGAGCTGTCGACATTGGTGAAAATCTTGAATTCATCGGCCACGCGGGCGTCATAGCCATAAGAGGACAGGCCATAGCTGATGCAGCCATCCCGGCGCTGCGCCTCCACAAAGGGTTCAATCATGCCGGTCGCTTGCGCTTGCTCGCGGATCCAGATGTCGGACAATATGGACATAATCACTCCCTGTTAACTGGGCCGCTTTTGCCATTTTGCAATGTGCGTGCAAGAGGTGGTCACGAAAAAATTGTGCGTATCTCGCGCGCCCCGAAAAGCGGATTATTTCAAGCTGGCCGGACCAAAGCCGTGCGGCAGCAATTCGGACAGATGAAATGTCGTATAGCCCGTTGCATGTGCGCAATGCACCGGAATGTCGCTTTGGGTGAGGTCCGCCACTTCCTTGATAATCTGACGGCATCGACCGCAGGGCATAATGGGGCCTGCGCCCGTTCCGATTTGTCCGACCAAGCCGCCCGCGACCGCAATCTCACGGATCGCGCGTAATTGGCCATCGCTATTGGCCTTAGAAATCGCGACGGTTTCGGCGCATAATGTCATGCCATAGCTGGCATTTTCAAAATTGCTGCCAGTCACGATCTGGCCATTGTCGAGTAACAACGCCGCGCCCACATGAAAGTTGGAATAAGGCGCATAAGCGGTTTTGGCAGCGTCGATTGCGGCTTGGACTAAGCGCGTGGTGGTCACGCTCATTTGCGCACCACGACCCAGCGCACCGCGCCGTCAATGCCACTGACGCGGCGGTGCGTGTTGGCGGTCCACATCACCCAAGGGCGCGCAGAATAATCGGGCGAAATGCCATTGCCTTCAAGCCAGATGTTGCGGTCAATCGACTTGCTCACTTGATACGCCTCCTCAAACGCAGGCGTTAGTAACAGGATTGCCGGAGTACCGCTATGCGCCTCAATCAGGTTTAAGAACGTAGCTAACTCCGCCAAGATCAAGGCGCGGTTCGGGCGGCTGTTGCAGCCTTCGGAAAAATCCATTTGCACCGCAGGGGGCAATGCGCGGTCGTTGCGGGGCACACTGGTGATAAACATCGTCGCCTGTTCGGACGCCGAACGGCACAGGTCATAATGATGCAGCGCGCCAAAGCGAATGCCGGCCTCCTGCAATGCCGCCAGATTGGTCTGAAACTGCGGATCGCGGCCGAGCGCGCCTTCGACGGCTGTGATATAAGCGAAATCAACGCCCGTTGCGGCCAATTCCGACCATCTGGGTTGGCCGTTGCTTTCATTCGCGATGATGCCCTGCACGGGATAGCTATCCCGCGATGGGGCCCAGCCAGTGACAAAGTTCCACAGCCCAAAGCCCATAAAAGTTATACCCAGCAGGAGCACGCCCCAGCGGATCAATTTGTGATTTCGCCTTGGCATGCAACCCCGTTTAACGCTTTTTGATTCGGCTTTGTTACTAGGCGCTCTGTCCTTGCGAAGTCGAGAGGTGTTGTGGCGCGTTGGGCGCTACGCCTTGATGTGTAGAACGCAGATAAGCGTAAACAGTCGGCGGGCGGTGGCAAAATCCACTTCTACTTTGCCGTCAAGCCGCTCCATCAACAGCTCTGCTGCCTCATTATGTACCCCGCGTCGTGCCATATCGATGGTCTCAATCTCCGCCGCGCTGGCCTTGCGAATGGCTTGGTAATAGCTGTCGCAAATGGCGAAATAATCCTTCACCGTCCGCCGAAACCGGCCAAGGCCAAGCACTAGGGTTTCGTGCGGCGTCCCATCTTCACGGCGGATATCGAGGATGAGGCGGCCGTCTGCGACGCTGATGCTCAAATGATATGGTCCAGCATAGCCATCGCCCATGTCGCGCAGCGGTTTGAAAAAATTATCTTCAATCAGGTCAAAAATGGCGACGCGGCGTTCCTGTTCAATATCGGCATTACGCCGCAGGATCGTTGCTTCGTCCAGTTCAACTTTGATGATGCGTGGGTCCGCCATAGAAGGCTGTGTTAGCTTCAGATAATTTTGGGGCAAGGGGTTAACGAGATACGGGCAAATGCGTTGTGCAAAATATTGTCCACAGCCATATCCCCGCACTTCTTTTTTGCGCCCCTTGCGCAGTGGGACGTGGTACAGGATAGGAAGCCATGGCCGAATTGATCAGACTTGCCGCAGCGAATGAAGCTGAACCCCAACGCTTGCCGCGCAATATTGAGGCAGAGGCGGCGTTTTTGGGCGCTATCCTCATTGATAACCGCGTGATTGAGGATGTCTCGATCAAGCTGCAACCGGACCACTTTTTTGAGCCACTGCACGGACGGATTTTTGAACAAATCCTGCGCCTGATTGACCGCAACATGCTGGTCACACCAGTCACGCTGAAGCCGTTTTTTGAAGCTGATGAATCCATGCGCGAGGTTGGCGGGCCGGGGTATTTGATCAAACTCACCGCCGATGGTGCAGGCTTGATTGGCGCGCGCGACTTTGCCCAGCAGATTTACGATCTTGCCTTGCTGCGCGAGCTGGTGACGGTGGGCCGGACGCTGGTGGACAATGCGCTCGACACCAGTGAAAGTGTTGATCCCAAAGGGCAGATTGAAGCGGCGGAAAGCGCGCTGTATAAAGTCGCCGAGGGTGAAGGCGAAACTGGCTCCATCAAGAGCTTCCTCACCGCATCGACCGAGGCCATCCGCAATGTCGAAAAGGCGCTTAATTCAGGCGGCAGCCTTTCAGGGATCACAACCGGCCTCAACAGCATCAACACCAAATGTGGCGGCTTGCACAATTCCGACCTTGTGATTTTGGCCGGACGTCCCGGCATGGGTAAGACATCATTGGCCACCAATATTGCGTTCAATGCCGCACGGCGATGGATACGCGAGCGTGAGGACGGCATCGAAGAGTCCAAGGGGTCCGGTGCAAAAGTCGCCTTTTTCAGCCTCGAAATGTCCGCAGACCAGTTGGCGACACGTATCTTGGCCGAGCAATCGGGGATTAGTTCTGAATTGCTGCGTATGGGTAAAATTTCCCGCGACGACTTCCGCGAGTTGTCGCGCGCATCGCGTGAATTGCAGGAATTGCCGCTTTACATTGACGATACGCCTGCGCTGACGATTGCCGCATTGCGCACCCGGGCCCGGCGGTTACAGCGTCGGCACGGCATTGGCCTGATTGTTGTTGACTATTTGCAGCTACTCCAAGGCTCAAGCCGCGCGAACGACAACCGCGTTAATGAAATTTCTGAGATCAGCCGCGGTCTGAAGACATTGGCGAAAGAATTAAGCATTCCTGTTATTGCACTGTCGCAGCTTAGCCGTGCGGTCGAACAGCGTGAAGACAAGACGCCGATGTTGTCCGATCTGCGCGAGTCCGGTTCAATCGAGCAGGATGCCGATATGGTATGGTTCGTCTACCGCGAAGATTATTATGAGCTGATGAAAAAACCCGATGAGGGCACGCCCGCATTTGAGGCCTGGAACGAAAAAATGGAGCGGATTCACGGCGTTGCCGAACTTATCATCTCCAAACAAAGGCATGGTTCGACAGGACGTGTGCGGATGAAGTTTGAAGCGAAGATTACGCGGTTTAGCGACCTTGCCGATGACCAATATACCGATGCGCGATATGATTGAGGCGCGTTTGGAACGAAGGTTCATGTAAAAAAAACCGCGTCACCCTGAACTTGTTTCAGGGTCCATCGTGCCAAACGACCGGCGGTTGCAGCTGATGAATAGACCCTGAAACAAGTTCAGGGTGACGAAGTAGGGGGTTCGGTGTGATGAAGTGGGGGGTTCTGCCCTTTCGATGGGCCAGTGCCCCCACCAACTTCGCCTAAGCGCACGCGCTAAGGCTTCGTATCCTCTCCCAAGGGGAGAGGAGGATCACCGCAACCGCGCACTTAGGATATAATTCAACGCCTTATTTTCACTCAAATGCAGACCCGACATCGGCGAAAAGGCGATGCCTTGCATATCGATGACCTCCAGCCCCGCATCGGCAAGTAAAGCGGTCAGTTCTTCGGGCGTCAGGAACTTGTCCCAATCATGCGTGCCGCGCGGGACTTGGCCGAGGCGTTCGGCGGCCTCCACCAGAAATAGGCGCGATACTGCCGTGCGGTTGGGCGTTGAAAGCAGCAATAGCCCGTCGGGCCTTAGGTGACGGACCAATTCGGCAACAAAGGCCGCCGGGTCCATAACATGTTCGATAACTTCCATGCAGGTGACAACATCAAGCTGGCCAAGGCCTTGCGCTGCGATTTCGCCAGCGCGGTAGTTTATGGTCAGGCCAGACAAGGCCGCATGCGCCATGGCCACATCAATATTTTCAGGCGCGGCGTCAACGCCCGTCACGGCCCCGCCAAGCCGCGCAAGTGGTTCGCAGAGCAAACCGGCACCGCATCCGACATCAAGCGCGGTTTTGCCCGCCAGCGGATATCGCGACTTGGTATCACTGCCAAAATGCGTATCTATCGCAGACCGGATAAAGTGCAATCGCACAGGGTTCATTCTATGCAGCATCGCAGAGCTGCCCTTTGGGTCCCACCATTCGGCGGCAAGAGCGCCAAAATGTGCGGCTTCCGCAGCGTTAATTGTCTCGGGCAAGCTTGCGTTTGTCATGTCCTACCCCTATCAGGGCCAGCGATTGTAATATAGCAATTTTTGAAGGTTTTCATGGCGCGTATAGTAATGAAATTTGGCGGCACGTCGATGGCCGGCACAGAACGCATCCGCCGTGTCGCCCAATTGGTCAAGCGTCAGGCAGAACGCGGCGACGAAGTGGCCGTCGTCGTCTCCGCCATGGCGGGCGACACCGACCGCCTCGTCAATTTCTGTCGCGAGGCCAATGCGCTGTATGATCCGGCCGAATATGATGTGGTTGTAGCGGCAGGCGAGCAGATTACCGCTGGCCTGCTGGCGATCACGTTGCAAGCGCTTGGCTGCGAAGCGCGAAGCTGGCTTGGCTGGCAAATGCCGATCCATACCGATGATGCCCATGCCAAGGCCCGGATTGCGTCCGTTGATACCGAGGCATTGCTGGCGTCGATGCAGGCAGGGATTATCGCGGTCATTCCCGGGTTTCAGGGGCTGACGGACGACAACCGCATCACCACATTGGGCCGTGGCGGGTCGGATACATCGGCCGTCGCCATTGCCGCTGCGGTAAAGGCCGACCGCTGCGATATCTATACAGATGTGGACGGCGTCTACACCACGGACCCGCGTATCGTTGCCCGCGCGCGTAAGCTTAAAGCCGTCACCTACGAAGAAATGCTTGAGCTGGCGTCGGTTGGTTCAAAAGTATTGCAAACCCGCTCCGTCGGCCTTGCGATGAAGGAAGGCGTGCGGATTCAAGTGCTGTCCTCCTTTGTTGACGACAGTGCGCCCGACGCCGACAGCATCCCCGGCACGATGATCGTGACCGACGCAGATTTGGAGAATAGCCAAGTGGAACGCCAACTGATCACCGGCATCGCGCATGACAAGAATGAAGCGAAAATAACGCTCACCCGCGTTCCCGACCGTCCGGGCGCTGTGGCCAATATTTTCACGCCCTTGGCCGATGCCAACATCAACGTCGATATGATCATTCAGAATGTGGGCCGCGATAAGGGCGAGACCGACGTAACCTTCACCTGCCCGCAAGCTGACCTTGCGCGCTGCACCGACATATTGGAAAACCGCCGCGATGCCATTGGCTATAACCGCCTGATCCCGGACACTAAGGTCGCGAAAATTTCGGTGGTCGGCGTCGGTATGAAAAGCCATGCCGGCGTTGCCTCGACGATGTTCAGCAGCCTTGCGGACCGAAAAATCAACATTCAGGCGATTTCAACATCCGAAATCAAAGTCAGCGTGTTGATTGACGAGGATGAAACCGAACTGGCTGTGCGGGTGTTGCATACGGCTTATGGGTTGGATGCGGAGTGAGGAACTTTTTCCGCCTTTGCGTGAACAAAAAATGGTTCTAACCTATGACTAAACTCCAACATCTCATGCAA
>NZ_CAMCWY010000009.1 GCF_945882965.1 Sphingorhabdus sp. EL138
GGTCTTGGAGGGGCTGAACTAGGATCGACGTGCGTTGAAAAGCATTGTTTTTGCCCGGCATGAATAAGCCGTGAAATGGTTCATAACCAATAGGTGCAAACGATAACTCAGCACTTGCTCTCGCAGCGTAATTTTGGGCCTCACGGTCTGAATTTACACTAAAAGAACGCGGCCGAACCTGCCGGGCAACAGAAAGGTTACTGCGGCCCCCGGGAGCCGAGCAACAGAATCCCGGGACCCTTTTAATATGCGCGTGCCGGGCAACAGAAGCCCCCACCTCTCCATCAATGCAAGGGGCAGCGATGCTCTGGCCTAAATGGTCCAAGCCGCGGCGCGTTGTTAAAGATCTTGGCCGTCAGGCGAGCGCAACGAGATCGGTGGCCTCCAGCAACACCAACCGCGCCAACCGGACTTTATCTAGCAAATCGGGGTCGCCAAGCTGGTCCGGCGTGATGGTTTCGGGCCAATGCGTGGCAACGACTTCGGCGATCACGTCCAACTTTGCCGCATCGGCGATAAAGCGTGGGTCAACCGTCGCAGGATCGGCAACAACGCGCAGGCGCAAGCAGGCTGGGCCGCCGCCATTTGCCATCGATTGGCGCACGTCCACAGGTACAAGCTTGCGGATGGGGCCATTGCCGTCGATCATTTCGGTCAGCCAGCCCCAAACCCGCGCATTTTCTTGCGCTTCGTTGGGTAAAATAAGCGCCATGCCGCCGTCAGGCAAGGTGACCAACTGCGCATTGAACACATAGCTTTGAATGGCGTCTGCGAGGCTAACGCGGTCCGCTGGAACGATGATGACCTCTGCCTCAGGCATAAGCCGTTTAACATCGGCATAGGTCTGTTCTGGGTGCTCGAACGCGTGCTCATGCGTGAAAAGCACGCGTTCATTTGCTACGGCGACAACATCATTATGAAACGCGCCAGCGGCGATGGCAGCTTCGGATTGCTGCACGAATAAAGTTTTAGCCGGGTCAAGCCGGTGCGCGCGCGCTATGGCCTTTGACGCCTCAATATGCTGCCGCGCAGGGAAGGGGCCGCCGGTTTTTCCATAGACAAATATTTCGACACCCGCTGCATCATGCGATGCGCATAAGCGCATGAAATTGGCCGCACCTTCGTCGCCAAACGGCGCTGGAACCGGGCCATGCACCGCAAAATGCCGTTCATTAGCAAAGGCCAATTGCAACTGCGCCAGCGTCCCTGTCCACTCATGGCTTCGGTGCGCCATGGTGAGCAGATTTGCCGCCGACAGATGGCATTTGCCGTCCGCCGTGTCTGGCCCGGGCGAAACAGTCGCCGCATTGGCCGCCCACATCGCAGAAGCCGAAAAAGCGGCTGCGCGGATATGTGGCTCGGCCGATTGCATGTCGGTTGCAAGTCCGGTGAGCCAGTTCTGGTTTGGCCGATCAAGCGGCATGAAAAACCCTTGCGCCAGACCAAGGCCAATGTTGGCGCGCATCTTCTCAATGCCCTGCAACGCCGCGGCTCTGGGATAAGATGCCGCGCCAGCGTTGTTTGACGATGCCAAATTGCCAAGGCTTAGCCCGGCATAATTATGGCTTGGACCTATGATTCCGTCAAAATTGATTTCGACCAAAGTCATTACCACCGCTCCACATAAGTCACTTCATCGCCAACCGAAATATTCAGCGCCCGCGCACATTCGCAGTCGATTATGACGTCATCGCCGCGATCATCAATCCAGCCATAAGCGGCCTTAAATGCGTGCAAGCGCCCTATTGTAAGCAACTTCTTTTGGTCGCTCTTCTGCTCGTGTACGAAGTGGCTTATCTTTGTTATCGTCACATCCTTTGCCTCCCGGATACTCCGGATCTGGTCAGTGCGGGCGTTCATGGTTGGGCCACCGTCAAAAATGTCGATATAATTTTCCCACCCGAAACCTTCATTCTCCAGCATACGCATGGCCGCACGGCCAGAAGGGTGCGGCACGCCAATAACGGTTTTTGCGTTTTCCGGAAGCATGGCGATATATACGGGGTGCTTAGGCATGAGGTCAGCGATGAATTGGTTGCCGAATTTCGCGTTGAATTCGTCCGCCTCTTGAAAGGTCATCCCGAAAAAGCGTCTGGCCACGCCATCCCAGAAAGGAGAGCCGCCGGCCTCGTCGATCACGCCGCGCAACTCGGCAATAGTTCTGTCCGCGAACCTTTGGCGGTGATTGCGAATGAAAAGATAACGGCTGCGCGCAATCAACAGGCCAAGCCCGCCAGCGCGTTCGCCGGGGTGCAGGAACAAACCGCCGACTTCCGTGGTGCCCTCCAAATCGGTCGAGAGGTTTAAGATGTCCGCACGGAATGTGCGTTCCAATTCCACGCTATGCTGAGTTAACGCGCCAATGCGATAGCTGTAAAATGGCCATGTCTGTCCCACCTTGCCAAAGATTTGGCAGGTGCCGCGCACCTCGCCGGTGAGACTGTTCTGCAGCACGAACACATATAGGTCGTCGGCAACATCATCCCCCACACGGTCAAATCCAGCGGCAGACCGTTCCAGCTTTGCGGACAGCGCCTCCTTGTCCGGTGGCAAGTTGGTGAAACCACCGCCAGTGCGTTTCGCCATTTCGTAAATGGGTTGTAAATCACCTATATTCGCCGGACGGATCAGGAAAGTCATAATGCGCCTTTTTCTGATAAACGCATAATGGTTAGTGCGGACAATTGCGCGCGCTCGGTTAGGCTTTCGACGATGAGGAATTCATCGTTGCTGTGAATGTTACCACCGCGAACGCCCATCGTATCGACGACCGGGACGCCGCACGCCGCGATGTTATTACCATCACACACGCCGCCGCTTGAACGCCACGCGATGGATAGGCCAAGATCAGCGCCAGTTTGCTTTACAAGGGCAAATAGCTTGGCGGCCCTGTCGTCGATTGGCTTGGGTGGGCGGCCAAAACTGCCATGCAGATGGGCACGCACGTCATGTTCGCGTTCGATGTCGGCGATGATCCGGCGCAAATCTGCCTCGGTTTGTGTCACGATCTCCGGGGTGCGTGGCCGGAAGTTAACGCGCAGTATTGCGTGATCGGGCACTACATTATTTGGACCGCCACCGTCAATTTTGGCTGGGTTAACCGATAGCCCTTCGCGCGAGAGCCGCTTGAGCCGAAGCGCGAGATCCGCCGCCGCCAATACAGCATTGCGGCCAACATCGGGGTTGCGCCCGGCATGCGCTGACAACCCTGAAAAAATAACCGAGAAATTACCACTCCCGCCACGTGCCCCGGCCAGCGTTCCGTCGGGCAGTGCAGGTTCATAGGTCAACGCCGCCAACTTGTTCCGCGCAAGTTCGGCAATAAGCTTTGCTGATGAAGGTGAGCCAACTTCCTCATCGCTGTTGATAAGGATTTGATACCCCGTACGCGAGATGCTTGCCGAAAGTTCAACCGCGCGCAACGCAGCGAGCAGGACGGAAACGCCGCCTTTCATGTCGGCAACCCCGGGTCCATTGAGCACCCCGTCATCCAACCAGCGCAGCTTCTGAAATTCATGGTCCGCAGGAAAAACCGTGTCCATATGGCCTGTAAACAACAATTGTGTTGGCGCATCAGGGCGCACTGTGACCAAAAGATGTTGGCCATGCGCAGCAGCTTTGATGGATCCGTCGGCCAGCACGCGGTCGACCGGTTCGGGGTTAACCAAGGCAACTTCGCCAGGAAGAACTGAAAACGCATCGGCCAACATTTTTGCGGTCGTCGCCAAGCCATCAAGATTGCCGGAACCGCTGTTTACCGCAGACCAGCTTTGCACCTCGTCAAGCATGGACTGCTGTTGTATCGTTTCAAGAACCTGTCGTTCGTTGTCGGTGAGTGTATGCATCACATGATCTTAGCTTTGGTCGGTTAAAAGGACCACCCCTAGCGTGTTTGGGTTATCCAACCTCTCGTGCAAGCCCGCACCATTCAGCAATGCTTAAGGTTTCAGGACGACGGTCTTCGGCAATGCCGGTTCTGTGGAGTGCCTCCAAAGCGCCGGGAACGCCTTTGAGACTTTGCCGGAGCATTTTGCGCCTCTGCCCGAAGGCGGCACCCGTCAGATTTTCCAACACGGACATTTTAACTCCGTTTGCCGCTTCCTTGGGCGTGATGTGCACTACGGCGGACATCACCTTTGGCGGCGGGGTAAAAGCGGAGCGATGGACTGGCATTGCAATTGCCGCATTCGAGCGCCACTGCGCCAATATGGCCAAGCGGCCAAAAGCGCCGGTGCCAGGAGAGGATACTATCCTGTCAGCAACTTCGCGCTGGAACATAAGCGTCAGGCTTTTCCATGTTGGTGGCCATGCATTGCCGCCAAGCCAGCCAACCGCCAGCGCCGTGCCCACATTATAGGGCAGGTTGGAAACGATGTGAAATGGTGCGCCGATTTCGGTAAAAGGATTGATCTTCAGGGCATCGCCTTCAATCACGCGCAATTGGCCGGGAAATGCCTCAGCCAGCTCGGCGAGCGCTGGTAAGCAGCGATGGTCGCGCTCTACGGCAACAACATGTGCGCCGGCGCGTAACAGCGCGCGTGTGAGGCCACCAGGGCCGGGGCCCACCTCATACACCACTTCGCCCGCCAATGGGCCGGGAATCGCGGCGATACGATCAAGCAGCTTTTCATCGAAAAGGAAGTTTTGGCCAAGCGCCTTGCTGGCGGACAGGCCATGGCGGGCAAT
This sequence comes from Sphingorhabdus sp. EL138, assembly GCF_945882965.1. GTDB lineage: Bacteria > Pseudomonadota > Alphaproteobacteria > Sphingomonadales > Sphingomonadaceae > Sphingorhabdus_B. Next base: position 4,687 of record NZ_CAMCWY010000009.1, read on the forward strand.
GACTTCCCTAAGCGGGGGCAGTGAAACCGTCATCAACCAGCATCGGCGGCAGCAAGGCGGTATAATGCCGCTGACTCCGCCATTTTGATTGCTGCTATCATGGAATATGGCAGCGCCTTATTTTGGCCAGCTATATCAAAAGCTGTGCCATGGTCCGGCGATGTCCTGACCACGGGCAACCCAAGAGTTATGTTTACGGCATCGTGGAAATACAGTGTTTTTAACGGAATAAGTGCTTGGTCATGATACGCGCACAAGGCGGCGTCATATTGCGCCCGTGCCTCGGCATGAAACATCGTGTCGGCGGGCAGAGGGCCAATGACGTTGAATCCTTCGCTCCTGATCTGTGCAATGGCGGGTTCAAATATTTCCAGCTCTTCGCGTCCCATATTCCCCGATTCCCCGGCATGGGGGTTGAAACCAGCGACCGCGAGCCGCGGATTTTCAATACCAAAATTGCGCTGCAAGCCCTTTGCCGTGGCGCGCAGGCGTTGACGGATCAACCCTCCGTCCAGCTTTGCCGCTACTTCGGCAAGCGGAATATGCGTCGTCATCGGGACCACGCGCAGGTCCGGGCCAGCGAGCATCATGACCGCATTATTCTTCGCTACGCCGCAGCGTTCGGCAATGAATTCGGTCTGGCCGGGGTGCGTAAACCCAACGGCATAAAGCTGCGATTTGGAAACAGGACCAGTGACCAAAGCGGCGGCACTCCCCGCCCGGACAAAGCCAATCGCCATTTCCAACGCCTGATACGCACAATGCGCGCCGTCCAAGTCCGGGATGCCTGGTACGACCGAAAGGCAGTTGTGCAGTTGAATCACAGGCAGGGCTGTGTCGAAATGCTTGAAGGTATCTGCCGGGTCTTCAATGCGGACAACCGGTCCGTGCCAATGCGGCGCGAAACTTCCAATGTCACCAATGGCAAAGAAAGGCGCCAAGCCAGAAGCGTTGCGGGCCTCCCATGCTTTTCCAATTATTTCCGGCCCGATACCAGCCGGATCACCGACCGAAACGGCCAGCGGCAGTTCCAGTCGGCCCGTCGGCATCAGTTATATTCAATAACAGCGTCGCGGCGTAAATCGCGCAGGTAAATGCGGGCGCGCTTGTTTACGCGCTCTTCTTCCAATCGCGACATGATTTCGTCAAAACTCTCGGATGCGGCCTCTTGTGGTGCGTCGCGACCACACAGGACGAATACGCGAACGCCATCGTCCAAAGAACCATAAGGCGGCGTTGATTGGCCAACTTTTAAATCAAGCATAACCTGCTGCAAAGGAGCGGGTAACTCGCGGATTTTGATACCGTCTCGGTTAACCACATCGGCGCCAAGTTTGCGCGCCATCTCGTCCGCGACACCGCAGCCGGAGATTTGTTGCGTTTCCTCGCTGAATCTATTGATCAATGGTGTCACCTGCGCTTCAGTTGTGCCCTTAGGAAAGTTGATTGCAATTTGCTTCAAGCTTAACACGGAGTCTCGTGGATCAGAGGTAGCCACCTGACGTTTATCGATCAGCAACAGGATAGAGATACCGCCAGGCGATGCCACGGCTTTAACCTCGTTACTGTTCATACTTGCTGCTGCCGTGGCCAGCGATTGTGGCAATTGCGCGAGTGACAACCAACCCAGGTCACCACCGACGGACGCAGTAGATGCTTCAGAAAACTGCCGCGCATAAGCTACAAAGTTGCCGCCTTGGCGCAATTGATCGATTACTTTTCCAACGCTTTCCTGCACAGCCGGCAAGGTTTCAGGCGTCGCCGCCAGGTAAATTTCGCCCAAGCGATATTCAGTCGTGCCCTTGGTTGCCTTAATGCGTTCAATGATAGCGTTAACTTCGTCGTCGCTTACATTCGCAGAGGGACGTACATTGCGCGAAAGCAGTCGGCTCCACGAAAGTTCGCCCTTAATTTGGCGCTTGAGTGTTGCGATCGACGCACCAATGGAGGCCAGATATTTTTCAACCTCATTTGCTGGGCGGTTGAAGTTCTGTTGCGCAACACGGTCGAAATATTGGTTTACTTCAGCCTCAGTGACTTCGATTTCATTGGCCGCCGCCTCTTGGATCTGCAGTGTTTCATCGATCAAATTGGTCAGGATTTGTGCGCGAAAACGGGCGAGTTCTTCTGGCGGTAATTTGTTGTCATTTGCGGCGACGATGAGCGCAAGGCGGTGATCAATGTCCGTGCCTGTGATGATTTCACCATTCACTTGCGCAGTTGCACGACGCACATTGGGGTCGTTTTTGCCGAACAGCTGCTGTCCCTCGGGTATATTCAAATTGGACTCCGGGGCGATAGTATCGGAGGCCGCTTGCGCAATTAAAGGTGTTAGTGCCGAGGCAGAAACGAGCAAGGCAGCTAAGGACAGGCGCGTGAATAACTTCATTGATATTGATCCAATACAGTATCATCTTCAGACGGCCAAATAGCCAACGCCTGCTGAACAGCAGATGAGCGGCCAGAAACCCGTCAGAATATTTCTTAACGACGCCTTACACACCCAGATTGCGAAATGCCAGACGGAACAGGAAGCTGTTGCCGCTCTGGGAATCGCCCACAGGCTGATAGTCGCGCCGCCACGTCAGGCTTAATGATAAGCAGTCGTCATCATAGGAGATGCCAAGCCTATGCCGGATGGGATCGAAACCATCTGAGAGGATTGTAGGGTCTTCCTTGGCATCGGTAAGGTCAAGAATGGTCGATCCAAAAACCGACCAGTAGCGCGCCACACGGACACGCCCAGCGAGACGAATTTCTTCGCGGTCCTTCAAATCTTCTAGCGTCGGACCAATGTTGCGGTTCAACTTAAGGTAGCCCGCCTGCAAATAGGTTCCGCGCGAGCCGACAGTGGCGTCGACTTCGTTACGCCGGATGGACAAATTGTCCTTATCCAATCTGAAACGGTGCGTTAGTTTTAAGATATTTTTGTATTGAAATTCTGAACGGCCAACAATGTCTGATGCTTTATCCGAAAGTCCTGTTCCGTCGGGGAAAATCGAAGCCTGGTTGGATAGGCGGTAGCTTTGGCCCAAATTGACAACTGCCGTAAAATTAGTCTTCCGCAAGGCCCAGTCAAAGCCATAGGTTATGCGATAATCATCTTCAAACCTGTCATAGCCTGGAAACCGGTTCAACGCGAAAAGATTGCTATCCTCAAGGTCGACAGCCCGCGAATCTTCGTTTGGAATCTTTAGATTGCTAATGGCCGGCGCTGCCACGACCTGAACGCGCGGCGTGAAAATCTGCGTACCGCCAAAGGCCTGTCCTACAAAAGGCCATTTAACGTCTGCTGCCGCTGCAAATATGCCGCGCGTTTGCCAGCCGGTTTCACCGCGGTAAATTGCGGTAAGCGTGCTTGCATTATCGTTGCTGTGATAGACATCTCCACGTGCAAGCATATTAAAGCTCACTTCTTGACCAAGGCCAGTAATGGTCCGCAAGTCCCACTTGGCAGAAGCAAAGGCCCGTTGCGTGTCTTGCCCCTCCGTGCGGGCAATGGCTAGGCTGTTGGCCTGAAGCTGCAAAGTTCCCCCAACCACTGGGGCATTCATACGCAAGCGGTAATCTATTTCGGGCAGCGCGATGGGCGCAAGCCCTTGCGGGTCGCCTGTACGCAAGGTCTGCACAGCCCAGCCTGCCAAGGAAAAATAGCTTTTGTCCCCGATGCGCTCCGCCGAAAAAGTCGAACGCAGCCTGTCGTCGCGGCTTATGTCATAGCGCCGAAGGAATGTTCGGTCAGATGCATAGCGGCCGGATGCGGAAAATGACCAATATGGGTCGAATTGAAACCGGCCAGCGCCCTCCAGATATCCCCGAAACACATTTGACCCAACAGCGCTTACAACGCCGCTCGTACTAATGCGGTCGCTATATGTGCCATATGCCGTCAGGTCGACCGCGCCATATTTTTCCAATGACCGAAAATTTACGCGGCCCAAAGGTGCCGCATCGGAAAATGCCGTGACTGATCCGGTTAAATCCCGATTTTGGGAAATGCGCCAATAATAAGATTGCTCCAGCTCAACGCCGTTGTTGCGCGAGAAACCGATGCTTGGAACGAGAAAGCCGCTGCCCGCTTTTATACCGACAGGGTGCGATAATAGCGGTAATGGTATGATGGGTAAACCAAAGAGCTCAATACGCGCGCCTTCGTAATGAACACGTTTCTTGGCGGGGTCATAGACGACTTTGACGGCCTTTACCTCCCAGCTTGGCTTTTTCGGGCAGCCATCTGCGGTTTTCACCGCACACGCCGTGTAAGCTGCATAGTTTAGCGTGTAGACGCCATCTGTGCGTGCACCACGATTGGCGGCGAGGCGGCTCTTGTCGGCGAGTACCACCAGCATATTGTTGATAACGCCGTCTTTTAGGGCGTCTGTAAGCTCGACTTTGTCGCCATAAGCCACGTCGCCTTCTGGTCCGACCGTCCGGATATTTCCCTCGGCCACAACTTGGCCCGTCGTGCGGTTCCAAAGGATGGTATCTGCGCGCACGAAATAACCTTCGCGATTTGCAATTACGTCGCCTCTGGCCGTTACAATTTCGGTATTCGAGTCAAATTCGACAACCGCAGCGGAAAACCCGATCTGGTCGCTGGTCTGTTGTGTTTTTTCGGCTGATGCTGCGGTTTGAGCCATCGCGACTGCCGGCAACGCGCTGCATCCGAGCAATATCGGCATAAGCAAAGCACGAAAAGGGGTAGGCCGAGGGGCAGAAATAATCATAAAAACCGATATGCCCTTTATCGCCGCTATTGCCGTGGGTCCACCCATGTTGCCGTGCATGGCAATATTTGGGTTAAAGCGCTGGCACATTGATACCATCTTTTGCTTTAATCGGAACGGATAATAGGCCTATAGAAAAGTTAAACATGACACCCAGCGGAAAGGCTGTTCATTTCCATGATCATCAATTTTAACGATGCGCGCCCCCAAGATGCCGACGTGCTCGCATTTATCGTTACCAAAAGTACTTTTGCCGATTTCGAGTTTCTCTTGGAAAAAACGGACATTATTCAAGCAACCGCAAAGCTTGCACGGTTTGAGGGTGCTGCTGGACAAAATTTTCTGTTTATCAACGAACAAGACGGCAAGTTGGTGCGTATTGTTCTGCTTGGTGTGGCGGAAGGTGAGGCGGCTGATTACCAGAAAGTTGGCGGCGACATTATCGCCAAGGTGCAGACATCGGGCGCAAAGCACATTGCCGTTCATGGGGCTAATTTGACCGCGCAACACGCAGCAGAGGTTGCTTTTGGCGCAACGCTGCGCAACTGGCGGATGGACAAATATCGCACCAAATTGCCCGAAACGTCAAAGCCGACCGTGGAATCGTTCACCGTCGTTGCTGCGCCTGCACAGGCCAGCGCACACTGGACAAGTTACCATGCAGTGGCCGAAGGCGTTGCCTTGACTAAGGAATTGGTAACTGAACCTGCAAATATCATTTATCCCGAAAGCTTTGTTGAGCGTTGCCAGCATTTAAAAGAACTGGGCGTGGAAATTAGCGTCCTAGATGATCAGGATATGGCAGCGCTTGGCATGGGGGCGCTGTTGGGCGTGGCGCAAGGCTCTCGTCGCCCTGCGCGCCTGCTGGTAATGAAATGGGACGGCACTGGCGGCGCCCAGCAGCGGCCAGTCGCTTTGGTCGGCAAGGGTGTGACGTTCGATACAGGTGGTATCTCCATCAAGCCAGCGGCAGGCATGGAAGATATGAAATGGGATATGGGCGGTGCGGGCGCGGTCGCAGGTGCCATGAAGGCATTGGCGGGACGCAAGGCTAAGGCGTATGTCGTGGGCGTCTGCGGCCTTGTGGAGAATATGCCGGACGGTAATGCGCAACGTCCCGGTGATGTCGTTACGTCAATGTCGGGCCAAACGATTGAGGTGCTGAACACCGACGCAGAAGGCCGCCTTGTATTGTGCGACGCGCTCCATTGGGTACAGGAGAATTATAACCCAGAATATATCGTCGATTTGGCGACACTGACAGGCGCGATCATTGTGTCGCTTGGCAGTGAATATGCAGGGCTATTCTCGAACAGTGATGAACTTGCCGATAAGCTCACGGCGGCGGGTAAGGCATCAGGTGACCCTTTATGGCGTTTCCCCTTGTCGAAGGCTTATGACAAGATGATCGACAGCCCGATTGCCGATATGAAGAATATCGGCGGGAAAGGCGCAGGCTCCATTACCGCCGCGCAATTCTTGGGCCGCTTTATTAAGGACGGCGTGAAATGGGCGCATCTTGATATTGCCGGGACAGTGTGGGCCGACAAGCCGGGTACGGTATGGGACAAGGGCGCAACCGGATATGGCGTGCGTTTGCTTGATCGCTTCGTCGCCGACAATTTCGAAGGCTGATGTAGCCGCATCATGCAGGTCGATTTCTACCAGCTCACCCGCGATCCTGCTGAAAAAATACTCTCAGTCATTGCCCAGCGTATATTGGACGATGGCGGGCGGTTATTGATCGTCAGTGACGACAGCCTGCAATTGGACGCCATATCGTCCGCGCTTTGGACGGCAAAGGCGAACAGCTTTCTCGCGCATGCCAAAGCAGGCGAGGGGGAGGATGCCCTGCAACCCATATTGCTGTCGGATAATACCGACGCTGCAAATAAAGCGCGTTTTGTTGCCGTTGCCGATGGAAATTGGCGTCCGATTGAAAAAGAGTTCGATCGCATTTTTTATCTCTTTCCGCCCAGCCATATCGACAACGCACGCGCGGCATGGCGCAGCTTAAGCGATGGTGTAGAACGGCGTTACTGGAAACAGGATGGCGGCAAATGGGTGCAAGGCCCATAAAGCTTGCAAAAAAGGCCAAGCGTCGTTAGACGCGCGCCAAATTCACCCCTATATTTTTGGAGCATCTCATGGCGGTTACGCGCACATTTTCGATCATTAAGCCCGACGCAACACGCCGCAACCTGACAGGTGCCGTGACCAAAATGCTTGAAGAAGCTGGCCTGCGCATTGTGGCTTCAAAGCGCATCCACATGTCGCGCGAACAAGCCGAAGGCTTTTATGCTGTGCACAAAGAGCGTCCCTTCTTTGGCGAGCTCGTTGAATTCATGATCAGCGGACCAGTCGTCGTGCAAGTGCTTGAAGGCGATAACGCCATGCAGCGCAACCGCGACATCATGGGCGCGACCAACCCTGAAAATGCCGAACCCGGCACCATCCGCAAGGAACTCGCCGAAAGCATCGAAGCCAACACCGTGCATGGTTCGGACAGCTATGAAAACGCCGCCATCGAAATCGCCTATTTCTTCAAGCCTGAAGAGATTGTTGGGTAATTTATCCTCGAAAAGGCGATTTTTTCCATAAATCGTCGAGTACGTGCAGTTTATCTTCACTGACCCGCTCGGCAGGCGGCCAAGGGCCGTCTGCCGACATGGAGCGAAACGCTTTTTCGCGTGCAGATTCCGAAGGCCAAAGCGCAACTGCGACTAATTCTTCATTTGCACCACGACCAAGGCATGAGCCAAAAGACCCATACTCGGAGCCTTGGCGCGTTAAATCGCGCCAGCGATTTCGAAAATCTGCCTCATGTTCAGGAGCCACACGCCACCGATAAATGGCAATAAATCCGGTGGTAGCGTTAGAATTCATTGGCTAAGTCCATGAACCTAGTCAGCTTCTTCGGTGCCACCGCGCGCCAGCTTTTGGCGATCCAGTCGCCGATATGGTCCCAATCGGTGTCGCCAAGGTCTAGCCGGATGCCGACCCACCCATCCCCGAAATAGGCAGGGCGATAATAACGCTCCGCGTTGCTGTCGATCAGCATAGCTTGCTCCTCCGCACCGCTGATTTTCACCAATAGCGCGGTTTTGCCGTCGCCGTGATGGTCGATAGACACATAAGCGAATTTCTTGCCACCAACGATGCCGAAGCACGGCATGCCATGGGATGATACTTCGTCGGCTTCAGGTTGGGCGAGGGCAAGGGTACGGACTTGCGCCGTCAGATATTCCGGGTTGGTATCGCGCGCGACAAAATTGGCCAGCGTCTTGGGGTATAATTGATACTCCGCCATTTTAACGCGGTCGGCGAGCGTATCTGCGGTGTCGCCGGGCAAAATCGCCACCTCGATTTGGCCAAGCACGGGGCCATCGTCCAATTCCGCCGTGACCAAATGCACGCTGGTCCCCGCGACTGTGTCTTTGGCCTGTATGGCCCTTTGATGTGTATGTAGCCCCTTATATTTCGGCAGCAAAGACGGGTGGATATTGAGCATGCGCCCATACCATTTTGCGACGAATTCTGTGGACAATATCCGCATATACCCCGCCAAAGCGATATAGGCCGCGCCTGCCTCGATGATCGCGTCGTGCATGAGCGCGTCATGCGCGGCACGGTCAAGGCCGATATGTGACACCACAAAGGTTGGAATGCCCTCTGTTGCGGCGATTTTTAGTCCTTCTGCATCTGGGTTGTTGCTGGCGACCAGAATGATTTCATAGGGGCAGCTTGGCAATTTAGAGGCGAACAACAAGGCGGCCATATTGGTGCCCGCGCCGGAGATTAGGACGGCGACTTTAGCTTTCATTTGCACTCCCCTCCCACAGGCGGGAGGGGGATAAAGGCAGTTTAGCCCACATAAGTCGCAGTCCAATCAGATTTCGCGCTCCATGTTTCGACAGAGCCCGTGACGGTGCAGCCTTTGTCGCCATCTGCAATGTGACCGATGTTGAACACCGTCTCACCAGCGGCCTCCAGGGTAGCTGTCACATCCGCTACATCCGCCTGCGCCACAACAACAGCCATGCCGACGCCACAGTTAAATGTGCGCGCCATTTCCTCTGGCTCAATATTGCCCTGTGCCTGCAAAAACGCCATCAGGTGCGGTTGCATCCAAGCGTCCGCGTTGACATGCGCGTGAAGTCCAACTGGCAAAATACGCGGAATATTCTCAAGCAAACCGCCGCCCGTGATATGCGCCATTGCGTGGATTTTCCCAGTGCGCACCAGTGGCAGCAAGGACTTCACATAGATCCGTGTGGGCGCCATCAGCGCGTCGATCAGGATGACATTCTGGTCGAACAGAGCGGGACGATCAAGCTTCCAGCGCTTGTCCGCCGCAAGCCTGCGCACCAAGGAAAAGCCGTTGGAATGCACGCCCGAAGACGCGAGGCCCAAGATGACATCGCCCGCCTCAATTTTGTCGGCGGTCAGGACTTGGTCGCGCTCCACTGCGCCGACACAAAAGCCAGCAAGGTCATAATCGCCGTCGTAATACATCCCGGGCATTTCCGCGGTCTCGCCGCCGATCAGCGCGCATCCAGCCAGTTTGCAGCCCTCAGCGATGCTGGCCACGACTGACGTCGCTATAGCATTGTCCAGCTTGCCGGTCGCATAATAATCAAGGAAAAACAACGGCTCTGCGCCTTGCACGATCAGGTCATTTGCGCACATCGCAACGAGGTCGATGCCGACGCCTTCATGCCGTCCGGACTCTATTGCTAGCTTCAGCTTTGTGCCCACACCGTCATTGGCCGCGACCAGTAACGGGTCATGAAACCCTGCCGCTTTCAAATCGAAGAACCCGGCAAATCCGCCAAGGTCGGCGTCGGCACCTGCACGACGCGTTGCTTTGGCCAGCGGCGCAATGGCGCGTACCAGGGCATTGCCAGTTTCGATGGAAACACCCGCCTTGGCATAAGTGTAGGATTCTGAGCTGTGATCTTTTGCGTCCATTTGTCGCCGTTAGCGAGAACAGGCTTGGAATTCCACGTCTATGTCGCCTAAAGGTGCGGAGATGACAAATTTGCGCAAGAATTGGTTCCGCATATCAGCGATCGGCTTGCCTTTGGCGCTGGTTGGCGGCGGCATCGTGGTTGCGCAGATTGACGGGCCAAAGCGCGGTATTGCGCCGATTGCGAGCGCCGGCGACTTTGAAGTTACGGGCGTTTCGGTCAACGTGGTTGGCGACAACGCCTTTGAAGCACGAAAAAAGGGGTGGGAGCAGGCGCAGCGTATCGCTTGGGCGGCATTGTGGCGCAAAACCCATAATGAAGCAGGGGCCGGTCTGTCCGATTCGACATTGGACGGCATCACTGCCGCCATTGTGGTGGAACAGGAACAAATTGGTCCACGTCGTTATGTTGCAAAACTGGGCGTCTTGTTTGACCGTGCGCGCGCGGGTCAGTTGCTGGGCGTCAGCAGTGTTGCAAGGCGTTCTGCGCCTTTGATGTTGTTGCCCGTCACTTACTCTGCAGGTGCACCCACCGTGTTTGAACAGCGCACATCATGGCAACGGAGCTGGGCCAAATTTCGTACCGCAGACAGCACGATCGATTATGTTCGCCCAAGCGGGGCAGGCGGCGAGTCGCTTTTGTTGAATGCTGGCCAAGCGGAACGCCGCAGCCGCATTTGGTGGCGCACGATCCTTGACCAGTTCGGTGCGGCGGACGTTATCATTCCCATCGCGCGGATTGAACGGCAATGGCCCGGTGGTCCAGTCATAGGACGTTTCTCGGCGCGTTATGGTCCGGATAACAAGTTTCTGGGTGCATTCACGCTGCGCACATCGAATAGCGCGGGCATTCCTGCGATGATGGATCAAGCCGTATTGCGGATGGATCAATTGTTCCAATCGGCCCTCTCCTCGGGACGCCTGCGGGCTGATGCATCTTTGGTCCTAGAACCCGACGTGGTCGAGGGCGAGGATTTGGAGAGCGAAGTCGAAGACACCGCGGCTTTAAATGAAACTGGCACACCATTGCAGGAACCGGCCGCGCCATCGCTTGACGACGTTGTCAAATCCATCGTGCCAGAGTCGCAGCTTCCTTCCGCGCCTCAACCCCGGCCATAAGGGCATTTAGCGGGTCGATGCGTCAAATTGCCTTGCCCTTGGACGAGTTGCGCAGTGGCGCGTCGTCCAGCCTCATCATCACGGAATCAAACGCAGCGGCCTTTGCCGGGCTGTCCAGTGCGGCGGCCTGGGCAAAGGGCTGTGCAATTCTTACAGGGCCGGCGCGCTCCGGAAAAACACTGATGGCGCGCTATTTCTCGGGAAAGAATGGCACCGTCATTGATGAAGCCGAGGCGAGCGCTGACGAAACAATTTTCAATGCGTGGAACCGTTCGCAAGAAAGCGGCGTGCCGTTATTGCTGATATCGCGTTGGCAACCTGCGGAATGGAGTGTTGCACTGCCCGATTTGCAGTCGCGATTAGGCGCGGCAATGTTGCTCGAAATCGCGCCGCCGGATGACGAGATGATTGAACAATTACTGCAAAAACAGCTTTCCGACCGAGGCGCAGCGATTAGCATCGATGTCTTAAGCTATGTGAAGCGGCGTATCGAACGCAGCTATGTTGCCATTGAAAAATTTGCGCGATCCGCAAACGCCATGGCGCTCTCGGAAAATGCGCCCGTAAATTTGACCTTGGTAAAAAAAGTTCTCGAAGACTGATTTAAGTGGGCCTGACCCTAAGCCGGTGTTTCCCGCACCATGTCTTCTTCATGCGTGAGGGTCATCTTGAGCTTGCCATTGACCACGGCAAAGGCCAACCGTCCTTCGACAAGGTCAAGTGCATCGCGCCCGAATTGGTCAAAACGCCATCCCGTTAACACTTCAAGGTCGTCGCGCTCGCCAGCGGCCAAGCGCTCAAGCTCTTCTGTCCGCACAATCAAGCGCGGGGCCACGTTAATTTCGCGGGACCGGATTTTGAGCAATAGCTTCAGCAGATCGGCGACTAGCGAACCGTCTTTGCCACCGCCGGGAGATGATCGGGCACGGTCTGGCAAATTGTCACGCGCCATGGGCTGGCTCGCCTCAATCACCCCGATCAGGCGCGCACCAATTTCATTGTCGCGCCATGCGGGCGATAGGCCGCGCACTTTGGGCAGGTCGGCCTGACTTTTGGGTGGATGCGCGGCGATATCGGCCAGCGTTTCATCCTTCATAATCCGTCCACGTGGGATGTTTTTGCGCTGCGCCTCTTTTTCGCGCCAGGCTGCCATCGCTTGAAGGCGACCAAGCACTTCGGGTTTGCGCGATTGCACTTTAATCCGTGCCCACGCGTTTTCGGGGTCATTGCGATAATTGGCGGCGTTGGAAATCCGCTCCATTTCGTCATTCAGCCACGCGCCCCGCCCCGTTATCTTAAGCTTTTCAAGCATCATCGGAAAGATGACGGACAAATGCGTCACATCGGCAATGGCATAATCAATTTGGCGTTTATCCAACGGACGCCGTGACCAATCGGTAAAACGCGCCCCCTTGTCCAACTGGATACCCATCCACAGTTCGACGAGGTTTGAGTAACCGACTTGCTCACCCTGACCTAGCGCCATGGCGGCAATTTGCGTGTCGAACATGGGGTAGGGGGTTTTGCCGGTCAGGTTGAAGAATATCTCGATATCCTGCCCACCCGCGTGGAAAACCTTCAACACATCCTCATTTTCGCACAACAGCTCAAGCATTGGCGTCAGGTCAAGACCCTCGGCCTTGGGGTCAATTGCGGCTGCCTCATTGGCGTCGGCCAGTTGAACCAAACATAAGTCGGGATAATACGTGTTTTCCCGCATAAATTCGGTGTCGACCGCAACAAATGGCGATTGTGCAAGGCGTGCGCACAATTCGGCGAGGCGTTTGCTGTCAGTGATGAGTGGATGAATCTGCATTGGGCATCGCCCTAGCACCCATTCACGACTTGACAAAGTGCCGCTGCACTGTTGACAGGCCCGCTTTCCACAGCTTTTTTGAATTGAGCCAACAATGCACGCTTATCGTACGCACAAATGCGCTGAACTCCGCGATTCCCATGTGGGCGAAACCGTCCGCCTGTCGGGCTGGGTCCACCGTAAGCGCGACCATGGCGGCGTGTTGTTCGTCGACCTGCGCGACCATTATGGCATGACGCAGATCGTGGCCGATACCGATAGCCCCGCTTTGCCGATATTGGAGGCTTTGCGCCTCGAAAGCGTCATCACCATTGACGGTGACGTGAAGGCCCGCAGTGCAAGCTCGGTCAATGCCCATCTACCGACCGGGCAGATTGAAGTCTTCGCCCGCAGCGTCACGGTGCTGAGCAAGTCGGAAGAACTGCCATTGCCGGTCGCCGGTGAGCAAGAATATCCTGAAGAAACGCGGCTGAAATACCGCTTTCTTGATTTGCGCCGCGAAACGCTCCACGCCAACATTGTTAAGCGCACGCAGATCATTCGCGAAACGCGCCGCCGGATGGAAGATATCGGCTTCACCGAATATTCAACGCCCATCCTTACGGCATCCAGCCCAGAGGGCGCGCGCGACTTTCTTGTACCAAGCCGCATCCACGCCGGAAAATTCTTTGCACTGCCGCAAGCGCCACAGCAGTATAAGCAACTGTTGATGGTCGCCGGTTTCGACCGATATTTCCAAATCGCACCATGCTTCCGCGATGAAGACCCGCGCGCCGACCGTTTGCCGGGCGAGTTTTACCAGCTTGATCTGGAAATGAGCTTTGTCACGCAAGAAGAAATCTGGGACACGATGGAGCCAGTGATGGCAGGTGTGTTCGAAGCATTTGCCGACGGCAAAAAAGTGACACCAGCAGGACAGTTCCCGCGCATCCCGCATTCAAAGTCGATGTTAGATTACGGCACTGACAAGCCCGATTTGCGCAACCCGCTGATCATCCACGATGTTACCGATCATTTCAAAACCTCGGGCTTTGGCTTGTTTGAACGCGTTGTTGAAGGCGGCGGCGTTGTCCGTGCCATTCCTGCGCCAAAGACTGCGGACAAGAGCCGTAAATTCTTCGACGATATGAACGAATGGGCGCGCAGCGAAGGCCATGCCGGACTTGGTTATGTCACCCGCAAGGGTGGCGAGTTTGGCGGTCCAATCGCCAAGAACCATGGCGAAGAGGGGATGCGCGCTTTATATGACGCGATCGGCCTTGGACCCGACGATGGTTGCTTCTTTGCCGCTGGCAAGGAAGAGCAAGCGGCAAAGCTGGCTGGCGCGGCGCGCACGCGGACGGGCGAGCAGCTTGACCTGATTGAAAAGGACGCGTTCCGTTTTTGCTGGATCATCGACTTCCCCTTCTACGAATGGAGTGAGGAGGACAAAAAGGTCGACTTTGCGCACAACCCCTTCTCAATGCCACAGGGCGGGCTACAGGCGCTCGAAACGCAGGACCCGCTCACAATCAAGGCGTATCAATATGACATGGTCTGTAACGGCTATGAGCTTGCCTCAGGCTCGATCCGGAACCAGCACCCAGATTTGATGGTCAAGGCGTTTGAACTCACGGGTCTGACGCAGGCGGATGTTGAAGATCGCTTTGGCGGCATGTATCGCGCTTTCCAATTTGGTGCGCCACCGCATGGCGGCATGGCTGCAGGGGTGGACCGGATGGTCATGCTCTTGTGCGGCGTGCAGAATTTGCGCGAAATCACGCTTTTCCCGATGAACCAGAGGGCCGAGGACCTTTTGATGGGCGCGCCGTCGCCTGCGATGGCTAAGCAGTTGCGCGAATTGCACATTCGCGTTGTGGAACAACCGCCCAAGGCCTGATATCAGGGACAAAATCAGCAGCAGGATCTGTCCCTTTTGGGGACTGAGCTGCGCTTTCGCTTGTTTGTCTGTGCAATAGATGCTCGAACGCGGGCATGTCCATTGACCTTTCCAAGTTTGAAGCCGGCAAAATATATATATATGACGGCACATATGACAAGGACCTGAAAAGGCTTCAGGATCGCTTGTCCAAGCTACAAGCATTGCACATCCTGCATGATGCGCGCACTTTGATCATCTTCGAAGGCTGGGATGCCGCTGGCAAGGGCGGCGCAATCAAGCGCATGACCTCTTCGCTTGACCCGCGCTTTTATAAGGTATTCCCTATTTCTGCGCCGACCTCAGAAGAAAAGGACAAGCATTTCCTGTGGCGCTTCTGGAACAAATTGCCGGGTAAACGAGAGATCAGCATTTGGGACAGAAGTCACTATGGCCGCGTGCTGGTTGAGCGTATCGAGGGATTTTGCACCGAAGCCGAATGGCGGCGCGGTTATGACGAAATCAACGAATTTGAATCGCGTCAAGGCGAGATTGGCACGAAGATTATCAAGATATTCCTGCATGTGACCTCCGAAACACAAGACAAGGTTCTGACGGAAAGGCTGGATGATCCAACCAAAAGATGGAAAGTCACTGCAGAAGATTTTCGCAATCGCGAAAAGCGAGACGACTATCTCGACGCGCTAAAGGATATGTTCAAGCGCACGCATACGCATTGGGCACCCTGGACCGTTATCGACGGCAATAATCAAAAGGCGGCCCGGATTGCGGTCCTTTCGCATGTTATCGCAGAATTAGAGAAGAGCGTACCGCAGGAGTTTCCGGAGGCCGATCCAGCGGTTGTAGCGTTGGCGCAGCGGACGATTGGCTATTCCCCCAAGGGATAGTCTATCCGTAGTATTTCCCATTCTTTGGGCCCTGTGGGCAAATTCACGGTTTTGACATCACCCACGCGCGCGCCGCGTAGGGCACGGGAAAGGGGTGCGTTCCAGCCTATGCGACCGTTGCTGGCATCGGCTTCATCGTCGCCAAGGATTGTGATCGTGCGTTCAACATCATCGACATCCGCAATCGTGACGCACGCGCCAAAGAATATGCGGCTTCGGTCTTCTTGCTTAGATGGGTCGAGTATTTGCGCGACCTTCATCTTTTTGGACAACTGACCCAATTCCTGGTCAATCGCGCGGAGCTTTTGGCGGCCATAGATATAATCGCCATTCTCGCTTCGGTCGCCATTGCCTGCGGCCCAATGGACGATTTCAACCACTGTGGGGCGGTCGATGGCGAACAGCTGTTCATAGCGTTCGCGTAAGGCCGCGAATCCGGCTGGGGTAATCGGGTTGGTGCGCTCGGCCATGCATTAACCCGGTGTCGATTTACCCAAATAGGTGCCGAGCGGCGTTGCCGAGCGCACGCGCGCCTTTTCGGGGTGGAGATGGTCATACATCACCGCGTTTTCCAAAACGCGGTAGACATAATCGCGGGTTTCGCTGAGCGGGATTTTCTCAATCCAATCCAACATGTCGATGCTGCCTGTGCGCGGGTCGCCATAGGTGCTGAGCCATTTGTTCACGTTACCCGGACCGCCGTTATAGGCGGCGATGGCGAGCGGATAACTTCCGTCATAATAATCGAGCATGCGTTCAATATAGGTGGCGCCCAAGGCGATGTTGTAATCGGTATCAATGGTCAGCGCATCCGGACGATAGGCCATTGAGATTTTGCCCGATGTTTCCCGGGCTGTTCCGGGCATCAACTGCATCAGGCCGCGTGCTCCTGCGTGGCTGACGGCGGCGCGGTCAAACTGGCTTTCCTGACGCATGATCGCATGGGCGAGCGTCCAGGTCTGGCTATGCGCCGCTGGAACATTGACGGTGGGGTAGCTGTTGCCCAGCAAATCGGGGATGCCATCGGTGCGCGCTGCACGACCCGCCATCACTGCCAGATCCGGACGGGCAAGCGCTTGCGACAGGCCGATAGCAGCCGTATATGCGTCACGGTCATCCGCGTGGCGGGCAATGGCCCTGAAAAAGTTACTCTGGTCACGCCAGCTGCCATATTTTGCGGCCAACGCCGCTGCCAGATGCACAGGGGGGACATTCCCGTCTGTCAGAACTGGCGGGGTAGCTGCCACGTGCGGAACTTGCGGTAAGGGATGACGCAGCTGCTCCAAAGACAACTGGCCAAAAAAGCTCTCATAATATGCCGCTGCTTGCTCATAATAGCGTGTCGCGCTTAAAGGGTCTCCAGCCTTCGCAGCGGCCTTGCCCGCCCAATAAAAACCCTTTGATCGGGTTTGTGGGGTTTTTGCGGCAGTCGCATAGCGTTCGAACATGTTTACGGCATCACGAGGGCGGCCCAAACGGTCCATAGCCAACGATCCGGCCAGCCAAGTGAGGCTGGTATATCGATCCCGCGTCGGCAGATCCTGATCCGCCATTACAAGGCCAGCCGGGACGGCATCGTCCACACGCGATGCGATGCGATATGCCACGTCATATTGGCCGTCAATTTCGGCAGCGCGTGCATGCGTGAGTAGCAATTGGTACCAATCCTTAGGGACAGGCACCGGTGCGACCAGATTCCCTCGGTTTGCAAGCAATTCGCGCACTGCAAAGCTGTCACCAGCAGCACGCATCGCGTCCGCCCGCGCCGCCAGCAGACTGGCTTCGGTGTTCGCTAATGCGCCTGCTTCTTGCACCTTTAACGCGGCATCGGGTGATTTCATTCGCGTTGCAAGCGCAGCCGCAAACGCAGGGCGACGCTGCGGTGAGGTAAATGCGACCCAGCGTTCGGAACTGCGCGTCGATCCTGACCATAACAGCCGGTCAACTCGTGCATCATGGTCGGCGGATGTCAGCGTGCCGCTGGCGATGCGGAAAACCCGACCTTCATCTTCGTCGCTTAGTGCGCCACCGCGCCAAGCTTCGCGCGCTTGCGCTTGGGCACGCGCCTTATCGCCAACAGAATCCAGCGCTAACGCAAATTTTGCGCGACCTTCATTGGTGACTGGCGGCAAGCGGTCAAAATAAGCCACTAATTGGTTTGGAGAGTAAGATAGGGGATTGATCGCCCGTTCCGCTTTCTGCCGCATGTCGTCAGTATTTGGCCAGTCCGGGTACAGCATGAGGAATGATGCATAATCGTTAAAGCTGAAATTGCCGGGTGCGCCTAACATTTTCCATCGCTGCAGCGCGGCGGAGATTTTGCCCTCGCTTGGGTCGTAAATGACCGGTGAAGACATTGGTTGTCCGGATGGCGCAGACGTTTGTCCGCTGCCAGTGCCGGGTTTCCATATGATCCCGTCGGATTGCTGCGCGGAGGCGAGTGTAGCGCATGAAATAATGAGTGCCGTTGCTGAAAGAAGGTGCTTTACCATGCCGGACATATTATGGACCCCAACCTTATCAATCGCTGAACAAGCGACTATGATAAGCTTAGCGTTCAATTTGGATCAGAATGAAAGTCGTATAATATGTTTTCCGGATCAATACCGGCTCTAGTGACTCCTTTTTGCGACGGAGCGTTTAGCGAAAAGCATTTTCGTGCGTTAATCGATTGGCAAATCGAGCAAGGCTCAAGCGCGCTTGTGCCCGCAGGAACCACAGGAGAGGCGTCGACACTGTCTAACGCGGAGCATCATCGTGTCATTGAGATATGCATCGAGCAAGCCGCTGGGCGCGTGCCTGTCATCGCTGGTTGCGGTTCAAACGACACAAATAACGCTGTCTTGCACCTCAACTTTTCCAAAAAAAGCGGGGCCGCCGCTGGGCTTGTGGTTGCGCCTTATTATAACCGGCCAAATCAAGAGGGCATATACGCGCATTTCGAACATATGACGAAAAAGAACGATTTGCCTATACTGCTATACAATGTGCCGGCGCGTACGGTGACGGATATCAAGCCGGAAACCGTCGCCCGTCTGGCAAAGTTGCCAACCGTAATCGGCATTAAGGATGCCAGTGGCGATATGCCGCGTGTCACCGACCACCGTTTGGCGTGTGGGCCGGACTTCTGTCTGTTGTCAGGCGTCGATGAACAGTCGCTCGCTTTCAACGCGGCGGGCGGCAAAGGCTGTATTTCGGTGACGGCAAATGTCGCGCCGAAGCTATGCGCGCAGTTTCAGGCGGCTTGTGCCTCAGGCGACTATGATTTGGCGCGTCAACTGAACGACAAGCTTTATCCCCTCCATTTGGCATTGTTTTCTGATGCGTCCCCCGGTCCAATCAAATATGCTTTGTCGAGGGTAATCGAAGGTTTCCCGACGGAGTTGCGTTTGCCAATGACGCCGCCGAGTGAGGCGAGCCGTCGTCAGGTAGATGCCGCTTTGGAGAATGCAGGTCTCATCTAATGACTCGTCCAAAGCCGGAAGCATTTAACAAGGTCAAAACTGTCGCCGAGAACCGGCGGGCGCGCTATGACTTTCATATTGATGACAAATATGAAGCTGGCATTGTCCTGACCGGTACCGAGGTAAAATCCTTACGCTTTGGTGAGGGTTCAATTGCCGAGAGTTACGCCGAAGTTCGTGATGATCAAATATGGCTGATTAATGCTAATATTCCTGAATTCAGTCATGGCAACCGTTTCAATCACGAACCGAAGCGCCCGCGCAAATTACTCCTTAACGAACGTGAAATAAACAAGCTGCATGGAGCGGTCATGCGTCAAGGTATGACGCTCGTTCCGCTGTCGATTTACTTCAACGGCCGGGGTAGGGCGAAAGTGGAACTGGCGTTGGCAAAGGGTAAAAAGGCCCCAGACAAGCGTGCGACGGAAAAAGAGCGCGACTGGAAACGGGAACAAGGACGAATTATGCGGGATCGCGGATGAGCAAATTCAACGCCTGGTTACATAAGCAAGCGCCGACTCGCGACAGCTTTGAACGCAGCCGTTTTCTGCGTCCTTTTGCCCAACGCGTATTCCACCCGGCATTGTGGCGATTTACGCGCCGTTCGGTGCCGCGCGGCGTCGCGCTTGGCCTGCTCGTCGGCATCTTCCTGCTGGTACCCGGTGTTCAAATTGCTGGCGTAGCGTTATTGGCGCTGCCGCTGCGTGCCAATATTCCGATCGGCGCGGCAATGACTTTTCTCAGCATGCCAGCGACCACGCCATTTATCCTCTTCGGGTCAATCTATGTCGGTGAATCCGTTTTGCGGTTAAACAATGGTTCCGGGCGCTTTTATGAACTTGTTGAAACGGCTGCGCCCTTATCCGCTTGGGTTGATTATGTCTGGAATGAAGCGCCACTTGCACTCGTTCAGGGGTTAGCTGGCCTAGCAATTATTTCGATTGTGATGGCCGCCATTGGCTATTTCCTCTCCGCCTGGTTTTGGCGGTGGCGTGTAAGTGCCAAATGGCGTCGGCGGTCGAAGTCACTTCGGTAGGGCAGATGAAGTTTCGGCGGGTTCGAGGCAGAACCTGAATGGCAATCACGAAGTTTTGACAAATATTCCGTTGCGTTCCAGCCCAAGGCTATGGTCAGCTGCGCCTTAACTCTGCGTAGCAGGATTTTATCGGGTAACGGGCCGTTTTGAACAAGATATAGCCGCCGATTGCGCGAACAGATCAGCCTCGACAATGTCGCTTTCTTGGCTAAGCCATTTTCTGTTAAGCGCATTACAGAAGCGGTTCACGACGCGCTTGCGAAAGATGATTGGGTTAGGTACTGAAATAAAAGATGTAAATTTACTTGTTCCACTCTTGTTCTTTTAGAACATAAAGCGTACATATCAGGTGTTCCGGGGAAGTCTTTCGGAATAGGCGTGACGCTAAGGAGTGGAAAAATGGCAGCTAGTCTCAAGATAATTGATGGGAATCAGGCAAACGGTATGAAAAATTCGGAACGTGAAAAGGCCCTAGAAGCAGCATTGGCGCAGATTGATCGCGCATTCGGCAAGGGTTCGGCGATGAAGCTTGGCAGTCGTGAGGCGATTAGCATCGATGCTGTGTCGACGGGTTCGCTTGGGTTGGACATCGCACTTGGCATTGGTGGATTGCCCAAGGGACGCGTGATTGAAATTTATGGCCCTGAAAGTTCGGGTAAGACGACACTGACCCTGCACGTGATTGCAGAGGCGCAAAAGGCAGGCGGCACGGCGGCATTCATCGACGCAGAGCATGCGCTTGATCCCGGCTATGCCAAGAAGCTTGGCGTCGACGTGGACAATTTGATCGTGTCGCAACCAGATACTGGCGAACAAGCGCTTGAGATTGCCGACACTTTGGTGCGTTCAAACGCCGTGGACATCATCGTCATCGACTCGGTTGCGGCACTTGTTCCGCGCGCGGAAATCGAAGGCGAAATGGGCGATAGCCATGTGGGTTTGCAGGCGCGGTTGATGAGCCAAGCGCTGCGCAAGATTACAGGTTCGATTAGCCGATCAAACTGCATGGTCATCTTCATCAACCAGATTCGTATGAAGATTGGGGTGATGTATGGTTCGCCAGAAACCACAACGGGCGGCAATGCGCTGAAATTCTACGCATCGGTGCGTTTGGACATTCGCCGCACAGGCCAGATCAAGGCAGGCGAAGATATTGTTGGCAATGCGACCCGTGTGAAGGTTGTAAAGAATAAGGTCGCGCCGCCATTCAAACAGGTCGAATTTGACATCATGTATGGCGAAGGCATTTCCAAAACGGGTGAGCTGCTCGATCTGGGTGTGAAGGCGGGGTTGGTAGAAAAATCGGGTAGTTGGTTTAGCTATGACTCGATTCGTATTGGCCAAGGTCGTGAGAATTCGAAAAGCTATCTGACCGAAAATCCGGAGGTTGCGGCTCGGTTGGAAGCAGCCATTCGCGGAAAGACAAAAGAAGTCGCTGAGGTCCTGATGACCGGGCCAGACGCGGAAGACGATGCTTAAGGTTTTTAAGAACAAGCGCGGCCTTGCCTGAGTCCGCTGCTTTCGACCCGCCCTGGTCCACCCCGGGGCGGGTCATTTGCGTGAAGGTCGGTAGATACGTCCCCGTGCTGTCTTTACGGCATAGGCGGACGCACGGGCGCTAAGTTCTTGACAGGCACAATGGGTGGGGCACAACGATCGGCATGGGGCCCATCATTCATCTTATCGGCTTGCCGACTGATCAGAACAGCTCATTTGAGCGCGGTGCAGCATTGGCCCCCCCGGCCATCCGCGCGGCATTATGGAGCGACCGGGGCAATCTATTCGCGCAATCCGGCCTTGAGATTGGCACTGACGTTATACTCAAGGACCTCGGCGATTTGCCGTTATCGGACGTTGACTGCGCTGCCGATGACGCATTGATTTTGCAGGCGGTGACCAAAAGCGTGGAGGCAGATGCTATTCCGCTGTTGCTTGGCGGTGATCATGCGGTGACATACCCCATCGTTGCAGCGCTGGCTGCGCGGCATGGACCGCTGAACATCCTGCATTTTGATGCGCATCCCGATCTATATGCCGATTTCGAAGGCAATCCGCGCAGCCATGCCTCGCCCTTCGCGCGCATAATGGAAGGGGGGCATGCAAAGCATATCGTACAGGTGGGTGTTCGCACGTTGAATACGCACTGCCGCGAACAAGCCGACCGTTTCAATGTCGAAATTCTGCCGATAGGTAATTTCGAAGCCGCGATGGTGCCCATCCTTGACGGCCCATTGTATATCAGCGTTGATCTTGACGGCATTGACCCGTCCGAAGCGCCCGGCGTGGCGCATCCCGAACCCGGCGGCCTAACGGTCCGCGAAGTCCTGTCCATTATCGCCAAACAACGCGCGCGAATTGTCGGCGCGGACATCGTCGAACTTAACCCTGCGCGTGACGTGAACGACATTACCGCCATAGTCGCCGCCAAGCTGGTGCGCGAAATCGCCGTGCAAATGCATCAAAATTACGACCATATTTAAGGAAGCAGCTATGACTATCATCTTACACCATCTCAACAATTCGCGTTCACAACGTATCTTGTGGTTGCTCGAAGAATTGAACATTCCTTATGAAATCCGCCAGCATGCCCGTGATGCTGTGACCAATCTTGCGCCCGAAGCGCTTTTGAATGTCCATCCCTTGGGTAAATCGCCGTTGATTGAAGATGATGGCAATGTGATTTTCGAATCCGGCGCAATCGTGGAATATCTGTGCGAACGGCATAATGGCGGCCACCTTGTCCCTACACGCGGCACTGACGCGCACATCCGCTATCTGGAGTTCATGCATTTTGCCGAAGGTTCGGCGATGACGCCGATCTTGTTGAACCTGTATACGGCGCGGTTGGGCGATGCTGCTGCACCCTTGCATCCGCGCATTAACGAGCAGCTTGAAAGCCATTTTGCGTTCATGGAAGAAAATTTGAAAGCGACGGGCTGGTTTGTTGGCGATACCCTCACTGGCGCTGACATTATGATGAGTTTTCCGGCCGAAGCAGCAGTCAAGATGGGCCGGGCTGCAAACCTGCCAAACCTCACTGCTTTCGTCGAAAAAATCCATGCCCGCCCAGCGTATCAGACCGCCCTGCAAAAGGGCGGACCTTATGCCTATGCGTGATGGCCGCCGCAAACTGCATATCCGGCTTGCAGCGCGGCGAGTCGTTCCCTAAGTCGCAGTCATTATGACATCGACCAATGACATTCGCCGCGGCTTCCTCGATTATTTCGGTGGTGCCAATCATGACATAGTGCAGTCTGCACCGCTCGTGCCCTATAATGACCCGACATTGATGTTCGTCAATGCCGGGATGGTGCCGTTCAAGAACGTGTTTACCGGCCTTGAAAGTCGCGAAACGCCGCGTGCTGCCTCTAGCCAGAAATGCGTGCGGGCAGGGGGTAAGCATAACGACCTCGACAATGTGGGCTATACCGCGCGGCACCACACGTTTTTTGAAATGCTCGGCAATTTTTCGTTTGGCGATTATTTCAAAGAGCAGGCGATTACCCATGCATGGAACTTGTTGACGAAGGAATGGGGGCTTGACCCAGCACGGTTAACGACCACCGTCTATCACACCGATGATGAGGCGTTTGACCTGTGGCGCAAGATTGCCGGCCTGCCTGAAGAGCGGATTATCCGCATTTCAACCAACGACAATTTCTGGTCGATGGGCGACACTGGGCCGTGCGGACCGTGCAGCGAGATATTCTACGACCATGGCGACCATATTTTCGGTGGCCCTCCGGGAAGCCCGGATGAAGATGGCGACCGTTTTGTAGAAATCTGGAACCTCGTGTTCATGCAGTTTGAACGGCAGGACGACTGCACCGACGTGCCATTGCCCAAGCCGTCTATTGATACGGGCATGGGGCTGGAACGGATCGCTGCGGTCATGCAAGGCGTGCCGGACAATTACGACACCGATACGTTCAAGGCATTGATCAACGCCTCTGAGGAGCTGACGAGTACAAAGGCGGTTGGCGATCAAAAGGCCAGTCATCGCGTCATTGCGGACCATTTACGCTCGACCAGTTTCCTTCTGGCCGATGGCGTGATGCCGTCGAATGAAGGTCGCGGCTATGTCCTGCGGCGGATCATGCGCCGCGCCATGCGCCATGCGCATATTCTTGGTGCAAAAGAGCCATTGATGCATCGTCTGGTCGGAAGCCTTGCCGCCGAAATGGGTGCGGCTTACCCCGAACTATTGCGTGCGCAGCCCATGATTGAGGCGACGTTGAAGCAGGAGGAAACGCAGTTCCGCCGGACACTTGATAAGGGCATTAAGCTGCTCGACGAAGCGACCGCTGGCATGACGCCGGGCGATATTTTGGCAGGCGACACGGCTTTCAAGCTGTATGACACTTATGGTTTTCCTTATGACCTGACCGAAGACGCTTTGCGTGCGCAAGGCTTTGGTATTGATCAGGCGGGTTTTGAAACCGCGATGAATAGTCAAAAAGCCATGGCGCGGGCTGCGTGGAAGGGCTCCGGCGCGAAGGCGTCGGACGATGTCTGGTTTGACATTGCCGAACGCGTCGGCAGCACGGAGTTTACAGGCTATGCCGCAAACGAAGGCGAGGGGCAGGTTGTGGCTCTCGTCAATGACGGCATTGAGGTGCAGTCGGCGGTCGCCAATGACACAGTCACGGTTATCACTAACCAGACACCATTTTACGGCGAGAGCGGCGGCCAAATGGGTGATGCAGGCGTTATTTCCAGCAGCAATATGCGCGGCGAAGTGACGGACACGGCACAGCCCTTGGGCCGACTGCATGCGCATCAGGTCACGATTGGCACAGGCGAGATCAAAGTCGGCGATTTCGTGACGCTGAAAATCGACACTGCGCGCCGCAACGCATTGCGCGCCAACCATAGCGCCACGCACTTACTGCATGCGTCGTTGCGCCACCGCTTGGGCGAACATGTGAGCCAAAAGGGCAGCATGGTGGCACCGGATCGCCTGCGGTTCGACTTTTCGCATAACCAGGCGGTGACGTTGCAAGAAATTGCGATGATCGAGGCCGATGTAAACGCGCAAATCCGCGGCAACGACGCGGTGACAACACGGTTGATGACTCCCGATGACGCCGTAGCCGCTGGCGCACTTGCCTTGTTTGGCGAAAAATATGGCGAAGAAGTGCGCGTTTTGACGATGGGCAAGAGCGAGGACACGCATTATTCGTTGGAACTGTGCGGTGGCACGCATGTCAACGCATTGGGCGACATCGCCTTGTTCACGATCATTTCCGAAGGCGCAGTTGCAAGCGGCATTAGGCGCATCGAGGCGCTAACGGGTGAGGCGGCGCGCTTATGGCTTGTTGGCCGCGAGGCACAGTTGAAGAATGTGGCCGCAATGTTGAAGACTGCGCCGGACGAAGTAAGCGTGCGTATCGAAACGCTGATCAACGAACGCAAGCGGATGGAGAAGGAACTGTCCGAAGCAAAGACTGCGCTCGCGCTGTCCGGTGGCGGTGGTCCAAAGGTAGAGGCCGAACACATCGGTGATATCACCTTCATGGGGCAAGTTATCGCGGGCATTGAACCAAAAATGCTGCGCGGCCTGGCGGATGACCAGATGAAGGCCATTGGCAGTGGCATCGTCGCCATCATCGCCGCGAATGAAAACAGCAACACGGTTGTGGTTGCCGTCTCACCTGCCTTGCATGGCACTGTGACCGCGCCTGACCTTGTGCGTGTGGCGACCGAGGCCATGGGCGCGCAAGGCGGCGGCGGACGCCCCGACATGGCGCAAGGCGGCGGTCCAGCAGGCGCTGAATTGGCGCAAGCGGCGTTGGATGCGATTAAGGCAAAAATCGTTGGTTAAGAGGTAAGTTTTAGCTTGGGGGTCTCTTCAAGGCCCCCGGCTTCCTTTATCTGCCGCCGGAATTCATCGCGCTTTTCGTGGATCGACGCGATGACGGGGCCCATGGCAACGCCCAGATCGACGAGAACGGCTTCCGTTAGCTGAAGCGAGCTTTCCAGCGTTTCGGGCACGGCGTCGGTTGCGCCCGCTTGATAGAGCCGCGCGGCATGGTCCGGATCACGGGCGCGCGCGACAATCGTTATATCGGGCAACCATTGACGGACGCGCTTGACGATATGTTCGGCCAATACCGGCTGGTCCATTGTCAGGATAAGTGCCTTGGCATGGCCCAATCCCAATTTATCCAGCGTTTCGGGCCGTGATATGTCGCCATAAACAACCTTATAACCCCCGCGCCGCGCGGCGGTTACGGCGTCGACATTGGATTCCACGGCAACATAAGGCTGCCCGTGGGTGGTCAGCATGTCGGCCACCAGCTTTCCGACTCGGCCAAAGCCGATCACGACCGTTCGCGGCTCTTGCGTTGGGTCTTGTTCGTGCACCTCATCATCGCTCTCGCGCAATTCCAGACGGCGGGCCATATCATGACCGATCCGCGCCAATATGGGCGTGATCGTCAGGCCAATCGCGGTTGCCACTTGCCAGAAATTGATTGCGGCAGCGTCAATAATCTGAGCGGCGCCTGCGGCACCTAGCACGATCAAAGTTGTTTCCGACGGACTGCCCATAAGAACGCCGGTTTCTGTCGCTGTGCCCGTGCGCGCGCCATTCAGCTTTAACAAAGCTGCGGTGACACTTGCCTTGATGAACACCACCGCCGACACCGCACCCACCAAAGCCACCCAATTGGCCCCCACAAAGCTCAGATCAACCTGCATACCGATGCTGATCAGGAACACGCCCAGTGCCAGCCCTTTGAATGGTGCGGTCATCGCTTCGACTTCGCTATGGTAATCGGTTTCGGCAATTAACAGGCCAGCGATCATTGCGCCGACGATAGGCGAAAGGCCAACCGCGCCCGTCGCCAGACTTGCGACAATGACAACGAGCAAGCTGACCGATACAAATAACTCCGGGCTTTTTGTGCGCGCGGCTTGTCCGAACAGGCGGGGCAAGAAAAAGCGACCAAGCACAAGCATGCCGACAATGACCAGCGTTCCCTGCCACAATATAGTGACGAGACCTGACCATGAATCCGCCCCGGCTTGTGGCGCCAATGCACCCAAAACGAATAATATCGGGACGATGGCCAAATCTTCGAACAGCAACATTGCCAAAGCTGACTTCCCAACGGCGGAATGCGTACCCGATATGGGAAGCACCAACGCTGTGGAAGAGAGCGCTAATGCAATTCCAATGCCGATGGCGGCGGTCACGCCATATCCGAACAGATACAGACCAGCCGCGATAGCTAGGCCAGCGCCAAATAATTGCGCTGCACCGACACCGAACACCAAGCGCCGCATTTTCCATAATCTGCGGAAAGATAGCTCAAGACCAATGGAGAACATCAATAAAATAATGCCATATTCGCCAATGGGATGAATAGCCTCTGCATTGGTGATGGTGACCCATTCGAGCATGGGATAACGTTGCACTAAGGATCCAAGTCCCATTGGACCAACCATTATCCCGACCAATATAAAACCAATTATGGGCGTGATGCGAAGCCGGGCAAAAGCGGGGATCACTATTCCCGCTGCACCCAATATGACGAGCAGATCGCTAATGCCTTCGGTTTGTAGTTCACCTGCCATGGCTTGCATTTACGCACAGGCGACAGGAGAAAGAAAGGGCAGGGCAATAAAAAAGCGCGGGAGTTGTCCCCCGCGCTCTTACATATTCAAACGCGCTGGAGTTACGTCCATCTGCCCATTTTGATTTCGAGATTGGCACGAACCTGCTCAAAAAACTGTTCTGTGGTCATCCAAGCCTGATCCGGGCCGATGAGGATCGCGAGGTCCTTGGTCATATGGCCATCTTCAACGGTCTGAATGCAGACTTCTTCCAGTGTTTCGGCAAAGCGCGTTACATCCGGCGTTTCGTCGAACTTGCCGCGGAATTTGAGACCGCCCGTCCATGCGAAAATCGACGCAATCGGGTTGGTTGAGGTTGCCTTACCTTGCTGATGCTGACGATAATGGCGCGTAACCGTGCCGTGCGCGGCCTCGGCCTCAACCGTCTTGCCATCTGGTGTCATCAGGATGGAGGTCATCAGGCCAAGCGAGCCAAAACCTTGCGCAACCTGATCGGACTGCACGTCACCATCATAATTCTTACATGCCCAGATGAACTTGCCCGACCATTTCAGCGCCGATGCGACCATATCGTCGATCAAACGATGCTCATAGACAATGCCCAGTTCCTTAAACTTTGCTGCGAATTCGGCTTCGTAAACTTCTTGGAATAGATCCTTGAAACGACCATCATAATATTTGAGGATCGTGTTCTTGGTCGACAGATAGACTGGCCATTCCCGAGTTACGCCATAGTTCAACGACGCACGCGCAAAGTCGCGGATGGAATCGTCGAGATTGTACATCGCAAGCGCCACGCCAGGCGACGGGTAACGGAAAACCTCTTCATCAATTTTTTGCCCATCATCTCCATCCCATACGAGACGTAGCGTTCCGGGACCGGGAACCAAGAAATCCGTAGCGCGATATTGGTCACCGAAAGCATGACGACCAATGACGATTGGGTCAGTCCAGCCCGGAATCAAGCGCGGAACGTTGTCGATGACGATTGGTTCGCGGAAGACCACGCCGCCCAAAATATTGCGAATGGTGCCATTGGGCGACTTCCACATTTTTTGAAGACCGAATTCTTCAACGCGTGCTTCATCTGGCGTAATCGTGGCGCACTTTACGCCGACACCGAATTCGCGGATTGCGTTGGCGGAATCGACGGTGACCTTATCATTGGTCTTGTCGCGATACTCCATGCCAAGGTCGTAATATTTCAGATCGATATCAAGATATGGCAAAATGAGTCGCTCACGGATCCATTCCCAGATGATCCGTGTCATTTCGTCGCCATCAAGCTCAACGACTGGGTTTTTGACCTTAATTTTTGCCATGGCAGAACGCGCTTTCCATTAGGGAGATAGGAACTTTAGCGGTGCCATAGCAAAGTCTGCCATATGTTCAACTGCATCGCCAACATTGTCTGAAAATGGCTGAAATTGTATCTTTGGTTGTAAGATGGCGGCGCATCCCCTAGCTAAGTTTAATGAGCAGACAAGAATTGACAAACCGCGGTGCCGGGGTTGCGAAATGGTCGTTTCCACCCATCCATCCTGAGGGCCGCAAGTTCGGACTTATCGCCGCGGGTATAACCCTATTTTTTGCCCTTATGGCATGGGAAACGCTTGCTTGGCCGATGGCGGCAGTCACCGTGTGGACACTGGCCTTCTTTCGCGACCCTGCGCGTGCGACGCCAATCGACGACCGATTTATCGTGGCACCCGCCGATGGGCTTATCACGCTGATCGAACAAGTCCTTCCGCCAGTTGAACTGCGCGGGCCTGAAGGTCTAGGTGATCAACCGATGACGCGGGTGTCGATTTTCATGAGCGTGTTTGACGTGCACATCAACCGGACACCCATTCGCGGCACCATCAAGCGTGTTGTCTATATCGCGGGCAAATTTCTCAACGCCGACCTTGATAAGGCGAGCGAAGAAAATGAACGCCAACATTTCCTCTTGGAACGCGGCGATGGCGTTCGCATCGGCTTCACCCAAATCGCTGGCTTGATCGCCCGTCGCATCGTTGCTTTTGTCAAGGAAGGCGACAGTGTTGCCAATGGGCAGCGTGTTGGCTTGATCCGCTTTGGCAGCCGCGTTGATGTGTATTTGCCGCATGGCACGTCGTCGCGAGCCATCAAGGGGCAGCGTTGCGTTGCAGGGGAAACAGTTCTTGGCGAAATCGGTGTTGACCAAGACCTGATTGCCGTGGCGCATTGACGGACGTGGTTTCCTCCCGTCCGGGATTACCCTTACGGGCGCTTGCGCCGAATGCGGTCACCGCCCTTGCGCTGTGTACGGGATTGTCGGGTGCATGGTTCGCGATGCAGGGCCGTTGGGAAAATGCCGTTGCCGCAATCGTGATTGCTGGCGTGCTTGACGCCATGGATGGCCGTATCGCCCGGATGCTGAAGGGAGAAAGCCGTTTTGGTGCTGAACTGGATTCGCTCTCTGATGTGATTGCCTTCGGGGCCACGCCTGCTTTGGTCATATATATGTGGGTGATGCAGGATATGCCGCGCTTTGGCTGGACCATATCGGTATTCTTTGTGCTGTGCGCGGCATTACGTCTGGCAAGGTTTAACGCACAGATTGATACTGAGAACCAACCGCACAAGTCCGCTGGGTTTAATACAGGCGTGCCGTCGCCACCGGGCGCGGCCTTAGCTTTATTGCCCATGATGATCTGGTTTGAAACCGGCGCGGATTGGGTGCGCGATTACCGCTTCATTGCGCCATGGTTGCTGCTTTGCGCGCTGTTGATGATTTCCAATGTCGCGACCTTTAGCTGGTCGTCGATTAAAGTGCGGCGCAGCCTGCGTTTCATGACGCTGGCGGGCGTTGGCCTGTTTACCGCAACCTTGGTCGCGGCGCCATGGGTTGCGCTCATCGGTGTCGGCGTCTTTTACGTCGCCCTGCTGCCGCTGAGCGTGATGAGCTACGCACGGGTTAAGAAGTCGCGACGGGACTTCGCCGAAGCCACTTGACCTCCGCCCCGCACGGTCTATGTTCCGCGTTCGTTCTATTTTGGTGCTAATTTGGGAGGTGGCCCTTGGAGCCGTTAATCGTTATTGTCGTGGTGATTTTCGCTTTGTTGGGCGGACTGCTGCTTGGCTGGTTTGCAGGCAGTCGCACGGGCAAAGCAGGGCTTGAAACGACCACGCAGTTGCGGATTATGCTCGATCAGGTGGTCGTCGAACGTGATAGTGCCAAGGACCGCCTGGCGCGGCTTGAAACCAGTTTGGAAGAACGCGAGCGGAGTTTTGAAGAACAAATCGCGGCGCTTGGCGAGGCGAAGGAAAACCTGTCCGCACAATTTGTCGAGATTGGGCAGAAATTGTTGGGCGAGGCGCAGGCGGCGTTCCTGCAACGCGCCGATGAACGCTTCCATCAGGCCGGCGAAAAGAATGAGGAGCGGCTGAAGCAATTGCTTGGCCCTGTAGGCGAAAAGCTGAAGGCATATGAAGAGCAGGTCGGCAAGATCGAGAAGGACCGGACCGAGGCCTATGGCGATCTGAAGGGGTTAATCGGCGAAATGCGATTGGGTCAGGAACGCGTGTCGAGCGTCGCGTCGGGACTCATGAATTCGTTACGAAACGCGCCCAAAGCACGTGGTCGCTGGGGTGAGCAGCAGTTGAAAAATGTGCTCGAAAGCTGCGGCTTGTCCGAACATGTCGATTTTGACCTCGAAACCAGCATTGACGTTGGCGATGGTTTACGACTGCGGCCCGACGCCGTCATCCATGTCCCCGGCGGCAGGACGTTAGTGATCGACGCGAAAGTGTCGTTGAATGATTATCAGGATGCTTTTGACTCAGTGGATGACGATGTCCGCGCTGTAGCCATGACGCGCCACACGCAATCGATGAAAAACCACATCGATGGGCTATCGCGCAAAGCCTATTGGGATCAGTTTTCCGACGCGCCCGATTATGTCATCATGTTCGTGCCGGGTGAGCATTTCCTCGCGGCCGCGCTGGAGCATGAGCCGCAATTGTGGGACTTCGCCTTTGATAAGAAAGTGCTGCTGGCGACGCCGACAAACCTTGTCGCAATCGCCCGCACCGTTGCCAGCGTCTGGCGGCAAGAGGGGCTCGCGCGCGAGGCAAAGCAAATCGGGGCGCTTGGCAAGGAAATGTATGACCGCATTGCGGTGGCTGCACAGCATCTGAAATCAGTCGGCAGCGGGCTGTCGTCGGCGGTGAATAACTACAATAAATTCGTCGGCAGCTTCGAACGCAATGTCATTTCAACGGGCCGAAAATTTGCCGATCTGAACATCGAAACCGGTAAGCGTGAATTGGAAGATATTCCGATGGTCGAGGCTTTACCCCGTTATGGCGAAGCTGAGGCGCCGTCGCCACCGATTGAGGACCAACGCGAAGCTGCTGTCTGAGGCCTAACTGACCTTTAGGCGTGCCGAAACTGGTTCAGGACCTCATAGGCCATCACTGCGGTCGCGACAGCCGCGTTTAAGCTG
The DNA here is from genome assembly GCF_945882965.1 of Sphingorhabdus sp. EL138. Classification (GTDB taxonomy): domain Bacteria; phylum Pseudomonadota; class Alphaproteobacteria; order Sphingomonadales; family Sphingomonadaceae; genus Sphingorhabdus_B. The sequence continues at coordinate 36,634 of NZ_CAMCWY010000009.1, forward strand.
TCCGCCTTGCCACGCATCGGCATTTTGACGCGCAGGTCGCATTCGGCTTCATAATCGTCGGGCAAGCCCTGCGCCTCATTACCCGTCAGGATGAAGCATGGTGCGTGGTAGCGTGCGGCTTGGTAGTCGGTGTCGGTTTGCAGGCTGGTGCCGACCAATTGGCCTTCGCCCGCACGCAACCATGCGGTGAATTCCTCCCACCGGCATTGCACCACCTTTTGCGTGAAAATGGCGCCCATGCTGGCGCGGACGGACTCAACAGAAAATGGGTCCGTGCAATCATCAATCAGGATGAGTCCGCCAGCCCCCACCGCATCGCCGGTACGCAACATCGTGCCTAGATTACCCGGATCACGCATCGATTGCGCCACAAGCCAGATCGGCGCTGCCGTGCGGTCCACGTCCACCAAAGCAGTTCCATGGTCCCGATAGACGCCAACTACGGCCTGGGCGTTGTTCTTGCCCGACAGTTTGGCCATGATCTCGGCGCTGGTTTCGATAACGTCGCCTTTGTTGGCCAGCACATCGGCCTCTAAAGCCACCTCAAGCGTGTGTACGGGCCGGTCTTTAACGCGAAACAGCATTTTGGGAAGAAATCCCGCCGCGCGCGCTTCGGTCATAATGCGCAGCCCTTCAGCAAGGAACAGCCCAGCGCGTTTACGAAGCTTCTTTTCACGAAGTCCGCGTATTTCCTTTAGCAGCGGATTGGAAAATCCGGTAATTTCACGGCGCATCAATCTTCGCCAAAACCGTCGACAATCAACCCGACCAGCTTTTCAATGGCAAGCTCGGCCTGCTCGCCTTCGACATGAATGATGATTTCGCTACCCTTGGCCGCGCCCAACATCATTAAGCCCATGATGGATGTGCCCGTCACTGATTGCCCATCTTTTTCGACTTCAACTTTGATGCCTTCGGGCAAGCGGGACACGAATGTCACGAATTTGGCACTGGCGCGGGCGTGGAGGCCCTTTACGTTAACGATAGTGACGGGGCGGCTAATCCGCGTCATCGTGAAGCTTCAAGCACTTCAGAGGCGACGCTGATATATTTGCGTCCCGCTTCACGTGCGGCAGCAACCGCCTCTTTCACGTCCAAGTTTTTGCGCGCGCTATCCAAGCGGATCAGCATGGGCAGGTTCACGCCAGCGATGACTTCGACGCGTCCGCTATCCAGCAAGGAAATCGAGAGATTTGATGGCGTTCCGCCGAACAGATCGGACAGGATGATGACGCCCTTGCCGGTATCAACCTTTTTAATGGCAGCCGCGATTTCATTGCGTCGCGCTTCCATGTCATCATGCGGGCCGATGCAGATGGTCGCAACGTCCTTTTGTGACCCCACAACATGTTCAAGCGCGACAAGAAACTCATTCGCCAGTTTCCCATGCGTGACTAAAATCAAACCGATCATGTGATGTTGCTGCCTTGTCGCGACGTTAATCTATCTGCGCCGTTAGCAGGCTGTTCCAGCGCGTCAATCGGTCTTGATGTCAGATCGCGATGTGCCACCGTCAAGGCAAAGCCATCCGCACGCAACCAAGCGCCAAAGGTTTCGGCAACATGCACAGACCGATGACGTCCACCCGTGCACCCAAAGGCGATATTTACATAAGCCTTGCCCTGCGCGTCGTAGAGCGGCAGCAGGAACCGCAGAAGGTCAAGGATTTTCTGCATCGCTTCATCATATTTCGGGTCGGCGGCAACATAATCGGCAACCGCCGCATCCAACCCCGTCATGGGTCGCAAATTGCCGTCCCAGTGCGGGTTCCGCAAAAAACGCAAATCGAATACCAAGTCGGCATTGTGCGGGACTCCGCGCGAAAAGCCAAAGCTTGATATAGTGATATTAGAGTGCAGTGACGTATCGCTGCTAAACCGTTCGCGGATGACCACTTGCAAGTCATGCGCCGATAGTTTGCTTGTATCAATGACGGCCTCCGCCCATCGGCGAAACGGTTCCATCACGGCCCGGTCAATGGCGATGCCGTCCATCGCAGGCCGGTCTTGCGCCATCGGATGACGGCGGCGGGTTTCGGCGTAGCGGCGCTCGATCTCAACGCCCGCACAATCCAAAAATAGCATCATTATTTCGAGGTCAGCTTGCGCCTGCAGCTTCCTGATTTGCCCAATCAACGCCTCGGCATCAAAACCGCGTGTCCGGCTATCAAAGCCCAGCGCCAGCGGAACATTTGGTCCATTCTCACCGCCCGGCACGGGAATTTTAAGCAATTGACCTGCCAGCTTGATCGGGAAATTGTCCACTGTTTCCCAGCCTAAGTCTTCCAGCGTTTTCAGCGCGGTTGTCTTACCGGCACCCGACACACCAGTAATTAGCAGGATTTTCTGCGGTTCAGAGGCTGTGTTCGGGGTCACATTTTTACGCTTTCGTTGGACGCGGCATCCGCACTTGCCACCGGGTGCAACCCAGCGTCAATGGCTGACCGGAGCGCCCATTCCACCTTTAATGCACTGCTCGCCTGAAATGGGTCCAGCTTGCACATGGGCACCGCGTAACCGGCTATGGTTATGCTCTGATGCTCCGGCGGCATGCGGTCCACGTCCTGCGCGAATTGCACGATCAGGCGCAGTGGCGCGCGATGGACGAAATCCATGGGGCATATTCCGATGCCACGCACTTCTATTTTACCAGCTATATTCGGCGCGCAGGTCAGTTGTGGCACACCGTTGCTGCTTTCAATGTGTAATATGTCGTCGCAGATCAGCTTTGCCCCGCGGTCAATCAGGCGAAGCGCCAGGTCTGATTTTCCGCTGCCGGACGGCCCAAGCAGCAGCACCCCGTTCCCGTCAATGGCGACTGCGCTACCATGCACCATGTCGGACATTAGCGTGTTGCCGCAGCCGCGCAGGGCAAGGCGATTTCGAAGCAGGCCCCGCCTTTGCCATCAACCCGGTCGCGTACCCCAATGCGTCCATGATGCCCCTCGATAATTGTCCGCGCAATGGCGAGGCCAAGTCCGCTATGCTTGCCAAAATTCTCGGTCGCTGGCCTTTCGCTGTGGAACCGTCGGAAAATGGCCTCGCGCTCTTGTGGTGGCACCCCTGGGCCTTCATCGCTAATCCGGATGATAACGTCTTCATCGGCAAGCGTCGCAGATATTTCCACGACTGCTCCTGGCGGCGAGAAGGACACGGCATTGTCGATCAAGTTGGTCAACATGCGTTCAAGACGGACATCTTCACCCATCACGGTAGCGATTTTCCGGCGTGGTCGTGCAAAGGCGATGTCGACGTCTTTGTCGCTGTCCCGGTCTTCGCGTGCCTGAAGCAATTGTTCGATCATGTCGCCAAGGTCGATAGGCTCAAACTTTGCTTTGGCCAGTTGCGAATCCACACGGCTGGCGTCGGAAATATCGCTGATCAGGCGGTCCATTCGAAGCACATCAGCTTTTGCAACGTCCATCAATTGTTCACGCAATTTTGGGTCTTCAACCCGTTCTGCGCCATCAAGTGCAGAGCGCAGAGACGCAAGCGGATTTTTAATTTCATGCGCGACATCGGCGGCAAAGGCTTCGGTGGCATCAATCCGTTGGCGCAGCGCGATGCTCATATCCGAAAGCGCACGTGCCAACATACCAATTTCGTCGCGGCGCGAGGGCAGGCGGGGAACGGTAACCTCTTGCGCGCGACCAAGCCGAACCTTTACGGCGGCGCGGGCCAGGTGGCGCAACGGACGGACTATCGTGCGGGCGAGAAATATGGAAAGCAGAACGCCGATGCCAAGCACCAAAAGGAAAAACATGCCGACGTTGAACCGCTCTGCCCGGACGAACAAGCGGATGTCCCGTTCATTGGCGGTTGTCAGCACCGTAAAGCGTCCGTCGCGCGCAGTTGAGGCTGCGCTAATCATGTGCGTGAGGTCAGGCGCAAAGCGCACCATCGACGCGGCTTTGGAAGGCGTTGCCGCGCGAATTTCCGGCCATGCTGAAGGGATATCTTCTACAGGCTCAACAAAGCGGTCCAGCTTGGCCGCGCCGACGAGGAAATCGAATAGGACGTCAATCCAGCGTGCTATAATTTTCGGCCAAGGTTCGCTGTCGGGGTCGCGAAAGACATAAGTGGGTTGTTGGCCCGCAAAGCTGTCTAATATTTTCGCTCCATCTTGGTCGTAAACCCGGATCCGCGACAGGTTCAATTGCCCGAATTTGGCGACATAATCGTCCCGCTTTTCCGTGGTGATAAGTGGCAGGCTGGATACCAGGAAGCTGGCCTGAACGCGGGCTGCGTTCTCGCGATCTGCAATTAACCGGACGCGATAGCTGTCGAGGTAGAACAGACCGGCGCCCAGCAGAGCAAGTACGAAGATGTTTAGGGCAAGTATACGGGCGGTCAGCGATAACCCCCGGCTCCATCCCAGCTGGAGATTAGCGGGCTCAGCTGTCTGCAAAGCGATATCCGGCCCCATAAAGCGTATCAATGGCGGTGAATTCAGGGTCAATTTCACGGAACTTGCGCCGGAGCCTTTTGATATGGCTGTCAATGGTCCGGTCATCCACATAGACGTCGTCCTGATACGCAGCGTCCATCAGTTGATCGCGGGTGCGCACGACGCCCGGTCGATTGGCCAGCGCCTCAAGGATCATGAACTCTGTCACCGTAAGCGTCAGCGACCGACCGTCCCATTTTACGTTATGCCGTGCCGGGTCCATTTCCAGCTTGCCGCGTACCATGGGTTCTGGTTCGGGCTCCGCCTCGCCATTGCCAGCGACCTTGTCATAAGTTGCGCGTCGCAATATGGCTTTCATTCGCGCAATCAACAGACGTTGCGAAAATGGCTTGGTTATATAGTCATCGGCGCCCATAGCGAGGCCAAGTGCCTCGTCCAGTTCCTCATCTTTTGACGTCAAGAAGATAACGGGCATATCGCTTTTTTCGCGCAACCGACGAAGCAATTCAAGCCCGTCCATACGCGGCATTTTAATGTCAAAAATACCAAGGTCTGCCGGATTTTCGATCAGCGCCTTTAACGCGGTTTCGCCGTCCGAATATATCCGCGTCACATATCCTTCGGCCTGCATCGCAATCGATACGGAGGTCAGGATGTTCCGGTCGTCATCAACCAAGGCGATGTTCGCATTCATCGGCTAACTATAGAGGGGCAAGTGTGATGGTTCAATCTATTGCTCATTTCATGCAAAGTCTGCCGTGGATAACCTTTTTCCCGTAAATTGATACGCCCCCTATTTGACCTTATACGATGCATCGTATACCGGCGGCGACTTCACAGTGCATACGTATGCCCTAGATTCGCAATTTTGCCGGAGCATTTAATGTCGACACCACTGAATATCTCACTTTCGCAACAGGGTTTCGGCACCGATGCGACACTGTTTTGCAACCTCGGCACGGCGCCGTTGGTGGAGGCCGCTTTGGCCAATTCAGAAGGCATACTGGCCAAGGATGGCCCGCTTGTTGTCAAAACCGGCACGCATACTGGCCGCTCGGCGAGGGATAAATATATCGTTCGCGATGCCGAGACCGATAACAGCATCTGGTGGGGCAAGTCCAACGTCGCCATGGCTCCTGCGCATTTTGAAGCTTTGAAGGCAGATTTTATTGCGGCGCTTGGCGGTAAAGACAAATTATACGTCGCTGACCTGTTCGGCGGGTCGCAGCCTGAGCATCGCGTCAATGTCCGCGTCATCAACGAATTTGCGTGGCATAACTTGTTCATCCGGACGCTGCTGGTGCGCCCGGCGCCGCATGAATTGGCAAGCTTCGAACCCGAATACACCATTATCGATTTGCCAAGTTTCCGCGCGGACCCGGCGCGCCATGGTTGCCGCAGTGAGACGGTGATTGCGGTCAACTTTACCGAAAAGCTGATCTTGATTGGCGGCACCGCTTATGCTGGCGAAATGAAGAAGTCGGTGTTCGGCATCCTCAATTATCTGCTGCCGGTAAAGGGCGTTATGCCGATGCATTGTTCGGCGAATATTGGTGCCGACGGTCACACTGCGGTGTTTTTTGGCTTGTCAGGCACCGGGAAGACCACCTTGTCCGCCGACGCAAGCCGCACTTTGATTGGCGATGATGAACATGGCTGGTCCGACACCGCCGTTTTCAACTTTGAAGGTGGTTGCTACGCCAAGATGATCCGCCTTTCGGCTGAAGCCGAGCCAGAGATTTTCGCCACAACCAAGCGTTTTGGCACCGTGCTCGAAAATGTGGTCATTGACCCGGAAACGCGCGAATTGGATTTCGACGATAACAGCCTCGCCGAAAACAGCCGTGGTTCGTACCCCATCGAATTTATTCCGAACACCTCGGAAAAGAATATGGGCCCAGTGCCCAATACGATCATTTTCCTGACCGCTGACGCGTATGGCGTGTTGCCGCCCATCGCGCGGTTAACGCCCGATCAGGCGATGTATCACTTCCTTTCGGGTTACACTGCGCGGGTTGCCGGGACCGAAATTGGCGTGACGGAGCCGGAGGCGACGTTCTCTACCTGCTTTGGCGCGCCATTCATGCCGCGTCACCCCAGCGTCTATGGCAATTTATTGAAAGAGCGCATTGCCAAGGGCAATGTCCAATGCTGGCTGGTCAACACCGGCTGGACCGGTGGCAAGGCAACTATGCCCGGCATCAGCCGCATGCCGATCAAGGCCACGCGCGCACTTTTGAACGCGGCGTTGGATGGCAGCCTGAACAATGCCGAATTCCGCAAGGATGCAAATTTTGGCTTTGAATTCCCGGTTGCAGTTCCAGGCGTTGACAGTGGCATCCTTGACCCACGTGCGGCATGGGCCGACGGCGCGGAATATGATGTGACCGCGCAAAAGCTGGCGCAACAATTCATTGATAATTTCGCGCAATTTGCCGATCATGTTGACGAAGGGGTAAGGCAATCTGCGCCAAAAGCGGCTTAGGTCCTGACGCTAACGCGTCCGGACATGATCGGACAACGGACAAGGTCCGTTTATTTCTGATGTTTCGATACGCCTGTTTGACGATGATGCATCGATAGTCGCTATTGGAGAAGGCTTGCTTGCCGCCACTTTGCCGCGTGACGCATGGACGCATGAGGCGCATTTGGCGGCGTACAGCTGGCTACTGCGTGATAAGCCCACATCGATATTCAGCGCGCGCTACCGGCGATTATTTCGGCGTACAACGTCGCCAGCGGCGGCGTGAATGACGATGCACACGGCTATCACGAAACGATTACGCAGGTGTATATTGCGGGGGTGAGGGCGCATCTCGCGGAGGTCGCGACCGACCTGTCGCTTTATGAGGCGGTCAATAGCCTGTAGCTGTCCGCAAGGGGACGTCGCGATTTACCGCTTCTTTTTTTCGAAAGAGCTGTTGTTCTCGGTGCCCGCGCGGCGGACCTTTGTGCCGCCAGACCTCGTTGACCTCGACCAGATATGAATGCCCGCTAAATGCCTTACAAACCCCCAGGAATACTGACAAGTTCACACTGAAATAAGTCCTAAACGGCACTGCGGATAGGGCCGTATGTCTGAAGAAAAATTGGTCACCGCGAGCAAGGACACTGCTAACGACACAGCCGATATCACGATGTCAAAGAACCCCCGATGCCGAAAAAAGACAGCAGCGCATCAAAGCCTGACAAAACAAATCCTACATTGCAAGTGCGGCAATATCAGCTCAGATGCCCTCAACCAAAAACACAGCGCCGTCCGCTCCGATGACTCGCACGCTGACTCCAATATCTGCATTCATGCCGCACGCCCCGATCATTCAATTTGGCATCTCCGGTTTCAATGGGTCTTTACGGCTGAATTTTTTTCCGGCAAAGACCGACAAGACGGACAATATGACGAACATTGCGACTTGATAGGCAAGGGTGATCGGCAGGAAATAGTCCGCTACGCCTATTATCAACGCTGCAAAACCTACCCACATCAGGTAGCGACCCCGCGCAACAAATTCGGCCACCACACAGACGAACCCAAGCGCGAGCCAGAACCAATGCGTTGATATTGTGTCGAGCCATGCAGCCATTTTGTCATTCCCAAAGCTAAGATGCGTTATCATAGTCATTTGTGACTCCCGCGAAAGCCGCAATCTGCGGTTTTGCACGTCTGTCTTGACTTATTCGCAAAAATTGCGGCGAGTTGAGGCGCGTGTTGTTCAATTAAGGGTCGCATGAATGTTTTGATGGATGTAGGGCTTGCGGTTGACGACAGAGCGTTCCCGACATGCGATGGGTGACGATTATTCTTAGTCTGGAGCAAACCCACATGCGTCTTGTCCATTCGCCAATTTTCCTTGGTCTTGTAGTTTTGGCGGCAAGCCCATCTTTTTCCAAGGCGGTGACAGAAGCAGATTTGCGCAGTCATATCGGGATACTGGCCAGTGATGCATTTGAAGGCCGCAAACCTGGCACAGCCGGCGAGGCAAAGACGGTTAAATATATTGCCAAAGCATGGGCCAAGGCGGGACTGAAGCCTGCGGCCGCCGACGGTAGCTGGTTTGACCCCGTGCCCCTCATTCAACGCGGGCAGTGCATTTCTAAACATGCTTTCACGGCGAAAGGCCGGCCGTTACGGATCGGTTCTGATGACATTATTCTCATCGGCAAGCAGGCGTCTTATATACGCGGCGATCTGCCATTGGTGTTCGTCGGACGAGGTGTAACAACGCAAGGAAACGTCGCCGCTGATGTCAAAGGTAAGGCGGCGATTATTCTGTTTGATGCCGAAAATGTGGCAGAAGGCATGAAATCACCCCGCGCGCGGCGCGAAGCCTTGATTGCGGCGGGTGCAGAGGCCGTGATTTTTGTGGCAGATAGCCGAGGCAATTGGCCGACATTGCGCCGTCAGCTGTTGTCGCGACCCATCACGCTTGAGGGCCGAGAAAAGCGTGCACCGTTGGAGGGCGCCATCAGCACGGAGTTCGCGGTCGGGCTGGTCACAGCGGCGGGGCAAGATTGGGACAAATTGCGCGCCAACGCCAAACAAGCGGATTATGCAGGCGAAGCGCTTGGCATTGACGCGGATCTGGACGTGAAAACCGACCTATATCGTTTCAACAGTTCAAATGTCATCGGCAAGATTGCTGGACGCAAAAAGAACAGCGGTGCGTTGGTGTTCATGGGGCACTGGGACCATCTGGGCATCTGTGCGCCAGAAGGCGCGCCCGACCGTATTTGTAACGGCGCAGTTGATAACGCCAGCGGCATTGCGGTGATGAACGAAGTTGCCAAAGCCTTGGCAAAGAAAAAGCATGACCGCGATATCTATTTTCTGGCGACCACAGCAGAGGAAAGCGGTTTGCTGGGCGCATATGCTTTTGCGGATAAACCTGTGCTGCCTTTGGACCAGATCATTCTGACGTTAAATATCGACACCATTGCGATTGCGCCGCGCGGGTCGAAGGTGGCGATTATTGGTCGGGGAACAACGCCGCTGGATGCTGTGGTTGAAACTGTGGCAAAGAAGGCGGGCCGTACAATTGAAGAATCAACCGACGCCAATGCCTTCATTGAACGGCAGGACGGGTGGGCGCTAGCGAAAAAGGGTGTGCCTGCGTTGATGGTGGGCGGATCATTCGCCGACTTGAACCTCTTGCAGAAATTTTTGGGTAGTGACTATCATGGCCCAAATGACGCGTTGACCGACAGGACCGAATTGGGCGGTGCAGCCGAAGATGCCGACCTGCACATTGCGCTTGGCCGCCACTTTGCCGACACGCGAAAATATAAATCGAAGAAGGCTGGCGAATAATAGGGTTACTGTTTACATGGGCCGCCACGAATCAAAGCTTAAAGCGGTGGCACCATGAAAGAAATTCCCCTCGGTCTGACATTTGACGACGTGCTGTTGCAGCCCGGTGCGTCGGACATTTTGCCTAGCCAAGCGGACACGCGCACGCGGCTGACCAAAAGCATTGCATTGAATATTCCCGTTTTGTCATCCGCCATGGACACCGTGACCGAAGCGCGCATGGCCATCGTCATGGCGCAGCTTGGCGGCATTGGCGTCTTGCACCGCAATCTCAGCATCGAAGAGCAATGCGCCGCAGTGCGTCAGGTGAAGCGTTTTGAAAGCGGCATGGTCGTCAACCCAATCACCATCGCGCCGGATGCAACCTTGGCTGAGGCGCAGGCGTTGATGCTCGCAAATGCCATTTCCGGCATTCCCGTGGTGGAGGCGAGTGGCAAGCTTGCGGGTATATTGACCAACCGCGACGTTCGCTTCGCCGAAAATCCTTCGCAGCCTGTGTCCGAGCTGATGACGCATGAAAATTTGGCGACGGTGTCAGCGTCCGTCACACAAGAAGAAGCGCGGCGTTTGCTGCATCAGCGGCGGATTGAGAAGCTGTTGGTTGTCGATGATGCCTATCATTGCATTGGCCTGATTACGGTCAAGGATATCGAAAAAGCCGTTTTATACCCCAATGCGACCAAAGATAGTTCCGGACGCTTGCGCGTCGCTGCGGCGACCACCGTGGGTGAAAAGGGCTTGGCGTATACAAAAGCGTTAATTGACGCGGAATGCGACCTGATCGTCGTGGACACCGCGCATGGCCATAGCGCGATGGTTGCCGCTGCCGTTGCCGAAATCAAGCGCATGGCGCCAGAGGTTCAGATTGTGGCCGGCAATGTCGCAACCGCCGCTGCCACCCGCGCGTTGATTGATGCGGGCGCAGATGGCATCAAAGTCGGAATTGGCCCCGGGTCAATCTGCACCACCCGCGTGGTTGCAGGCGTTGGCGTGCCGCAATTGACGGCGATTATGGAATCGGCAGCAGAAGCATCAAAATCCGGGATTCCGGTAATAGCCGACGGTGGTTTGCGGACATCGGGTGATATTGCCAAGGCGCTTGCGGCGGGTGCATCATCGGTGATGGTCGGATCATTGCTGGCGGGTACCGAAGAGGCACCGGGCGAGACATTCCTGTATCAAGGCCGCACTTATAAAAGCTATCGCGGCATGGGTAGTGTCGGGGCGATGGCGCGCGGGTCCGCTGACCGTTATTTTCAGCAAGATATTAAGGATCAGCTTAAGCTGGTCCCCGAAGGCATTGAAGGGCAGGTACCTTTCAAAGGTCCCGCGCGCGATGTCATTCATCAGCTTGTGGGCGGCGTGAAGGCTGCCATGGGGTATACAGGTTCGCGCACTATCCCCGACCTTCAGGAACGCGCGCAATTTGTGCGCATCACCAATGCCGGATTACGGGAAAGCCATGTTCATGACGTTACCATTACACGCGAAGCACCCAATTACCCTACGCGTTAAGTCATGAGGCCCGCTGCGCGCCTGCAATCGGCCATTGAGCTGGTTGACCACATCATCCTTGCGGCCCGCGATGGCGGTGCATCTGCGGACCAGATTGCCAAACGCTTTTTTGCCGAGCGCCGCTACGCGGGATCGAAGGACCGCCGCGCTGTGCGTGATTTGGCGTGGGGTGTTATCCGGCGGTTTGGCAAGCGACCGGCAACCGCGCGCTCGGCCTTTGCCGCGATGGCGGATGCGGACCCGGAATTGGCCGCTTTATTCGACGGCAGCGATTATGGCCCGGCGGTCATTGACCCGGCAGAGGCTCGGTCAACGGGCGGCGCTTTGCCCAAATGGATAAAGCCTTTATTTTCCGCACTTGTGGATGAAACGGAGCAGGCGTCGTTGCTGGACCGCGCGCCGATGGACCTGCGCGTCAATCCGTTAAAGGCCCGCCGGGACGAAGTTGCCGCTTTGATGCCGGAAGCAGAAATATTGCCAGCGCTCGATTTTGCGCTGCGCTTGCCTGGCGGCACCGCGATCGACAGCCATACTGCGGTTGAAAATGGGCAGGTTGAAATTCAGGATTTGGGTAGCCAGCTCATCGTCGAGGCGTGTCAGGCCAAGGGGCTTAATACTGTACTTGACCTATGCGCTGGTGCAGGCGGCAAGACGCTTGCCTTGGCTGCGGCGATGCGCAACACTGGACGCTTGATTGCCACTGACACGAACCGTAACCGACTTGACCAGCTAAAACCAAGGGCCGCACGGGCAGGGGCGACAAATGTCGAAACACGTTTGCTGAACCCAAATAAAGAGAAGGACATGCTGTCTGACCTTAAGGGCGGCTGCGACCTTGTGCTGATCGACGCACCTTGTTCTGGCAGTGGGACGTGGCGGCGGAACCCCGAAACGCGCTGGCGTTTGGACGCTGCACGGTTGAAGCGTGTGGTCGATGAACAGGCCAAGCTGCTGGATATTGGTTCGGAAATGGTCGCGCGTGGCGGGCATTTGGTATATGCGGTATGCTCACTCATCGAAAATGAGGGCAATGGGCAAGTGGCAGCGTTTTTGAAATCGCATAATGGCTGGCGCGCGGTGAAAACGGGCGTTTCTATGGGCCGTGCAGATGGCGATGGTGTGCTGCTGACGCCTTTACATGATAACAGCGATGGATTTTTCTTCGCGAGGCTCCAAAAGCTGTGATAGCAACGCGAGTGAAAAATATTTGGATACTGATTATGCGTTTTTCTCCCGCGGCCATTGCCCTGTCACTCACCTTGGCCATTATGTCGAGCGCCAGCATTAGTGGGCGGGCGGACAATGATGTTGATGCGCGCTCAATCGCTTTGGTAAAAACCGGTGACGAAGAAGCCAGCGCTGGCCGCATCGATAGCGCAATTGGCTGGTATGAAACTGCGCTCGCGGTCGACCCGCGCAACCGTGCCGCTTATGTTGCCATGGCGCGCGCCGTAAAGTCCCAAGGGTTAAACGGTAAGGCCATCGGTCTCTACAAAGAAGCGCTTGAGATTGATCCCAACGATCAGATAGCATTGGCCGGGCAAGCCGATGCCTTTATTGCAAAAGGCGCGCTTGAGCAGGCACGCAAGAATATTGCCCGTCTGACCAATGTGTGCCGCGCCGATTGTGGTGCTGTAGACAGGCTTTCCCTCGCCATCGACGCGGCGTCACGCAAAGAACAGGCGCAGGCCAGTGCGGTTGACCTGAAGGCGACATTGGGCGCAACGCCGGAGCCAAAGGCGAATTGATCGCTTAGGGTCCTGACCCTAAATCAGGTCGGCAAATTCAGCGAGGATGTTTTCATATAGCCGCTTTTTAAACGGCACGATAAGCTGCGGCAATCGGGGGGCATCCACCCATTGCCAGCTTGTGAACTCCTGATGCTCGGTTTCAATGTTGATATCGGCATCCGTGCCCTTGAACCGCATGAGAAACCACATTTGCCGCTGCCCGCGATATTTGCCCTTCCAGATCTGCCCAATCATATCGTCGGGTAGATCGTAGAAATGCTCTTCCTTGCTGCGGGCGAGAATGTCCACAAGGTCAGCGCGGACGCCGGTTTCTTCGAACAATTCGCGTAAAGCAGCGGCCTCCGCTTCTTCGCCGTCGTCAATACCGCCCTGCGGCATCTGCCATGCGTCGGAGCCGTCGGGCCTGTCCATGCGTTGACCCACGAATATTTTGCCTTGCATATTGGCAAGCATAATACCGGCGCAGGGGCGGTACGGGAGGTCGTCAAACGAAGCGGTCATGTAGCGGACATCACTTTGGCGAGCATACTTTTGAGAGCCTTGATATAGCCTTCGACATCGGCCTGAACTGACGGAATGGCTTGGCGAATGTTGATATGGCCGTGGATATTGCCATCGGCGCTGATATGTTGAACATGCACGCCTGTTTGCTTAAGCTTTTCCACATAAGCAAGGCCCTGATCACGCAAAGGGTCTAGGCTGGCGGTGGTCACAAGGCTGGGCGGCATGCCTTCTTGTGGGAAGTTAAGTGGTTCCGAGCGATAGTCACCTGCCACCGCTGCATGGCCTTGGCCGAAATAGGTCATGGCTTCTTCGGTCAGCAAATAGCCATTGGAAAAATCGCGCATGCTTGGCCAATCGGAGTCAAGCGTGACAACAGGGTAAATGGGAAACTGCACCAGCACTGGGACGGCAGCGGGCTTGTCGCGCAGTGCCATGGTGGTCACAATGGTCAGGTTGCCGCCCGCGCTATCGCCCGATGTGATGAGACCAGTTACCGTCAAGCCCAATTCTGCCGGGCTAGACGCGATCCACCGGGTAGCCGCTTCGCAATCTTCCGCAGGCGCGGGGAAGGGATATTCCGGCGATAGACGATAATCGATGGAGATAACTGGCAGGTCGAGCAATCGCGCGACTTCGGCGCAATAAGGCTCATATGTATACAGGCTACCAATCACGAAGCCGCCGCCATGGTAAAACACCATGACAGGGCCAGGGCCACGATCGGCGCGGCTGTCATACACCCGTGCCGGGATTGTTCCTGCGGGACCGGGAATGTCTATATCGCGCAAGACGGCAAGTTCACCCACGGGCGCATCGGCAACATCGCGCATCGCCGACGTCATCGCGCGCGCTTCATCTGCGGCAACCTCCCAAAATTTAGGACCGGGGACCGCGTTCAAAAATTGCAGGAATAAGGCCACATCAGGGCGGACCAACGGTGTGGTTTCAGTCATTTGTATCTCCATGTTCAAAGCCTAATAGGTCGGCTGGCGAAGCAGGTCCAGCATATTGGGTCGTGAGGCGATTTGGCGCGCATGAAGATACGAAAGAGGCAGACATTACCGGCTGGTTTAAACCCGCGAGCGCCGTTGCACGTTCACCGCCAGTTTGTGTGCACAAAATCTGCATAGCGATAACGCCGTATTGCCATTTTGGCCCTAATCCGTCAGCAGTTGCTATATGGATAATCTCACACATAGCCTCGTTGGCGCGCTCATTGGGCAGATGGGTTTGAAGCGTAAAACCGGGCTTGCGATGCCGACGCTGATTGTCGCGGCGAACATCCCAGATATTGACGCTGTGGCTGCATTGCTTGGCGGGCAACAGCATCTCGCGCTGCGGCGTGGGCTGACGCATGGGCCAATTGCGATGCTGGTCTTGCCATTGTTGCTGTGGGGAATCATGCTCTGGTTTGACCAGTGGCAGGCAAAACGCGGCAAGCGACCCGAAAAACGATTGCCGGTGCATAAGGGCTGGTTGCTGGCGCTTGCCTATACTGGATGCTTGAGTCACCCGCTGTTCGACTGGTTCAACAGCTATGGCATTCGTTTGCTTGAGCCATTTTCAAGCCAGTGGTTCTATGGCGACACTTTATTCATTATTGATATCTGGCTTTGGGCTGCGCTGATCGCTGGTGTCTGGATTTCGCAACGTCGTGAACGTCATGGTACAAGCTGGCGTATGCCGGCGTTGGTGAGCTTCACGGCCATCTGCGCATATATTCTGGCCAATGGCCTGATAACCGGCCGTGCGGAGCAATTGATGGCGGAGGCGGTGCGGCAAAAGCATGATCTTGTTCCCGCTTTGGTGGTCGCAAACCCAGTGCCAGTGTTATTCTGGAAACGTGAAATGCTGTGGCGCGACGACAGATATTATGGGCAGGGCAGCTACAGCGCGTTCGATAATGTGCGCGTCGATGATAGTGCGCGCGCGCATTATATGGGCGTGCAGGATAAAAAGGCGTTTGCAGCAAATGTCGTTGCGCAGTCACCTCTATTGTTCTGGTCACGCATGCCCGTCGCAGTGATTGTCAGCAAGGGCGATAAGAAGACGCTGAAAGTGTCCGACCAACGCTTTGTCGATCCCATGGTTAGTGACCGATTTTCTGTGTCCTTTCCAATTGTAGATGAGGGCAAATGACCGCACCCGTGATCCTCTGGTTCCGTCGCGATCTGCGCCTTGCGGACCAGCCAGCATTGGCGGCTGCGGTTGCTAGTGGCGCGCCGGTTATTCCGCTCTATATCCTCGACGACGACACGCCAAAACATCGCAAGATGGGCGCTGCTTCGCGCTGGTGGCTGCACCATAGCCTGACAGCGCTTGATAGCGACCTGCGCGCGCTTGGTTCACGGCTAACATTGCGGACGGGACAATCCGACGAGATTTTGTGCGCCTTGGCCGCAGAGACAAATGCTTCGGCCATTCATTGCATTCGCCATTATGAACCCTGGTGGCGCAATGCCGAGAAGGCTGTTGCCAATGGCTTGGGCGAAGGTTGTTCTCTCATCTGCCATAATGGCAATTATCTGCTTCCCGCAGGCAGCGTGACCACAGGCAGCGGCGGGCAGTATAAAATTTACACGCCGTTCATGCGCGCTTTGTGGCAGCATATGCCCCCACCAGCGCCATTGGCAGCGCCCACGCAACTGGCTGTGCCGCAGAACTGGCCAGCGAGCGAGGATATCGCTGCATGGGGCTTGCTACCGACAAAGCCCGATTGGTCGAGCGACATATTGAGCATGTGGACCCCCGGTGCGGCGGGGGCCAAAAAGCGTCTGGCGGATTTTGTCGACAAGGCAAAATTCTATGACGAAAAACGCAACCTGCCGTCCGTAGAAGGCTCCTCCTTTCTGTCTGCGCATTTGCACTTTGGCGAGATTTCGCCTGCTGCATGCTGGCATGCAACCATGCAGGCGGGCGGCTCGGTGGATGTGTTCTTAAAAGAACTGGTATGGCGGGATTATGCGCAGAATGTCATTGTCCAGATGCCGGAATATGGCGCAAAGACCGCGCGCGATGCATTCGACAAGCTGCCGTGGCGCGATCTATCCGATCCATCTGTAAAGGCCGATTTTGTGGCATGGACGAAGGGCAAAACGGGCTATCCCATTGTCGATGCCGGAATGCGGCAATTATGGGCGACAGGATGGATGCACAACCGCGTACGCATGATTACAGCATCATTCTTGGTTAAACATCTGCTGATTGACTGGCGCGAAGGCGAGAAGTGGTTTTGGGATACTTTGGTCGATGCCGATTATGGCAGCAACAGCGTCAATTGGCAGTGGACCGCTGGCACGGGTGTTGACAGCAACATGTTCGTGCGGATCATGGCGCCATTATCGCAATCGGAGAAATTCGATGCTGCTCGGTATATTCGTGAATGGGTGCCCGAACTTGCGGCGTTGCAGGAGCCCTATATCCACGATCCCGATGAATATGGCGCGCGCCCGAAAAGCTATCCGCGAAAGATTATTGGTCATAAAGCCGGGCGCGAACGGGCTTTGGCGGCATTTGTTGCAACAAAAAGTTAATCGACCAACAAAGCTTATCATTCCCGCGTAAGCGGGAATCCATGACCGAAGCTGTGCGCGAAAACGGCACACTTAGTGTAAACTGGATCGTCAACTTATGGATTCCCGCTTTTGCGGGAATGACAAATTTTGATTTGGTGCGGCTATCCCTCAACCACCAACCTGTGCCCGGTCTCAAACTCGCTTGCTAGCAACGCGCAAATCGCATTGGCCACAACCGATGGCTCTTTAACCGTTGACGGGTCTTCGCCGGGATAGGCCGAAGCGCGCATTTTGGTACGCGTGCGGCCGGGATCGACGATTGCGGTGCGGACGGGTGACAGGTTTTTAATCTCATCGCCATAGCACTCGACCAAATTTTCCAATGCTGCCTTTGACGCGCCATATGCGCCCCAAAACGCACGCGGGTGTGCGCCAACGGAGGATGTGAGCGCCAATAATCGGCCTGCGTCACTTTTGCGTAACAAGGCATCAAATGATGCGATCATTACTTGCTGTGCCGTTACGTTCAATGTGAATAATCGCGCAAATTCTGCGCCATCAATCGCGGGCACTGGGCTTAATGTGCCAAGCATCGCAGCGTTCAAGACAAGGATATCGAGCTTGCCCCAACGCTCCGTCACGGCGACAGCGAGGCGCGCTATACTGTCGCCATCGGTTAAATCGAGCGGGGCGATGGTCGCGCTACCGCCGGCGTCAAAAATCGCGTCTTCGACAGCCTCAAGGTCTTTTGCCGTCCGCGCGGTCAAAATCACATGTGCGCCTTGTGCCGCCAGTGCCGTCGCGGTTGCCGCGCCAATCCCGCGACTTGCACCAGTTACCAGCGCAATTTTGCCTTCAAATGCGTTCGTCATGCTTATACCCGTTTTTGGCCGCCAAGCA
This sequence comes from Sphingorhabdus sp. EL138, assembly GCF_945882965.1. Lineage (GTDB taxonomy): Bacteria > Pseudomonadota > Alphaproteobacteria > Sphingomonadales > Sphingomonadaceae > Sphingorhabdus_B. The sequence goes on from NZ_CAMCWY010000009.1 coordinate 54,534, forward strand.
TCATGAGGTCACTTGCCTCATGCTCTTCATGGTCGGTCAGGGTGGTGGGATAATCGCCCGTGAAGCACGCGTCGCAATATTGCGGTCTGTCCGCATGGCGCGAATCTTCGCCAAGCGCGCGATAGAGGCCGTCGATCGACAGGAAGGCAAGGCTGTCCGCCTGAATAAACTGTCGCATTTCTTCGACATCCATGCGGCTGGCGAGCAGCTTGGAGCGTTCGGGCGTATCCACGCCGTAAAAGCAGCTGTTCATTGTTGGCGGGCTTGCAATGCGCATATGCACTTCAGCAGCGCCTGCTTCGCGCATCATCTGCACGATTTTGAGCGAAGTTGTGCCACGGACGATGGAATCGTCGATCAGGACGATGCGTTTGCCGGCAACCAAGTTTCTATTTGCATTATGCTTTAACTTCACCCCCAAATGGCGGACGCCGTCGCCAGGTTGAATGAAGGTGCGGCCGACATAATGCGAACGGATGATGCCCAGTTCAAACGGGATTTTTGCAGCTTCGGCATAACCGATGGCCGCTGGCGTGCCGCTATCGGGCACTGGAATGACATAATCGACATCAACGCCATTTTCACGCGCCAGTTCAGCGCCAATCGCCTTGCGCACTGAATATACGCTGATGCCTTCGACGATAGAGTCGGGTCGTGAGAAATAGACATGCTCAAAAATGCAGGGCCGTTGCGAAATTGGAATGAACGGCTTGTGCGACTGGATTTCCGTTCCACGCACCACAACCAATTCGCCGGGCTCGACTGACCGGATATATTCTGCGCCCACAATATCAAGCGCGACGGTTTCCGATGCAAAGATGATGGTGTCACCAAGCTTGCCCATGACCAATGGCCGAATGCCCAACGGGTCGCGGCAGGCAATCATGCCCTCTGTCGTCAGGCACAGGAGCGAATAGGCGCCCTCAACGCGCTTCAACGCGTCAATCAAACGATCAAGCAACGTCCGGTAGCCGGAGGTCGCGACCAGATGGATGATTACTTCGGTGTCCGATGTGGACTGGAAAATCGACCCACGACGCACAAGGTCACGGCGCACGGTCATCGCGTTCGAGATATTGCCATTATGCGCAATAGCAAAGCCACCTGTGGCAAGATCGGCATATAAAGGCTGCACATTGCGCAATGATGTTTCGCCAGTGGTGGAATAGCGCACATGGCCAATGGCGCATCGTCCAACCAAGCCGCCAATGATTTCTTCACGGTCAAAATTGCCCGCGACATGGCCCATTGCGCGGTGCGTGTGGAAATCATGATCATCAAAGCTGGTGATGCCTGCTGCCTCTTGCCCGCGATGTTGCAGGGCATGGAGGCCAAGCGCCACCATAGCAGAAGCGCCTTCTGTATCGTAGACACCGAAAATCCCGCACTCCTCGCGAAGTTTGTCGTCATCAAAAGGGTCCGTGGTCAGCATATATCAAATCCCGCTACGCTTCGCTGCGTCGCCTATAGGCATGGCCGTTACAATTGTCTCCCCCTTGTCGTGTGATTATCACAAAGAAAATGTTGGCGGGGCGAAGATGGTTGGGTTACGCAGCCAGCATGACCGACGAACGAGAAAGCGGATGGACGCTTGACCCCAAATATGACGCCAATGGATTGGTGACTGCCGTAATCACGGATGAAGCCGACGGCACAGTGTTGATGGTGGGGCATATGAACGCAGAGGCGCTTGCGCAAAGTATCGAAAGCCGCCGTGCCACATTTTTCTCGCGCAGCCGCCAGCGGCTTTGGCAAAAGGGCGAAAGCAGCGGCAATGTCTTGCATATCGTTGAAATGCGCATCGACTGCGATCAAGACGCCATATGGATCATAGCCCGGCCGCAAGGTCCGACCTGCCATACCGGCGCAAGAAGCTGTTTTTATCGCAAGGTGACTGATGGGGGCTTAGAACCCGTTTGAAAGCGTCGGCGATGATGTAGAGGGAATGCCAAGCAATATCTGCCTAACCCTAAATAACCTTGCCGCCCTTTAACATCTGCCGAACGCGGCCCTGAACGGGCAAGCGGTCAAAGGGTGTGTTGCCTGCCAACGCGGCCATGCGGTCACCATCGACTTGCCACGGCGCATCAGGGTCGATCAAGATCAAGTCGGCCTCTTGCCCTTCTACAATTTGGCCTGCGTTTAATCCTAATATCTTTGCTGGGTTTGACGCGAGCAGTTCAAACATGCGGCCAGTTGATATCACATTATCGCGCACGAGGTTCAGCGCTAGCGCTAGCAATGTTTCTGCCCCCGCCATGCCGGGTTCGCTCTCGGAAAAAGGCAGGCGCTTGTCTTCTGGCCCGCGCGGGTCATGGCCTGATGCGATGACGTCAATCGTGCCATCGGCAAGTGCCGCGATGCATGCCAGCCGGTCGCTTTCGGACCGCAATGGCGGTGAAAGCCGCGCAAAGGTGCGGAAATCCGAAATGGCGTTGTCTGAAAGGAAAATATGCGCTGGCGTGATTCCGCACGTAACGCGCAGGCCCTTTGTCTTTGCCGCACGGATCAGGTCAAGGCCGCGTGCGGTGGTGACTTGCCGGAAATGCGCATGCGCGCCGCTTTCTTCCGCCAACATCAGGTCGCGGGCGATAGCGAGTGTTTCGGCAATGATTGGCGCGCTTGAAAGGCCAAGCAAAGTGGCGGTTTCGCCGGCCGTTGCTACGGCATGGCCGGTTACCCCTGAATCTTCATTATGCAGGATGACGGGAAGGTCTAAAGCTGCGCAATAATGCATAATGCGGAGCATGACGCCGCTGTCGGATATCCATTTGCGGCCAGTCGCCACACCCAGTGCTCCGGCCTCTTTCATCAGCGCAATTTCCGCCATACGAAGCCCATCAAGGCCTTGAGTTGCGGCGGCAAGGGGGTGAACCCACAAATCGGGCTTACCCTTCAACGCGGCAAAGCGGACGGTTGCTGGATCGTCATGCACAGGCGACTGATCGGGCATCAATGCCGCACGGGTTATGCCGCCAAATCTGAACGCAGGTTTGTCGGTTTTGAAAACACCCAAATCAATTATGCCCGGCGCAACGATAAACCCGCTCGCGTCGATATGTTCGGCAATCGTGGCTGCCTTGCCAACCGAGGCAATTTTGCCGTCCTCGATATGCAGATGCAATGGTTCTGCCTTATCCGCGCCGGGCAGGATGATATGGCCGTGAATGATGTTCACACTGGTCATGCCCACCCCTCCTGACCACGGGCCTTGCGAGTCAATATGTCGAGGCAAGCCATCCGCACCGCAACGCCCATTTCTACCTGCTCAGTAATGGCCGAGCGATCAACATGATCAGCGATGCTGCTGGCAATTTCCACGCCTCGGTTCATGGGGCCGGGGTGCATGACAAGCGCGTCGGGCTTGGCCAACGCCAACCGTCGTTCGTCGAGGCCATATAAATGGAAATATTCACGCGGCGATGGGATGAAATCGCCCTGCATCCGTTCGCTTTGCAGACGAAGCATCATAATCACATCGGCCCCGTTCAATGCGGCATCGAAATTGCTAAAGGGAACGGCGCCAAAGCCTTCAATCCCGCTTGGCATAAGGGCAGGGGGGGCAACCACGCGCACCTCTGCGCCCAGCGATTTAAGGCAAAACAGATTGGATCTTGCCACCCGGCTGTGCAGAACGTCGCCGCAAATGACCACGGTTTGACCTTCAACCTTGCCCTTGCGGCGCATGATGGTCAGCGCATCAAGCAAGGCTTGAGTCGGGTGCTCGTGGCTACCGTCACCTGCATTCATCACGGGACAGTCGACTTTGCCGGATATGAGCTGCACCGCGCCAGAACTGCCGTGGCGAATCACAATGGCGTCCGCGCGCATGGCGTTGAGCGTCATTGCCGTGTCGATAAGGGTTTCGCCCTTTTTCACGCTCGACTGCGCCGCGTGCATATTGACAACGTCCGCGCCGAGCCGCTTTCCAGCTATTTCGAACGATAACAAAGTGCGCGTTGAATTTTCAAAAAAGGCGTTGATGATTGTTAGGCCGGAAAGCGTATCAACGTGTTTCGCAGCGCCAGAGCGGTTTAGCGCAACCCATTGCTCCGCCTCTTTAAGGATGTAGAGAATTTCCCAGGTCTGAAGTCCGGCGATGCCAAGCAAATGCTTTTGCGGAAAGGCATCCGACCCGCTTGGAAAGCTGTCGGCTGCGAAGGGTTTTGTCCATGTCATTAAAGCGAGGTCCTTAATAGGGATTTGGGTGAGACTCAAATGATTTGTCAGGTTGGGGGCTTGGGCGCGCCGTGCAGCGCGGTTCTACAAAAATTATCCGTCACCCTGAACTTGTTTCAGGGTCCATTTAGCTTTTCTAGCTCTGGGCTTGCTGCGCGATAAACCCTGAACCAAGTTCAGGGTGACGGGGTGATTTAAGGGAAGTGGGAGAAATTATGGCGCGTAACAGTGCCTTTTATAACAACATCACCCACTTGTCAGCGCATCAATCGCGCCTTGCAGGATGAACGCTGCAGCGCCGCTGTCGATTTTTTCGGCGCGTTTGGCGCGGCTCATGTCGGCGGCGATCATGTCGCGTTCGACGGCTTGAGTCGACCAACGTTCGTCACGCAGCAAAATCGGAAGGCCCAGATCTTCGATATTTTTTGCAAAGGCGCGGCTGGACTGGCTCCGCGGGCTTTCGCTGCCATCCATGTTTAACGGCAAGCCAATCACAATGCCGCGCGTTGGCCGCGTCGCGATTGCGGCCTGCAATTCGAATTTATCCTTGGTAAACTTGGCGCGTTTGATGAGGTCAGCTGGCGAGGCGAAGGTCCAGCCAGCATCACAAAACGCCGTGCCAATGGTTTTGCTGCCGACATCTAACCCAATTAAAACCCCGCCGTCAGGCAGTTGATCGCGGAATCTGGCAACCGATTCAAAAATCATTTCTGCAGATATTTCTGCAAACGCCGTGTCGCATCCGCCCGAACATTGGCCCAAAATAAGGGGAAATCATACACATGGTAATTGTTGCCGGGCAGGACATAAGAGCCAATCTCTGGCGGATCGCCAATCAGCAGGAACCCCTTGCCATCGCATCGGGCCGGCACCGCACCAACAATCAATTCGCCAGTTTTCAATTCATCATCGGGCTTTAACGTGCCCAGATTCGCCTCCATCAACGCAGCAGGCTCCGCTCCGCCATTTAGCGGGTTGGTGCATAAAATCGGCGTGTCCTTGCGCGGCCTGCCGTCTAATCCGGTTGTGGCGTTATAGGCTTTGACGATCCGGTCATATTCGGCCGGCTCGGCAAAGCTTTGCCACGCCATGATGCAGCCGGTGTCATCGGGCCCCGTGCAAGCAGGGAAGCCCAGTTTTGGTAAATCAGCGGTTATCGATATCGGCCAACCAGCGGCATAGACGGCGACAATGCGTTTGGCGAATGGCTTGCCCACCACGCGGTCCTTCAGCAAATTTGTGAGGTGCAGCGCGCCTTGGCTATGCCCGGCCAATATGATCGGGCGGTCTTTTTGGACCGTTGCCGCAAATTCATCAAAGGCCAAGAGCACATCTTGATACGCGGCATTCAGCGCTTGCTGGCCCTCTGGCTTATTGGTCAGAAACGCGCCAATTGCTGCTTGCCGGTAACGTGGTGCCCACATCTCGCCTGCGCTGGCGAGCGGTGACGCAAGGCCGCGCAGGAACATCCGCGCGCGGTCTTGCGATTCTGCATCATGCAGGGGCGCGTTCCAATAATCCCGGCCGATATAGGAAGTGGGATGCACAAAAAATATCGCAGCAGAACCGCGTATTTCCGGCTTCGCTGCACCCATCGGCAACCAGTCCGCAGGATTGCCTGCCTTGCCGGGACGCGCAAACCACATATCGTTGCCCGCATATTTGCTGGGTTCAAAGGCCGGTTGCGGTTCAAACTTGGCCGTCGGAACAAAAGCAAGCTCAGTCAGCTCGCTTTCGTAAATACGAATGACAATGCCACCTGCAATGACAAGGATGATAAGCGCTGCGAAGATATAGAGAAATTTACGTGCCAATTTTATGTCCTGAGATTTTGTTGCAATTTACCCAATTGGATAAAAATAGCATGGGAAAATTGAATGGGGGCTGAAAGATTAGGATCAGGAACAATGTAATCCGCCATTTTGCCTATACCGTCTTTGGCAAGCTTCAATGGAAAAGCGCGCGCGGGATATTCGGCGGCATTGCGGCACGTGCCAAAACCGACAGCCGGTCTTGCAATTCGATAAGGTCGCGGCCATATGCGGCGTGGGAGTCGGATGGACGTGGCACTCGCCAATCTGGTCAGGTCCTGACGGAAGCAGCCACAACGAATTCGCTGCGGGTCATTCGGCTCCTACTTTTCCCCGTGTTTAGGTGGAGAAGACTTCGACAAAGGTCGGTGATGCTTCTAATATGATGATAATGCCCGACTCCGACAGCCCAGATTTCGCAATGCGCGACCCGGATATGCCCGATGACGCATTGGGGCTGGGGTTGGATTTGCCACTAGCCGCTCTGTCGCCAGTGGCCCCACCGCCCCCTGCGCCTGTCCCAACCGGCGGCGCGGCCTACCGCGTTCTGGCACGCAAATACCGGCCACAGACTTTTTCCGAGCTTATCGGGCAGGATGCCATGGTGCAGACGCTTGGCAACGCCATTAAGCGTGACCGGCTGGCGCACGCGTTCCTGATGACTGGCGTGCGCGGGGTGGGCAAGACATCGACGGCGCGGCTGATTGCCAAGGCGCTGAACTGCATTGGCACTGACGGGCAGGGCGGGCCAACCATTTACCCGTGCGGCCATTGCGAGCCTTGCGTTGCTATTGCCGAAGGTCGCCATATCGACGTCATCGAAATGGATGCCGCAAGCCACACCGGCGTTGACGATGTGCGTGAGATTATTGAGGCAGTGCGCTATTCTGGGGTATCCGCGCGCTATAAAATTTACATTATCGACGAAGTGCACATGCTGTCGAAAAACGCGTTCAATGCGCTGTTGAAGACGCTTGAAGAACCGCCGGGCCATGTGAAGTTCCTGTTCGCGACTACTGAAGTAAACAAGGTTCCAATCACCGTATTGTCGCGGTGCCAGCGTTTTGATTTGAAGCGGATTTCGACCGAGAAGCTTTCGGCGCACTTTGCCGAAATAGCCGCCAAAGAATCCGTTGCGGCTGAGGTGGAGGCACTGACCCTCATTGCGCAAGCGGCCGAAGGGTCAGTGCGCGATGGCCTCTCGATCCTCGACCAAGCCATTGCCCATGCCGATATGGAGGGCGACGGAAAGGTAACCGCCGCGCAGGTGCGCGACATGTTGGGGCTTTCCGACCGGGGCGCAATTCGCCGTCTGTTCGGGCTGATACTTACCGGCGATGCGCAGGCGATGTTGGCGGAGGCGAAGAACCAGTATAATTTGGGCGTTGAACCGCTGGCGATGTTTGCCGGGCTTTTGTCCGAGGTCCATCGGCTCACGCTCGCAAAGGTTGGCGCGCCGCGTGATGGGGCTTTGGATGCCGAGGCTGCTTCTGTAGTCGAGGATCATGCCGATCGTCTATCCTTCCCTGTTTTGCACCGCCTTTGGCAGTTGTTGCTAAAGGGGCAGGAAGAGGTCACCCGCGCAGCAATCCCGCTTGATGCGGCGGACATGGCACTGCTGCGTGTGGTCCACGCCGCAACGCTGCCTGATCCCGGGGAGTTGGCCAAGATGATTGGCGAAGGGGCGTTCACGGCGCCTCCGCCAGCTTCGGCGCTCACTGCGCGCGATGTTCCACCACCGGCCAATGTGCAGTCATTGATGCCAGCGGATTTCAATGCCCTGCTGGAACGATTATCGCGCGATGGTTTTGTCAGCCTTGAAATGACCATGCGCGATGTAATTCGCCTTGTGGATTATGCGCCGCCTTTCCTGGCGTACCAGTTGTCCGGGCCCGTTGCGCCGACCTTTATGGCCGAATTGCGGGATGCCCTGGCCAAGGTCACTGGCATCCGATGGAACCTAGAAGAACGCGCAGGCGAAGCGCAGCCAAGCCTGTTGGAGCAAGAGCAAGCCGCAGCCGAAGTTGATAAACATATAATATTGGAGTCACCTTTGGTCAAAGCTGCTTTTGCAGCGTTTCCAGAGGCGGAGCTACTCGACAGCGACGAAAATGACATGAAATGGAGCAAGAGCGGATGAAAAGCATGGAAGAGATGATCAAGGCCGCGCAGGAAGCCGCCCAAAACATCCAACAGCAGATGGAACAAGCGCAGGCGACGCTCGACGTTATTCAAGTTGAAGGCGTCTCTGGAGGCGGTCTCGTTAAAGTCCGCGCGACCGCAAAGGGCCGCATTTTGAACGTTGCGCTGGATGACAGCCTGATCGTGCCAGCGGACAAGGGCATGTTGGAAGACCTGATCACAGCAGCCCTAAACGATGCCCGCGAAAAAGCGGATGCCGCCAGCAACGCAGAAATGAGCAAGATGTCCAGCGGCATGGCATTGCCGCCCGGGTTCAAACTGCCGTTTTAATAAACAGAACGGCTTTGATGCCGCATTCCGATATGGCTTTTCCCCAATTAAATGCGCTCTACCGAAGCACATGCATTGAAAGCGCGTGCAAAGCGCTCATATTGAGGGAGAACCGGCGGGGCACCATTTTGGGTGATCGCCAATTGGAGTATCTATGGACCTGAACCTTCCATTATTGCCGTTACGCGATATCGTTGTTTTTCCTGGCATGATTGTGCCTTTGTTTGTCGGTCGCGACAAATCGGTGGTTGCACTCGAAAAGGCGATGGCCGCCAACAAAGAAATTTTTCTGGTGGCCCAGCTTGACCCTGCCGAGGATGATCCTGACAAGGATGATCTGTATAATATCGGGGTAACTGCCACTATCATGCAATTGTTGAAACTGCCCGATGGCACCGTGCGCGTGCTGGTTGAGGGCAAGCAGCGCGCCGAATTGCGCGACTTGCTGGAGCGCGGTAACGATCATGTCGAAGCCAGTATCAGCCTAATCACCGAACAGAATGTCGAAGGTCCGGAGGCCACTGCGTTAATGCGGTCGGTTACTGAGCAATTTGAGAATTATTCGAAGCTGAATAAGAAAATGCCCACCGAAACGGCGGTGCAGCTGACTGAGATTAAAACACCCTCTGCGCTTGCAGATGCGGTGGCGGCGAACATGCAATTGAAAGTGGCCGAGAAGCAGTCCTTGTTGGTCGAATCCAATCCACTGCGCCGCCTTGAGATGGCCTTTGCCTTCATGGAGGGCGAGCTTGGCGTTTTGCAGGTGGAGAAGAAAATTCGTGGCCGCGTGAAGCGCCAGATGGAGAAGACTCAGCGCGAATATTATCTGAATGAGCAGATGAAGGCCATTCAGCGCGAGCTTGGCAATGATGATGGCGAAGGCGGCGACGAGATTGCCGAGCTTCAATCCAAGATCGATACGATGAAGCTGTCCAAGGAAGCAAAGGCGAAGGCCAATGCGGAATTGAAAAAGCTGCGTGGTATGGCGCCTATGTCAGCAGAAGCGACCGTGATTCGTAATTATCTCGACACGTTACTTGGTATTCCATGGGGCAAGAAGTCAAAGCTGAAGCGGGATATCGCAAAGGCGCAGGACGTGCTCGATGCCGACCATTTTGCGCTGGAAAAGGTGAAGGACCGGATCATCGAATATCTTGCGGTACAAGCCCGGACGAACAAGCTGAAAGGGCCAATATTGTGCCTCGTTGGTCCTCCCGGCGTCGGCAAGACATCGCTAGGTAAATCGATTGCCAAGGCAACGGGCCGTGAATTCATCCGCCAATCCTTGGGCGGTGTGCGCGACGAAGCGGAAATTCGCGGTCATCGTCGCACCTATATCGGTTCGATGCCCGGCAAGGTTGCGGCAAACTTGAAAAAGGCAGGCACGATGAACCCGTTGTTCCTGCTCGACGAAATCGACAAGCTTGGACAGGATTTCCGCGGCGACCCCGCGTCGGCCTTGCTGGAAGTGCTTGACCCGGAACAGAACAATAAGTTCAACGACCATTATCTGGAAATCGACCTTGATCTTTCGGACGTCATGTTTGTGACGACTGCAAACAGCCTCAACTTACCGCGCGCCTTGTTGGACCGGATGGAAATCATCCGTCTTGAAGGCTATACCGAAGACGAGAAGCTTGAGATCGCCAAGCGGCATTTGATCGAAAAGCAAATCGCAGCCCATGGCTTGAAGCCTGATGAGTTTTGCATCAGCGACGACGCCATGCGGGACGTCGTCCGTTACTACACACGCGAAGCGGGCGTGCGGACTTTGGAGCGCGAAATTGCAAAGCTTGCGCGCAAGGCGCTGCGCCGCATTTTGGAAGGCAAAGACAAAAGCATTGCCATCACGCCGGAAAATCTGTCGGATTTTGCGGGTGTCCGCAAATATCGCCATGACATGGGCGAGCAAGAAAACCAGATTGGCGCCGTTACGGGCCTTGCCTGGACAGAAGTTGGCGGCGAATTGCTTACGATCGAAGCGGTTACGGTGCCCGGTAAGGGGCAGATCAAAACCACGGGTAAGTTGGGCGAGGTGATGAGCGAATCCATTCAGGCCGCCTTGAGCTATGTAAAGGCGCGTGCGCCGAGCTATGGCATCAAGCCCAGCCTGTTTGCCCGCAAGGATGTGCACATTCACCTTCCCGAAGGCGCAGTGCCAAAGGATGGCCCCTCCGCCGGTATCGGCATGGTCACGTGCATCGTGTCGACGCTCACGGGTATTGCGGTGCACCGAGATGTGGCGATGACTGGCGAAGTGACCTTGCGCGGCCGGGTGCTCCCCATTGGCGGCTTGAAGGAAAAATTGTTGGCGGCCCTGCGCGGCGGGATCAAAACAGTTCTCATCCCACAAGAGAATGAGAAGGGCCTCGCAGATATTCCGGCAAATATTAAAAATGGTCTGGAAATCATTCCAGTCAGCCATGTCGACCAAGTTCTGGCGCGTGCGCTTGTGGCGCCATTGGTCGCCGTTGAGTGGACCGAGGCCGATGATCTGGCTGCGGCTTTGCCAGCGGGTAACGGCGGGGACAATGGGGTGGCGGTGACACACTGATCTTGCGGGTTCTGCATTTAGTTATGCTTATGAATATATCCTAATTTATATTTGTTATGTAAAAGGCGAAGTTTTTTACAAAAAATGACGGTTTTAGGTCGTTATTCCTTTGACAGTGTTGGTAATCTCCTCATTATCCGCGCACCGGCCTAGGTCGCGACTCAACTTAGCAATATTTGAGTTTAACATAGTTAAAGAGGGGGTTCCTTTATGAACAAGCAAGATCTCGTCAGTGCAGTTGCCGACGCTAGCGGTTTGACTAAGGCCGATGCCGGCAAAGCCGTTGAAGCAACATTTGAAGCGATTACTGGCGCGCTGAAAAGCGGCGGCGAAGTGCGTCTCGTTGGTTTCGGTACTTTTGGCGTTGCAAAGCGCAAGGCATCAACCGGCCGTAACCCACGCACCGGTGAGCCAATGACGATTAAGGCATCGACTCAGCCAAAGTTCAAAGCTGGCAAGGCGCTCAAGGACGCTGTCAACTAAGACACACGCCAAGAAATTGTTAAAAAGGGCGGGGCGAAAGCACCCGCCCTTTTTTGTATTACGGAGCGAAGGCGACACATTCTGTCACCAAAGGGCGCATATTATGCGCAAATTCGTTATAGGTGAAGCACAATCATGCCTGACTCTAGGTCGATTTTGATAGCGATGTGGATTGAAGGGGGACGATGCCCACCAATGGTTGTTAAGCCGCCAAGCGGTTGCCGCTTTGCGGGCGGGACGTAGCTGGAAAAGCGATGATCTCAGCAGGTGCCAAGCGCCGCATATCGCCCAGAATGATCCGGCGCTCCCGCTGCATTGCTGGCGCAAATTCCATATCGATAACTTCATGAATGCGCGGCAAGGCGTTGCGAATTGTCAGCATGATTACGCCAATGGATGCACCCAGCGCAGTGAGGAAAAGAAGGGAAGCAATGATAGTCATGGCAATAATCCTTTTTGATTCTCGCCCTGAATTGGGCGGCGTGCTGATTCGGTTTAACACCGTATTTCTGCCATTGTTCTTTATTTGTTCTAACTTGTCAAGCGGCATTACGCAACCGGAACAACGCTGGATAAAATGGTGGATGAATAGTGGATAACTCTGGCAAAGGGCAAAGCTGCCAATAGCCAAAGTTTAATGTGTGATGCCGGTTCCCTGGCGTTCCGCTTGCCATTTTTGAAGTGCTTGTTGCAGGCATCCGGTGAAACCATTGGAACCATTCACCGATCAGCTATTTGGTAAAATGGCGCGCGCATAGGCATCAAGGCTTTCGACCGCTGCGGTCCAGCTTCCGCCCGCCACGTCCGGCTTGCCTTCTGCGCGTAGTGGTTTTGGAATACGGTAGCGGTCACCTTCGGGTTGCGCTGCGCAGACAATGATTTCGTCGCCTTCCGCCTTTGGGCATGGCTCAGTACCAAAGGTTATGAGAAAGGACACGCGTTCGGGTGGTGCTGACTGTTGCGCGTCGCCCAACGAAGGTTCATATGCAAAGGCCGACATGGGCGTTACCCCCAGCACAAGAGCAGCGATGACGGTTTATTGCATTTTCATGTTGCTTTCTCGTCCATCCCATCGCCCTATGCACATCGACCTGAACCGCTTTTTAATGCCGTCACCGCGGGTTTTGCATTTTGGTAAAAAGCATTGGTGCTTGACGAATCTAGCCATCAACGGTAACCGCCCTCTCATTCCACATGGGAAACGCACATACCGGTGCTGATCTATGCCTTTCAGGCAATAGTGAAGTTCTAGTTTCCCAGAGGCTCAACCGGAAGGAGAAGTACCATGGCGGCACCTGTCGTTACCATGCAGCAATTGCTTGAAGCTGGGGCCCATTTCGGCCACCAAACACACCGTTGGAATCCGCGTATGAAGCCGTATATCTTCGGCGCGCGCAACGGCATCCACATTCTCGATTTGTCGCAGTCCGTGCCCTTGTTCGCACGTGCGCTAGATTTCGTTGCCCAGAGCGTTTCGTCTGGCGGCAAGGTATTGTTCGTTGGCACGAAGCGTCAGGCGCAAGGCCCCATTGCCGATGCAGCCCGCGCATCGGGTCAGCATTTCGTCAACCATCGCTGGTTGGGCGGCATGCTCACCAACTGGAAGACCATTTCAAACTCGATCAAGAAGCTCAAGACGCTTGAAGAGCAGCTTTCGGGCGATACGCACGGTTTCACGAAGAAGGAAATCCTTCAAATGACCCGCGAGCGCGACAAGCTTGACATGAGCCTTGGCGGTATTCGCGACATGGGCGGTATTCCTGAGGTCATGTTCGTTATTGACGCCAACAAGGAAGAGCTCGCTATCAAGGAAGCCAATGTTTTGGGTATTCCAGTGATCGCGATACTCGATTCAAACGTATCGCCTGACGGCATTGCATTCCCCGTTCCTGCAAATGATGACGCTGCACGCGCCATTCGTTTGTATTGCGACGCCATTGCCACTGCGGCAACGAAGGGCAATGTAAACGCTAAGGTTGCCAAGGGCATTGACCTTGGTGCGGAAGTTGAGCCAGCGGCTGAACCAGCCTTGGTTGAAGAAGCTGCGCTAGTAGCCGAAGAGGCTGCGCCAGTAGTTGAAGAAGCAGGGCCTGCCGCAGAAGCTGCACCAGTAGCCGAAGAAGCAGCGCCTGTTGCTGAAGTTGCTCCAGCCGAAGCCCCTGCCGCAGAAGCGTAACATTTCTTTGTCATTCCCGCATAAGCGGGAATCCATGGTCTGACTTGTCGGTGTAAACTGATTGGGCGGACCATGGACACCCGATCAAGTCGGGGGTGACACTGTTTAGAGCGGTGAGGGGTTCCTGCCTCTCGCTAACCACATTTCGAAAGGACAAATATATGTCTGCAATTACCGCTTCAGCCGTTAAGGAACTGCGTGAGCTTTCCGGCGCGGGCATGATGGACGCCAAAAAGGCGCTTGAAGAAACCAATGGCGATATCGAAGCCGCCGTTGACTTGCTGCGCGCCAAGGGCCTTGCAACCGCTGCCAAGAAATCCAGCCGTACCGCAGCCGAAGGTCTTGTCGGCGTTGCTGTAGAAGGCACCAAGGGTACGGCAATCGAAGTTAACAGCCAGACCGACTTTGTTGCGAAAAACGAACAGTTCCAGGAATTTGTTGCTGCCGTTAGCCAAGTTGCTCTTGGCCTATCTGCCAACGAAGCCGAAGCCGTTTTGGCCGCGCCTTATAGCGATAGCGAAACCGTTCAGGAACGTTTGACCAACAACATTGCAACCATCGGTGAAAACCAGGTCATCCGCCGCGTCAAATCGCTATCGGTCACCAATGGCCGCGTTGTTTCTTATGTCCATAACGCTGCGGCGCCTGGCATGGGCGGCATCGGCGTTCTTGTGGCGCTTGAGAGCGAAGCGGACGCGGCGACGCTAGATGGCCTTGGCAAGCAACTGGCGATGCACATCGCCGCTGCATTCCCGCTGTCGCTGGACGAAACGGGTCTTGACGCTGAAACGCTTGAGCGTGAGCGCGGCATTGCCCGTGAAAAGGCATCGGAAAGCGGCAAGCCTGCTGATATCGTCGAAAAGATGGTTGAAGGCGCAGTGAAGAAGTTTGCGAAAGAAAATGCCTTGTTGAGCCAGCCATTTGTGATGGACGGCAAGACCCCGATTTCCGATGTTGTTGCCGCCGCTGCTAAAGAAGCTGGCAAACCCATCGTGCTGAAGGATTATACCCGCTTCCAGCTTGGTGAAGGCATCGAAAAGGAAGTGTCCGACTTTGCGGCTGAAGTGGCTGCTGCGGTCGGAGGCTAAACCGAGCAATGACATACTAGGTCACCCCCGAATAAGCCGGGGGTGACAAAAGTTTGTTATCTCGCTAGGTTTCTAGCTACGTTATTGACACTTGGCGATGTGGCGCGCGGCTCCTATAGCTGGGCGCCATTATCGTATCAGAATGAGGGACATTATGGGCGCGCACGGCTATCGTCGCATTCTGCTGAAATTATCAGGGGAAGTGCTTATGGGCGACCAAGCCTATGGCATTGACCCTGCCACGGTCGCGCGCGTGGCCGAAGAGGTAAAGGCGGCGCAGGATACTGGCCTCCAATTGTGCCTGGTCATCGGCGGAGGAAATATTTTCCGTGGGATGTCCGGCGCGGCCAAGGGCATGGATCGCGCGCAGGCCGACTATGTGGGAATGCTCGCCACCGTCATGAACGCCCTCGCGATGCAAAACGCGCTGGAACAGCTTGGCGTGCCGACCCGGGTCCAATCTGCGATTGAGATGGACAAGGTCTGCGAGCCGGTCATTCGCCGCCGTGCCGAACGGCATTTGGAAAAAGGGCGCATTGTCATTTTCGCCGCAGGCGTTGGCGCGCCGTTCTTTACAACCGATAGCGGGGCTGCGCTGCGCGCGGCCGAAATGCGGTGCGATGCCTTGTTTAAAGGGACCTCGGTTGATGGTGTTTATGATGCTGATCCCAAAAAGGTCTCAACAGCAAAACGTTACGAAACATTAAGCTATGATCGTGTCTTAGCAGATAATCTAAAGGTTATGGATGCCAGCGCGGTATCTTTGTGCCGTGACAACAATATTCCAATCGTGGTCTTCTCCATCCGGGAGCAGGGCAATATATTGAAAGTGCTTGACGGAAGCGGCACTTCAACTGTGGTAACAAGCGAAGGAAATTGATCCATGCCGCAATATGACAAAACCGAT
This sequence comes from Sphingorhabdus sp. EL138, assembly GCF_945882965.1. Lineage (GTDB taxonomy): Bacteria > Pseudomonadota > Alphaproteobacteria > Sphingomonadales > Sphingomonadaceae > Sphingorhabdus_B. Next base: position 70,204 of record NZ_CAMCWY010000009.1, read on the forward strand.
GTAGAGCGCCGTATGAAGGGCGCCGTGGATTCATTCAAAAGCGATCTTTCGGGCTTGCGTACGGGCCGCGCCAATGTGACCTTGCTTGATCCTGTGGTGGTTGAAGTTTACGGATCACACATGCCGTTGAGCCAAGTTGCAACCGTCAGCGCGCCAGAGCCGCGTTTGCTGTCGGTGCAGGTATGGGACCGGTCAAATGTGACGCCAGTGGAAAAGGCCATTCGTTCGGCAGGCTTGGGCCTAAACCCGATTACCGATGGCCAAACGCTGCGTCTGCCTATTCCCGACCTTACCGAAGAACGCCGCAAGGAGCTTGCAAAGCTGGCGGGCCAATATGCAGAAAAAGCAAAAATTGCGATTCGCAACGTGCGCCGCGATGCCAACGACGGGCTAAAGACCGATGAGAACAACAAGGAAATCAGTGAAGATGACCGCAAAAGGTTGGAAACTGAAGTCCAGAAAATGACCGATGAAATGATCAAGGCGGTCGATGACGCGGCAGCGCACAAGGAAAAGGAAATCCTGAGCCAGTGATTTTGGCCAGCCCTTTAACTTCATTGGGTTTAGGTAAGTGATGGCTGTCGCTGAAGCTCAAGAGCGCATTGCCGCAGGAACGGGCAAAATGCCGCGCCACGTCGCGATCATCATGGATGGCAATGGGCGCTGGGCGAAAAAGCGGATGTTACCGCGGGCAATGGGGCATAAGCGCGGTGTCGAGACAGTCCGGAACATTGTCCGTGCGGCGGGGGATCTCGGGCTTGAAACCTTGAGCCTATACGCCTTCTCCAGCGAGAATTGGAAACGGCCCGAGGATGAGATCAGTGATCTCATGGGCCTTATGCGCGATTTTATCAAATCTGACCTTGATGAATTCGCCGCTAATAACGTGCGGCTTAAAATTATTGGAAATTATAAAGCATTAGCGCCAGATATTGTGGACATGCTTGAGGAATCCATCGCGCGGACGTCGAAGAACAGCCGAACGACGTTGGCGGTCGCACTGAATTATGGCGCGCAAGATGAAATGGTCCGCGCGGCCCGTGCTGCTGCTGCGCAGGGCGAAATTAATGCGGCGAGCCTTGAGGCCAATCTCGATACAGCCGATTTGCCGCCGCTGGATTTGCTCATCCGCACATCAGGGGAGCAACGGCTGTCCAATTTCATGCTGTGGCAGGCGGCGTATGCCGAATTGTGGTTTACGGAAACCTTATGGCCGGATTTCAACAAAGACGAACTCGCTGCCGCCCTAAACGAATTTGCGCGGCGGGAACGGCGCTATGGTGGTCGATGAACGATAAGGTCGCGCCGCTGCTGAAACCCCGATCGGATTTGGGCATACGGACATTGTCCAGCGTTGCCATGATGTCGGTTGCGATAATTGCGATCTGGCTGGGCGGCTATGTCTTTATCGGCCTCGTTATTGCTGTAGGCCTTTGTGTTTTTTTTGAATTTACCAAATTGGTGCTCGGTTTCGCGCACAGTCCGCAGGCGCGGATATTTTGGCTATTGGGCGGCCTGACCTATGTCGGCTTGGCATGTTTCACTTTGATACTGTTCAGCGCGCCTTTCTTCGGCATGACACCTGCAATTCTGTTGATCGCAGGTGTCATTGGTACGGATATCGGCGCGTATTTTGCGGGACGAAGCATCGGCGGAGCCAAGATCTCGCCACGAATTAGCCCGTCCAAAACATGGTCTGGTCTTTTTGGCGGCATTATTGGCGCGGGCCTTATGATGGTTGTCATTCAAGCAGGCATCTACGCCTTTAGAGGTGGAAATGCTGGCGATGGTGATGCCTATCTTGCATATGGCTGGGCGGGCCTCATGCTGACGGGGGCCGCGCTTGCGTTGGTCGCGCAAATGGGGGATTTCTTCGAAAGCTGGATGAAGCGGCGGGCAGGGGTGAAAGACTCCGGCCGATTGATACCGGGCCATGGCGGGTTATTTGACCGGACAGACGGCCTTATTGCGGTCGCTTTTGCCGCCGGTGTCATCACGCTGTTTCAAAATGTGGCAGGTTGCTGATCCTGTGACCCGCAGCGTTTCCATCTTTGGCGCAACAGGTTCGGTCGGGCTGTCGACACTGGATCTCATTCGCCAACATCGCAGCCAATATCGCGTTGTCGCGCTAACCGCGAACGGCAATGCGGCTGCCATAGCGCAGTTGGCCCGGGATTTTGATGCCGAACTGGCGGTCGTTGCAGATGAAACGGCCTATGCCGATCTCAAGGACGCATTGGCAGGGACGAGTATAGAAGCCGCAGCAGGCGCCCAAGCGCTTGTGGAGGCCGCCAGGCGCAATGCCGATTGGACAATGGCGTCTATCGTCGGCTGTGCTGGATTGCCCTCTACGATGGCTGTAATCGAGGCTGGCAAGACCATCGCTTTGGCCAACAAGGAGGCCTTGGTTTCCGCAGGCGCATTGATGATGGCCGCGGTGCGCCGGTCGGGCGCAGCTTTGTTGCCAGTCGACAGCGAACATAATGCGATATTCCAGTGCCTTGCCGGCGGCAAGATTGACCAAGTACGTAAAATTACGCTCACCGCGAGCGGCGGGCCGTTGCGCTCTTTTTCGCTTGAGGAGATGCGGGGCGTAACGCCAGCGCAGGCCGTGGCGCACCCCAATTGGGACATGGGCGCGAAGATCAGTATTGATTCCGCGACCATGATGAACAAGGGCCTTGAACTGATTGAGGCCTATCATTTGTTTCCGGTGGGCTTGGATAAAATCGATATACTTGTGCATCCACAATCGGTCATCCATTCGATGGTCGAATATGTCGATTGTTCGACTTTAGCGCAGCTTGGATCGCCAGATATGCGCATTCCAATAGCGAGCGCGCTGGCATGGCCGGAGCGGATTGCTACGACCTGCAAGCCGCTGGATTTAGCGAATATTGGGCAGTTGACGTTTGAGCAACCGGACATCGCGCGCTTTCCGGCGTTGCGCCTTGCCCGCGCGGCCATATCCGAAGGCGGCGCAAAGCCGGCAATCATGAACGCGGCCAACGAAGTCGCGGTGACGGCGTTCTTAAATGGCCAAATCGGTTTTCTCGATATCGCCGCTTTGGTGGAAGATACGCTGTGCGGTTACGCACCGAACAATCTGCCAGCCTGCATCGATGACTTGTTCAGCATAGATGCAGCCGCGCGCCGTTATGCGCAGACGCTCATACAAAAGGTCAGCTAATGCCAATGGAATCGCCAAATATCATCGTGACTGCTCTTGCGTTTATAACGCTGATCGGCAGTTTGGTTGTCGTGCACGAACTGGGTCATTATGCCGTGGGGCGTTGGTTCGGCGTGAAGGCCGAGAAATTCTCGATCGGCTTTGGTCCGGAGATCTGGGGCAGGGTCGACAAACGTGGCACCTTGTGGCGCATCGGCTTGCTGCCTTTGGGCGGCTTTGTCCAATTTGCAGGCGACATGAATCCCGCCAGCCAAGCCGACGAAGGCTGGAAACAATTACCAGAAGAGGAGCGCAACCAGACGTTCCAGTCCAAAACCTTGTGGCAACGTGCGTTGATTGTGTTTGCCGGGCCAGCGGTGAATTTCATCTTGGCCATCCTTATCGCGATGGGTTTCCTGTTGGCGTTTGGGAAATCAGTGACTCCGCCGGTAATTGACGTTGTGCAGCCCAATAGCGCGGCTGCGGTGGCGGGCCTGATGGAAGGAGACCGCATCCTCACTTTGAATGGCCGGACCATCAAGACGTTCAACGAAATGGCGAACGAAATTGTGATGATCCCCAACGAGCAGGTCGTGATCGAAATCGAACGCGACGGTGCGAACATGGTCAAGGAAGCCACGGTCGCTGCGGCTATCGAAGTTGATCGTTTCGGTAATGAATACCGCATTGGCCGGCTCGGCATAGGTGCTGGCAAATTGGAAGCCCGCGAAGTGGGCCTGCTTGAGGCGCCGTGGGCTGCAGTTGTTCAAACCGGAAATATCTTGCGGCAGCAAGTGATTGGCCTTGGTCAGATTATCTCTGGTCGACGTCCCATTTCCGAACTGGGCGGGCCGTTGAAAATCGCAAAAGTTTCAGGCGAAGCCATGAGTCTTGGCATTTTAACATTCATCAGCCTTGCAGCGCTTATTTCGATTAACTTGGGGTTCATCAATCTCCTGCCAATCCCGATGCTGGATGGAGGGCATTTGTTGCTCTACGCCGTGGAAGCAGTGCGTCGGCGCCCAGCCACGCCGGTAGTGCAGGAGTGGGCCTTTCGTGCAGGATTTGCGATGCTCGCGGCATTTATGATAATGGTAACTTTCAATGACCTTGCGTCTTTCGGTCTTTTCGGAGGCGGTTGAGGGCATTGCATACTTGATTGCGCGCGCTGCATCGGGCAGAGACGCAAAACTATTTTAGCGGCAATATGCCAACGCCCGGTGGGGGCGCACATCAGATCGGATGACAATGAAAAGTAGACCTCGCGGCAACTTCAAAAACTTTGGCATGTATTTGATGGGTTCGACGGCGCTTGCCGCGACGGGCACGATGACTCCCGCTTTGGCACAGACTGCGCCGGCGACGCCCGCTGCGCAGCCTGTGGTAGACGCCCCTGTTGACACCATTCAATCGATCACTGTCGTTGGCACGCAACGACTCGAAGCCGATACAGTTCGATCATATATTCGCTTACGCGCGGGGCAGCCATGGACGCAGGTAACAGGTGACCAAGCGTTGAAGGACCTATATGCGACCGAATTGTTCGCGGATGTTGCTGTCCGCAATAACGCCGGCGCGGTTGTTATTGAGGTGCGCGAAAACCCAGTGGTGAACCGCATCATTCTTGAAGGCAACAAGCGCATCAAGAATGACAAAATTGAACCAGAAATCAAACTTGCCCCGCGCCAGATTTATTCGCGATCCAAAGTGCGCGCCGATGTTGCGCGCATCATTGAGCTGTACAAGCGTCAGGGGCGCTTTGCGGCGGTTGTTGAGCCTAAATTGGTTCAGCTCGACCAAAACCGCGTAGACATTGTTTTCGAAATTACCGAAGGGCCCAAGTCCAAGGTTCGGCAGATCAACATCATCGGCAACGACAAGTTCTCCGATGGCCAGCTGCGTGGCGAAATGGTCACGAAACAAGCCCGGTTTTACAAGTTTTTCAGCTCCGGCACCAGCTATGATCCGGACCGCTTAGCTTTTGACCAGCAAAAGCTGCGTCAATTTTACCTGACACAGGGCTATGCCGATTTCCGCGTGGTTTCCGCAGTCGCCGAACTGACGCCTGATAAGCAGGACTTCATCATCACTTATGTGGTGGAAGAAGGGGACCGGTACAAATTTGGCGACGTTAAGGTAGAAAGCCAAATCCGCGATTTTGATTCAGAGCGCCTAACGACGACTTTGCGCATGAAAAAAGGCGACTGGTATGACGCCAAAATGGTTGAGGATACCGTCGAGAGCCTGTCGGAAACCGCAGGTTTATTTGGTTATGCCTTTGCCGACGTAAACCCTGATTTTCAGCGGGATAAAGAAACGCTGACAATGGGCATTACGTTCAACGTGGCGGAATCTCCGCGCGTGTTTGTGGAACGGATTGACATTAACGGCAACACGCTGACGCATGATAAGGTTGTCCGCCGCGAATTCCGCCTGAATGAAGGGGACGCGTTTAACAGTATTCAAGTCAAGCGGACCGCAGATCGTATCAAATCGCTTGGCTATTTTCAGGAAGACCTTGAAGTCGAACAGGCGCAGGGCAGTGCGCCCGACCGCATCATTCTAAGCACAAATGTCGAAGAAAAACCGACGGGCGAATTGTCACTGTCGGCCGGATTTTCGTCGGTTGAAAACTTCATTTTCCAAGGTTCGATCAGGCAAAGGAACTTCCGCGGCTTGGGGCAAGAACTGCGGACGAACATTTCTTATTCGTCTTATTCCAAATCAGCGGAAATCGGCTTTACCGAGCCCTATTTGTTTGATCGTTCGATTGCTGTATCGGGCGACATTTTCCGCCGCGATGTAAACAGCTTCAACTACTTCAACAACGAGCGCAACACGACCTATCAGCAAGCCACAACAGGTCTGCAAGTGCGCGTTGGTGTGCCCGTTAATGAGTTTGTTTATTTTCAGGCGCGCTACGGGTTGAGTCAAGATGATGTTTCGCTTGATGAGAACACCTTCTTCTCTGACCCGGATGGAGCAGGGCCGCTTGAACGGTCATGCGACCCACTCATCGCCGGACGTTTCTTGTGCGATGCCATTGGTAAGCGGCTGACATCGTCCATTGGGTACACATTGCTTTATGATGATCGCGACAACCGCATTCGCCCGACACGCGGCCAAAGCTTCAGTGTAAGTCAGGATTTTGCCGGGCTTGGTGGTGACGTCAAATATGTTAAAACGCGGATTAACGCTGATAAATTTTGGAAGCCTTTTGGCAACTTCATTTTCGGATTATCTTTCGAAGGTGGGTATATCCACCCGTTGGAAAACCGCGGAAGCACCGCCGACGGTATTGACGATGTCCGTCTGACCGATCGTTTTTATCTGGGTGAGCCACAAATGCGGGGTTTCGATATTCGCGGTGTCGGCCCACGTGTGCAGCGTGTGTTCTTCGAAGGTCAGGTTGTAAACGGACTGGCCGTGAATGCGCCGCTAACTGATCGTAACCAGATCCAGGACGATGCGATTGGCGGACGTTTCTATTATCTTGGCCGTGCCGAACTTCAAATTCCGCTGGGCAGTGGAGCAAGAGAGCTTGGCTTACGTCCTTCCTTGTTCCTCGATGTGGGTTCTGTGTTTGATGTGACCCGCCCTGTTTTGCAGACGGCAACGCAGCGCGAAGTGCTGTCAGACGGCACGCAAGGTGCGCCACTATATTATGTTGTGGATTCCACTGGCTTGCTTCAAACATCCACCACGGCTATAAATGCTGATGGCTCGGCCCGGGTTGCCGTGCTGCGTTTCGAAGAACGCTTCCTCGGCGACTCATGGAAGCCGCGCGTGTCGGTTGGCTTTGGCGTGAACTGGAATTCACCCTTTGGTCCGTTCAGGATTGATATCGCCCGTGCTTTGCTCACGCAGCCGGGTGACGATACCAAATTATTTACATTTAACGTAGGAACGCAATTCTAATGAAAATTCGTAAAAACATTCTCGTCGTTGCATTTTTGTCAGTAGCTGCCATTTCGGCACCAGCGTCTGCCCAAGTTGCAGGCATTGCTACCGCTGACACAGCGGTTGCAATCACCCGTTCAAAGGCGCTTGGCACAGCCTATCAGCAAATTGGTGAGCAATACGCGACCGTGGCACAGCAATTGCAAGCCAAGCGCGTAGAGATTAACAATCTGAATGCGCAGCTTGATACCAACAAGGACAAGGAGCTGACACAGGCTGAGCTGGATGTCGCCATTCAAGCAAAGAACCCGTTGCTGACGCAAATTGATGCGAAGCAAAAGGAACTGAACACGCTTCAAGAGCCAGTCTTCCTTGCGCAGCTTTATGCCGTCGAACAGATTGCGTTGAAGTATGACACTGCACAGCAGGCAGTCATTACCGCTAAGAAAATCAATGTCATTCTTGCGCCCGATGCGTTTGTGTGGGCACCAGAAGCAGTTGACGTAACTGCTGCGATTACAGCAGAGCTTGATAAGGCCGTACCATCCGTGCCTATCACGCCGCCCGCCGGCTGGCGTCCGTCGCGCCAGATTGGCGCCTTATATCAGCAGATCCAGCAACTGATCAACGCAGCGACCCAGCAAGCACAAGCCGCTGCCGCGCAAGCCCGGCCTGCAAACCCAGCAGCGCAGCCTGAAAGCCGCTAGACTGCATGTCAGGGGGCGATTTCAGTTATTATGACGTACGCCGGGTCATGGCGGTGCTTCCGCACCGCTACCCCATGCTTTTGGTTGACCGCGTAGAAGAGCTTGTCGTTGACGAGCGGATATGCGCGGTCAAGGCCGTTACCATGAATGAAGGGTTTTTTCAGGGGCACTTTCCGGGAAGACCCATCATGCCGGGTGTTATGATTGTCGAGGCATTGGCCCAAGCGGCTGGCGTGTTGGCGATGGAAAGCCTTGGGTTGATTGGTTCGGGCAAGCTTGTGTATTTCATGTCGATCGACAATGCCAAGTTCCGCGCGCCAGTTGAGCCGGGATGCCTTTTGCATTTGCACGTTGAATTTGTGCAGAAACGTGCTCGCGTTTGCAAATTTGCCGGACGTGCCATGGTCGGCGACCAAATCGCCGCTGAGGCCCAATTTATGGCGATGATTGCCGAGGCGGCTGCTTAATGAGGCATAAGCGTGAATGGTACGGAGTTGTAAATCCGCCGCGCCCCGGTTCTACAATATTTCCATGTTGCTATCGCGTCCGCTCCCCGCTATGCGCGGCGCTTCCGAATTTAGGGTTGCCGGTCGGAAACCGGTGACTGAACAAAGGATTTAACTATGAAAGCCGACATTCACCCCGATTATCACATGATCAAGGTGCAGATGACCGATGGCACCATCTTCGAAACACGCTCCACTTGGGGCAAGGAAGGTGACACCCTCGCTCTGGATATCGATCCGACATCGCACCCGGCATGGACCGGCGGTTCGGGCCGTATGCTTGACACGGGTGGCCGCGTTGCCCAGTTTAACAAGCGTTTTGGGGGCCTCAGCCTGAAGAAATAAGATATTCGATGTGCCGGGCTTCGGCTCGGCACATGACATATTTCAGGTCTAAGATTAGACCGAAAAACGGGATCGCGCCTGCCTCAGTGGCGCTATGGCGACCGTAGCTCAGTTGGTTAGAGCGCTGGTTTGTGGTACCAGAGGTCGGGGGTTCAAGACCCCTCGGTCGCCCCATTTTACCCACTGCGAAATCTATGTGACATTTTTGCGTAATATTTTTACGCAAAAATGTAATATGATTCCGAACGCCCGAGGGCCATTTTTCGCACAAGGAAATATATCATGCCCGCCATTTGGGACCTGCCTGATTTTGACTCGCATGTGGCGGTTCACGTCTTTGACGACCTGGCAACTGGGCTAAGGGCCGTTATCGCAGTGCATTCTACTTACTTGGGGCCAGCAGCCGGTGGAACGCGTTTTTGGCATTATGGCAATTCCCAGGCCGCGATTATAGATGCGCTGCGCCTGTCGCGCGGCATGAGCTACAAAAACGCGATGGCGGGACTTTCTGCCGGTGGTGGCAAAGCAGTCATTCTTGCGAACCCAGCGCGCACCAAAAAGCAGGATATGCTCGACGCATTTGCCCGCGCGGTGGATTCGCTCGGCGGGCAATATATCACAGCGCAGGATGTCGGCATGTCCGAAGCAGACATGGTGTCCTTGTCGAAGGTCACGTCGCATGTTGCCGGATTGCCGGAGCAAGGCGGCGATCCCGGTCCTTATACGGCGCGTGGTGTATATCTGGGCGTGGAGGCTGCGGCAAAGCATGCGCTTGGGACCGATAGCATGTCGGGCGTTCACGTCGCTATTCAGGGCGTAGGCAGTGTTGGCGGCGGTCTGGCGCGTTATTTGGCGCAGCAAGGGGCAAAGCTGACATTGGCCGATGTCGATGCGCAACGGGCCGCCGATCTGGCGGCGGAACTTGGCGGCAATAGCGTTCCTGCCGACGCGATCATGACCGTCGATGCAGATATCTTCAGCCCCTGCGCTTTGGGGGCCATACTGACCCAAGCCAGCGTGAACGCCTTAAAAGTACGCGCGGTTGCTGGCGGCGCGAACAACCAATTGGCCACAGGTTCGGAGGGGCAAATGTCCCCGCCCGCACAATTGGCATTCGACAAAGCGCGGGCAATTCGGCCTAACTATCCTGCGCCTTATTATTTTGTGGGGCTCGCGCGTTTGTTTGCCGGGGACCTTGATGGGGCCATTTTGCTCTGGGAAAAAACCGTTTCACTGGCGACCCCGAAAGCCAAATGGAAAACGCGGATTGAGTCGCAACTGCAGGCGGCAAAGGCCTTGCAAGCGCAAGCGGCACAAGCAGAATCAAGTATAAACTCCAAGTAATTGATTATTTAATTTTTTTATAGTTTTTGAACATATCATTGCTGTGTTGTGAAGGGTAGTGCTCCATGCTAATGCCCGCGCCCAAGTCACGGAAAAGGTGGCGTCTGGGGCAAAAGCCGGGGAAACAATATGGTTGGACCGCAAGCAGACGATTTTGGTCACAGTGACCAAGATCACAGTCACAGCCATGCCCCAAAAGGCTCGCTGCTGGCTTTATGCGTGGGCACTGTTGGCGTTGTCTTCGGCGACATCGGCACTAGCCCGATTTACGCGTTCCGTGAAACCTTTGCCGGGCACCACCCGATAGCGCCCGACCCGATGCATATTAAAGGCGTTTTGAGCCTTGTGTTCTGGTCGATGATGATTGTCGTGACGCTCAAATATGTATTCACCATCATGAAAGCCGACAACAAGGGTGAGGGCGGAAGCCTCGCTTTGTTGGCGCTTATCAACCGGCAGACGGCTGGCGCGAAATGGACGGCGCCTTTTGTCATGCTTGGGGTATTTGCAACCGCGCTATTTTATGGCGATTCCATGATTACGCCTGCCATGTCGATCTTGTCGGCGGCAGAAGGTCTGAAATATGTGAACGAAGGCTTTAGCGCATGGATATTGCCGATATCGGTTGTGATCATCGGCGCGCTGTTTGCATTTCAGTCACGCGGTACGGCGAAAGTGGGGGCTTGGTTTGGGCCAATCATGTTGGTCTATTTCGCGACATTGGCGGGCTTGGGTCTGTTGCATCTTACAAAGATGCCGTCGATCATATTGGACGTTCTGAACCCAATGAATATGTTCTATTTTTTCTATATTGACGGTTTTCGCGCCTTTGTGGCGATGGGCACTGTTGTTCTTGCTGTGACGGGTGCGGAGGCACTTTACGCCGATATGGGGCATTTTGGCCGGCGGCCCATTAAGTTTAGCTGGCTATTCTTCGTGCTGCCTGCGCTGATGCTAAATTATATGGGGCAGGGGGCAATGATATTGTCGATGACCCCCGAAGAGGCACAGGCGGCCATTCGTGATCCATTCTTCCTGATGGTGCCAGAACTTATAAGCACCCCTGTCATTTTCCTGACAATCATGGCGGCCGTTATCGCCAGCCAAGCGGTTATTTCCGGGGCGTTTTCTTTGACGCAGCAGGCAATCCAGCTGGGCTTCATGCCGCGCCTCAGCATATTACACACCAGCGAGAAAGCCGCTGGCCAGATTTACATTCCAGCGATTAACTGGGGCCTTGCGGTGATGGTTTTGTTGCTGGTGCTATTTTTCCAGTCATCGTCCAATCTTGCCGCCGCTTATGGTATTGCGGTGACGGGCGCTATGTTCATCGATACATGTTTGATTGCGGTCGTCCTGCTGTCGCTGTGGAAATGGCCAAAGTGGAAAGCGCTGCCAATCCTCGCTTTGTTCTTCATCGTCGACTTTGCCTATTTGGGCGCCAATTTGTTGAAGGTGCCATCGGGCGGATGGGTGCCTTTGGTAATCGGCTTAGTTATCTTCACATTATTGACGACGTGGTCACGCGGGCGGGCATTGATGCGCGAACGCATGGCGGAAAGCACCATGCCGATGGATATTTTTATCAAATCCGCCGCCAATAGTGCGACCCGCGTTCCGGGTACGGCGATATTTATGGCGTCGGCAGCGAGCGGTGTCCCTTCGGCTTTGCTTCATAATATCAAGCATAACCGCATCTTGCATGAACGCGTCATCATCCTAACCGTGCAGATCGAGGATGTGCCTTATGTTATTAGCTCGGACCGTATAATCTGTAAGGATTTGGGTGAAGGTTTTTACCGCGTAAAAATGCGCTTTGGCTTTTTGGAAGAGACCAATGTGCCTGCAACCCTCGACTTAGTTGATTTGTGCGGTCCCAAATTTGACATGATGCAAACCAGCTTTTTCCTTTCGCGTCAGACATTGATCGCATCCAAAATACCCGGCATGGCGATCTGGCGGGAAAAGATTTTCTCCTGGATGCTGCGCAATGCGGCCAATGCAATGATTTTCTTCAAATTGCCAAGCAATCGCGTGGTTGAACTGGGCAGCCAGGTTGAAATCTGACCTGCCTTAATTCTTGGTTTGTGTGCCCGCCATTTTCGTAACAAAATAACCCCGACGCATTTTAAGACTGGACGAATGTTGATCGATATCGCTATCGTTAAAACATTATGAAAACGCGCAATGCCCTTTCGCTTCTCCTACTACGACTTACACGCCCTTAGGCGTGCCTCTTTTGTCGGCCATGTTCGGCAACCCGCCTAAGGGCCTTACCACTGCAAAATTTAGCCCCTGAGTTGGGCGTCTCAGCGAAGTTGCCATATATCATGATGCTTTCCGATCCATCGCGTAAATACCGACCCTTCCCCCAAATTGATTTGCCTGACCGCATATGGCCGACGCGGACCATCGACCGCGCGCCGCGCTGGCTTTCCACCGATCTGCGTGATGGAAACCAAGCGCTTATTGACCCTATGGGCGCAGAGAAGAAGAAACGCTTTTTCGACCTGTTGCTGAAGGTCGGCGTAAAAGAGATTGAGGTTGGTTTCCCAAGTTCGGGCGCCACCGATTTTGATTTTATTCGCGGGCTCGTCGACAGCGGACGTATTCCCAATGACGTTATGATCCAAAGCCTGACGCAGTCACGGCGTGACCTGATTGAAAAAACGTTCGAGAGCATGGCCGGCGCGCCACGAGCAATCGTCCATCTCTATAATGCTGTCAGCCCGGCGTGGCGCGATATTGTCTTCAACCTCGACAAAGCGGGCGTGAAGGCGATCGCCATTGAAGGCGCAAATATCCTTAAAGAGCAAGCCGCGAAATATCCGCAAACCGACTGGCATTTTGAATATAGCCCCGAAACATTCTCGACCGCTGAGCTCGAATTCAGCCTTGAGGTTTGCGAAGCGGTGATGGACGTGCTGCAACCCACCGCGGCAAAGCCACTGATCCTAAATCTACCAGCGACGATTGAGGCCGCCATGCCCAATGTCTATGCCGATCAAATTGAATGGATGTGCCGCAATATCAGCGCGCGGGATCATGTGGTCATCAGCCTGCATCCCCACAATGACCGGGGTAGCGGCATCGCAGCCGCCGAATTGGGCTTGCTGGCAGGCGCGGACCGCATTGAAGGTTGCCTGTTCGGTAATGGCGAGCGCACCGGCAATGTCGATTTGGTGACGCTGGCGCTTAACATGTATACCCAAGGGCTGCACCCCGGCCTTGATTTTAGCGACATTGATGAGGTCATTCAGACGGTCGAATATTGCAACCAGTTGCCCGTTCACCCGCGGCATCCCTACGCTGGCGAATTGGTATTCACCGCCTTTTCAGGATCGCATCAGGACGCGATTAAAAAAGGGTTTGCGGCGCAGGAACGGCAGAATGATGAAATCTGGCGCGTGCCCTATCTCCCCATTGATCCTGCCGATTTGGGCCGCAGTTATGAAGCCGTTATCCGCGTAAATTCGCAAAGCGGCAAGGGCGGCGTGGCTTGGGTGATTGAGCAGGACCAAGGTTTGAAGCTGCCCAAACGGATGCAGGCGAATTTTTCGACCACCGTGCAGACATTGTCCGACACAAACGGGCGCGAACTGACCAGCAGTGATATTTGGGAGGCGTTTGAAAAGCGCTATTATCTAAAGGGTGAGGGCCGGTTCCGATTAATCGATTTCCATGAGACCCAAAGCCAGCGGCAAAAGGACGAACGCATCTTTGCAGGTAACATCCGCATAGATGGCGTCGAACAGAGCGTCAGCGGCCGCGGCAACGGTCTGATTTCCAGCCTTGCCAACGCATTGGAACACGCGCTGGGCGGTCCGCTGAATATCATCGACTATAGCGAGCACGCGATTGGCCATGGTACCGATGCCCGCGCCGCCGCTTATGTCGAATGCCGCGTTGGCGACGGTCCGATATTATTTGGCGTCGGCATCAGTCAGGACGTGGCCACAGCGTCCGTCAGAGCCATTCTAAGCGCTGCTAACGGGGCTTAAGGCAATCGGTTTGCCCCGGCGGGTCAGGTGCGCTGGGGACGCTCTTGTGGCCTTTTATCTGAGGTTATGCCGAGGATTGGGCGGGAAGAAGCGCGCCATTTGGAGCGCCTTACCTTACGGAATCGCCCGTGCAAAAAGGTGGGTTTGACAGCTGCGACATGCTGTGGCTAATCCCCACATAACTCGTGAATTAACAAGGGATTCGACGCATGGCACTTCCGGCAATTTTTGACAATCTTCGGCTTCCAGTGATCGGCTCACCGCTGTTCATCGTGTCTGGGCCAGAACTGGTTATCGCGCAATGTAAGGCGGGTGTCGTCGGGTCGTTTCCGGCGCTCAATGCGCGCCCTGCAAGCCAGTTGGACGAATGGCTGCATCAGATTACCGAAGAACTGGCGGCCCATAACCGCGACAATCCCGACCGTCCCGCCGCGCCATATGCGGTGAACCAGATTGTCCATAAATCCAATAACCGGCTGCAGGAAGATATTGCCATGTGCGCCAAATGGCAGGTGCCCATTACCATTACCTCGCTCGGTGCGCAGGAAGAACTCAACAAAGCCGTGCATAGCTGGGGCGGGATTGCGCTCCATGACGTCATCAACGACCGTTTCGCGCGCAAGGCGATTGAAAAGGGCGCCGATGGCCTCATTCCTGTTGCGGCGGGTGCCGGTGGCCATGCGGGCGTGACGTCGCCTTTCGCGTTGATGCGCGAAATTCGCGAATGGTTTGATGGACCTGTCGCTCTATCCGGTTCCATTGCGCACGGTGCCTCGGTGCTTGCAGCGCAGGCCATGGGCGCCGATTTTGGCTATATCGGCAGCGCGTTTATCGCGACCAAAGAAGCCAACGCCGTGGACGGTTACAAGGAAGATATCGTGGAGGCGAAGGCCGCGGACATTGTCTATTCCGACCTGTTTACGGGCGTTAGCGGTAACTATCTGCGCCAGTCGATTGAGCGCGCTGGTATGGATCCGAATAACCTGCCCAAGGGCGATATTTCGACCATGAACTTCGGTTCCGGCGGTAATAGCGATGCCAAGGCGTGGAAAGACATTTGGGGTTCAGGCCAAGGCATTGGCGCGATCAAAGAAGTGCAAACCGTCGCGCAATTCGTTGACCAGCTTGAGGCCGAATATCGCGCAGCGAAAGCCAGCCTTGATGCGCGCTATTTAGGGTAAGCGCTTAATCACCAACCTGTGTCAACCTCGCGGATGCGGGGATCCATGGCCCGCGGTAGATGTGTAAACCGACAAGTCAGGCCATGGACCCCCGATCAAGTCGGGGGGACAATTTGTATTGCGGACTAGCTTGCCTTTTCAAAGGCGACGCTGATGTCCAGCGTTACGTCATCCGAAATCATCGGAACGGCATAGCCGATGCCGAATGCGCTGCGGTTGATGACCGACGTGGCGTGAAAGCCGATGGTGGATTTCTTGTTGAACGGGTTATTGCCCGCGCCTGAAAATTTGGTGTCAAGCACCACGGACTTGGTGACGCCGTTGAGCGTCAGGTCGCCAGTGATTTTGGCGGTGGTGCCCGATGCCACGACACTTGTTGACACGAATTTGGCATCGGTTGGCGCAGGGCCAAAAAAGTCAGCCTTGCCGCCGTCCTTGCCAGCGCGCAGAAGATGCCCTGTCAGGCCAGCACTTGCGGTTGTGACCTTGCCAATAGGAATAGTGATATCGACCTTGGCAGCATTCGGATTGGCTGGATCAAGTGTCAGCGTTCCTGTCGCATCTCCAAAAATACCGAAATAATCGTTGAAGCCAAAATGGCTGACGCGCCAGCCGATCAGCGTGTGGCCGGGGTCGGTGTTGTAGGTTCCCGCGGTAACGCGGACGACTTCCATCGTTCCGGGCACTTGCGGCGCACTTTGCGCGATGAGCGGTACAGCGAACAGGAGGGGAAGGGCACATAAAAGCTTACGTATGAGTCTGCTCCAAATAGCAAAAGGGGGAGGCATCAGTGTCGATGCCTCCCCCAAATGAGTCAAGCTATGAAAAAGCGATTAGTTCTTCGCTTGATCCACCAACTTATTCTTTGCAATCCATGGCATCATCGCGCGCAGCTTTGCACCCGTTTCCTCAATGGGGTGCGCCGCAGCGGCCTTGCGTGCGGCCTTCAGCTCTGGCTGACCAGCGCGGTTATCGAGCACGAAATTCTTAACGAAACGACCCGATTGAATGTCCGCGAGAACGCGCTTCATTTCCGCCTTGGTTTCGTCGGTGATGATGCGTGGACCCGTGGTGATGTCGCCATATTCTGCGGTGTTCGAAATCGAATAGCGCATGTTGGCGATGCCGCCTTCATACAGAAGGTCGACGATCAGCTTGGTCTCATGCAAGCATTCGAAATACGCCATTTCTGGTGCATAGCCTGCCTCAGTCAATGTCTCGAACCCGGCCTGGATAAGATGCGTGATACCGCCGCACAACACGGCCTGTTCGCCGAACAAATCGGTTTCGCATTCTTCGCGGAAGTTGGTTTCGATGATGCCGCTGCGTCCGCCGCCGACGCCGCTAGCATACGCAAGTGCGATGTCATGGGCATTGCCGCTTGAGTCTTGCGCAACTGCGATCAGGCACGGCACTCCGCCACCCTTTTGATACTCGCTGCGCACGGTGTGGCCGGGCCCCTTGGGTGCGATCATGATAACGTCAATGTCCGCGCGCGGTTCAATCAGGCCGAAATGGATATTGAGACCATGGGCAAAAGCCAAAGCCGCGCCGGGTTTCATGTGGGCATGCAGATCATCTGCGTAAATTGCGGCCTGATGTTCATCTGGCGCCAACACCATGAGGATATCAGCCCAAGCCGCAGCGTCGGCATTTGCCAAAACCTTGAACCCAGCAGCTTCTGCCTTTTGGGCCGTTGCCGAACCAGCGTGCAAGGCGATAGCGACATCCGCAACGCCGCTGTCGCGTAAGTTTTGCGCGTGGGCATGGCCCTGGCTACCATAGCCTACAATCGCGACCTTTTTGTCTTTGATAAGGCCCAAGTCGCAATCTGCGTCATAATATACTTTCATTCTTCCGTCCTTCTTCGTTGCCGTCACCCTGAACGTGCTTCACGGTCTTACTTTCAACGGCGTATTTTCAAAATCCTGAAAAGCAGCTTTTGTTGTTCAAACGCATTCAGGATGACGATATGGCAGTTAACTGACCCCGGCCCCCCGCATTAGGCCAACAATACCGGTCCGGCCAACCTCGACTAATCCGACTTCGCGCATCAACGATACAAAAGTGTCGATTTTTTCAGGTCCGCCTGTGATTTCGAATATGAAGCTGTTGACCGTCGCGTCAATCACGCGTGCGCGGTAAATATCGGCGAGGCGCATGGCCTCAACACGTTGATCGCCCGTGCCGCTGACTTTGACCAGTGCAAGTTCCCGCTCCACATGTGGCCCGGCCTCAGTGAGGTCAGTGACTTTGTGGACGGGGATTAAGCGCTCGCATTGCGCGATGATCTGGTCGATCACGGGCGGCGGGCCTTTGGTGACGATTGTTATCCGGCTTGTCGTATGGTCCTCGCTGATATCGGCCACGGTAAGGCTATCGATATTGTAGCCGCGCGATGTGAACATGCCAGCGATGCGGGCCAACGTGCCCGCTTCATTATCGACGGTGAGCGTCAGCACATGCCGTTCTGTAAGTTCTTGCTTAATATGCATTATACGAGCGCCTTTGCTTCGTCATCCATGGTGCCCGATACCTGATCTGCGTGCAGGATCATGTCCGTATGGGCTGCGCCCGATGCAATCATAGGGAAACAGTTTGCCGTTTTGTGCACACGGCAATCGAACATCACTGGCCCGTCATGCGCAAGCATCTCGGCGATGGCATCATCAAGCTTGGCGGGGTCCGCACAACGTATGCCTTTCCAGCCATACGCTTCGGCCAGCGCGACGAAATCAGGCAGGCTGTCCGAATAGCTTTCGGAATAGCGGCTTTCATAGGTCAGCTCTTGCCATTGGCGCACCATGCCCATCCATTCATTGTTCAGGATGAAGACCTTCACGGGCAAGCGATACTGCGTGGCAGTTGCCAATTCCTGAATGTTCATCTGGATCGATGCCTCGCCGGCGATATCGATCACAAGCGCGTCTGGATGACCCATTTGCGCGCCAATTGCGGCAGGCAGGCCATAGCCCATGGTGCCAAGCCCGCCGCTGGTCAGCCACTTGTTCGGCGCATCAAAGTGGAAATGCTGCGCCGCCCACATTTGATGCTGGCCAACTTCGGTCGTGATAATCGGAGCTTTGTCCTTGGTGGCTTCAAACAGGCGCTCAATCGCATATTGCGGCATGATTTCCTGCGTGCTGCCGGGGTAGCTAAGGCAATTAACGGCGCGCCAATCCGCGATGCGTGCCCACCATTCGGTTAGCGGCTGTTTTTTGGTTTTCCGGCCTTTCCAGACATCGATCATCTGACGCATGGCCTTGCCAACGTCAGCGACGATCGGCAGGTCAACGCGCACGGTCTTGTTCATCGAACTACGGTCGATATCGACATGGATTTTGACGCTGTCGGGTGAAAAGGCGTCCAAGCGGCCCGTTACGCGGTCGTCAAAGCGCGCGCCGAGGCAGACCATGACATCGCATTGGTTCATGGCCAAATTGGCCTCATATGTGCCATGCATGCCCAACATGCCCAGCCATGCGTCACCGGAGGCGGGATATGCGCCAAGGCCCATGAGGGTGGATGTGACGGGCGCTCCGGTCAACTCGGCTAGCTCCCGCAGGGCTTCGCTGGCGGCAGGGCCCGAATTGATGATGCCGCCGCCTGTGTACAAAATCGGCGCCTTGGCGTTGGCAATCAATTCGACCGCGCGGTTGATTTCGGCATAGTCAGCTTCGCCAGCATAGGTGAAGCGTGATCGGGTAGGGCGCTTCACATCAGTTGCAGCCTTTGCGACCTGCACATTTTTTGGGATGTCGATAACAACCGGACCGGGACGTCCTTTGGTGGCGATGGTAAAAGCCTCCCGCACGACCGTTGCGAGTTCGGCGGGGTCTTTCACCAGATAATTATGTTTTGAACAATGGCGTGTAATGCCAACGGTGTCGGCCTCCTGAAAGGCGTCGGTACCGATTAAATTGGTCGCAACCTGTCCCGTCAGCACGACCATAGGGATGGAATCCATAAATGCATCGGCAATACCGGTAACGGCATTGGTGGCACCGGGGCCGGATGTGACAAGCACAACGCCGGGCTTACCCGTTGCGCGGGCATAACCCTCTGCCGCATGGGCAGCGCCCGCCTCATGCCGGACGAGGACATGTTTAATTTTCTGTTGCTGAAAAAAAGCGTCGTAAATGGGCAGAACTGCACCACCGGGGTAACCGAAAATGGTGTCCACGCCCTGTTCAATCAGGGTATCAATCAAAATTTCTGCGCCGGATTTTTCGGGCACTGGATAATCCTTATGTGTTAAGCCGCTGTAATATGTTGCAGTGCAATAGGGTAAGCAAGAGCGCGCTAGCTAATGGTTAGAAAATGACTTGTCAAATACATTCATTGAAATATTATTTCAAATTTGTCCATATTTGAATCATTTATGATTGCGTTTGCACGCTGCCAGTCCGCTGGAGCTTGGTTTCGGAACCACGTAAACTGCCGTTTTGCATATTGTCGTGTGACGATTTGGCCGAGCTTGATCGCTTCTGCCCGCGACACCGTGCCTTTAAGATAGGCCGAAATCTCGGGCACGCCGATGGCACGCATAACAGGCGCATCTTGCGGCAGATTGCGCGCCAGCAACGCCTCCACCTCACCAATTGCCCCACGCTCCATCATCAGTTCAAAGCGTTTGTCGCAGCGATCGTATAGCCAATCGCGCGGGGGTAAGAGCAGCAAAGGCCGCAAACAGATGTCAGCGGATATCCCCCCGGTCTTGGTTGCGCGCCATGCCAATATGCTGCGTCCGGTGCTTTGCACAACCTCAAGCGCGCGGGTGATGCGGCTCACATCCGTGGGGGCCAAAGTTGCGGCAACGGACACATCATATATTTGAAGCGCGGCATAGGCTTGATCCACCGGCATCGCACGTATCTCAGCGCGCAATTGCGGATCGACCTCCGGGATGGGCGCAATGCCGTCAAGCAAGGTGCGGATATATAGGCCACTACCGCCAACCAATATCGGGGTCGCGCCTGCCGCATGAGCCTGTGCAATACGGTGCTTTGCATCCGTTGCCCAGCGCGCGGCAGAGCAGGGTGTGACGCCGTCGATATAACCAAATAGATGGTGCGGAACGCTGCGTTGTTCATCGGCTGTGGGC
Source organism: Sphingorhabdus sp. EL138 (assembly GCF_945882965.1). Taxonomy (GTDB): domain Bacteria; phylum Pseudomonadota; class Alphaproteobacteria; order Sphingomonadales; family Sphingomonadaceae; genus Sphingorhabdus_B. The sequence continues at coordinate 90,461 of NZ_CAMCWY010000009.1, forward strand.
TGGGCGCTCAATATGGGCAGATCAGAATATACTTGCGCGCTGTCGGCGTTGATTATCTCGAAATTGCCGGATCGGGCCAGATTCAGCGCTAATGCCGTCTTGCCGCTTGCCGTCGGACCCGCAATAAGCGCGACCATATTATGAGGATTCGATATGCCCATTTGCACTCTGATAGCAGCAGACAGTCTGGAAAGCGGCAACTTTTCCGAGGCTAAGGATCGATTGGCCGAAGCTGGCTCTATCCCCAATGCTTTTGACTGGCTGGCAGAGGGCAAAGCCGTAGACATATCGTTTGCAGGCGACTTAGCGGATGCGCGCGCGGCCCTGGCGGGGCTTGAGGATCGTTTCGATATTGTAGTGCAGGATGAAGGCAACCGCCGCAAAATGCTGTTGGTGTCCGATATGGACAGCACCATGATTACGGTCGAATGCATTGACGAGCTGGCCGATTATGCCGGCATTAAGCCGCAGATCGCTGCGATTACCGAACGGGCAATGGCAGGTGAGCTCGATTTTGCCGAGGCTTTAAAGGCGCGGGTCGCTCTGCTGGCGGGGCTGGACGAGAATGTCATTGCACAGTGCCTGCGCGAACGTGTGCAGCCAATGCCGGGGGCCGAAATCCTCGTGCGGACGATGACCGGCTGGGGCGCGCATGCGGTGCTCGTGTCGGGCGGGTTTACAAGCTTTACGGGGCCTGTGGCTGATATGCTGGGCTTTCATGACGTGCATGCTAATATTCTGGAGATTAAAAACGGGCGACTGACCGGCGCATTGGCGGGCGATATAGTTGATGCATCGACAAAGCGTTTGGTGCTGCACGCCGCCGCAGAAGCGCGCGGTTTTGCCTTGGAATCGGCGCTCGCGGTTGGTGATGGCGCGAATGACTTGCCGATGATCGCTGCGGCGGTATCCGGCGGTGGCCTTGGTGTTGGCTATCATCCGCGCCCGCAATTGGCGCAAGCGGCGAACTTTTCTGTGCGGCACAATAATCTGACAGCGTTGCTGTTTGCACAAGGCATTAAACCACATGACTGGGCAGACTGAATGCATGAAACAAATTGAGCGCCGCTCGGTTGATGTTATGCTGCTGATGCACACCCAGATTCAGGAGAAGAATATGCGCAAGCTAATGCCGATTTTCATCATTCCGATCCTCGCCAGTTGTGCGACCCTGCAATCGACAAAGACGGCTGAGGTGTCCGAAGTACTGACGGCTGATCTCGCCCGTGCCGATGGCAGTTGGGCCGGTGTTGCGACCATATCGCAGCGGCGCGATGGCGTGTTTCTCAGCCTGTCTGCCCGGGCGCCTGCCGCCGGGACCTATGGCATGCATCTGCATGCGGTTGGTAAATGCCAAGCACCCGACTTCACCAGCGCGGGGCCGCACTGGAACCCTGATATGAAGCAGCATGGCCGCGATAACCCGATGGGCGCGCATCACGGCGATTTGCCGAATGTGGATGCGGGCGCTGACCTTGAAATCACGCTTGAGTATAAGTTGACGAATATCACGCTGTCAGGACCGAACGGTCTGTTGGATGCCGATGGCGGCGCTCTTGTCATTCACGAAAAAGCCGATGATTACAAAACCGACCCAAGCGGCAATAGCGGGAAGCGGATTATCTGCGGCTTTTTCAAAGCCGGCAACCGGAGCTGATATCAAACCCTATCGGCGTATAACAGGCATCCTGGGGCCACACGCTCCAAGATAACATTGATGTCATCTTTGGCAAAAGCGAAGCAGCCTTGGCTGCGGCCAATTTTGCCTTGGTCGTGAATGAGCGACTGGTTCACATACCAAGCAGGGTGAATGACGATCGCGCGGGCCTCGGCTTGGTCGTTTTGCGGATCAAGCCCGATTAGCCGGCGGGATTCTCCATATTGACCAAAATAGGTCTCGCCGACGAGATAGCTGCCAGCTGAGGTGGCTTCCGACCCATGCGCGTTGGAAAAATGTTGCACCCAGCCGCTATGGCTTGGGTCCGAACCCTTGCCATGGGCGACGAGGAACATGTCGGATTTACCGCTGCGCAGATCAACAACGTAAAAGCGCGGGTCGCGCGAAGCTTTGGAAAAGTCCGCTATAGCAAGCAAATCATGGTTGCGAATGCGCGCCTTATGCGCGGCCAACGCCGCCTTCGCGCGGCCTAGCAATACAGGCGATGCACCGCCCGGTTCGATCCCCGTACCCGACCGAAAGATGATGTCGGCCGCCTTTGACGGAACAGTCAGCAGGCTCGCGCCTAAAACTGCTGAATGAATGAAGTGCCTGCGTCCCAAGTCCATTCCCTGCAGATAAAGACCAATCCTTTAAATAAACAGGCCTCCAGAAGCATTTGAGCGCAAAAGTAGGACGGTTAGGCGCATCGTGTCTGGGTTTAATTTTTATATGCCTGCGGGAAAATTGCTGTCGAGTTTTTACATCTATGATGGTAACGCCCATATCGACGCTGCCTTGTGCGGTTCAACATCCGGCAGTTGGGGCAGTTTCATGGGTTTCGGCGCGGGTATCCGCAAATTGCAGGGCATAATCGCGCTTTTGTTGTTGAGTGCCGTGCCGGGCATGACTTCAGCGCAAGCATTGGGGCAGGCGCAGCCTGCGCCTATTCAGCAAGGTCAACTGCCACAAGTCGTTCCGGCGGATGCGGCCTTGGCAACGCCACCAGCGCCAACGCAATCATCTGCTGTGCCGCCTGCGGCAACACCACCCACAGTCAAATCCCCGATTACAACGCCAGCAGCAAAGCCACGCAAAAAAGGACCTGTTGACGCGCTAAAGCCTGGACAGTTTCTTTGGGTGAAGCAGGACGTTTATGAAGGACCGATGAAAATCGTCATCGTGCTTGATACGCAGCGTATCTATGTGTTTCAGAATGACCAGCTCATTGGCTTCAGCACAATTTCGTCGGGGAAAATGGGTAAGGAAACGCCGACAGGTATTTTCAACATTCTGCAGAAAAATGTGGACCACAAATCCAACCTCTACAGCAACGCACCGATGCCATTTATGCAGCGCCTGACTTGGGATGGTATTGCCATCCACGGGGGCGACTTGCCGGGATATCCAGCGTCGCATGGGTGCATCCGTCTGCCAATGGTCTTTGCCAAGGCGTTGTTCGGCGTAACGCAAATGGGTCAAGAGGTAGTCGTTCTTCAAGACACGTCAACGCCCGTCAAGCGGCCAGAGCCCCAGCCGGCCATAGACCCTGTGGTCGGGCCAGCGGATGCAATCGCTGACCCTGCGCTGCCGCCGCCGATTGTGGCACCAAAGCCAGCAGAAGCATTCCCGCCCGAGCCATCCGTTTAACCTGCGATATATCGTACCGCAGTCGTAACTTCCCCGATTGACGTTTACGCTAACGTAAACTAGTGACATTAGGGTAACCAAGAGGGAAGGCGCTATGGAATCTGTAACGCGCGACGAAAGGCGGACCGATGCGACCATCGACACGCCCGACGCACATAATCGGGAATCATTTACGATATCCGACCTATCAGTCGAATTTGAGGTAACCGCGCGGGCATTGCGTTTTTACGAGGATCAGGGCCTGATTTCGCCGGAGCGTATGGGCTTGGCGCGGATTTATTCAAAGCGCGATCGAGCCCGGCTTGCTTGGATACTGCGGGCAAAGCGTGTCGGATTTAGCCTCGCCGAAATCCGCGAAATGATCGATTTGTATGACCTTAACGACGGCCGCAATATTCAGCGCCGCGTGACTATTGAAAAATGCCGCGACCGCGTCAATTTGTTGAAGGCCCAGCGCCACGATATTGAAAGCGCGATTAACGAGTTGACCGAATTTGTTTCAACGGTGGAAAAGGTCGAGGCGGCGGAAAAATCTGCTGCGGCCTAAGCCCACTCCACTGCTATCTGAAGGACCTAAAATGCCAAGCTATACCGCCCCTGTTCGCGATACGCAGTTTATCCTCAACGAAGTTTTGGGTGTTGAGCGCTACGCCAATCTGCCAGGGTTTGAAAACGCCAGCGCTGACATGATCGATGCGATCCTGACCGAAGGCGCAAAGTTTGTGGAAAACGTGCTTTTCCCTTTGAACCAAGTCGGCGACTTGCAGGGCTGCACCCGTCATGAGGATGGCAGCGTGACTACCCCTGATGGGTTCAAGGAAGCCTATAAGTTGTATTGCGAAGGCGGTTGGGGCACATTGTCTGGCCCATTGGAGTTTGGCGGGCAGGGCATGCCACACATCGTCTCCATGGCCTTTGAGGAGCTGATATCGAGTTCCAATATGGCGTTTGGTATGTACCCCGGTCTGACGCAGGGCGCGGTATCCTCGATTTTGGTCAAGGGTAGTGAGGAGCAGAAGGCCAAATATGTCCCGAACATGATTTCGGGCAAATGGACCGGGACAATGAACCTGACTGAGCCGCATTGTGGAACAGACCTTGGCCTTATTCGGACCAAGGCAGAACCCAATGGAGACGGCAGCTTTGCTATTTCCGGGACCAAGATATTCATCTCGTCGGGTGAGCATGATCTGACCGAGAATATCATTCATTTGGTGCTCGCAAAAACAGTCGGTGCACCGGACAGCGTGAAAGGCATATCGCTGTTCATCGTGCCGAAATTCCATGTGCATGACGACGGATCGCTTGGCGCACGCAATGCGGTATCATGTGGTTCGATTGAACATAAAATGGGTATTCACGGCAACGCCACCTGCGTCATGAATTATGATGGTGCCACCGGCTATTTGGTAGGCGAAGAGCATAAGGGCCTTGCGGCCATGTTTATCATGATGAACATCGCGCGGCTTGGCGTTGGGCAGCAGGGTTTGGGCATTGCAGAAGTCGCCTACCAAAATGCAGTTCATTATGCGCAAGATCGCCGTCAGGGCCGCGCGTTGACCGGGCCGCAAGATATGGACCAAAAGGCGGATACACTGTTTGTGCATCCGGACGTTCGCCGTATGCTGATGGATGCAAAGTCGTTTACCGAGGGCATGCGTGCCTTGTGCCTTTGGGGCGCGTTGCAGGCCGATTTGCTGCATCATGCGCAAACCGAAGAAGAGCGGCAGATGGCCGATGATCTTTTGTCTTTGCTGACTCCCGTCATCAAGGGTTATGGTACCGACAAGGGGTATGAAGTCGCAACCAATGCGCAGCAGGTATATGGCGGCCATGGCTACATCGCCGAATGGGGCATGGAGCAATATGTGCGTGATGCCCGCATCGCGATGATTTACGAAGGCACGAATGGTGTTCAGGCCATGGATCTCGTTGGCCGGAAACTCGCGCAAAATGGTGGTCGGGCAATTCAGGCGCTTTTCAAGATTGTGGATGAGGAATGCGCTGCTGCGAAGGATGGACCGCTGGCGGATTTGGCCGGTCGTCTTGAAAAGGCCAATGGCGATTTGAAGGCGTCAACGATGTGGTTCATGCAAAATGGCATGGCAAACCCGAACAATATCGGCGCGGGCGCGCATCATTATATGCACATCATGGGCATAGTTGCGCTTGGTCTGCAATGGCTACGTATGGCGCAAAGCGCACATAAGGCATTGGATGCAGGCACAGGAAATGCGTCATTTTACGAAACCAAGCTGGTGACGGCGCGTTATTTTGCGGAGCGTCACATGCCAGATTGTGGCGCGCTGCGTCGTAAGATTGAAGCGGGCAGCGAAGCGATCATGGCGCTTACACCGGAAATGTTCGCAGCGGCGTAAACACCTACTGCACCGTCAGAAAATTAGGGTCAGGACGAATTAAATGCCGGGAACATGTTTCCCGGCATTTTTGGTTTACTCGACCGGTAAGAAATCCGGGACCGATAGATAGCGTTCACCGGTATCATAGTTGAAACCAAGCACACGGCTTCCGGCAGGTAGTTCGGGCAGTTTCTGCGCAATCGCGGCAAGGGTTGCACCTGATGATATACCCACCAACATGCCCTCTTCGCGTGCGGCGCGGCGCGCGGTTTCTTTGGCGTCTTCGGGATCAACCTGAATGACGCCGTCGAGCAACGCCGTGTGTAAATTGGCGGGAATGAAGCCAGCGCCAATCCCTTGTATCGCGTGTGGACCCGGTTGGCCGCCGCTGATGACAGGCGACAGCGTTGGTTCAACCGCAAACACTTTCAGATTTGGCCACGCCTTTTTCAGAACCTCGGCGCAACCTGTTATATGCCCACCTGTGCCGACGCCGGTAATCATCACGTCAATCGGGGTGTCGGCAAAATCTTCTAATATCTCCAGCGCCGTTGTGCGCACATGGACGTCAATGTTGGCGGGGTTTTCAAACTGCTGTGGCATCCATGAATTTGTGGTTTGTGATACCAGTTCAAGCGCGCGTTCAATTGCGCCCTTCATGCCCTTTTCACGCGAGGTGAGATCAAACGATGCGCCATAGGCCAGCATCAAGCGGCGACGCTCCAGCGACATGGATTCGGGCATGACGAGAATGAGCTTATAGCCCTTGACCGCTGCTACCATGGCAAGACCAACGCCGGTGTTGCCGGAGGTCGGTTCAATGATTGTGCCGCCGGGTTTAAGCGTCCCGTCTTTTTCGGCTGCTTCTATCATGGCCAAGCCAATGCGGTCCTTAATCGATCCACCGGGGTTCGACCGTTCCGATTTAATCCAGACTTCTGCATTCGGGAACATCCGTCCCATGCGAATATGCGGACTGTTACCAATGGTTTCGAGGATCGATTGTGCTTTCATGGACTTTTTCCTCTATATTGTGGTTCGAATGTGCGGGCGTTTTTAAGCTCGGGGAATAAACCTGCCCAAATTGCTGTAACGAATATGGCACCAACGCCACCAAATACAACTGCGCCGACGGGACCAAGCAATGCTGCGGCCACACCGGATTGTAATTCGCCCAATTCGTTGGACGCGGAAATGGCAAGGCCGGACACCGAACTCACACGTCCGCGCATTTTGTCCGGTGTGTTGAGTTGCACAAGGGATGAGCGCACATAAACGGAAAGCATGTCCGATGCGCCAAGCACGACCAGCATGACCAACGCCACGGCCATGCCAGCGCCCATATCAAGGAAACCAATGCGCGCATCTGAGAAGACTCGCGCTCCTATTTCATGGCTCAGGCCAAAACCAATGGTCGCAATCCCGAATATGACCACAGCCCAAAGCATTTTTGCGCCAACATTATGGCGCAACGGCCGGAAGGTGAGCATCAGTGCCACCACTGACGCGCCCACAGCCGGTGCCGCACGCAATTGCCCAAGCCCATCTGGTCCCACCATCAATATGTCGCGTGCATAGACGGGAAGCATGGCCGTTGCGCCCGCCAGCAACACCGCAAACAGGTCAAGCGTTATGGCACCCAATAAGAATCGTTCCGACCAAGTATAGCGGACGCCATCGATCATTTGGCGGATGGGGTGAATTTTCTTTTCCATCGGCGGCGGGTAGACTGGTCCAACGAAGCTGAGGCTGATGGTCGCCATCAACATGAGGCAAGCCGAGGCAAAATAGGGCAGTGACGGATGTGCGGCGAACATCAAGCCGCCGGCCGCAGGGCCGATCACGGAACCGATTTGCCAAGCAATAGAGCTTAAGGCAATCGCGCGCGGCAATGATGCGGGCGGCACGATATTGGGTCCAATCGCCGACATGGACGGCCCGACAAAAACGCGTGCGACGCCGTGCAATGCTGCAAACAGGAAAAGGAGTGGAAGGGTTAGTCCGTCAATGAAGGTGAACCAACCCAAAGCAAGCGCGACCAGCATATCAATGCTATTGGCGAGCCGCGCCACAGTCCGCCGTTCCCAACGATCTGCAGCCCAGCCAGCCACTGGCGTTAGCAGCGCCAGCGGAACGAACTGCACCAGCCCAAGTAGGCCAAGTTGCAAGGATGCCTCGCGAATGGACATGCCATAATCGCTGCGGGCGATGTCATAGGCCTGATAACCGATAACAACGACCATCCCCATCGTCGCAAGCACCGCCATAAACCGCGCCATCCAGTAAAAGCGGAAGTCAGCAATTTTAAGCGGATGAATTTCAGGGGTAATATCAGCCATGCCCTGAGCGCCTATCGGCTTATGTTTCTAAGTGCAATGCGCACAATTTCACCAGCCCCATCATGAGGTCCCGACCGTAGCAGCTCAGCCTAGACTTACAAAGCTGTCCATCACGCGTTTGCGGCCAGCTTGTTCAAAATCGATCTCAAGCTTGTTGCCCTCAATCAACGCAATCGCGCCATAGCCGAATTTTTCGTGGAACACGCGAAGGCCAATGCTGAGGTCGCTTCGGCCCTTATTTCCCAGGCTGACGGCGCTGCGCGTGTTTTCGGCTATACGTTGCGGGCGGGGGTTGAAACCGCCCGAGGTGGCGGCGCGTTGCCAGCCTGGGCCACGCGCATTGCTTCGCCCCTGGTTGGCGGCGGCCAGATGCGCGAATGGGTCGGATTGTTCGCTCCAGTTCGCGCGCCACAAGGATGCACCGCCCGTCATCGTCTGTTCTGCTTCGATATGGTCGAGCGGCAATTCTTCAATGAAACGGCTAGGGATGCTGCTGGTCCACTGGCCATAAATCCGGCGATTTGCGGCATGGATGATGGTGCATTTGCGCTTGGCGCGGGTGATCGCGACATACGCCAAGCGGCGTTCTTCTTCCAACGAAGCAAGGCCACCTTCATCAAGCGCGCGTTGCGATGGGAAAATGCCTTCTTCCCATCCCACCAGAAAGACATTGTCATATTCAAGGCCCTTGGCGGCATGGATAGTCATGATGGTGACACTGGCGCCTGTGTCGCCGCGATCATTGTCCATGACGAGGCTGACATGCTCCAAAAAGTCGCCCAAAGTTTCATATTCTTCCATCGCGCGGGCCAGTTCGCTCAGGTTTTCAAGGCGGCCAGATGCCTCAACGCTGCGTTCGGCTTGCAAGACGGCGGTGTAGCCACTTTCATCCAATATCAGGCGTGTCAGATTGGCAGGCGACATCGTCGCGGCCTCGTCACGCCAGCGGGCAATGTCGACCACAAGGTCCGCGAGTGATTTTCGTGCCTTGCCAGTCAGTTCGTCGGTCCCGACCAGACGCGCGGCGGCAACGCACAAAGCGGCGCGTTCTGCGCGCGCAACGATGTGGATTTTCTCAACCGCCTTGTCGCCAATGCCGCGCTTTGGCACGTTGACGATCCGTTCGAACGCGAGGTCGTCGGCGGGCTGATTGACGATGCGCAAATAGGCAATGGCATCGCGAATTTCGGCACGTTCGTAGAAACGAAAACCACCAACTATCCGATAGTTGAGGCCGATTTGTATGAAGCGGTCTTCAAATTCACGTGTCTGGTGCTGCGCGCGGACGAGGATGGCGATACTGTCGAGGCTTTCGCCCTTATACTGGATTGCCTCGATTTCCTCACCGACGCGGCGAGCCTCTTCGGGGCCGTCCCATACGCCGATGATCCGAACCTTTTCGCCATCGTCCAGCTCGGTCCACAATGTCTTGCCAAGCCGTGTGCTGTTGGCATTAATCAGGCCCGATGCCGCCGCAAGAATATGCGGCGTGCTGCGGTAATTTTGCTCCAGCTTGATTGTCTTTGCGCCTGGAAAGTCTTTTTCGAAGCGCAGAATGTTCGCAACCTCGGCCCCGCGCCATGAATAGATGCTTTGGTCATCATCACCGACGCAGCAGATATTCTTGCGTTTCTGCGCCAGCAATCGAAGCCACAGATATTGGACGGCGTTGGTATCCTGATATTCGTCGACAAGGATATATTTGAACTGCGC